>CAUBJF010000007.1 GCA_958436175.1 uncultured Muribaculaceae bacterium
TAATAAAAAACAATATAAATCTAAAGAACCGTTTTGTAAAAAATATCTTGACGGTTTAGAGGAACCTTTGTCGATACTGATGAGAGACAGGAAGGAGTTTCTTGACTTCTA
Source organism: uncultured Muribaculaceae bacterium (assembly GCA_958436175.1). Classification (GTDB taxonomy): domain Bacteria; phylum Bacteroidota; class Bacteroidia; order Bacteroidales; family Muribaculaceae; genus CAG-873. The sequence goes on from CAUBJF010000007.1 coordinate 112, forward strand.
CCACCAGATATTTAAAAAACTTGTACTATGGTCGCCCCTTGAATATAACGAAGCCGGTTACTGTATAATCCCTGCCGGGCATTTGAGCCTGTATATAAGGTACGGCTACAATAACGGCATTTGTGTGGTAAACCGTTTTAAGGACGGAGAATTGAGACGGAGACGCCTTTATACCGACGGATGTATCATGCGCAAGATAAAGCCGGAAATGACATTCCTTGAACTATTATATAACCTTGTTCATAGAGTATATTACTTACGACAACTTTGACGGTGTCCTGAGCGATGAATATAGAGGTTGGTTGTAACAAAGTCGGAGAAGTCGATACCCTTGTCGTCACGTGTGACAGGCAGGCCGTCAAGGAAAGCGCGGACAATCTCGACAGTTATCTGATTCGGATGTTTCACACACCATTCCGCGATCCGGGCATCCATTTCGTCCAGTTGCTTGGCGAGACGGTTATTGACATTCCGGTAATCCTGTCCGTAACTTGCACGGACACCACCACGCCCCTTGTTCTCATTCGGGTTCCAGTCTTTCTCCTTTACTGTCAGACCGGTTGAGCGCCGTACAGCGACAGACTTTGCCGCATACTCAATCTGCACCGACAAAGGCTTGTCGGCTTTGCTTTTACTTGTTTTATATAATCTTAAATGACCTGTAGGGTAAGGTCGCGATAATTTTCCCATACCAATTATATCAGCTGACAGCTAAAAGTTTATCCTAAAGCTATCGGCCTGTTCGGATCTTATAAGGCGAAGATATAGTAAAAATATGATATGGGGCCCTTGATTTCGCTAAATATCAAGGGAATACTTGTCAAATTTCTCTAATATATCCATCGTAAATGAACAGATTTGTTCATTCTCAATGGATAAAGAAGGCCGAGATTGATAGTTTGAGGCTACTCTGAGCAGAAAGAGGTGACTTGTGAAAGTAAGTATGAGAGTTCGTAAAAGTCATGTCAGAGTTCCGTTTAAGAACTATGTCGACAGTGTCTGAGACTTGGAGTTTAGGACGCATACTGTTGGCTTTCAATTCAATATAATAATTGATATTGTAATACTCCCCCTCCGCGATTTCCGGTAAAATGTCGATGGTTATACGACAGTTTATCGGTTGGTGCCAATACTCCTTTTTGTTTATGTCGTTAGTTTTACGCCAGTTAATTTTGCCGTAAAATGCGGTAAAATGCAAGAAAAAAGAGTTGAACTATCGCAAACCGCGACGCTCAACTCATTGATATTCATTAGTCTAGCCCTCTTAACGAGGCTCAATATTCATCCTCGTTGAAGAATGGTTTGAATACTTATTATCAGAGTATTATATAATTATTGTCAGGAATAGACAAGTGTATTTTGCACTAAAAATCCATGAAATGCGATGGCATTTTAACCTCATCTTTGCTGATTTGGAGCAAGATGAAGAAATCCTCCATGCATTTAATGAAGAAGAATAGTAATACTATCCATAGTATTTTTGCCGAGGTAGTATTTCTTTGTCTAAGTATAATTAGACAAATATTCTTATTGCCATATAATATAGCTAAATTTGCGTAGATATAGGTTGACATACAAATTGTAGATAACGATTTTTTGAAAGTCCATGCAGTCTTTTGATATTGCGACCATCTATTAAGATGGTTTTTGAATCAATGGATAAAAGACATCTTATACAACGCTGTCAGTCGGGAGATAGAGAAGCCTTCGGGATTCTTTATCAGACTTATCTTACCCCCATGTATGAGATTGTGGCGTATTATGTCCATGATCACGATGCTGTATTGGATATTCTGCACGATGGCTTCCTTATTGCATTTGCCTCAATAGGCTCTTTGAAAAACGCCGAGAAGGTAGAGGCTTGGCTTACCTCTATAATGAAAAATCTTGCTCTCCAATATCTTAAAGAGGAATCAAATCATATCTTTGTCCCATTGTCAGATGTTTCAATCGCCACAGAAACCGACGAGGACAATATAAGGAACACGGAATTGACGTGGGAAGAGATAGACAGCATCATAGACAGACTTCCTGAGGGCTACGGCAAAGTCTTTCGGCTTGCAGTGCTTGACGGACTTTCGCATAAAGAAATTGCCGCTCTGCTTGGCATTGCTCCCCACTCTTCATCTTCGCAACTTACGCACGCAAAGGCAATGCTGCGACGTATGATCACTCAATATCGTATGGAGATGGGTATCCTCTCAATTATAGGATTTATATTGCTTGTCTGGGACTGGGCTATCAATCGTAGAGAAGAAACACTATCAACACCGATTATAAGCTACAAAGCTGATAAAGAAACGCCCGCAGTCACCGACTCAATTGCTGATAAGAATTCAGCGGTTGACAGTATCGTGCCAAGTACAAAAATGATTTATAAAGTAGTAGAACATTCTGAAATACAACAAAATATAGCAGAGGCGGCTATCCCTGTCGATAGTATGCCGACTGTTAAGAATGACAGTATTGCAAACGACACCGTAAGAGTATTTCAAAATATCATAAATCGAGAAGAACTTATTGCACAAGAGGATTTCCCAAATACCCAACATGCCGAAAACCCAAATTGGTCTTTGGCATTGGCATACTCCGGCAGCATTGAACAAAATGATTTAAACCAATACCGGATACCTAATCCCGATGTGCCTGATGTGGAAGGTCCCTCCGGAGAAATCGACGTTACAGAGAAAACACGTCATTATATGCCGCTGGTAATAGGACTGTCTCTCAACAAATCGCTTTCATCACGTTGGAGCATAGAAACCGGCCTGCGTTACACATTCTTGCGGTCAGACTTCCTTTCGGAAAGCGAACTGATGCACAAAGAAACAATCCAGCGCATACATTACATAGGCGTTCCGTTAAAACTCAACTATCGAATATTAACATACAACGGGTTCTCGCTGTATGGTCAAGGTGGCGGCGCGTTGGATATTCCTGTTTATGGCACACAATCAATTTTGGAATATTCTCCGAAATTAGGAACCACGAATAAGGATTTTCTCCATATTAAAGCTCCCTTGCAGTGGTCAGTAGAGGGAGGACTTGGCATCCAGTACCATTTCACGCCGTCATTAAGCATATACGCTGAACCATCGTTCCGATATTATTTCAACACCGGCTCTGATGTCAAGACAATCCGTCAGGAAAAACCGTTTGAGTTCACGATACCTATCGGATTGAGATTCACATGGTGATTGATATAAGTTGCTTCAGTATGCAGTCTTTTGCCGGTGATTTCATCTATACGGTGAAATTACCGACACAAAAGGCATGTATCAAATATCAGACTACCTACGTAACGGAGTGCTTTTCATTCGGAATATTCTATTTCCGAAGAGCAAGAAGCTGGCGCAGCTTATGATCTACGCCACCAACCGCTGCCAGTCGCGCTGCCGACACTGCTCGATATGGCAAAAACCACATGACACGCTTTCCAAAGATGAAATCGTGTCGTTGATGTCAAGTCGTTGCATAAACCGCAATACGACAGTAGGACTTGAGGGTGGCGAGTTCGTGCTGCATCCACAGGCCGATGAGATAATGGAGTGGTTTCAGGCGAATCATCCCAATTACACGCTGCTCTCAAACTGCCTCCTGCCGCAAAAGGTGATAGACCTAACAAGACGTTATCGCCCCAGACATCTGTATCTGTCGCTTGACGGTGACCGTAACACATACAAAAATATGCGTGGCGTTGACGGCTACGACAAAGTGATAAGAGTCATCGAAGAACTGAAAGATGAAATCCCCATATCGCTTATGTTCTGCCTCTCGCCGTTCAATAGTTTCAAGGATATGGAATATACCATTGAAGTTGCGAAACGCTATGGAATTGACATACGCATAGGCATATACGGCACAATGGCATATTTTGATACGAAAGCCGAAATGTTGAAAGCGCAGGGTGAGGAATATATTTCACAAATCCCTGCCAACATACATGACACACAGGAGAACTATGATTTTGTGGCTCTTTACGATCAGTGGCGCAATGGAAATCTGCGCCTGCGCTGCCATTCAATCACCAACTCGCTTGTAATCCATCCTGACGGCAATGTGCCTGTCTGCCAGAACCTTGATGTCACACTCGGCAATATCAGGAATAAATCTCTTGACGAGATTATTAACTCGGCTGAAAGCATTGCAACACAATGTCGCCACTCAAAAGAATGTAACGGGTGCTGGATAAATTTTCATCGTAAATATGACATAATACTGCTCCGTAATCTGGAGAAGGTCTTACCCAAGAAGATTATAGAAATGTTATACGGAGAATACCGCTGGTGTGCTGACAGCCGCCTGACTTATCGAAAATATCTAAAAACAATAAAGAAATGAAAGGATTCATAGACAGCGGTATACAACGCTGGCGGTCAGTCCGTAACAGAGAAATGCTGCAATCGCCATATTCAGCAATGTACGCGTTTGTAGGTGTGGGCAGTCATGCCTTGCAGAACCTTTACCCGGTGTTGCAGTATCTCGGAATAACGCTGAAATACATCTGCTGTAAGACCCCTGACAAACAGGCATTGATTGAACGCCGTTTCGGGGTGACGGCAACTACATCATTGGATATCATACTGAATGACCCCGAAGTGAAGGGTGTCTTTGTCTGCACATCGCCACAATCACACTATGATATATGTGTCCGCGTGATTGAATCCGGCAAATATCTGTTTGTGGAGAAACCTCCATGTCAGACGCTCGATCAGCTTGAATTATTGACCGCCGCTGACAAAAGACAAATAGTTATGACCGGTATGCAGAAGCGATACTCTCCATTAGTACGGGAACTGAAGAAACGGCTGTCGAAAAACGAGCCAATAAGCTATACATTATCATATCACACAGGAGCATATCCCGAAGGAAACCCTTATACGGACTTGTTTATTCATCCGGTTGATCTGGCATTATGTCTATTCGGTAATGCTGAATTAAGGTCTGTCCAACGGATTGACAGGCACGGCACAACGACTGTTCAGGCATTACTTTCTCACGGAGTCGCCAAAGGCTTTATTGAATTATCCACCGCATATTCATGGACTGATCCAAAAGAAACGCTCCATGTCAACACTCCGGCCGGGAAATATCACCTTGAACAGATGGAGCGACTATGCCATTACCCGCATCCGAAAAGGATTGCAGGAATGCCGCTGGAGAAACTGGGTCTCTTTATGAATACCGAACAGACACTTATTGAGAGGAATAACTTCAACCCACTTCTTGCCAACAACCAGCTATATACGCAAGGTTTTTTGTCAGAAATCAAGGCATTTGCGGACATGGTGGAACATTCGGGCGAGAATTTATCACCATTGTCAAGTATGCTTACAACATACCAGTTACTTTCATTGCTAAAACAACGTTTATGACAAATCTTGTAAAAGTAATGGGCTGCTTTTTAGTCGCATTGACGCTCTTTTCGTGTACGGACGAAATAGACGCGGTAAATCCGCTCGCTTCATCTCCAATATCTATATCCGGTACTTTGCCTGTGCTGTATATAGAAACCGAAGGGCGCAGTCCTATCGTGTCTAAGGAGGTATATCTGAATGCCACTTACCGGCTTGACCCGATGGGAGTGGAAGGTATCGAAGCTCTTGGCACGGAGGCTGAGCCATTGCCTATGCAGATACGTGGCAGAGGTCATTCTTCCTGGAAAGGGCCGAAGAAACCTTACAAAATCAAGCTCGCTAAAAAGACCGCCATGATGGGTATGCCCCAAAACAAACACTGGGCGTTGCTGAAACCTACCGAAAACACTGTCGCAGGATTATAACTGGGGAAACTTATGGGAATGGACCCCGAGTTTCCGACCGGTCGAAGTCGTATTGAACGGCGACTATATCGGTCTATATTTTCTTACCGAAACCATACGGATTGACGAAAACAGGGTAAATATCCATGAACAGCAGGATAAGGAAACAAAACCCGACTTAAAAAAAGGGGGCTGGCTTGTAGAGGTTGACAACTATCATGATGAAAATCAGATTACAATTCCTGAAAACAACAGATGGAACCTTACACTGCGCTATCATTCGCCGAAATATTTGTCTGATGCTCAATTGGAGTGGCTTACCAACGAGTTTAAGACAATTAACGCAGCAATCTATTCTAACGACAAAACCTCAACGGAATGGAAGAAATACATAAATGAGGAAAGCATAGCCAAGTTTTTTATCCTGCAGGAAGTCATGGATAACCCCGACGGCTTTCACGGCAGTTTCTATCTTCATAAGGACTTGTCTAAAAATGCCAGATGGGTTGCCGGTCCGATATGGGATTTAGTATGCTACAACCGCGAAAAGACTGACTACACATTCCGTATGAAAGTCCATTATGGAATTACTCCGCACTGGATTGGAGAGATAATCCAATATGACAGTTTCTGCCAATCGGTAAGATCGGTTTGGGAGGATGTTTATACTGATATACTTTCCGAAATATACACCTATATAAATGCAATGGTCTTACCTCTTGCCGAGGCTTGGAAAAAAGATTGCGAAAGATGGAATGAAGATCCGGCACAGACAGCGCAACTCAGGGCAGACAGAATAAAGAACGCTTTAAGACGCAATATCGAGTGGTTCAACAATCATCTACCCATAAGCGAATATGCCTGAATCCCATCTGTTCAAGGAGTCCAAACCAAAACACCGATAGAGGTATTCAACCTTCAAGGGTTCCATGTCGGGAAATATGAAACCGAAGCTGACGCAATCTCTAATCTGAAACAAGGAGTCTATATTATTAATCATAAAAAGGTAATAATCATGTAATATGAAACCGTTAATAATTCAACTCATAGCTATAACATTGGCCCCTATTGTATCAAGTTCTTGCTCAAGCATGGAGGATACAGTTATTCAAAATCCTTATATTTCAAATCTCGAAAATACCGGTTGTATATCACACTGGGATACCGACAACGCTGAGAGTCGTAGTGAGGTCACTAAAGGTTCGTTTGAAATGTTATTTGAGGGGCAGGTCACTAAATGCAAATTCACATCACTTGTGTATCCATGTGATTATGAGCAAGTGAATGTCAAAGTCACATATACCGATGGGACAATGACGATAGTTGAGTATCCATCCTCAGATATAGCAGATTGTCGTTGCAATATAGACGCATCTTTTACCATTGAAAATATGCCTCAATATGATTTCACTTTGAAAATATATCATGGCGACACAGAAGGCAATTATGATAATACGACTCCAAAGTATGAAGGGAGAATAAATTCGGCAGAAGGCAAAGTAATGATACCGTACTAATCAATTTGAGAACGCAATAAGATCCCTCAAAATATCAGATGCTCTTAAACAGTCCATAGTATCATCTAACGTCTTCCGCCCACTCCTCGTCTCGGCTGTGATTGTTTCAGCATCTTGTGGGCTTGCATCATGCAGCAGTAGGCAAAACGGCGGTCGTCTTCATCCAGATTGCGACCCCAGGGCAAGTCGGAAGATGTGCCACCGCCTCCGCATGACTGGGCGAATTGGGTTGCGCCATCGAGATAGCCAAGGAATAGATACATTGCGCACTTTAGAATCTCGTTTGGCTGCTATGCGATAGCTGTCAGAAATTCTCCGTCAATCCCGGCTTTATGTGCCGGTGGCATAGATTCAATCATAGTGCGCACATCGACAACCATCCTGGCAAGGACGGCATCGGTCAGCCTCATGCGTATCTGCTCCTGATTCTTTTCCGTGAACTCGTGGAAATTCTTTTGCGCCGAGTCTCGCTTCTATCTTACGGTCAGCAACTCATTTTGAAGATCAGCGAGTTGTTGGTCTGCTAAGAGTTCCTCTATTAGTAAAACATTTGCCTTTCTTTTTACACATGAGGGGCAATGTGTAAAGAAATCGCGATTTATTTTACATGTTAGAGGCAACGTGTAAAATATCTTTACACATCCTCATCTGTCTCCATATTGGAATTTATAGGGTCAGCCAGTTTGTCTCCTTCAGAATGGAACGCATTAAGAATAAAGCTGAAAAGACCATTATTGATATAATAATTCTCCCTGCCAAGTTTAAGCTTACTTAATATTCCTTCATCAATTAATTGGTTAAGATACGACATGGCAGTGGGACGACTTACCCCAACCTCTTTAACCACAAATTCTATTTTGGTATAAGGGTGACGGAAAAGATTGTTGATAAGATCCTGTGAATAAACGTTCGGAAGATTTTTGCGGATACGATGCTTGTATTGTAACATCATATCCGATATACCGCGTATAAATTTAATAGTTTCATCCGCAGTCTGTTCTACACCTTTAAGCATGAAAATAATCCAAGGTTCCCATTGTAAAGTGTCTCTTACAGCCTGCAGCTGCCTGTAATATTCACCTTTGTTTTGGTTGATATAACGGCTCAGATATAGTATTGGCATATTTAAAAGACCTTGGGCGACAAGGTATAGGATGTTAAGCACACGGCCTGCACGTCCATTTCCGTCACCGAATGGATGAATGCTTTCGAACTGATGATGGATTATAGCCATCTTTACAAGAGGGTCTAAGTCAGAAAGTGTATCATCATTGATGAATTTCTCCAGATTGCGCATGTGTCGCTGAATCTCATCAATTGTCTGAGGCGGAGTATATACGCTTTCTTTGGTTTTTTCATTTATCAACTTCTTTCCCGGAGTAGTGGTATATCCGGCATCATTATGCTTAATCTGACGATATATCTCTTTTATCATTCCCTCGGTAATGAGATTACGTTGTTTTACAATCTCAAACACCTCCATAAGTGCATCAGCATAAGTACTTACTTCCTTAGCCGCAATAGTGGAGTATTTATTAGCACCAATCTCAGCTTTGTAAAGTTCATCATGAGTGGTAATGATACTTTCGATTGAAGATGAATCCATTGCTTCCTGCAAAGAAAGAGTTCTAATCAAAATTTCAGGATTTGGAATCTTTTCCACTATACCATTAAGTTCACCAAGTTTACGACTGGCAAGAGTAGTCTGCTTCATGACAGCCTTAGTCTCCACATCACAAGAAAGCGGAAGGGATGGAATTAGATATTGTTTTTCACTCATGAATTGTATTATAATGAATTGATTAATTCTCTATTCACAAAATTAATCATTTACTGTGAGAATATGGCTGTCAGCTTAAAAATAAATTTATCAACCTTTTCATATACACAGTCGGATTTGTCTAACATTCTATTGGCTTGCAGTATTCCGCAGTAGAAATGGACGGCAATCTTCTTTGTGGCTCCATGCAAGCGAGCTGCGGCAGCCTCCGCATGACTGGGCGAATTGAGTTGCGTCATCAAGATAGCCAAGGAACAGATACATCGCACATTTTAGAACACAGGATACTCACAACCTTTAGCTCATCGAGGCTTGACCGAGATAAACTTTGGAGGATAAGATGCATTTTAGCCAAATTTATTTCGAATCTCATCTGTAACTTTATGATTCTCAATAGACATTCCCCGCGGTAAAAGGATACAAAAAGCGATTGACAAGTTTATTTTGTTGCTTGCCAATCGCTTGTATATTAGATATTTATGTCTTAAAATCGGGCGGATTTCATATCAATACTCGTCCTCGTTGAAGAATGAATTAATTATTAATAATCAGTATATTACACAAATATTGCCAAGGATAGACAAGTGTATTTTGTACTAAAAATCCATGAAATGCGATGGCATTTTGGCCTCTATATTGCCGTTTTGGAGGAGAATGGGGAATTCCTCTAAAGTCATAAAGAGGAAGTATAATCAATCTATTATTTGGAAAATTTTGAGACCTGTTTTTGACGACAGATGTTTGGCTGGGTCATATAAATAGAACGCTAAAACAAATGAAAGCATGAACATCAGCTCAAAATTGAAAATAATGGCAATCGCGACTCTAATAGTAGCCGGTTGCAGTCAGGCAGACGCTCGCCGTCCTCATCGTCATCACATTCATCACCCGGCACGTGTTGTAGTCATCCCAACTCCGGTACACCGCCATGTGGTTACGAAACATGTTAGCAACCGATTCAGCCAAAAAGAACGGTTGGCAATGGCTTTAGCCTATCTGAACAACAATCAACGGCTCACTGTCAAGCAATATGCGAAAATAACATCGCTCAACAAGGATGCGGCAGAGGCAGAACTTGACGCCTTTGTCATGGATAGAAATATTCCTATCCTGTCAATCGTTGAAGGTAAAAAGAAATTCTATATTATGCCCGGCGCAAGCTCATGACTGACGATGCTGAATTAATCAATGCAATCCGGCATGATTCCGAATCAGGTTTCCGTATCCTGATGAAAGAAAAATGGGAAACTGTGTATTGGCATATCCGGCGTCTGGTGATACATCATTCTGATGCACAGGATGCTACACAGGAAACATTCATCCGGATATTTCGTTCAATCGATAAATTCAAGGGCGACAGTTCTCTTAATGTATGGATTTATCGTATTGCCACCAATGAGGCTCTCAGGTTGATTGGCAAACGGCGTGATAACATAATTTCCCTTGAAGACAACGAATCGTCGGAGGCGAGAACAATAGCAGATGAGGAATATGTCAATTATACGGATATCGAGGCTGTGAAACTGCAGAACGCAATCCTTTCTTTGCCGACCAAACAGCAACTGACATTCAACCTGCGATATTACGACGAACTGGAATATGAGGAGATTGCCAATATAATCGGTTCAACTCCATCAAGTGTCAAGGCAAGCTACAATATTGCCAAGGAAAAGATAGTCAGATACATGAATGCTTAAAAATTATTATAATGGCCCAAAAATTTGATTTCAACGATATTGGAAAACGGATGCCATACACGATGCCGACAGAGACATTCGGTGATATTGAGACAAAAGTCCTCGCGACACTGAATAAAGACCGACAAACAAAGCGTAAACGTCGGATTCTCCGATGGAGTTCAATCGGTGGGATCGCAGCAGCGGCAAGTGTCGCATTATTGTTGATGATAAAGCCCCTGTCGGCAGTTCACAATGACCCGTTGACACAGATAGACCTTGCATTCGGCAATCTGAGCGAAGCCGACCAGGAATATCTTGTCGAAATATACCACGAGGATTTTTTTCTAAACCAAATACAGTAACAAGCGAATTATGAAACAGTTATTCCGAGTTATCCTTATTGCCATCATGATTGTGGCAAGTGGAGCAACAGCAGTAGCACAGAACAATAGCAGTCCACGATTGTCGCGTGAAGAACTGGCTACTAAGCAGGCACAGTACATCGCACATGAACTTGCGCTTGACGAATCAACCACCAATAAATATGTGGAAACATATTGTCAGTACCAGCGTGAAATCTGGGCACTTGGCCCACGTAAGGGGCTGACCACCGAGCAGCGCCTTGATCGAAGCCAGAAGATTCTCGACCTGCGGAAAAAATACTATCACATTTACAGCGGTTTCCTTTCCGAACAACAGATAGACAAGGCTTATAAGCTTGAAAAGAAGCTCCTGGATAGAATGGGTAAGGGCAACGGCAAACGAAAGAATCATAGAAATGGCAGATAGATAATAACATGAACGCTGGAAAAATCTTCCGGATTTGGATGTCGTTAATCGGCATCCTTTTCTGCGTGGCTGAGGGCAAATCAGAGAATAATTTGGTTTTTGAAGCAGAAAAAATTGTGGCATCAGGAATTGAAATGCCATATAGAGTCGCACATACAAACGGCATGGGCAATCAGGTACTTGTGATTTACCTGCATGGCGGTTCAAGTAAAGGAAACGACAATGATATCCAAATGAAAGAAGCCGGCATTGACAGCATCGCAAACTATCTTGATTTTAAACAGCTCAATACAATATATCTTGTTCCTCAATGTCCTTCCGACAAATCATGGGGCGGTCCGATGCTTGGAATCCTGAAGGCTTTGATTGACAGGTACGTCCTCTCAGAATCGTTAGACAATACCGACATCTATATTTTTGGCGGTTCGATGGGCGGAACCGGAACATGGAGTATGATGTCTGCATATCCTCGTCTGTTCACCGCAGCCATGCCTGTGGCCGGCAATCCATCCAAGTGTGATGCCTCCAATGTTGCAACGACTCCCGTATATACAGTAATGGGTACATCAGACCGGATTATGAGCGTTGAAACAGCATCAGATTTCATAGATGAGTTAAACGCTCGTGGTGCTATAACAAAATTTGACATTGAAGAAGGCTGGACTCATGAAGTAACATGCATTCAGAGCTATACAACGGAACGCCTTGATTGGATATTCGGACACAACCGTAATTCTTCTGGCATAGAAAACCCGGTGGCAGAAGATAATATTGTAAAATCAATACAATACTTCTCTCTTGATGGCCGACAATTATCCGAGTCTCCATGCAAAGGTTTTTATATTGAGCGATTAATATATAATGATGGCACCGTTGTATCATTCAAGATATTGAAGTGAGCGGCGAATATCTCTATCATAAGAAACGTAATAACTCTCATCTTCTTCCATTCATACTTCGTTTCGGCTGAGATGGTTTCAGCATCTTGTGAGCCTGCATCATACAACGGTAGGCGAAGCGGCGGTCGTCTTCATCCGAATTGCGTCCCCACGGGAGGTCTGATGAGGTGCCACCGCCTCCGCATGACTGGGCGAATTGAGTTGCGTCATCAAGATAGCCAAGGAACAGATACATGGCATACTTCACCATACTCGATACTCACAACCTTTAGCTCATCGAGGCTTGACCGAGATAAACCTTGGAAGATAGAATGTATTTTAGACAAGTTTATTCTAAATTACATTTGTAACTCTCTGATTCTCAGCGGTCATGTTTTGCGATAAAAGGATACAAAAAGCGATTGACAAGTTTATTTCGTCGCTTGTCAATCGCTTATGTATTAGTTGTTTATGTCTTAAGATCGGGCGGATTTTATATCAATACTCATCCTCGTTGAAGAGGAAGTCTTCTTTGGAGGGGTAGTCGGGCCAGATGTCTTCTATGCTTTCGTAGGTGTCGCCTTCGTCTTCGATTTCCTGGAGGTTTTCTATAACTTCCAGAGGCGAGCCACTACGCATGGCGTAGTCAATCAGTTCTTCCTTGGTTGCGGGCCAGGGCGCGTCTTCAAGTTTGGAGGCCAGTTCAAGTGTCCAGTACATACTGCAAACGGTTTTATACGGTTTTTTTGTTCGTTTTCTTATCTTTGCTATGGCCCTCAGGCCAAAAAGCCCGCAAAGATAGGCATTTTCTATGTACTAACAAGTTTTATCCCAAAATATTTCCTCTATACCGTTAAAATTATTGATAGAACGGCTTAGGACGAAGAGATAATCGCTCAGTCGGTTGATATACCGCATTATCGTGGGATCGACAGCCACGTCGGCGGAGAGGGCTACGATACGTCGCTCGGCGCGGCGTGCCACGGTACGGGCGATGTTGGCGCGTGCGGCGTCGGGATGTCCTCCGGGCAGTATGAAGCGGTTATGTCTGGGAAGTGACGCCTCGAGAGCATCGATGTCGGATTCGAGTGTGGCGACGGCGCTTTCAGGGAAGGGATTCGGCTGCCATTTCGACTCGGCTTCTGTGGCGAGCGACGAACCTACGTCGAAGAGCAGGTTCATAGCTGTGCGTAGTGTCGTGTGCGCGGCTTCCGGGATTGCTGTCGACGAGTCGAGGAGTCCCAGCCATGAGTTGAGCTCGTCGACGGTGCCGTATGCTTCGAGACGAGGGTTATCCTTGGCGATGCGTGTGCCTCCGACCAGCGATGTCGTGCCTTTGTCGCCTGTGCGTGTGTATACCTTCATGACGTATCTGTGTTTTATAAGCAGTCAAGGATGCGCAAAGGTACGCATCCTTGACTATTAATGCTTGAGCTGTCGCTATTGTTTATTCTGCTTCATCCCATGTGCAGCTGACAGGTTCGAACTTGCCGGGACCTACGACCTTGAATATGGCCGTATATGTCGAGGTAGAACCGGTGTAGACTGCGAAGTTGATGGTGTAGAGCACGTCGAGACCTTCGAGAGGCTTTGCATCGGGATGGAGTGCAGAGAGGGCTCCCGGCATCACTTCTTCCATGAAGCGTTTCTTTTCGAGACTGACGATTTCTTCGTCGCTCATACCTTCATATCCTGCGGGATACTGTTCGCGGGCCTTGTCGGGACGGAGGTCGATGTTGCCCTGGTAGGCTGATGTGCCGGAGTAGTATTCGTTGTTGCCGTAGGACGATACATAGAATTTGCCGCTCTTGATGTCGGTGTCGCCGAGGGGCTTGCAGATGTTCTGGAATACCCAGTCGACGCATGCCTGGAAGTAGAGCGTACTCAGTTCCTGGTTGCGTCCCGAGGGCAGCGTGATGGTCACGTTCGGGTCGAACATCCATTTGCCGCCGTTCATCACGAACTGATCCGTAACCTCGGCTACGAAGTCATTGAGAACCCATGCAGAACCGTCGTATGTGTACTGGCTGCAGTCGTTGGTGGTAGCGCCGTTGGCATAGTGTTTCCAAACGATGTTGCGTACGTCGCCTTCAACGGGGTAGGGCACGTTGCGGCTGAGGTACATCGACAGATAAGGTTCTGGATTGGAGAGGTTGGGGTGGCTTTGGCCCATTTCTGTATAGTCGGAAGGACTGAGAGCTAAGAAACCGCTCGCTTCAACCCATTTGTCGTTGGTGTAGACGTAGAGGGTGTTGACGGCCTTTGTCGGCACGCTTGCGCCCGGAGCCTTGGCAGGAGCTTTGGAGCCGCCTGTCATACCTGTCATGATGAGATTCTTCACTTCCCAGGTTCCCGACTTGCCGTCCTCGCTTACGTAGCTGAATGCGAAGCGAATCTTCTTGCCGTCGAAGGCCGAGAGGTCGATTTCGCCGCTGTTGACGAAGGACCAGCTGTCGTTGCCGGAGTATGTCGGGATTACGACATTCTGCCATGCACCACCGTCGACCTGTACGAGGAGCTTGCAGTTGGCCTTGGCAAAGTCGAGGTCGGGGAATTTGTTGACGACATGGTCGAAAGTCATCTTGGTCTGCGAGATACCTGTAAGGTCGATAGTCTCTGACACGAGACGCGATTCGGAAGCGTAGCTCGTACCGCTGAGGAATGCCGATGCTTTGGCTCCGTAGTTGGGACCGCCCCAGCTCCATACATATTCGAGTTCGGAGGGCAGGTTGATGTTATCGATAGTGAATGAACCCAGGTCTTCCGAGAAGCTCTGTTCGAAGACGGTTACCTCCATTGGTGCGCTGCCGCCACCGCCGAAGACCGGTTCCTGCTCGGTGACATTGTACTGTACCAGCGCATAGATACCGTCGTTGGCATCAAGATAGTCGAGCAGGATCGATGGTATGAATTTAGAGGCAGGGTGCGACGGCGCGAATGCGTCGATGTAGTTCTCGTCCGATTCCCATACTGTCATTGGGTATTCCTCGGCAGGGATGGTGAAGTCCTGAGCCTGGGCAGCTTCCGTCACCTCCGCAGGAACGTTTTCGGCCACCTTGTATGTCAGCCGTACCGACGAACCGTTAGTAAGGGTGAAGTAGGGGAAGTTCGTTGTCGACAGGAATGCCGGAACGTACTTCGAAGCAGGTGCATCGGCCGAGAAGTGCTTCTGTGTGCCTACGAGCTTGAGGGCTGCCTCGCCTTCTGCTCCGGCCAGGGCTACGTTGTCGCTGAGCGATGCGATGGTCGAATAGTTGGCATCCGTAAGGGTGTATTCGACAGTCTGGACATCAGTCTTGGGCTGGTCGTTTATTCCTTCGAAGCCGTCGAGGTGATTGTTCCAGGAGTTCTCGTCGCAAGCACTCATGGCTCCGGCGATGGCCACGGCAAGGAGGGCCTTGATGTATGTTGTTGCTTTCATTGTTGTCGGAATAATGATTAAAGCTTGCTGTGTTTAGAAGTTGATACGCAGTTTCATGGAATATGTTCTGCCGAAGGAGTAGAATCCGTATGCATTCTCCCATGTACCTGTGGCATCCGACGGCGTGGTGGCGTCGACGATGTAGTTGTAGTTGAAGAGGTTGTGGACGTTGCCGAAAAGCGTGGCCTCAAGATTTCCGATGTCGAAACGGTACGAAGCGTTGAGGTCGAGCTGGTTGCCCCATGGAATTCTCCAGGGGTCGCCGAGGTTGATTTCCTTGTTGGCTGAGAATGCCGAGCTGCTCAGGGTGTAGTCCGAGTAGTTGCGTGCTGCAACCTTCCAGTCGCCGCCGATACGGAAGCCCTTGAAAGGGCGGAAGGTGACACCCAGGGCCGCAGTGGTCTGCGCCGAACCGCCGACCTTGACACCGTCCTGGTTGAGGATGGCCCATGCGTGGTCGTCGGAAAGGATACTGCTGGCAAGTTCGCCGCTAAGGTTCTTGAGGGGTTGGCCGTTCTGGTTGTAGAAATAACCCTTGGCATTGTTGGCCCATTCGTAGTCACCCCACGAAAGCATACCGGTAAGTTCGAACCAGTCGATGGGGGCGTAGGTGAAGTTGAGTTCGATACCCATGTGGCGGGCGTTGACACCGGTCATGTTGAGATAGTAGCGGTCGCCTGCATGCTCGCCGCTTGTGATGTCGCCGCCACGTGTTGTGGTCTTGTCGATCCACTTGGTGTAGTAACCGTTGAGCATAGCAGAGAAATGGCGCGAGTTGAAGCCGTAGCCGATTTCAGCGGAGAATACCTTCTCGTTGACCGGGTTGGGGTTGGCTGCATTCGATACTGCGGAGCTCAGGAAGACACCCTGCGAGAAGAACGGTGCGCGGCTGATGTAGCCGATGTTGGCGAATACGTTGTTGTGGCGGTCGATATTGTAGTTGGCTCCGAACTTGGCTGTACCGCCGAGGAAGTTATATGTGTCTGTTTTTTCGTGTGCTTTGTCGTAATAGAAGTGGTCGATACGCTGATAGCCTGTATTGCTGAGAGAGCCCGAAACCAGGAGGTTGAGTTTCTTGTCGAGCATGGTGTATTCGGCCTGTACATAGGCACCTTCCTGGTTGGTACGGCCTTCATAGTCACGGTAGACTACATCGCCCACGCCGAGCTTCTGGTACTTCCAGTTGGGGTCGGCGGCAGCGGCGTTGTTTTCGACTTTCACGTTCTTACGGCTGCTGTCGTCCATGAAGTACTCGCCGTCGTAGAGGTCGATAATCTTGTTGTTGTGGTAGCCTACGTAGTAGCGCAGGTCGATACCGGCCATGAAGTTGAGCTTGTTGTCGAGAAAGCGGTTCTGGTATGTCGACACGAGTCCGTACCAGTTGTGCGAGTTGTTGGATTCCGACATCACCATATTCGACCCGGTGACGCTCGCGCGGTTCATTTCCTGGATGAGGTTGTAGCCGAAAGTGCCGTCAGCGTTGCGGAAGAGAGTGTTGGGTGTGCCCTGGGTAGCGCCGTACCAGCTCGAGTTGCTGAGGTTCTGTCCGTTGTATGTGCCGCGACCCTGGCCGCTGTAGCCGCCGCCCGAGGCGAGCGATACATAGACTGTTGTCGAGAGGCTCGATTTCTTGTCGATCTGCCAGATATGGGCAAGTGAGATCTGGGGCTTGTGGTATGTGTTGAGGTTCGACGAACGCTGCTGGCCCTGGAGGTCATAGCCGAAAGTGGGGTTGTACTTATAGGGGCTTTCGCCGTCCATATATTTCTTTGCGAGGCTTTGGTAGTTGAGGATGGTAAGACCGTCCTGGCTGGAGCGCTTGTTGTGCTGCTGGGGTGCGCCGAAGGCCGTCAGCGAAAGCTGGTGTTTGTCGTTGATGCGCTTAGAAACGTTAATGAAGTAGTTGTATGCTTTGAACCAGGTTCCCTGCACATATCCGTCGCCCCATTTGTGTGAACCGAGGACTGTGATGGCCCAGCCGTTCTTCATCAGACCGGTCGAAACCTTCATGCCATAGTCGTTCATGCCGTCGTTGCCCATGCCGTACCATATTCTGCCGCCTTTTTCAGCGTCGAGGCTCTGTGTGGTGATATTGATAGTACCACCGATAGAGGGTGCCGAGAGCACTGTTGCGCCGAGACCGCGCTGTGTCTGGATGTTGGAGGCTACATCACTGAGGCCGGCCCAGTTGCTCCAGTAGACACCGCCCCATTCCATATCGTTGACGGGGATACCGTTGACGAGGACTGCGACGTTGGCGCTCTTGAAGCCGCGCATGTTGATTTTGGCATCGCCGAAACCGCCGCCGTCCTTGGTTGCCCATACGCCGGGGGTGGTGTTCAGTACTTCGGGAAGTTCCTGTGTGCCGAGCTTGATGTCGATTTCTGCTTTGTTGACCTGCGACAGAGCCACAGGTGTCTGACGTGTGCGTGCCAGCGACTGCGACACAACAACGTCCTGGAGTAATTCGGTCGAGGGTTTGAGTTTGATAGTACCCATGTCGGCCTTGGCGGCGACAACGGCATTCTCATACCCTACATAGCTGATTGTAAGTGTTTTGGTGCCATCCGGAACCCGTACTTCGAAAACACCGTCGATGTTGGTCGTTCCGACGGCGCGGCCGCCGGTGATAACGACACCTGCGCCTATGACAGGTTCGTTCTCCTCGTCGACTACGGTTCCTTTGCATGTGAAATTGGCTCCGGCCGCAAAGGCTACTGCCTGTGCAAGCCACAGCACGATGAATACGGAGATTAGTCGTCTCATGTGATAAAGATGAAATGTGATTCTAAATTGTCTTGTCGAATAACTATACAAAGGTATACAATTATTTTGTATCTTTCACAATTTGAACTCGTTTTGACCACATTTTTAACAAAACAGAAACATTTGCGCCTCATACCCCTCCCCAACACATCCGGCTGTCTTTTGTTTTAAGTACCTGGAATTTATTCCAGGTTTTATAGAGTTTCTCAAACATTTTCGTTAATATTGCACTTGTCCTTAATTCGACAAAGAGATTTATATAGATTATATAGGTACATAGTATATTAGCAAACAGCACCATAATGAAAACCGTGTTCATCACAGGCGGAGCTGCCGGGATAGGGGCTGCCGCTGTCCGCAAATTCCATGCCTGCGGCTGGAATGTTGTTTTTATGGATATCGATGAATCTTCTGCCACAAGGCTCCTCGAAGAGATGCCGGGCACTGTCTTTGTCCACGGAAGTACGCGAAAGCGCGAGGATATACACCGTGCCGTGGAAACAGCAAAGAATACCTTCGGCAGCATAGATGCAGTGTTCGCCAACGCCGGCATACACCGCAAAAACACCATCCTTGATATCACCGACGAGGAACTCGACCTCGTCATCGGTACAAACATCTATGGCACAGTCAACACCCTTCGCGAAGCCCTGCCGGTAATGATAGCATCGGGAGGTGGCGCGGTGGTAATCAACGCCTCCGACCAGAGCTTCGTCGGCAAGCGCGGCAGCTTCGCCTACGGCCTCACAAAAGGCGCTCTCGGACAGATTACCAAGAGCATGGCGCTCGACCTTGCCCCGCACGGCATACGAGTCAACGCCGTATGTCCCGGCACTATTCGTACACCCCTTGTCGACAGGCTCTTCGAACGCCTCTCCGAAAAGACCGGAAAACCGGTCGAAGAATATTGGGCCGAGGAAGACCGCGAATTCCCAATCGGCCGCTGCGGCCTCCCCGAAGAGGTTGCGGAGCTTGTCTTCTTCCTCGCTTCCGACAAAGCCGGCTTCACAACAGGCGCTCTCTATCCCGTCGACGGCGGCCTCACAGCGATGTGAACATTATGCGTTATGATTCGTTAACATTATATGAGGCTGCGATATATTTGCTTCACCCGTCATGTCGCAGTCAGTATTGAAATTTGTACAACTTAAACAGACCTTAAGTACCATATTTTTTGTACCTTTGTCTGCCGGTTTTATATTTGGCCCAGTTTCTGACTATGATTGAGCGAATCGTGATTATCGACAACGTTGACCCCGTCTGCTTCTACGGCGTGAACAACTCCAATATGCAGCTTATCAAGAACCTCTATCCCAAGCTGCGTGTTTCTGCGCGCGGGTCGGTCATCCGTGTCATCGGCGAAGAGCATGAAACGTCCGAATTCGAGACCAAGATAAAGGAGCTCGCCGCATATGCCGAGCGCTATAACTCGCTGGGCGAGGACGTGATCATCGACATCATCAAAGGCGAAGCCCCGAAAGAAAAACGCTCCGACGGAGTGATCATCTACGGCATCAGCGGCAAGCCTATCAGCGCGCGCAATCCCAACCAGCAGAAACTTGTCGAAGCATTCAACAACAACGACCTCACATTTGCCCTCGGTCCTGCCGGTACGGGCAAGACATATATCGCGATAGCTTTGGCCGTACGCGCACTGAAAAACAGGGAGGTACGTAAAATTATCCTTTCCCGTCCCGCTGTCGAAGCCGGTGAAAAGCTCGGTTTCCTCCCAGGCGATATGAAGGACAAGATCGACCCCTATCTGCAGCCACTCTACGATGCTCTCGAAGACATGATTCCGGCAATGAAGCTCAAGGAATATATGGAGACAAACGTCATCCAGATAGCGCCTCTTGCATTCATGCGCGGACGTACGCTCAACGATGCTGTCATAGTTCTCGACGAAGCCCAGAATACCACCACACACCAGATCAAGATGTTCCTCACACGACTCGGCATGAACGCCAAGATGATTGTCACAGGCGACATCACTCAGATCGATCTTCCCAACAAGACCCAAAGCGGCCTTGTGCAGGCTCTCGCAATCCTAAGTAATGTCCCGGGAGTGGGACGGGTGGAATTCGGCAAAAAGGACATCGTCCGGCACTCACTCGTGCAGCGTATCGTCGAAGCTTACGAGAAGCACGACGAGGAAGAAAAAGCACGCCGAAAGGAAGAAGCAGCCGAAGCCCTTCCAAAGCAAGAAGAATAAAACTATAAACACTATATACAAAACCAATCATGACCCTCACACACACAGATTACAACTTCCCCGGACAGACCGCAGTCTATCACGGCAAAGTACGCGACGTCTACACCATCGCAGGCGATATCCTCGTGATGGTAGCCACCGACCGCATTTCGGCTTTCGATGTCATCCTCCCGGAGGGTATCCCCTATAAAGGCCAGGTGCTCAATCAGATTGCGAACTACTTCCTCGACGCTACCTCCGACGTAGTCCCCAACTGGAAGCTCGCCGAAGTCGATCCTATGGCCACCGCCGGAATCAAATGCGAAGGTTTCCGTGTCGAAATGATTATCCGTGGTTACCTTGCCGGTAGCGCATGGCGCGAATATGCAGCCGGTGCACGCGAGATCTGCGGAGTGAAGCTACCCGAAGGTCTCCGTGAGAACCAGCGTCTCCCCGAGCCTATCATCACACCTACCACAAAGGCTGAAGAAGGCCATGACATGAACATATCCCGTGACGAAATCATCGCCCAGGGCATCGTCTCCGCCGAGGACTATGAAGTGATGGAGAAATATACCCGTCAGCTCTTCGAAATCGGTACCCGTATGGCAGCTGAAAAAGGTCTGATTCTCGTCGACACCAAGTACGAGTTCGGCAAGCACGAGGACAAGGTCATCCTTATTGATGAAATCCATACTCCCGACTCTTCGCGCTACTTCTATGCCGATACCTACGACGAACTCTTCGCCGCAGGCAAGCCTCAGCGTCAGCTCTCGAAGGAATTCGTGCGTCAGTGGCTGATGGAGAACGGTTTCATGGGCCGTCCCGGCGAAAAGGTGCCCGAAATGACTCCCGAAGTCTGCAAGGCTATCTCCGACCGCTATATCGAGCTCTACGAACACGTCACCGGTCAGAAATTCGTTCCTGCACCCGAAGCAGAGGCATCTTCCCGTATCGAAGAAGCTGTCCTCGATTTCCTCGAACGCCTCGGCTGATTCTGCCTCAACGAACATATTTTCGATGAAGGTAGAAAACATAAATCCTTACAATAACGACTCAAGGGCCAAGGACAAGCAGGTACAGTCCATGTTCGACTCCATTGCGCCGGCTTATGATTTCATGAACCGCGCCATGACCTTCGGACTCGACCGCCTCTGGCTCCGCAGACTCGTCGACGAAGTAGAAAAAAGCAAAGCAAGCGACATCGCCGATCTCGCCACAGGGACCGGCGACGTCGCCCTTGCCATTGCCGGACGCTTGCCCTCCGCATCCGTGACGGGTCTCGACCTCTCGGAAGGAATGCTCGCGCAGGCTCGACGCAAGCCGGGAGCCGACAGGATACGTTTCATTGTCGGCGACTGTCTCGCTACAGGGCTGCCCGACAACTCTTTCGATGCGATTACGGTAGCATACGGTGTCCGCAATTTCAAGGATATCGCGTCCGGCTATCGCGAGATGTTCCGCATACTTCGTCCCGGCGGTAAGCTTGCCGTCCTCGAACTCTCTGTCCCTCAGTCTCCTGTTGTAAAACCGTTCTACCGATTCTATACTCGTTGTCTCATCCCTTTGGCCGGACGCGCTCTGTCGCACGACAGGAGGGCTTATTCCTACCTCCCCGAAAGCATCGCTGCCGTTCCGCAAGGCAAAAATATGACCGAAATTATGCATCAGGCCGGATTTGAAGAAGCCTCGGCGAGGCCCATGACATTCGGTGTCTGTACTTTATACATTGCTACAAAACCTACCCTATGAAACATATTATCGAAAAGATTCTTGTTTACGCCGCTATTCTGTCGTTTTCATTCTCAGCGTCGGCTCAGGCGCAGTATTTCGACGATGCACGAGTCGGAGAGTCCGGCTCCGAACCCCCTGTGGTACCTGTGGCTGCCGAAGCTCCGGTAACCTCTGAAAAACAGGCTGTCGCACTCGTCAATAAAATGGTCAACGATACGGTATTCCGTATCCGGGAAATCCCTGAACTCGATGCTTATCTCGACTCGATCTATGCCGAGCCGGTCGATATGGTAATGGGTACGCTCCCTTTGCCGGGTTATTTCTTCATGCCGGCTATCTACGACCATTACTCCTTCCCTGACACTACTTCTGTGTTCGCCCCTCAGATTTCCGGTTATCCCGAACTCCGATGGGTCGAAGAGGAAGGTGCCCTCAAGAAAAAAATCGACGACCTGCGTTACAATCTTTTCTTCCGTCATCCTGAGGTCGTCGAGTACAATGTCAGCATGCTTCCGGAAGCCCCCAAGCAGTATCATGCTGTCATAGACCCTTCGAGCCACACTATCGAAATCCGCGAACTTGAGACCGCGAAGGATGCCGATGCAACAATCAACACTGCCGCTGTCAAGAAACGTCACTGGATTCGTTCTTTCGACGCTTCGCTCCAGTTCTCGCAGGCTTATGTGTCGCCTAACTGGTATCAGGGCGGTAACAACAACCTCAATATGCTCGCCACGCTGTACTACAACGTGAAACTCAATACCGAGTATCACCCCAATCTCATTTTCGAGACCACGGCTCAGTACAAGCTTGGTGTCAACAATGCGCCTAACGACACAGTCCACAACTATAATATCTCCGACGACCTCTTCCAAGTCAACACTACTTTCGGTGTCAAGGCTGCCAGAAGATGGTACTACTCGTTCACGGGCCAGTTCAAGACCCAGCTCCTGAACAACTACGCCGTCAATGCCCGCAATCCTCGTTCAGCCTTCATGTCGCCCGGCGAACTGACAGCCGGTATCGGTATGACGTACAACTATGTGAACCCGAAGAAGACCTTTACCTGTGATGTTTCCATAAATCCTATTTCATATAGCCTCAAGACTTGTCTCAACGAGAAGATCAATCCGCAGAACTATAATATAGATGCCGGGCATAAGACTTCGCACAATTTCGGTTCCAGTGCCGAGATACGCCTGACATGGAAGATTGCCTACAACATCAACTTCAATTCCCGGATATTCGCCTTCAGCGACTACGACAGTTTCCAGGCCGACTGGGAGAATACTCTCCAGTTCATCATCAACCGCTTCCTCACCTCAAAGGTCTACGTCCACGCCCGCTATGACACCAAGACTCCTCCTTGTGACGACGACAAGTGGAAGAAGCTTCAGGTCAAGGAAATCCTTTCCATCGGTTTCTCGTATCGCTTCAGAAGCATATGACAGACAACTCTCAGGAACTTTTCCCGATTGTAGAACCTGACGGGACAGTCGTCGGCAGTGCCACTCGTGGGCACTGCCACAACGGTTCTAAGCTCCTTCATCCTGTTGTCCATCTTCATGTTTTCGACTCTCAGGGTCGTCTCTATCTCCAGCGTCGCCCCCTCTGGAAAGACATCCAGCCCGGGAAATGGGACACGGCTGTAGGAGGTCACGTTGATTATGGCGAAGACCTTGCTACAGCTCTCCTCCGCGAGGCTCGCGAAGAGCTCGGGCTCGAAGGATTCGAATACAGTTTCCTGCGGAGCTATGTCTTCGAGTCGGATCGCGAACGCGAGCTTGTCAATGCTTTCCGTACTGTCATAGACTATGAACCGGCTCCTTCCGAAGAGCTCGACGGTGGCCGTTTCTGGTCTATGGATGAAATAAGCCGTGCTATCGGCACAGGTGTTCTTACACCCAACTTCGAATCCGAATACAAGCTCCTTTTCTGCTGAGAAAGAGCACGGATCCGTGTCTTATTGACTATTTACTAACCTTGATTCCTATATGTTTAGACCTTTTAAAAGGCTCTTGGCCTTTGCTTCGCTATCTTTACTGCTATGCGCATGCTCAGGTCATGACGAATTGTCCGAGCTGAAAAGCAATTTTGAAAATCCGCCTGAAAGTGCACGTCCCGGTGTCTACTGGTACTTTATGGACGGCAACATCTCCAAAGAGAGAATAACGACCGATCTCGAAGCCATGAAGGATGCCGGGATCGGCTATGTGACTTTTCTCGAAGTGAATGTCGGCGTCCCTCGCGGCAAAGTCGACTTCTTCAGCGACGAATGGAAGGAATGTTTCGTCCATGCCGTTCGAGAATGTGAACGTCTCGGCATTGCCATGACCCTTGGCATAGGCCCCGGATGGACCGGCAGCGGTGGTCCCTGGGTGGAAGGAGCCCAGTCTATGCAGCACATGGTGGCTTCTGCGACCGATATCGTCGGAGGCGGTTTCCGTAAAATCAAACTCGACAAAGCGACTCCCATGACCCCTTTCTTCGGAGAAGGCTCGCTGACACCCGAACTGAAGCAGCGTTCTGACGATTTCTATGAAGATATTTCCGTCATTGCCTTCCCAAAGACTGCAGGGAAAAGCTTCATCGACGATAAAGACAACAAGGCGATATTCTACCGTGCGCCCTATAGCTCGCAGCCCGGAGTAAAACAGTATTATACCCGCGACCTTTCGCCCGTTGACCAGGCCGATATAGTGTTCCCCGATAATATTATAGACCTCACTGCCATGCTTTCTGGCGACACCCTTACATGGGATGTTCCCGAAGGCGAATGGACAGTGCTGCGTCTCGGCGCTCGTAACAACGGTGCCGTTACCCGTCCGGCACCTATGCCCGGCATAGGATTCGAATGTAACAAAGCCGATACGACAGCTCTCAAGGTTCATTTCGATGTCTTTGTCAATGACCTTATTACCCGTCTCGGCGACCTGAATACTGACAAACAGGGAGGATTGAAATACTTGCATATAGACAGTTGGGAGGTAGGTGCCCAGAATTGGACTCCCGGTTTCCGCGAGGAATTTACCAGGCGCAGGGGCTACGACCCAATGCCTTTCTATCCTGTCTATGCCGGATATATCGTCGGGAGCAAGGACATGAGCGAACGCTTCATGTGGGACCTTCGTCAGACCATGCAGGAGCTGATGCTTGAGAATCACGCCGCTTGGGTACGCCGCTATGCTGCCGACCATGGCCTGCAGCTTTCCATCGAGCCCTATGACATGAATCCTATGCAAGATCTCGAGCTCGGCGCGAAGGCCGACGTGCCTATGGCCGAATTCTGGAGTCCCGGTGGCTTCAATACCACTTTCAGCGCCGTCGAAGCCTCTTCGCTCGCAAATATCAAGGGTCAGAGAGTACTCCCGGCTGAGTCTTTTACAGCTAATGGCGACGGCTGGAGGCAACATCCGGCTTCGATGAAGAACCAGACAGACTGGGCTTTTGCCGCCGGTGTCAACCGTATTGTTTTCCATACGTACCAGCACCAGGCGCTCAACGACACCCTGCGTCCCGGTATGACGATGGGTCCCTTCGGTGTTCACTGGGACCGTAACCAGACATGGTGGCCCTATGTAGGCGCTTATCATAAATATATCGCTCGCTGTCAGTATCTTCTGCAGCAGACGGCTACAGTCGCCGATATCCTCTACGTCACGCCCGAAGAGGCTCCTTATGTCTTCCGTGCTCCTAAGTCGGCTCTTGTCGGCGACACTCTCATCGACAAACGCGGCTATAATTTCGACGCTTGTCCTCTCTCGCTGCTTAAGACTGCATCAGTTAAGGATGGCCGCATCGTGTTCCCCTCCGGAGCTTCCTACCGTATTATGGTTCTGCCGAACTATAAGACCATGACCCCGGCCATGCTCGCCAAAATCGAGGAACTTGTCGATGCCGGTGCAGTCCTTGTCGGCATGCCCCCGGAACATACTCCCGGCCTCGAAGGATATCCTGAGGCAGAAACAGAGCTTCTCGACAAGGCCGCTAAGATTTGGGGCGATGCAGCGAACGCTTCAGGTCTCGTGAGCCGCAAATTCGGCAAAGGTACTATCTTCACAGGAAAGGAACTCCTTGACAAAGAGGACAATCTTTACCCTTCTTATGACCTTACGGAAGCTATTCTTGGCGATTCTCTCGGTATCTGCCCCGATTTTTCAGCCGAGCCTGCCGATATCCGCTATATTCACAAGACCAAAGGCGATATCGACCTCTTCTTTGTCTCGAACCGCACTGTGAAGACCGTGGATGCTCTTTGTACATTCCGCACTTCCGGCCGTCAGCCACAGCTCTGGAATCCTGTCGACGGTTCTACTCGCGACCTCACTTCCTTCACCGATAACGGCACATGCACGACCATCGACCTCCGATTCGAACCCGAGCAGTCCTTCTTCATCGTGTTTGCAGGCAAGCCCCGAAATAACAGCGGCAAGCCCAACTTCCCTGAAGAACACCAAATAGCTGCCCTCGATGGCCCCTGGACAGTCAATTTCGACCCGAAATGGGGCGGTTCGGCAGAAACCACTTTCCCGGAGCTCTCGGACTGGAGCACTTCGGAGGATTCTTGCATACGATACTATTCAGGTACAGCCGTTTATAATAACAAATTCAAGCTCGAAAAGCCTGAATCGGGTCGGCTGGTACTCAGTCTCGGAGATGTAAAGAATATAGCCCGTGTGAAACTCAACGGAAAAGACCTCGGCGTGCTGTGGTCGCGTCCGTGGAAGGTAGATATCACCGATGCTGCTGTCGATGGCGACAATGAGCTCGAAATCGAAATAACGAATCTGTGGATAAACCGCCTTATCGGCGACGAACACTTACCTGATGATGGTATAGTGGGTGGTCAGTGGCCCGAATGGTTCCTCAAAGGCGAACCTCGCCCGTCGAAGCGCTATACCTTCGCTACATGGAGGCACTATTCTGCCGATTCGCCCTTACAGCCTTCTGGTCTGCTCGGTCCTGTGACTGTCTCGATTGCAGAATAATTATTCTCCGTCTTCCTTTCGGCGTTTGGCATTACGGAGGAGGCCGGAGAGCTTGGCGCGCTTGACCGCGCTGCCTTTGAATATGCGCGAGAAATCGTCCTGCTTCATAGCTAATACATCATTAAGCCGGAGCCCTGTGACATCGGGTTTCGGCTTGAATTCTTCTATAACGGGAGCTCCGCAGCGACGGTTGTGCGGACAGACGTTCTGGCATACGTCGCAGCCATATATCTTACGGCCCGATAAGTCCATGTCGTCGGGTAGTTCGTCGCGGTTTTCGATGGTGAGATAGGAATAGCACCGTGATGCATCAAGCATACCTGTGCCGTCAAGGGCTTTGCCGGGGCATTTTTTGACACATAGACCGCAACCTTTGCAGGAATCCCTGCAAGGCTCGTCGGCTTTTATTTCAGCCGTCCAGAATATTTCGGCAAGAAAGACCTTGGAGCCAGTTCCGGGCACTATAAGACAGTGGTTTAAGCCTATAAAACCGACTCCGGCAAGGACGGCCCAGTAGCGTTCGCGTACAGGTGCTGTATCGATGCAGATACGTGTCTCGCTGCCGGGTACGGCCTCGCGCATCGCAGCCGCAAGAGGCTCAAGTCGCTTGCGTAGAACTTCGTGATAGTCCTGGCTGAGAGCGTAATCGGCAAACAGCTGGCTCGAAGGCATACCTTCCTCATGATAACTGAAAGCCAGCGACATGACGGTGCGACAGCCCTCAAGAAGCAGTCCCGGGTCTCGTCGTATGTCACAATATCGTTCGAGGTAGCTCATTGTCCCGTGACAACCTGCTGCAAGCCATTCGGCATAGCGGCGACATTCCTCTTCGGGCAGAGGATGTGTTTCGGCAAAACCGCAGGCGCAGGCTCCGGCCTCGCCTGCAAGTCGCCGAAGTCGCTCTTTGATGTCAGTCGTTGGGGAGGACACGGAATTCGAATCCTTTGGATTGTAGCCATTCTATGGCCTTGGGGAGGGCGTAGCGCAGATTTTTCTCTGCCTTGAGAGAGTCGTGGAAGACGATGATGGAGCCGTTCCTTGCCAGATGGCGTACGTTGTCGAACACACGTTCTTTGTCGATACTCTTGGAGTAGTCGCGTGTCACAAGGTCGTACATCACGATATTGTAATGCACCTTCAGTGCCTTTGCCTGTTTCCAGCGGATCAGGCCGTGGGGCGGTCGGAAGAGGCTGCTGCCTATCAGCTTGTCGGCCTCGGCGACATCGCGCAGATAGCGGTGCGCGCGCACCTTCATGCCCTGAAGATGATGCATCGTGTGGTTGCCGTAGCTGTGGCCGCGGCGACGCACTTCTTCGAGTAGTTCCGGATGGCGGCGCACATTGTCGCCCACCATGAAGAAGGTAGCTTTGACTCCGTATTTGTCGAGTATGTCGAGTACCCAGGGTGTTACTTCGGGGATGGGGCCGTCGTCGAATGTAAGATATATGCCCGGACGTTCCCCACGGCGCTTGAGGCGCCATAGGGCTTCCGGGAACAATAGTCGGTAGAGCAGAGGTGGTTGCTCTATAAGTCGGGTCAAAAAACTCATCTGAGAACGTACTGCCACTGACGGGCATCGAAGCCATGGTTCTGCATCAGCTCGTTGCTGAAGGCCATCGGGTCGACACCGGCACGGCGGTTGAGGTCGAGAATGTCCATCGCTATGCGAAGAACATTGCGCTGAGATTCGGGGAATGAGTCTATCTGTTGTGAGATTTCGTCGTAGCTATAACCGTCGATGTAGAGCAGCGGAGCGATTCGGAGGTCGGCTTCGAGGCTCAGTTCGCTGAGAAGACGAAGATCGTCGGCGTTTTCGAGCACAGAAGGATTGGCCTTGACGATATCGATACGGTTCTTAAGCGCGGTGGCTTCGCCGAGGTACTGGAGAGCGTATTGCTCTGCACGTCCAAGAGATGCTATACCGCTCTGATCGAGGGTTGTCGCATACTTGACGAGGCCTGCATAACGGTCAGCCTCGGCATTCACGAGCTTTTCGGCTGCCTCGAGGTCGGCGGGATTGCCGGAACTGAGGTAGAGGTCGAAGTACATACGGGCCATGTACAGGCCGAGCATGCCGTCGTAGGGCGTTACCTTGGCAGGAAGCTTGGTCTCAAGTATATTCATGAGCTGACGTGCCATGTCGTCGAACGTGGCGGGTTCTTCGAGTCCGGCGGCTCGTGCTGCGGCCTTTGTATCTTCCGAGGCCGGCATATCGCCCGTGTCGTGGAGATTTTCTACGATGGTGAAGATTGCCGAACGCAGGGAGGCTACCATGCGGCGCACTGTCTCGTCAAGATAGAGCTTCTCGGCATCCGGCTGGTCCAGGCCCCCCCAACGGTAGTTGGTGATGACGTTGCGATAGCCTTTCTCGGCAGTGGCGTTGTAGGTGTTACCTGCGAAAGGTGTCACTTCGTAAGCCATGCCGGTAGCCGACAGATAAGGTGTCAGTCCGAGGTAGTAGCTTGTCGGAACGGTGGTTGCGAAGTATGTAGGACGTTCCCAGCCGTTGGTGACGCTGTTGGCAACGATGTCGAGCGAGAGGGTCTTGCTCTGGTTCATGCCGCTGCCCAGCGACGCGAGGTTGGTACTTACGGGAGCCAGATACGGGGCGAGATACAGGGAGTCGATGTGAGCGTTGCCAGAGCTGTAACGCTTCATTGCAAGGCCGCTGTCGACAGGCATGTAGACGTTCGGATGTGTCATCAGCGGAACGCCGTACTGCTGCGTGTCGGACGCGTAGAGTTCTCTAAGGGCATCTTCTGCTTTGTACGATAGTGGGTCGCGTGGACGCAGGAAGCCGAAATCGACTTTAGTCTCTTCTGCCTTGATATCGGAACCGTTGCGCGGTACGACGAAGCTGTATGCCAGGCGTTCGTATTCGTAGTCCTTAGGCTTGGCGTACATGGGTATGGCACCGGCCTCGTAGGTAGGATGTGTGAGCTGGTTGGCGTACCAGTCGGTGGTAAGGTACGACAGGTTGACAACGCGGACATCCGTACGGAAGCCTTCGACCTCCTGGGCGTACCAGAGTGGGAAGGTGTCGTTGTCGCCGTTTGTGAAGATTATGGCGTTGGGGTCGAGAGAGCTCAGGTAGTTGAAGCCGAAGTCTCGGGTTGTGTAGCGGCCGGAACGGTCATGGTCGTCCCATGTCTGCGATACCATCTGCAGAGGCACTGCCAGAGCAACCACACCGGCAACGAAGGCCGAAGCGATGGCCGCAGTACTCTTGTCGGCAGGCACTTCTTCGTCGGTTTTCGCTTTCTTGGGCGTGAGCCAGTTGCGAAGCATCACGCCGATTGCAGGTATGCCCATGCCGATCCATATTGCAAAGGCGTAGAACGAACCGGCGAAGGCGTAGTCGCGTTCACGCGGCTGGCCCGGTGTCTGGTTGAGGTAGAGAACGATGGCGATACCTGTCATGAAGAAGAGGAAGAACACCACCCAGAACTGCTGTATGCCGCGTTCGGGGTTGTCGCGGTGCCTGTAGAGTGCCTGATAGAGAAGACCGATGAGACCGAGGATGAGGGGAAGCATGTAGAACACGTTGTGTCCCTTGTTGCCTTTGCCGAACTCGTCCGGCAGGGCGCTCTGGTCGCCCAGACGGGCGTTGTCGATTGCCGCGATACCCGAAATCCAGTTGCCGAGGTGCGGTTCGCCGTTGCCCTGGATATCGTTCTGGCGGCCTGCGAAGTTCCACATGAAGTAGCGCCAGTACATGTGGTTGAGCTGGTAGTTGAGGAAGTAACGCAGATTGACATCGAAACCGGGCTTCCAGACGGGTGTCTCAAGCAGAGACTCGCCGGTAGTGGCATCGACGTTGGTGGTGACAGGGCTGAGGTGATGGAGATAGGGCATCACTTCGTACTTCGGCGCGAAGCCCTGCTGTGCCCACTTGCTGCGGAGTTCCTGAGGTATCTCGTTGATGTCGGGGGTGAAATAACCGGCCCAGGACTTGTAGCCCGATACATGGCGGCCTTCGGGATCGTTGCTGTAGATACGTGTGAAAATCATGTCGAGGTCGGGCATGGTTTTGTACGACGGACGCTCGATTTCCTTTACGTAGCTGTCGGGCTCCGACGGGTCGGTCTTGACAACCTTTGTATAGGTCTTTTCGGGAGTGTTGAAGGCCGAGCCGTTCTCATCGCGGAGATAGCCGTCGATGATGCGTGTACGGGGACGGCCATAGTCGTCGACAGGGATGTAATATTCGCCCGAACCTTCGGGATATTCCGTCTCTTCGAATGTCTCGGCAAATACCGGACCTTTGAAGAGGGGACGGTCGCCGTACTGCTCACGGTTGAGGTACGATGCGAGCGCGAATACATTGTCGGGGGCGTTCTGGTTCATCGGGGTGTTGGCCGATGCACGGATGAGCAGCAACGCGTACGACGAGTAGCCGATGAATATGACGAAGATGCTTATCAGTGACAGGGAAAGTACGCGCAGGGGCAGCGGACGGCAGAAACCGTAGAGATAGACCGCGAGTGCTGCAAGGACAAGCACGCCGACGATGATGGAGTGGCCGATGAAGGGAAGGCCGGAGAGTGCGACGGCAAGAAGGGTGAGAAGGCGTATCTGGCCCGGCTTGCGGCCGCTGTAAACGGCGCGAATGGCAAGGATAAATACGGTGACGAGCACGATGGCATAGATGAGTACGCCGTAGTTGTAGCTCATTCCGCAGGTGTTGACGAAGAAGAGCTCGAACCACTGGGCTACCTGTACGAATCCCGGGACGAGGCCGTAGAGGATAGCACCTACGATGACGCAGGACACACCTAATGCAATCAACGAACCTACGGCGTTGACATTCTTCCACTTACGGTAGTAGAAGATCAGGCCGAGAGCAGGGATGCAGAGGAGGTTGAGAAGGTGGACGGCTATCGAAACGCCTATCACATAGGCTATAAGCACTAAGTATCGGTCGGAATGTGCTTCGTCGGCACGGTTTTCCCATTTGAGCATCAGCCAGAAGACTAAGGCCGTACAGAACGACGAGAAGGCATAGACCTCGCCTTCGACTGCCGAGAACCAGAATGTATCGCTCCAGGTGTATGCCAGTGCGCCGCAGAGGGCGCCTGCCATGATGAGCATGGTCTGCCACCAGCTGATTTCCGTGGCATCATCGCGGACGATGAGTCGGCGGATAAGATGGGTGACCGACCAGAAAAGTAGCAGGATGGTGGCTGCACTTAGAAGGGCCGACATGCAGTTGACTGCCAATGCCGCCGTGCTCATGGCACCGCCGAAGAGTGTCACGAAGAAGCGGGCCGTAAGCATGAAGATAGGGTTGCCCGGCGGATGTCCCACTTCCAGTTTGGCACCTTGTGCGATGAATTCCGGGCAGTCCCAGAAACTTGCCGTGGGCTCTACTGTCAGAAGATAGGTGATGGCGGCTATTGCGAAGGCCACCCAGCCCATGACGTTATTAAGAAGCTTGAATTTGTTCAGGTTCATAAAGGTTGCATGCAATATGAACTGCAAAATTAACAATTCTTGTCCGAACAAGCGTCCCGTCATCGTTAAAAAAGCAAAAGTCATCTACGCCGGCCATGATAAGCCGCTCTTTTAGTGAACAATTTTCAAATGAGATGCCCACAGAAACATATTATTTGAATAAATTTAGGTAAATTTGCAGCTATGGCAAAACAGGATTACATACTTAAAAATCGCCAGTGGCTCGAAGAGAAAGCCAAGGAGCCCGGCGTTGTCGCGCTCGACAAAGGCGTGTGCTATAAAGTGATCAAAAGCGGCAACCCCAAGGGCAAGCAGCCCAACCGCTCCAGCGTCGTCACCGCCCACTATGTAGGCAAGACTATCAACGGCAAGACTTTTGACTCCAGCCTCGGAGGCGTGGCTCCTGCTTTCAGGCTCCGCGAACTTATCCCCGGATGGATAATAGCGATGACAAATATGCACGTGGGCGACAAATGGGAGGTGTACATCCCTGCCGAACAAGGCTATGGCCGTTTCAGCCAGCCCGGTATCCCCGGAGGTTCGACATTGATATTCGAAATAACGCTCCTCGATGTTGTCTGACAGCAAGCCGCATTACGAACTTCTCGACGGGCTGCGCGGTGTGGCGGCCTTGCTCGTACTCTGGTATCATGTAAACGAAGGCTTCGCCTTTGCTTCAGGCGCTCCTGTCATCGAGAATCTGAATCACGGCTACCTCGCTGTCGATTTCTTCTTCATGCTATCCGGTTTCGTCATCGGTTATGCCTACGACGACCGCTGGGGAAAGGGGCTATCCACTGGCGATTTCTTCAAGCGCCGACTCATCCGTCTGCATCCAATGCTGCTGATGGGAGCCGCCCTCGGTGCTGTTTTCTTCCTCATCCAGGGTGGCACTACATGGGACGGCCATCCGGCTCACGCAACAGACTTGATGCTGGCCTTGCTATGTGCCATCTTCTTCATTCCGGCTTTTCCCGGCAGCAGCTATGATGTCCGGGGCAACGGCGAGGCATTCTCCCTCAACGGACCGTCGTGGTCGCTTTTCTTTGAATATATAGGTAATATTCTGTATGCCATATTTATACGGCGTCTTCCGACCAAGGCTCTTGCCGTGCTGGCCGTCCTCCTGGGCATGGCTCTTACGGCCTTCACAGTCTTCGATCTCGGCGGCGAAGGATGCCTGAGCGTGGGCTGGAGCATGGGAGGCATCGGTTTCTATGGAGGTATGCTGCGAATGTTGTTTCCCTTTACAACCGGTATTCTTCTGTCGCGTATTTTCAAACCGACTAAAATAAGAGGAGCTTTCTGGATTTGCTCGGCTGTACTTGTTGCTATATTCATAGTCCCCTATCTGGGCAATGAGGGGATTGTGAGTGTCAACGGTATCTTTGAGGCTTTCTGCATAGTCTGCATATTCCCGGTGCTTATATGGGTCGGTGCGTCAGGACAGACCACCGACCGCTTCTCCTTGCGGCTCTGCACTTTCCTCGGGGATATTTCATTTCCCCTTTATATCATACACTATCCGTCGATGTATCTTTTCTATTCGTGGATGATCGACAAGCAGCTGTACACTCTCTCGGAAACATGGCCGGTAGCCATAGGTGTATGTCTTTTCAATATACTTCTCGCATATGTCTGCCTGAAATTCTACGACCTGCCAATCCGCCGTCTCCTCTCCAATCTCAATAGACAACATAAATCATAGACTTAAAATGATAGAAGAGATTCTCAGACACAACAAAGAGTTCGTCGAAAGCAAATCTTACGAACGCTATATCACCTCGAAATATCCCGACAAGAAAATTGCCATAGTCACATGTATGGATACCCGTCTTGTCGAGCTCCTTCCGGCAGCACTCGGAATACGTAACGGAGATGTCAAAATCATCAAGAATGCCGGAGGCACCATCACAAATCCTTTCGACTCGACCATGCGCTCGCTCCTCGTGGCTGTCTATGAGCTTGGTGTCAATGAAATAATGGTCATAGGGCATACAGGGTGCGGCGTACAGGGTATGAATGCCGAGGAGATGCTTCATCTCATGCGCGAGCGCGGTGTCAGCGAGGAACATATATCATTGATGCGTCACTGCGGCATCGACCTCGACGGCTGGCTGCACGGCTTCGAAGATTCCCACGACGCTGTCCGCGAGACTGTCGACCTCATACGCAATCATCCTCTCA
This sequence comes from uncultured Muribaculaceae bacterium, assembly GCA_958436175.1. Taxonomy (GTDB): domain Bacteria; phylum Bacteroidota; class Bacteroidia; order Bacteroidales; family Muribaculaceae; genus CAG-873. The sequence goes on from CAUBJF010000007.1 coordinate 35,257, forward strand.
TGGCTTCCGATGTGCGAGTCGCCGGCTACCTGATGGACTCCCTGACCGGCTCTCTCGAGATCATAGGCTGAGTAACTTCAAAAAGTCCGCTTTACCATCTTATTAAGATAAGTCGTGTTTCCTTTCATCGGTTAACCGTTCCTTTTTTTATCTGTTACTGAAGAAATTTAGGACAGTGAGACCGCGGGATAAGGCTTTTAGGACACTATGGATGACTTTTCGGTTTTTTCAAATGACCTTAAATGTCTTAATTTTGCATCGGTTTATAATTAAAGGACAATGAAAAACGATGCAGTCCATAATATTGCTTTCGACCAGATAGATACCCTCGGGTCTGTCGATTATAAAGACGATGAGATAGCGTTTCATACCGATATACGCAAGCTGCCTGTCGATAACGGGTCCATACGTACCGACATGTTTATACTGCTGGCCTGCGTCAAGGGGCGTGTCAGTCTCGACTTGAACAATACACACTACGACATGGTTCCCAATGAGCTTTTGATATGTCGTCCTGGCGAAGTTGTCGGGAACTGCATGCTGAGCCCAGATTTCGAAGGTAAGCTACTGTGTCTCTCCCAGCGGGGTGTACTGGCGCAGATCGCTGAAAGCGATTTGTGGAACCGGGCTTTTCATCTGGCCGACAAGCCACTTTACACCATGGGCGAGGAATCCCTGACGCTCTTCAACCTCTACGGCAACCTCCTTCAGGCTAAAATCAGGATGAAACCCACGGTGTTTCAAAAAGAAATTATTCTCTCGATTGTCAGGGCTGTTCTCTTTGAGATTCTTTCGCGTGTGGAAGCCGACGACAACATGGAATATTACGGTTCCGGTCTAAAGCAGTGCCAAATCCTGTTTCGCCGCTTTGTGAGACTGATTTCCAATAGTAAAGTCAAGCCTCGGAATGTGTCATGGTATGCCGACCAGCTGTGCATTACAGCAAAACATCTTTCAACAATATGCAAACAGGTATCCGGCAAGACGGCATTCGAAATTATCAATGGCTACGTCACTGCCGATATCAACCATTGGCTTAAAAACTCCGATTTATCAATCAAGGAGATATCCTATAATCTTGGATTCCCGAACATGTCGTTTTTCGGGAAATACTGCCGGGCACATCTCGGAGCTTCTCCCTCCGTATTGCGTCGGAATATGCGTGAAAACACGAAATGAACTCATCTTTATGAATGCAAAGAAGCTCATACCTGTAGTGCTGGAGCTTGTCGCGGTATGTGGCTGTGATAAATCCGATATTATCATTGATGTACAGCCCTGCCAGGGCGATGCAACGGAGGTTCTTGGCGAAGCTATTGCGAAAGCGGCGACATTCGGGGAGCGCGACGTGACTATACGCCTTGCTCCGGGCGATTACCACATAAGCCGCGACAAGGCATCGAAGCAGCTCTATTATATCTCTAATACTTCCTCCGCCAGCGAGAATCCCGACCAGACAAAGCATATCGGTCTGTGGTTCCGCAAGATGAGCCACGTGACCTTCGACGGCAACGGTGCGCGCCTTGTCACGCACGGTGAGATGACGTCTATCGTTGTCGACAGCTGCTCGGATGTGAGCCTGAAGAATTTTACGCTCACGGCTGCCGACCCATCGGTGCCGGAAATTAAGATACTTGAAGCTGACAATAGCCGTATCACCTTCCATGTCACCGAGCCTTCGGATTTCGACATCGCCGACGGTCATTTCAATTTCAAGGGCGAAGGATGGGTATGCGCCGACGGTGGCCGCATGACATCACTGCCACAACTGGCACAGGTGTTCTATCCCGACAGCAACGTCACCCTGCGCTGCGATTTTCCCTTCGACGACTACACCGATGCAAGGCTCGTCGGCGACCGCACGGTCGAGATGTCTTTCGACAAGGTTCCGGACGTGCATCCCGGCGAAATCTACCAGATACGCCACGGCATCCGCAACGAGGCCTGCGGTCTCATCGCCAACAGCCACGATGTGCGTCTTGAGAACATCGAGTTTAATTTCATGGGTAATTTCGGGCTCGTCGGTCAGTACAGCGAGAATATAAGCTACGATAACATCCGTTGCCGCCCCGACAGCACCACAGAACGCACAAATGCAGGCTTTGCCGACTTCGTGCAGATGTCCGGCTGCAAGGGGAAGATACGTATAGCCAATTCATATTTCGAAGGCTCCCACGACGATCCTATCAATATCCACGGAACGCATCTCAGGGCGGTCGGACGGCCTTCGCCCGAACGCCTTCTTGTCCGTTTCATGCACCACCAGAGCTACGGCTTTACTCCTTTTCATTCAGGCGACAGTGTCGGCATTGTCGATGTCCATTCGCTCCTTTATGTCGACTCGGTGCTTGTCGAGGACGTACGCCGGATAGATGAATATGAGTTCGAGCTGACCTTCGACCGTTCTTTGTCTGCCGATTGCGGCATTGAGGACATCGCTGTAGAGAATATTTCGTGGACGCCGGAGGTCGAGATTGTCGGAAATTATTTTGCAAGGACACCGACGCGAGGCATACTCATTACTACCCGTGGCCGATCCCTCATCGAAGGCAATACTTTCTACCGCATACCTATGGCTTCTATCCTTGTTGCGGACGATGCTCAAAGCTGGTACGAGTCGGGCCCTGTGCGCGACCTCACCATACGCCGCAATGTCTTCGTCGAATGTGCCGCGCCTGTTATCGATATATGTCCCGAGAATGACCGTGACGACGGCCCCGTACACCGCAATATCACCATCGAGGACAATAAGTTTGTCGGAATCGCCCCCGAATCAGCCATCGCCTATCGCTCCGTCGCCAACATGACCGTCCGAAATAACTCGTTTACGGAAAAGTGATTGTCAGGCTTGTGAGGGAGGATTCGGTTGTGAGTGAGAAGGCGGCGTGATGGCGGCGCAGTATGTCGGCTATGAGCATTAGGCCGAGGCCTCGGTCGGGGTGTTTGGTGGAGAAGAAGGGAGTGAAAAGGCGTTCGGCAGCTTCCGGCGAGATGCCGGGACCGTTGTCGTAGATTGCGATTGTGCGTCCGCTGATACGGATTGAGATGTGTCCTTGCTGTGAACCTATGCTCTCGACGGCGTTCTTGACAGCATTGATGAGCACACGCTGTATGAGCATGGGGTCGAGGCGCACGATAGCTCCTTCCGACACTCTTTCTACTGAAATACTGATATTTGCCGGGCACATACGCTGCAAGAAGGGCAAGGTCTCGTCGGCGAGACGGCCGAGCGATATGTCCTCCATGCTCGGGTCCGGAAGTTTGACGACATCCGAGTAGCCTCGCACAAATTCTCCAAGCCGCAGACAGCTAGTGCGACAGCTGTCGAGGACTGTCGTTATATCCTTGTCGTCAGCGTGTATTGCCGCCATGCTTTCGAGTACTGACACGACGCCTCCGAGGGTGTTGTTGACCTCGTGTCCCATCGTGCGTACGATTTTATGAAAGACATCGGTCTCTGCACGTACTATTTCGTCGGTCAGCCGCTCGATGAGGAAGAAGGAGCGACGGAAGCCACGGTCCATGAAGAACTGGCGCGAGCAACGTAGCACCTGGCCGCCCGACGGTCGGACGACGGTCTGTTCCTCTTCTTTCAGGTCGTCGAGGATTTCGAGGAGGGCAGGGGTAGCCAGGCGACGGAAAGCATCGTTCGAGCTCTCGATCTTACCGTCGTAGTCGCATATGGCTATTCCCATGGGCGAGGCTTCGACGAGCTTGCCGAGGAATTTGTCCTGTTCCTTGTTGCGGAGCCGTTCAGCCTTCATCGAGTCGATAAGTGTGTTGTAGAGGTCGACTAAATCGTCGGCTTCTTTCTGGCCCACATGCCGCAGGCGGCTGGCGAAATCCTGCGTCTTAAGCATGTCCATGCCTGTGCCTACCGTGCGTATCTGGAGTGCGACGGAGCGGTAAGCGAATATTATGGACAGGAACGCCGCTGCCGAGCATAAGATGCCGTAGAGTGTCGACCCGGCCGCAAACAGTATTGTAGCGGCAAGGATGCCTAAGGCCGCCAGTATGAACCAGAAGGCTGTCTTCATTGCTGTATTCCGTATTTTTCCATGCGTCTGTAGAGCGACTGGCGCGTGATGCCGAGCATCTGCGCCGCTGTGCTGAGATTGTTGTCGGCCTGTCGCAGGGCTTTGAGTATGGCTTTGCGCTCTATGTCGTCGAGGGTCTCGGCCTTGTCTGCCCTTGCTTCTTTGTCGGCCTTGTCGAGGGCCGCACGTACCCGCGACATGAAGTCGCGGTTGCTCCAGGGCTTGCTGATGAAGTCGACGGCACCGTAGTTCATCCCCTCGACAGCCAGAGGCACCGTGGCCCAGGCCGAGAGCATGATGATGGGCACTTTGGGGGCGAGTATGCGTATCTTGCGCAGCATATCGATGCCTTGACGGCCTGTCGTGCTCAGGTTGAGGTTCATGTCGAGAATTACAAGCATGAGGTCAGGACGGCGCACAGCCTGAAGGGCATCCTCCTCGTTCGAGACGGCTTCATATTCGAAGCCGCCCTGCTTGAGCATGAGCCCTATGCTGAGGCGTATGGCCTGGTCGTCGTCGATGATGAGTATCATTTGGCAAAATTACTGCATTCTTACGAGTTTGTCAATATCGGCGTTGATATCATGATGACCGGAATAGTCGTAGAGAGTCAGCGAGCGGATCTGGTACCAGTAGGTCCAGAACTTGTATAGCTGGTTGATGTAGTCGCGGCGCGAGCTGTCTTTGCTCAGGCGCGAGTCGTTCAGTTCGAGTGTCGAGATTTTGCCGATGAGATAAGTTTCGACGTTGGTGGCGTAGCGCTGGGCGGCGATGTCGGTGGAGCGGATGGCGATGTCGAGTTGCTGTTGCTGGTTGGTGAAACGTTCGACCAGCACGAAGAGGTTCTGATTGAAGTTCATTGTTTCCTGGCGTATGCGGCTCTCGGTGACGCGGCGGTTGCTTTCCGCTACTTTGACGCGGCCCCGGCGCTTGCCCCAGTCGACGATGGGAATCGAGAAGCCTATCGAGGCGACCTCGTTGGCTTTCAGTCGGTTGTAGGCCTCGCCGAACTGCGTGTCCGTGCCCGTGTATCCGACCTGCATGAAGAGGTTGATTTCTCGCATGTCGCCCTTGGCTTTCGCCACTTCATAGTCAGCTTCGAGCTGTTGGCGCTGCATCGTCTTGACGAATTTGTTGTTCGTCAGGGCACGGTCGAGGGCATCGTCGAAGGCTATGTCGGCATGAGGCACGCTGTCGGGCACGACAGGCACTATCTCTGTGTCCTCGCCAAGGTCCAGGAATGCGCGGAGAGCGAACATGTTGGCTTTGTAGCTGCTCTCGTACTCCGTAAGTTCCGAACGTGCGTCGAGGACATTCAGTTCCATCTGCAGGAGGTCGTTCTTGCTGATCTGGCCCATTTCGCGTTTCTCTACGGCCACGGCATAGAGTTTTTCGGCATTGCTGAGGTTCTGGCGCGATATCTCGACGTTTTCGAGGCTCATCAGCAGGTTGAAATAGTAATCGACTGTCAGGCGCGCCACGTCCTCCGTCGCGCTAAGGAAGGCTGCCTTGGCTTCGGAATAGCGTACTGGTTCTATCTTGCGGTCCCATTTCATGGTATTGACACTGAAAAGGGGTTGCGAGAGCGTCAGGGCGATAGGTATGCTCATGAAACGGTTCGTTTTCTGGCCTTCGAGCTGTCGCAGCCAGTCGAGAGACGAGTTGAGCGATATCTTGCCGCCTGTAAGGGCTATGTTTTGTGTCACAGAGAGCTGGCCGCTGGCGCGAAGCGTGTTTGTGCGCACGAAGCTGTAGTCGCCGTTCTCGTCCATGTAGGAGTTGTACTGCTTCGCGTATTCCGGTGCCGTTGCTGTGAAGCCGAGCTCCGGGAGCTGGTCGGCGCGGAATGTGCGCCATTCCCAGTAGGCCGTGCGCAACTCGTCGAGGGCGACGGCGGCATCGACGCTGTGAACACGTGCCATGGCTATGGCATCGTCCAGTGGCAGCTCCAGGCGCTGTGTCTGCGCCCTGAGGCAGACACAACAGAGGAGTACGATGACGATTACAGTCAGTATTCGGCGTGTCATTGGTCTTTGAGTGCTATAGCAGGTTCTACTTTCATCGCCCTGCGTGCCGGCATCCATATTCCGGCTACGATCATGACGGCAAGCGATACTATCGACATAGCCAACGCAGCCCAGACGATCCACTGACTGATCGGAAGACCCTGGAAGTTGAGTTCGAAGAAGCTGCCGCCTTCGTCGCCGTTGAGTCTGTTGAAGAGTCCTATCAATGCCATACCTGAGGGTACCATGAGTATGGCCGGAATAACAAGGAGCAGGAGTCCCTCGCTGATGAAGCGGCGGAAGAGATCGGCATCGGTGGCGCCGTTTGTCTTGCGGAGGGCAAGCTCTGGAACCCGTTGCTGTGTGCGGTACCAGAACGAGCCGAGGAATCCGAGAAAGACGGTTACGAGGACAAAGATAGCGCAGACGTATATATTGCGTATCAGCACATTGATGTCGCGGTGGCTGTTTTCCCTGATGTCTTCGATACTTTGCATATTGGAAACATAGACATTGCCGAATTCCAGGGCATCGCCTGTGAGCGAGGCCATGAACTCATCGCCACGCCCTTCCTTGACGCGCACAACCATCTGCGACCAGGAATCAGATCCATTTATTATTACTACTCCCCTGCTTGGCTCGTAGTCCGAACGTCGTATAGGGTTGATGATGGCGCCGACGGTGTAGACTGTCGAGGAGTCGTTGCCTTGGAAAGCTTCTTTGCCTCGCCAGCGCTGTAAAGGGGCACGCTCTTCGTCGTCGCCCATTTCTTTTTCGCCGAGGATGATATCTCCCCGCTCGATGATTGCCGCGAGTTCGTCGGGAGTCTCGCCGTTGAGGCCTCGAAGACGTATTGCTTTTACGACCTCTGGCGACATGTACCGCCGGTTGCCGGAGTAGCTTTCTGTCTTGCCGTCTATAGTAGTGAAGAAATAATTCCCTGAGTAATTGTAGTTGTAAGGCAATGTGTTGGAGCCCACTCCTGCTATTTCGACATAGGGATTAGCCTTAAGGTTCGCGATGATCATGTCCAGGTCGGTACGGTAGTCATGTCCTTCGTCGTAAGGCTTGTAGGTGTCCGATTCTTTATCGATGAATCCCAGGTCGCCGACGTAGATGTCGTTGTAGTCGGCACCGACAGGTTCCTGGTGGAGTGCCGAAAGGCCGTTGAGGATAGTGAATACGAGCCAGAGCACGAGGCCGACGATGAATAGTTCGACCATCATCCAAATGTTGCTGCGCCATTCGTTGCGCATCTGCATTATAAGTTTGCGTTTCATCATTTTGCGTTTATGGCTTCCACCGGGTTAAGGCGCGATGCCTGCCATGCCGGCACCGAGGCGCTGATAATGTTGAGGATAAAGCAGGCTCCGAATGCCCACAGGAGTATGCGCCAGTTGAGGAGCAGACTCAGGGCAGGACGCACGGCCGCGCCGTCGGCAGAGGTGTAGAGACCGTCGTAGAACAATGCGAAGAGGATGCCTGCAGCAAGGCCGATGATACCTCCGACGAGGGTGATGAGGAGGTTTTCGGTGATGATGTCGCCTATTATTCTCTTGCGTGTGCATCCGAAGGCGCGGCGTACGCCAAGCTCGCTTACGCGGCGGCGCAGACGGCTGTGGAGCATGGTACTGAGGTTTATGGCCGGGACGAGAATGAGTATGGCGTAGATGAAACCGCGCACCCTGCTTCCGCTGTTCTCGGGAGTGGTGTTGCTGCCACTTATGCCTCCGGCGATAGTTTCCTGGTTGAACGGGGCTTCGTGGTAGACGGTGGCTATTCCCTCGGGTGCGAGCTCGGCATCGATTTCGGCGTAGCGTTTGCGTACCTGGGAGCGTATTTCCTCTTCTTCGACACCTTCGCGTACGAGCATCGCGACCATGAATGGTCCGAAACCGCCTCCCCATGTTTTGGTCTTGTCGATGGGCGAAAAGACTTCGCCGTAGGCCATGGAGGCCAGTTTGGATACATCCTCGATGATTCCTATGATTTCGTAGGTCTTGTGGTCGATTTCGAAGTGTTCGCCTACCGCTTTCTCGCTGTCGAAGAGCTTGCGTGCCATTGTACGTGTGACAAGGGCTACCTTAGTGCCGGCATCCACTTCTTCGGCTGTATAGTAGCGTCCGTCGAGAAGCTCGTAATCGAAGACATTCCACAGGTTCTGGTCGGCATAGCGGACATCGCCGGTGAATTTCTTGTTGTTCGTCCCTTTGACATCGACGCTGTTGATATCGTTTTCCATGTAAGTGATTTCATCTACTCCTTCCAGGCCGTCGTAGAGTTTCTTGGCTGTCTCGTAGGCGAGTCCGGCGGAACTGTCCATGTGTGAATCGGGGGCTGTACTTCTTGTGTGGAAGTATTTGCCGTAGAGCATGCGGTCGCGGTGCGTTTCCGGCTCGATGGAGATAATCATTATCTGGTGCATCATCATCACTGTCATTATCAGGAAGATGGACAGCGACGTGCCTATGATTGTCACCCATGCTACGACCGGCTGGGTGCGCATGTCGTAGATGATCTGTATCAGTTTCTTTTTCATTGCCTTATGAGATTATGCGTCCGTCGAAGAATCGGATGATTCGGTCGGTCTGGCGCGCCTGTGTTTCGTTGTGTGTCACCATCACAATCGTTATGCCGTCTTCTTTGTTGAGGCTGTGGAGAAGGTCCATCACCTCGCCGCCCATATGCGAGTCGAGGTTGCCGGTGGGCTCGTCGGCAAGTACGATGGAGGGGTGGCTGACGATAGCACGGGCTATGGCCACGCGCTGGCACTGTCCGCCGCTGAGCTGGCTCGGCATATGTTTCTTGCGGTGGCTCATGCCGAGACGTTCAAGCACCTCGTCGACACGACGGCGGCGTTCCTGCGAGCTTATGCCCGTAGCATAGTCAAGGGGTAGTTCGACGTTGGCCTGGACATTGAGTGAGGGAATGAGGTGGAAACTCTGGAAAACGAATCCCAGGTTCTCGTTGCGGAAATGAGACAGAGCGGTGTCGCCGAGGGCATTGCAGTCCCGACCGAGGAGGCGCACGGTGCCGGCTGTCGGACGGTCGAGAAGCCCGATGATATTGAGAAGGGTCGACTTGCCGCAGCCCGACGGGCCCATGACGCTGACAAATTCGCCTTTGTCGACGCTCAGATTAATATTTTCGAGCGCGGTGGTCTCGATTTCTTTTGTCTGGTAGACTTTGTTGATGCCTTCGAGAGTGATGATGGACATAGTATTGTGGGTTTTTTATTATTTTACGGATAGGGATTTGTGGTTCTGATACTTCGACATGTCGGAGGTCACGACTTTCTCGCCCGGCTCTATGCCTTCGGTGACTTCGACCCAGAGGCGGTTGCTGTCGCCGAGGGTCACTTTGCGGCGTTTCAGCTTGCTGCCCTCTTCGACGAAGAGCTGGTATTCGCCCGGCCCGTTGAAGTATTCGCCGTTGGGGATGAGGACAGCTGATTCCTTGAAGCCGTAGGCAACGTAGACCTGGGTACGTATGCCGGGGCGCAGGCGGCTGTTCGATGCGTCGGAGAGCATGACGGTGAAGGGTACGGCGCCGCCTGTCGACTGCGGCTCTACATTGGCCACTGTGCCGTCGAGCTCGACGTTGCTGATGCGTACTTTGACTTTTGCGCCCTGCTGTACCTTGAAGCTGCTGCCCTCGGGTACCTCGGCCGCTATCTTGAAGCGGCTGAGATCGCCGACGACGGCCACTTTCTCGCCAGCGGCGATGGTGCTTCCTATGCTGTTGTTGAGATATGTCAGGATTCCGTCGTGAGGAGCCGGTATCTGTCCCTGGCGTACGAGATGTTCCATCTCCTTGAGGTCGCGGGCGCTGTTGCCGACTTCGAGTGTCATGGCTGCCTCGACGGCGGCGAGACGTTCGCGTTCGGCAACGAGTTTCTGGCGCAGCGATTCAAGCTGTAGTTTGCCGGTGCTGTAGGCTGTCTGGGCTTTGCGGACGCGGTCGCCCGTGCCGGAGCCTATGCTGTCGAGGCGTTGCTCGTTCTGTACGTCGATGGCGAGGGTGTTGACCTCCATTTCCTTTATGCGGACTTGCATTTCGAGGTCGGTCAGTGCGCTGCGGTTGGCAAGACGCAGCTGATGTAGCTCGTTGATCTTGATCTGGTACTGATCGCTGAGATTCTTGTACTGCGTCTCTGTGGCGCGCAGGTCGAGCTCGAGGAGCGGCATGCCTTCGCGCACGCTGTCGCCTGGTTGGGCATAGACGGCAAGGATGCGGCTGACAACAGGCGAATTGACTATTTCCTCGAATGCCGGTACGACGCGGCCAGAGGCTGCGACAGTCGTCTCGAGGGAGCCGCGGCGTGCCTCGGTGATAGTGAGGGAAGATTTACTGATTCCGGTGCTCCCGGCGAAGTAGAACGCACATATGATGGCGACCGTGAGCGGGGCTGCCCAGCTCATTGTGCGGAGCAGGCGTTTGCGGCTCCGACGCTTTTGGTCTTGTTTGTCGATGATCTTATCCATGCCTCAAAATTAGCATAAATCATCTCCTTTTGTCAAGTGTGTCTGGTTTTCAGTGATTTATAGTTGGGTGTACTGTCCGTTTTCGTACATATCCCCTTCAGTGAAGGTCGGCGGGAATCTCTTCAGCAGTTGAAAAGCCCTGCCCCGGTATGTTAAATAACTATGTTGTATAACATAATTATAAAACATTTTGTACCTTTGCGGCGTTTTAAAGCAAACGAGTTAGTGTAACCTATTAATTCCGTTAGTTATGAAGACACTATTCAAAAAAAGCGCTCAGTGGTTCCGCACGGCGAACTATTGCCTCGCTCGTGCAGAGCTCTACCTCAATGAGGTCAAGCACTGAGCCGGCCGGCTCCCGGGATGGGAGTCGCTGACATCACTCCGGATACTGCCGCATGGCATATCCATTCTTAAGGCTTCAAAAATTGATTAATAACAAACCAGGCTGCTTCGTCCGAGGCAGCCTGGTTTGTCAGTTTATTTTAGACGGTAGGTACTGCGGAGCATCTGAATTTCTTGCGGGCCATGGCCTGAAGGTCCTCGATGGTATCGCATTCGTCGACTATTTCGACTCCGAGCATGGTCTCAATTACATCTTCCATTGTCACTATGCCGCGCATGCAGCCGTACTCATCGGTGATAACGGAGATATGCTCCTTCTGCTGAAGCATTTTCTGCCATATGTCGAATACCTTTTCAGTTTCGTTGAAGGACAGGACAGGCCGTACGATTACGTCTATCGTCATGTCCGGATGGTCCTGTGAGAGAAGTTCGAGAACGGTGACACGACGGACGTATCCGACTATGAACTCTCGGTCGGTATCGTAGACAGGAATGCGGGAAAAAGCCTCCAGAGACTTGTCTTCGTAGAATTCCTTAAGGGTAGTGGTCCTGTCGACCGACGAAACGACAACGAATGGTGTCATGATTTCTTTGGCGTGGACCTCGGCAAGTTTCAGGAAATTCTGTATCACGGTGTTCTCAGCTGTCTCGATGACACCTTCGTCGGTGCCGACGTTCACCATGGCTGCGACCTCCTCCCGACTGACTGTGAGCGGCTGTATCTTTGGTGAGAAACAATGCGTCAGCAATTCGGAGAGCCACACCAGGGGATAGGTGACAATAATCATCGCACGGATCACTTTTGCCGACGGTAAAGCGAGACTACGCCAGTACGACGCGCCGATCGTCTTGGGGATGATTTCGGACAGCACAAGGATGAGGAGTGTCAGTATCGCTGATATTATGCCGAAATATGCCTCTCCGAAAACTTTTACGGATTCGGAACCTACGCCTGCGGCACCGATGGTGTGCGCAACGGTATTCAGCGTCAGGATTGCGGCTACCGGACGGTCGATGTTGGTCTTGTACTTCATAAGCAGGGTGGCCGTCTTCACGCCCTGGCTTTCTTTCATGGATATGAATGAGACGGGTGTCGAAAGGAGCACCGCTTCCAGTACGGAGCACAGGAAAGATACTGCGAGAGCCCCTATAAGATATAGGAATATAATTGTCATGTGAAAATATATAAGTCAGACATACGGCGACGTGTCGTGTCGCCGGTCGGTTTACGGAGGGGAGAGGCTGTCGACTTATATCTCGTTATTCCCGGAATACACAGTGCATTATGCGCGTCTGTGGCTCTGCGGGGATGGCACATGGTTCCGGTGCCGGTGGAAAATGGCGCTGCCGTACGTAGGGGAGTTCTGTACCCTGACCCGTTTCATATGCCGGTACAGATACACTTTTAGTGGTAATGAATGAACTATATTCCGTCTCGGTGTCCGGTTCGTATTCGGTGATTTCGGTACATTCTCCCTGTATCGGAATCAGATACAGCGTGGACAGGAGGCATAATATGACAGCAATGATTCGTATCATCCGTAAAGTGGGTGAAAGTATGGAATTGTAACGCCTGTGTTTTTCTTTTTGTTCAGGCAGAAAAAAGCCGCAACCCACCCGGGTTGCGGCTTTGATGGTGTGAATTAGAACTATGTGATTAGTTGAGAGCCTTGTTGATGTTGTAGTTGGCAAATTCGAGGTCGTTGACGGCCTTCTTTGCGAGGCTGTTGTCGAGGCGGATAGCCTGACGGAGGTTGGTGTTGAGCATAGCCTCGTTGTTGGTGCGTGCGCCGAGGACAGCCATCAGGTAGTATGTGGTGGCGTCGGGGTTGTTGATAGCAGCGAGAGTCGATTTAGCCTTGCTGTAGTCCTTTGTGAGGATCTGTGCGAGAGCTGCGTTGTTGCTCTTGGTGTCGCCGAAAGCCTTGACGGCAGCAGCGGCATCGCCCTGCTTGAGGTAGTAAACGCCGAGAGCACCACCGAGTTCAGCTACGCCGGCAGCGGAACCGAAGTACTGGTTAGCCTTTGCATAGTTGCCCTGGAGAAGTTCGATAAGACCGAGGTTCATCTTGGGTTCGGGGTTGTTGCCCATGGAGGCAGCCTTTGCGAAGGAAGCCTTTGCAGCGTTGTAGTCACCGTCTACGTACTGGGCGAGACCGAGGTCGTTCCATGTACGGTAGTCGTTGGGATAGAGGCGTGCGGCCTTGTCGTAGGTCTGGAGACGCTTTGCGTTGTCGTCGGTAAGGGTAGCGGCGTAGAGGATTTCTTCAACGTTGAGCTTGGAAGGGTCGGATTCGAGAAGGGCGAGGATTTCGGAGTCGCTCTTGCCGATAACGTCGATAGAAGCTGTGATGCGCGAGTAGCGGAGTTTCGGGAGGATCTGGTCGGCGAGCTGTTCGAATACGTTCGAGAGGTTGCGGATTTCACGTTCGCGCTGTTCGGGATCCTTGTACATGGAGAGAACGCTGAGGATGAGGTCCTTGTCCTGGATGTTGCTCTGCTGGACGAGTTTCTGGAAGCCTTCCCAGTCCTGAGCGGTGAACTGAGCTGTGAGTTCGCCGAATTCGGTGATCTTGTCCTTCTTGAGCTGTTTGTTCATGTAGGCCTTGGTGTTCTTTTCGCGGTTCTCAGCGAGGCGTGTGTTGAGTTCCACACCGCCATCGGGAGAAGCGTAGGAAGAAATGTTGATTTCCTGGAGAACACGCGAGGTGTCGCCGTTGGCAGCGATGATCTCACGCTGGAGTTCTGTCATGGCGTCGGTGTTGAGTTGACCGGCACGGATGTTGGCCTGGTTGATGAGGAACATGATGTCGGCTGCATACTTTTCGTTGATGATGCGCTGGAAAGCGTCGGCAGCGAGAGCGGGGTCCACTGTTCCTGCGTTAGCGAGAGCGGCGGTAGCGATCACGCCGTTGGCAACCTTGACGGGAGGAAGGACATACTGCTTCTTGCCCTGACGGACGGTGAAGTTGAGCATGAGTTCGCTCTTGTCCATAGCGGGCTGGTAGTTAAAGCTGACGGGAATTGTCTGCATGCCGCCCTGTTCGTAGGAGATTACGGGATTGTTGCCACGTACTTTCTCTCCCTGGAAAGTATAGGCCTGCGAAGCAACTTCCTGACCGTTGAACACGAGGGTAGGCGTAACGGTCACCTCGGCGTTCTTTACAAAGAATTTGGCAGGAATTTTAGCATTGACACGTGCGGGAACTTTTTCACCGACTACTTCCAGTGGATTGGGGTTGACGTTGAAATAATCAGCACTGAACTGACCCATCTTCTTTCCGCAGGAGCTGAGCATCAAAGCCGTGCCGAGTCCGAGTACATAGAAAATTTTGTGATTCATGATTAGTATAATTGAATGTTACGTAACTCTAATGATGAAAGCGCTGTGGTATGGGCGCTTTCTTCGGCAAAGGTAATACTTTTTGTGTTAACATGCATAATACTAAGTGTGTATTTTTTGAACATATTTTAGTTTTTGCTAATTTTGCAGTCTCAAAAATACAGATAAGAAGCATTTCCCGACGATGAACGAACTGCCCCAGAAATACAATCCTGCCGATGTGGAGGATAAATGGTATGCTTACTGGCTGGAACATAAGTTGTTCCATTCCACACCCGATGCACGCGAACCATATACTATAGTAATACCGCCGCCAAACGTCACCGGTGTCCTGCACATGGGCCACATGCTCAACAATACTATCCAGGACATCCTTGTGCGTCGAGCGCGTATGCAGGGCAAGAACGCCCTCTGGGTGCCCGGCACCGACCACGCCTCCATCTCGACCGAAACTAAGGTCATCGCAAAGCTCGCTGCCGAGGGTATCAGGAAGACCGACCTTACCCGCGAGGAATTCCTGCGCCATGCCTGGGACTGGACCGAGAAACACGGCGGTATCATCCTCAAGCAGCTCCGTAAGCTCGGCGCTTCCTGCGACTGGGACCGTACCGCCTTCACCATGGATCCACTGCGCTCCGAGAGCGTGACCAAGGTGTTCGTTGACCTTTACAATAAAGGTCTCATCTACCGTGGTCTGCGCATGGTCAACTGGGACCCCCAGAACAAGACTGCCATTAGCGACGACGAAGTGTTCTTTGTCGAGGAGCAGTCGAAGCTCTACTATCTGCGCTACTATCTGGCCGACGAGACAGTGCCTGTCGAAGCTGCCGAGGGCGACGTTGTTCATACCGACGCTTCCGGGCGCCACTACGCCGTCGTTGCAACCACACGTCCCGAGACTATCATGGGCGATACCGCCATGTGCATCAATCCCAAGGATGCCAAGAACCGCTGGCTCAAGGGTCGTCGTGTCATCGTGCCTCTCGTAGGCCGTGAGATTCCCGTCATCGAGGACCGTTATGTCGACATCGAGTTCGGTACAGGCTGTCTCAAGGTTACCCCGGCGCACGACAAGAACGACTATGCCCTCGGCCAGACACATAATCTCGAAATCATCGACATATTCAACGAGGACGGCACCGTGGCCGAAGCCGCCGGCATGTACGTCGGTATGGACCGCTTCGACACACGTAAAGCCATAGCCGTCGACCTCGACAAGGCCGGACTCCTCGAGAAAGTCGAAGACTATACGAACAATGTAGGCTTCTCCGAACGTACGAAGGTGGCCATCGAGCCCCGTCTGTCGCTGCAGTGGTTCGTCAAGATGGAGCACTTCGCAAAAGAGAGCCTCGCGCCGGTGATGGACGACATCATCCGCTTCGTGCCCGAAAAATATAAGAACACCTATCGCATCTGGCTTGAGAATATCAAGGACTGGTGCATCAGCCGCCAGCTCTGGTGGGGACACCGTATCCCGGCGTACTTCTACGGTCCTGAAGAAGACCAGACCTTCGTCGTAGCCCTCACCCCGGAGATGGCTCTTGAAGAAGCACGTGTCAAATCTGGCAACCCCGCTCTACGTGCCGAAGACCTCCGCCAGGATCCCGACGCTCTCGACACATGGTTCTCATCATGGCTCTGGCCTATCACCCTCTTCGACGGCATCAACCGTCCCGGAAACGAGGAAATCAACTATTACTATCCTACGGCCACGCTCGTTACGGGCCCCGATATCATCTTCTTCTGGGTTGCCCGTATGATTATGGCCGGATACGAATACGTCGGCAAGCAACCCTTCAACAACGTCTACTTTACCGGTATTGTCCGCGACGCTATAGGCCGCAAGATGTCCAAGAGTCTCGGCAACTCTCCCGACCCCCTCGACCTTATCCGTGATTACGGTGCCGACGGCGTGCGCATGGGCCTCATGCTCGCTGCGCCCGCCGGTAACGACATCATGTACGACGACAAGCTCGTCGAGCAGGGCCGCAACTTCTGCAACAAGATATGGAACGCCTACCGCCTCGTCCAGGGCTGGGAAATCGACGACAATGCCGCTGCCGCGCCTACGAGCGAAATCGCCGCTCGCTGGATGGAGTCGCGCATCAACGCCGCCGTGGCCGAAATCAACGACTGCTTCGACAAGTTCCGTATCAGCGAGGCCCTCATGACCGTCTACAAGCTCTTCCGCGATGACTTCTCGTCGTGGTACCTCGAACTCGTCAAGCCTCCTTACGGAAAGCCCCTCGACCGTCCCACCTATGACCGCACAGTCGGATTCTTCGATACCCTCCTGCGCCTGCTGCATCCTTTCATGCCCTTCATCACCGAGGAACTATGGCAGAACCTCCGCAACGGCGCGCCCGACGGCACTTCAATCATGTATGCCTCCATGCCGGCCGGAGGTGCTGTCGACAGCGAAATCCTTGCCGAGATGGATATGGCACAGGAGATTGTCAACGGTGTCCGTGCCGTACGCGCGAGAAAGAACATCCCGGCCAAGGAGAGCCTGCGCCTGAACGTCCTCGGCAAGATTCCGGCAAATGTCATCGCCATCGTCGGCAAGCTCGCCAACGTCTCCGAGACCACTCTCGATGCCGCCAAGGATGCCGCTGCTGCTTCGTTCATGGTCGGCACCGTCGAATTCAATGTTCCACAGAGTGAGAACGTCGATGTGGCTGCCGAACTCGAGCGTGTCCGCAAGGATATCGCCTATCTCGAAGGATTCCGCAAGTCCGTGGAAAAGAAGCTGTCGAACGAACGCTTCGTCGCCAATGCCCCTGAGGCTGTCGTGGGCGCCGAGCGCAAGAAGCTGGCTGATGCCGATGCCAAGCTCGAAACACTCCGCGCCACTCTCGAAGCCCTCGAAAAATAAACACACAGGAAAATGTTCCGTATAAGTCCCAAGATACTGTCGGTAAGCGTCAACGACGACAATCTCGACCTCTTCGAAGGCCAGTACCCCCTGACGATGGGAATGTCGTACAACTCCTATATTATCGACGACGAACAGATCGCCATTGTCGATGCTGTCGATATCCGTCGCTGCGACGAATGGCTCGGACAGGTCGACGAGGCCCTGAATGGTCGTCAGCCTTCCTATCTTATCGTGCAGCACGTCGAGCCGGACCATTCCGGCAGTGTTGCCAAGGCGCTGGAACGCTATCCCGGCATGAAAGTGGTATGCACGGCCAAGGCTGTCGGCATGCTCGAGGATTTCTTCCCCGGAAGTGGTGTGACGGCACGTTCGATTACCGTCAAAGAGGGCGATACTCTATCTCTCGGAACCATTGTCCTCCAGTTCTTCATGGCCCCGATGGTCCACTGGCCCGAGGTGATGATGACCTACGACAGCACGGACGGCATTCTCTTCTCGGCCGATGCTTTCGGCACCTTCTCGCCGACGGTTCCCGAGGGGGACTGGGACTTCGAAGCCCGACGATACTATTGCAACATAGTCGGCAAGTACGGGAACTGTGTCCAGGCAGTGCTCAAGAAACTTGGCGGCCTCGATATCAAGACGATATGTCCTCTTCACGGATATCCACTGACCGACACTGTCGGTCACTGCGTCGGCCTCTACGACAAATGGAGCCGCTACGAGCCGGAGACACGCGGTGTCCTCGTTGCCTACGCATCTGTCTATGGCGGTACGGCAGCGGCTGCACGTCAGCTCGCCCGTGACCTCGAAGATGCCGGGGCAGGTGAAGTCGTGCTCATGGACCTTGCCCGTCATGATGTGTCCTACGCCGTCGCTATGGCTTTCCGGCTGAGCGCGATGGCTCTGTGTTCCGTGACGTACGACGCGTCGCTCTTCCCGGCGATGCACAACTTCCTGCACCACCTGCAGCTCAAGAATTTCTGCAACCGCACCGTCGGCCTCGTTGAAAACGGTTCGTGGGCTCCTGTAGCCGCAAAACTGATGCGCGACGAACTGGGCAGGATGAAGGGTATGGCCATCGTCGACCCCGTCGTGACCCTCCACAGCCGCCTCCATCCCGGCGACGACGAGAAGCTTCGAGAATTAGCTCATAATCTGGCATAGCCTTAGTCCAGAATACCAAAAGCGGGGTACATACACCGATTTTTCGAGTGAGCCTGTATCCCGTTTTTATATGTTAGTGAAGACGCTATTTCTTGTCTGCTTCAAGACATTCCACGAAGAAAGGCATTGCAAAAGGATCTTTTATCCAAAAGTTATCTTCGAGAACCCTTGTCCATGTCCTTTTGCCGAGGACATTCGATTTGTACCATAATTTATTGCCTTCGATAATATCGACCACTTCAAGCTCAACCATGGCATCTTCGGGGAGAACTATGGGATCCGGGAGGGTGTATTCGATTTTGCGTTCGTCAGTATTGGTTAATATAAAGTCGAAATATATTGGTTTGTTAAGTACATTGACAAAGTTTCTGGTAGGGTCTCTGTGAACTTTGCTCATATCATAGATATTGATTCGGAATTTTATGTGAGTCGCCATGCTGTCGCCATCGCAGAACATCATACCAACCTTGTCTACAATCAGTTTCTTTCCTTTCTTGGCATGGAACTCGTATCCGACGCAATCACCAATAGATTGTCTGTCAATGTATGTTTTTAATATGCCACTGCTATGGCGTTTGCCTTTGATATGACGTTTCAGCCTCTTGTTGGAGGTGACGGCAAATTCCGGAAGTGATGTTTTGCCTGGGTTCATTTCGACTGTGATAGTGTCGTTGATATCGAGTCCGGCAAGAGGAAATGCCCTTATCGTGTATCCTACGTACGAGATTGTAAGGGTGTCCTGTTTGTTGACAGCACTTTCCGGAAAAGTAAATATACCGAGACTGTCGCTGAGTACCGCTGTGCGTTTATGCTTTACTCTGACTGTCGCATAGGGTAGAGTTTCGTGGTTTTCGTCCAACACAATTCCTGTAAGTCCCACCGCGCTGAGCTCTAAAGTCGAGGCAAGTAGCAATATTAAGACTATGAATTTCATGCAAACGATAATTTAATGGTATGCCTCATTTCGAAGGCATACCATTAGATTGAGTATTAATTTTCAACAGCTTTATTTGGCAGTGAATCTATGAATGTCCATAGTTTGAGGCTTGCTAATGCTATTGATATATTCGCGTTTATTTTTTTTTGTTCATTTACAGAAATAGTAGATGAATTGATGATTGAAATATAACCTTCTGTATAGTTGGCGATATCTTCGATATTCGACATTGTTTGAATGTTGGTAAAATACGAAGTTAGAACTTTAAATTCGCCTTTTCTTTCGGGATGGATAGTGCCTAAGCGATTGTAGATGACAGAAATATCATCGTCGTAAATATTTTCAAAGAAATTGTCTATTTTATTGACAGCTTCTTCTTCAGTCATATTAGTATTTTCAATCCCTAACGCATCGAAGGATTTGAAAACAGATTGAACGAGTTCAAGAGTTGTTTTGACGTTTAGGTTGTTAAAGAGTAAGGATTGCAGAATTGATGCGTTATGGAGAGCTCCAGCGTTATTGGGGTTTAATGTATACTCATTCTTGAGACTGTCGATAAGGTTTTGGATAAGAGCTCGTTTTGGCGCTGTTAATGATTCCTCGATTGCTTCGATGTTTTCGTCTCTGTGTAGATCTTTCCATTTTTTTCGGGATTTGGATATCGATAACGAAGTACTGCCATCTTCTGTATGGCCGCTGTAATCGGCTTTTATAGATTCTTTAAATTTACCGAAGCCTAGATCTCCTCGCGATTTTTGGGAAGGGATGTAATGAGAGGAGTAGTTCTTTAAAGAGGTTATCAGTTCTGTGTATTCTTTGCCGATAGCATCAGTTGGAGATATAGGTTCGAGTTTCTCGTTTGATGAGCAGCTTGTTATAATAAAGGCTGCGCAACTAATGATAGCCGTTATAATGGCTATCATCATTACATGGAATTTATTCATCGATTTAATCATTTGTGAATTAGATTTAGGATCCGTTTGTGAATTGTTTGGTGAAGTCGGCATCACGTTGTGCATTATGGCGCAAATATAATTGCCTTTTTCAAAAAAAGCAAACTTTTTATGATAAATATTATTATATTTGCTAAGTAAATATTAATAGCATTAAATTCATGTGATTTCTGTTTGGGATGTTGGTCTTTTCGGGCCGGTAATAGTTGAAAACGAAAAGTGGCCGTTGCCCGAATTAGGGTAGCGGCCACTCCACGTTTCAACTATTTATTTATGAGAGCCCTTAAACCTGGTATCACTACCCAGCTTAAAGACGAGGATGCTTCGTTGTGCATGTCCTATCTTTCTTTGTAATAGCATAACGAATAAGCGCTCTTAATTCTGTTAAATCAAGTTGTAAAAGAGTATAAAGATTCTAAACAGAAGTGCCTTTCAAGGCATTCTGGGGGCAGTTTATGCCGTCTTCCCTATGAAACTTTGAAAGCTCCGAGGCGTGTCGAGTAGTCCGGCGACTTCATGGCGCGGCGTATGGCGTTGACGAATTTTATGCTCTTGCCGTCCTCGCTTTTTTCGCGGTACTGCTGAGCGCCGAGGACGACGGTATCAGCTCCCATGGCTCCATTGACTCTGTCGATGGCCTTGGAGAGCTCATTGTACTTCTTGCTGCGCTCGGGGTCGTAGCTGAAGAGGTCGGGCTGGATGGCATAGTCGGGGCACAGTCCCGACACCATGATTCCGGCACGTTTGTAGTGGATTCCCTTGAGGTATATCCGCTCGAGGATACGGTTGGCGACATCGACAATCTCGTTGGTGGCGTTGGTAGGGGTCATGAAAGAGTAGGAGCCGCTGTTGTCGTACTGCGGAAGGTCCTCGCGGAAGTGGTTGGACTGAATGAAGGCCGTCACCAGCGAGCATGCGGATCCTTGTCGGCGCAGCTTGAAGGCACAACGCGCGGCGTAGTTGGCGACATGGCTGCGGAGGTCGGCCAGATCTGTCAGCATCCCCGGGAAACTGCGGCTTGTGACGATGCTCTTCTTCGTCACCTCGTCGAGGCAGTCGGTGGTGATGACGCTCTCGCCGTTGAGCTCTGCCCATGTGCGTTCGCCCGTGACATGAAACCTGGATCTTACCCAGCTCCTCGGCTTTTGGGCGAATTCGTAGGCTGTCTGTATGCCGGAGGCTTCCAGGGCCCTGGTGATCTGTCGCCCTATGCCCCATACGTCGTTGACAGGCAGCAGCTGGAGGGCCTTGATGCGCTGCTCGTCGGTGCCTATGACGCAGCATTTGTTGTAACCGGGATATTTCTTCGCAAACTTGCTGGCCGCCTTGGCAAGAGTCCTTGTCGGAGCTATGCCGAGGCTTACGGGCATACCGGTGCCTCTCAACACCTTGCGGCACAAGGCTTCGCCCCATGCCTTGAGGTCGTGTGTCTCCATACCGCTGAGGTCGAGGAAGGCTTCGTCGATGGAATACTGGGCTATGTCGGGTACCGATTCACGCAGTATGCTCATGACGCGGGCCGACATGTCGCCGTAGAGGGTGTAGTTCGACGAGAACGCCACTATGCCCGAGTCGGGGTACATCTCCATGAGCTGATAGTAGGGCAGACAGTCGCGGATGCCCATGGCCTTGACCTCCTTCGAACGTGCCACCACGCATCCGTCGTTGTTGCTCAGTACGACGATAGGCTTGTGCGCGAGATCCGGGCGGAACCCGCGCTCGCATGAGCAGAAGAAATTGTCGCAGTCGATGAGCCCTACCATGGTTCCGAGCCGAGTCGCCGGCGACGGTTCGATTTGATTGTGTACAGGACGACGCCCCAGACCATGAAGTCCCTGTCCGGAGTGATTTCGATAGGACGGTAGTGCCGGTTGGAAGGCATCAGGAAGAGACACTTGTCCGATACGAAGCGGAGGCGCTTCAAGGTGAACTCGCCCTCGAGGCAGCATACGGCGAGGTCGCCGTTTTCGGGTTCTATGGACTTGTCGATGACGAGGATATCGCCTTCGGTGATGCCTTCGCCCGACATGGAGTCGCCCGTGACGCGGGCATAGAACGTTGAGGCCGGATGCTCGATAAGCTCCTCGTTGAGGTCGATGGTCCTGCATATATAGTCCTGTGCCGGGCTGGGAAATCCGGCCTGTACGCCGGCATCCGCATACTGCAGCGGCTGCCTGGTCGAAATGTCGATGCGGAATAGTTGAAACGGCAACATAGGCGTGTCTCCGGTTTTGTAGCTGTGCAAATATCGGCCCGGAGATGTGCAACATTCCGGCACACCGGTGCTAACGAATGCTAATACTGGTCGCGCGAAAGCGGAAATTTTGGTCGGAGGGAAAAGTTTTTGTGCTTAAATGTTGAACAGAATCAAAATAAATGTTACTTTTGTGGAAATTTGGAATTGAATGGCTACGGACCTCGCAGAGCAGTTGAAAAGACTCGGGCATAAGGCCGAGTTGCTGACTACGCGCTATGCCACATTGCTGCAGCAGAATGAAGAGCTCAGGCAAGAGCTCCGCGACATGCAGGCAACGGTGCTCGTACGCGACGGTGAGATAGAGAAGCTCCGGCTGGAGCTCGAATATCTCAAGGTGTCGTCGGCGATAGCCCCCGACAGCGAGACTGCTCGCAAAGCCCAGGCCAGGATTTCCGAGTTAGTGCGGGAAATCGACGCGTGCGTCGCCGACTTGATGCGCGATCTTTAGCCACCAACGGCCCACCCACGATGAACGAACAGAGAGAACACAAGATAACAATAAAGATAGCCGACGTAGAGCCTTTCAGGCTCCCGGTGCCGGAGAACGAAGAGTCGTTCTACCGCCATGTGATAGAACGCATCAACAAGAATGTCGACAAGCTGAGCTTCGGTGCCCATGCCGACAGCCGCGAAGTAGCGCTTGCCAAAGTCGCGCTCTATTATGCCACGATGCTCTACAGGCAGACGAATCTGATCAACGCGCAGGCCGCCCTGCTTTCGGATTTCGAGAAACGCATAGACTCGTTGCTCGAAGGTTCCGACTGACAGTTTTTGCCGACCACGCCGAGTACACTCCCGTACCGGAGAGTTGTTAACCGCATTTCATTCCCTTGGCACATGTCCGTCGATGCCGGGCACGTGCGTCGTAGCGCCGACAGGGATGTGAAATGCCTTTCTTTTTTTATCCAAGTACCACTATAATAAATGTTTGTACTGTATTTCATCGCTGTCGCCGTCATCGCCGCCGCTATTGGTGTCGGGGTTACTCTTATGGTGCAGCGACGCATGGCCTCGTCGCGGGCCAGACTGATTGTGGCCGACGCTGAGCGTGAGGCCGAAGACATAAAGCGTAACAAGGCTCTCGAAGGCCGTGAAGAAGCCCTGAAAATCACAACCGAAGCCGAGAAACAGGCGCAGCAGAAGATGTCGCGTCTACAGAGCCAGGAAGCAAAAATGAAGCAGCGCGAGCTCCAGCTCAACCAGCAGCAGAGCGAGAACCAGCGCACACGCAACGAGCTCGACGGCATACGCCAGAACCTCGACGCACAGCAGACCGTAATCAAAAACCGGCAGACCGAGCTCGACGACCTCCATCGCCAGGCTCAGGACCTTCTCGAGCACATATCCGGGCTTTCGTCCGTGGAAGCAAAGGAAAAACTCATCGAAAGCCTTAAGGATGAGGCCAAGACAGCCGCTGCTTCCTATATCAACGACATAATGGACGATGCCAAGATGACCGCCAACAAGGAGGCAAAAAGAATCGTCGTACAGTCTATCCAGCGTGTCGCCACAGAGACAGCCATCGAGAATTCCGTGACTGTGTTCCATATCGATTCCGACGAAATCAAAGGCCGCATCATCGGTCGCGAAGGCCGCAACATACGTGCCCTCGAGGCA
This sequence comes from uncultured Muribaculaceae bacterium, assembly GCA_958436175.1. GTDB lineage: Bacteria > Bacteroidota > Bacteroidia > Bacteroidales > Muribaculaceae > CAG-873. The sequence continues at coordinate 59,281 of CAUBJF010000007.1, forward strand.
GCCACCGGCATCGAGATTATAGTCGACGACACCCCCGAGGCCATCGTCCTCTCGGGATTCGACCCCGTACGTCGCGAGATAGCGCGTCTCGCCCTCCATCAGCTTGTTGCCGACGGCCGAATACACCCCGCCCGTATAGAGGAGGTTGTCGCAAAGGTACGCAAGCAGATAGAGCAGGAAATCATCGAGACAGGCCAGCGCACGGCTATCGACCTCGGTATCCATGGCCTCCATCCCGAACTTATCCGTCTTGTCGGCAAGATGAAATATCGTTCGAGCTACGGACAGAACCTTCTCCAGCACTCACGCGAGACAGCGAACCTCTGTGCCGTAATGGCTTCCGAACTCGGTCTCAATCCTAAGAAAGCACGTCGCGCAGGCCTTCTTCACGATATAGGCAAGGTGCCCGACGAAGAGCCCGAACTGCCGCATGCACTCCTGGGCATGAAGCTTGCCGAGAAATACAAGGAAAAACCCGAAATATGCAACGCTATCGGCGCGCATCACGACGAAGTGGAGCAGACATCGCTCCTCGCGCCTATCGTACAGGTCTGCGATGCCATCTCCGGCGCCCGTCCCGGTGCCCGTCGTGAAATCGTAGAGGCCTATATCAAGCGTCTCAACGACCTCGAACAGCTTGCAATGTCCTATCCCGGCGTTATCAAGACCTATGCCATCCAGGCTGGCCGCGAGCTGCGCGTCATCGTAGGTGCCGACAAGATTGATGATTCCGAGACCGAAAAACTGTCGTCGGAAATAGCTCGTCGCATCCAGGACGAGATGACATATCCCGGACAGGTGAAGATCACCGTCATCCGCGAAATCCGTTCCGTAAGCTTCGCAAAATAAGGCGCTATGTCCACACCCGAAAACATCAAGGACGAGGACAGCATCCGCGACGAAGGCGGCTGCCGGCACGGCGAGACATCCGGCTGCGGCAACTGCCAGCGTGGCAAGCTGCACAGTTTCGACTGGCTCGCGGATATCCCCGGAGGATATGCCGAGAGCGAGATGGTCGAAGTGCAGTTCAAGAACACGCGCAAGGGCTATTATCGCAACAGCCTCCATATCCCTCTCGAGATTGGCGATGTCGTCGCCGTGGAGGCTTCTCCCGGCCACGACATAGGCACTGTCACCCTTACGGGCAAGCTTGTGGAGCTGCGTATGAAGCGTCTCAGTCCCTCTCGCAATAACCAGGGCGAGACAAAGCGTATCTTCCGTAAAGCAAAACCGGCCGACCTCGAGAAGTTCGAGGAGGCCAAGGCCCGCGAGAACGATACTATGATACAGGCACGGCGCATAGCCGACAGCCTGCATCTGAACATGAAAATCGGCGATGTCGAGTTCCAGGGCGACGGTAACAAGGCCATATTCTACTATATAGCCGACGAGCGCGTCGATTTCCGACAGCTCATCAAAGTTCTTGCCGACACCTTCAAGGTACGCATCGAGATGAAGCAGATCGGTGCCCGTCAGGAAGCCGGACGTATAGGCGGCATAGGCCCCTGCGGCCGTCCCCTGTGCTGTTCGCAGTGGATGACCAATTTCGTGTCGGTAGCCACCAGCGCGGCGCGTCACCAGGACATATCGCTTAATCCGCAGAAGCTCGCCGGACAGTGCGCCAAGCTCAAATGCTGTCTCAACTTCGAAGTCGATGCCTACGTAGAGGCCTCCAAGAAGATGCCTCCGCGCGAAGTGCGACTCGAATCGGCCGATGGTACCTTCTACTACTTCAAGAGCGATATCTTCAACCGTACAGTCACTTATTCGTCCGACAAGAATACGGCGGCCAACCTTGTGACTCTCGATGCCGACAGGGTATTTGAGATCATAGAGCTGAACAAGGCCGGTGAGAAGCCTGTTTCCCTGCTGCCCGACAGCGGCGACAAGAAGCGCAGCCAGGCAGCCTTCGGCGATATTCTCGGCGATGGCGACCTTACACGTTTCGACAAGAAGAAAAAGAAGCGCAGCAAAGGCAAGGGCGGCTCCGACAAGCCCCGTAACGATGACGAGAAACCACGGCAGGCGCCCGACAAGCCTAAAGCCGAGAAACCCCGTGGCGACGAAGAGCGTCCCAAAGGCGGTAATGGAGGCAATGGCGGCAACGGCGACGCTCCGAGACCGAAGAACAAGAACCGGAAGAAGCCCCAGGGACGGCAGCAGCGTCCCGCAGGCGATAATGCGGCTCCGGAGGGCGCGCCTAAAACAGAATGAAAGCTTTAGCCGGGCTACTGACGGTGTTCTTAGCCGTCATGACGACGGCTTGCTATCGCCAGACGGCGGTTTCGTCGGGCGATGAGAACTATTTCAGCGCGTTTATGTCGCCGGAGGATACGAAATGGCTCTACGAAGAGCCTGCCGTCTTCCGTCCCGACACCTTGCGCGACAGCGTCGCCACCGGCGGCACTCTCCTTCTGTCTGTAAGGCATACCAACTCCTATCCTTTCCGCAACCTCTGGCTCGAGCTGGCCTATCCGGCCGACGACAGCACCATAGTGGCCGACACAGTCAACATCGTCCTCGCTGATATCTACGGCAACTGGACAGGTAAGGGCATGGGTGTCTCCCATCAGCTGACCGACACGGTGTCGACGGATTTCCGTCTCGTCCGTAAGAAGCCTGTCACAGTGCGCCACATCATGCGTACCGACACTCTTGAAGGAATAGAACAAATAGGTATAATATATCTCCCTGCACAGTAATGGGCAGTTTCGACAGCTATATTTTCGACATGGACGGCACTCTCTGGGATGCCGTCGACAGCTACTGCCAGGTATGGAACAAGACTCTGGCGGATATAGGCGACTATTCCGTCATCGTCACACGCCCGATGCTGACATCGCTCATGGGCAAGCCACTTGAAACCATATACGACATTGTCGTCGGACGAAGAGATATACATGAAAAGTTCATGGAACGTCTCGGTTTCAACGAACGGAATATGATGCCGACGCTTGGCGGACGGCTCTATTCCGGCGTTACCGACACTCTTGCCGAGCTTTCGCGGAGGGCGAAGCTCTTCATGGTCAGCAACTGCGATGTCTCTGGCTTGCCGAACTTCCTCGCGTTCACGGGACTCAGGCCTTATATCACCGACTGTCTTTCTATCGGGGAGACAGGCTTCAACAAGGATGTGAACATTGCCACCATAGTGGCGCGTTATAATCTTCAGACACCTGTCTACATCGGCGACACTCAGGGTGACTGCGAGCTCACCCACCGTGCCGGGCTGCCTTTTGTGTGGGCTGCCTACGGTTTCGGCCGCGATGTGCAGGGCTATGATTATAAAATAGACAGTATCAAGGATTTATTGACTTTGAAACGATGAAAGAGCCTAAAGATCATTTGCAGATAAACCTGTGGGGCGACGCCGAGCAGTCACTGCATCTCAACAGAGTAAAAGAAGGAATGCGTCGCGACGGCATACGCCATGCACTTATTTGCGACAATTCCGACATCCTGTACCTCACGGGACGTGTCTTCCGAGGCTTCATATATATAAATGTCGATATGGAGCGTCCGCTCTATTTCCTGCGCATGCCCAATCATCTCAAGGGCGAAGGCATAACGATGATTCATCGTCCCGAAGACATCGTGCCTGTCCTTGCCGAAGCCGGTGTCGATGTCAGCGAGTGTCCCGCCCTGGAACTCGATGCTATTTCGTGGAGCCGTGTGTGCCGCGTGGCTAAAGCCTTCGGTTTCACCGGCGATCCGCAGAATGTCTATCCGGCCATGCGCCGTGCCCGTGCCGCCAAGACAGAAGCCGAGCAGGCGCTCGTCAAGGCTTCCGGAGTGAAGCAGAGCCTTGTCTACGAACGTATTCCGCATATGTACCAGGAAGGTATGAGCGACATTGAGCTGCAGATAGAGATCGAACGCGGCCTGCGTCTCGAAGGCGACCTCGGCATCTTCAGGGTCTCGGGCGGAGAGATGGAAATATTCATGGGCAATGTCCTTACGGGCGAGAATGCCGACACACCTTCTCCCTACGATTTCGCAATGGGCGGCGAGGGTATCAGCCCGGCCCTCCCCGGAGGTGCAAACGGCACTGTCATAAAGCCCGGTCTACCCGTGATGGTCGACATGAACTCGAATTTCAACGGTTATATGACCGATATGACGCGATGCTATGTCGTCGACGAGCCCGTCGAACTGGCCGTCCGTGTCAACAAGCTCAGTATCGACATATGCAATGCCCTATCCGACATGATGGCTCCCGGCGTGGAAGCCAAGGCACTCTATGAAAAAGCTCTCGCCATGGCCACGGAAGCCGGTATGGAGCAGTTTTTCATGGGCCACAGACATCATGCTGGCTTTGTAGGCCATGGAATAGGTATAGAAGTGAACGAGCTGCCTGTCCTCGCTCCTCGTTCGCGCGACATCCTTGAGGACGGTAACGTTATCGCCGTAGAGCCCAAGTTTGTAATCCCGGGCATGGGAGCTGTAGGCGTGGAGAATACATATATCGTACATGCCGGCCGTCATGCCGAACTCGTGACTACGGCACGCATGGATATCACTATGTTGGACTAATGAATATCGGACGTAAGCTCGAAAAGAAGATATTTACTACTATAGGGACGCTTGCCGACGGCATGAACAGAGAATGTTATGCCGTCGGAGGCTATGTGCGCGACCTCGTCATAGGGCGCCCGTCGAAGGACATCGATTTCGTCACCGTAGGCTCGGGTATAGAACTTGCCGAGGCTGTCGCGGCAGCACTTGGCAAACATACCTCGCTCGCCGTCTACCGCACTTACGGCACCGCCCAGGTGCGTCATGGCGACCTCGAGCTCGAGTTCGTAGGTGCGCGCCGCGAGTCTTACCGACGCGATTCGCGCAATCCTATCGTCGAGGACGGAACTCTCGAGGAAGACCTGGCACGTCGCGATTTTACAATCAATGCCTTGGCTGTCAAACTCAATGCCGACGGTTTTGGAGAGGTAATCGACCGCTACGACGGTATCGGCGATATCTATGCCAAGATCATACGCACTCCTCTCGACCCCGACATAACGTTCAGCGACGACCCTTTGAGAATGATGAGGGCCATACGTTTTTCGACTCAGCTTCAGTTCGATATCCATCCCGACACGTTCGATGCCATATGCCGCAACGCTTCCCGTATCGAGATTATCACGGCAGAACGCATCAAAGACGAGCTGTTCAAGATCATGGCTTCGCCGAAGCCCTCGATAGGCTGGAAGCTGCTCCTTGACTCCGGACTGCTCCGCATAATCCTGCCCGAGCTTGCCAGGATGAAGGGTGTCGAAGTCGTGTCTGGCCATGCGCATAAAGACAATTTCTACCATACCATGGCCGTGCTCGACAGCGTGGCTTCCGCCTCCGACAATGTCTATCTCCGCTGGGCAGCTCTTTTCCATGATATAGGCAAGCCGGTGACCAAGCACTACGACCCGGCCCGCGGCTGGACATTCCACAACCACAACTTTGTCGGAGCCAAGATGGTGAAGAGCATCTTCAAGCGAATGAAGTTTCCCCTCGGAGCTGAGATGCGCTATGTCGCCAAACTCGTAGAGCTCCATATGCGCCCTATCGCGCTGGTCGAGGACGAAGTGACCGACAGTGCCGTGCGTCGGCTCATACATTATGCAGAAGAGGACCTCGACGACCTGATGATACTCGCTCGAGCCGACATAACAAGCAAGGATGAGGCGAGAAAGAACCGTTATCTCGCCAATTTCGATATTGTCGAGGAAAAGTTCCGTTCGACCAACGCCAAAGATTTCGAGCGCAACCGCAAGAACCCCGTCGACGGCAATGAGATTATGGAGCTTTTCGGGCTTCAGCAGTCGCCACTGGTGGGATACTTCACAAAAAACCTCAAGCAGGCTATCAAGGACTGCGAAGTAGAGGATACCCGCGAGGCTGCTTTCGAATATATCCTCCGCCTGGCCGAGGAAAAAGGTCTGCAACCACTGTACGACCCTCTCGCTAAAGAAAAACAAGATTCGGAAAACTGAAAAGATGTACTACGTTACTAAACGACTGGAAATATCTGCCGCCCACAGGCTTTCGCTCGACTACGAAAGCAAGTGCAGCTCCCTCCACGGCCACAACTGGATTGTGACTGTCCACTGCCGTGCCGCCGAGCTGGACAGCAACGGCATGGTGACGGATTTCACCGACATTAAGAGGCTCGTTTCCGATACCCTCGACCATCGTGTCCTCAACGATACACTGCCTTTCAATCCCACGGCCGAGAACATCGCCCGCTGGATCTGCGACAATGTGGCCAACTGCTACCGCGTCGACGTGCAGGAGAGCGAAGGCAACACAGCAAGCTATGAAAAAGACGTATAAGGTCAACGAGATTTTCTATTCCCTTCAGGGCGAGGGATATTATACGGGCACTCCGGCTGTGTTCCTGCGCTTTTCTGGCTGCAATAGGAAATGCACCTTCTGCGATACGGATCATAGTGCCTTCACAGAGATGAGTGCCGACGAAATTGCGGATGCATGTGCCGCTTTCCCGGCACGGCATCTTGTCGTCACAGGCGGTGAACCTCTCCTGCAGCTCGACAGCGATTTGCTGAGGCTCCTGAAACTCAAACGTTTCTACGTACAGGTAGAAACCAACGGCTCTCTCCCGGTGCCACCGGAGGTCGACTGGGTGACATGTTCTCCCAAGGATGCGCCGTGGGGTGTCGACCGTGTCGACGAGCTCAAGATTGTCTATCAGGGTCAGGATGTCGAGGAGACTGCCGCCTTGTTCGGTGTCCCTGTCTGTTTCCTCCAGCCTTGTTCGGGCAAGAACACAGCCGAGACAGTCGAGTATATCCTTGCCCATCCGCGTTGGCGCTTGTCATTGCAGACTCATAAGCTCCTGGATATAAGATGAAAAAAGTCCTGTTCGCATTTCTTGTCGCCATGCTGTCGTTCCTGTCTGTCAGCGGGCAGAACGATACGACCGTCTATTTCGTCAACTTCTATCCCGGCCCTGCCGTCTATGAGCTTGAAGGTCATTCGGCTATCTTCGTCGAAGTGTCGGGTCAGATGCCTGTTGCCTATAACTTCGGTGTATTCGATTTCGATTCGCCCAACTTTATCTATCGTTTCGTCAAGGGCGAGACCGACTATATGGCTGTCGCCCAGCCTGCCGTACTGATGCTGGACGGCTATCTGCGTCAGGGACGGCGTGTAGTGGCGCATGAGCTTGATTTCGACTCCAAGCAGAAACAGGAGCTTATCAGGCTTCTGGAGACCAATGTAAGGCCCGAGAACCGAACCTACCGCTATAACTACGTCAAGGATAACTGCGCCACGCGTCCGCTGCGTGCCGTCGAGCTTGCCGCAGGCGACAGCATAATCCTCGGCTGTGCGCCTTTCGAGGCCCAGCCGTTGCTGAAACCGACGTTCCGCAATGTCATGCGCCTCTACCACAGCAACTATCCCTGGTACCAGTTCGGAATCGACCTCGCTCTTGGTTCGGGCATCGATTATCCAATCGACCGTCGTGAAATCGCCTTTGCCCCGGCCGAGCTGGACCGTATGCTACCCGAAGCGACAGTAGGTGGCCGTAAGCTCGTGAAAAAGACACATGTCGTGCAGGATGTCCCCGTCGATGCCGCCATCGAGGGCCCCACGCCATGGTATCTTACGCCGTTGGCCGTCTGCTGGGCTTTCTTCTTTGTGGCCGTGGGAGTTACTATTCGCGATTTACGTCGTCGACGAGTCACAAAATGGTTCGATGCCGCCTATTTCGCTGTGCTCGGCCTGACAGGATGCCTGCTGACATTTCTCGTGTTCGTCTCCGTCCACGAGGCCACATCGCCCAACTGGCTTTATCCGTGGCTAAATCCTCTGTGCTTCATACCGACCATATTTATATGGTTAAAAAAATGCAAGACTTTCCTCGTCTGCTACCAAATTGTTAATTTTGTGGTCTTGTTTGCGCTATGCCTCCTGTGGTACTTCCTGCCCCAGTCTGCAAATGCGGCCTTCGTGCCCTTGATAGGCGCGGAAATGCTCAGGGCGGCAAGCTATGTATATATCACGTTACGCAATAAGTGAGAAGATTGAATAAACTTTCCATGCTTCCGGTTATGCCCCGGCTCCTTCTGTGCCTTGTCGCCTCAGTGGCAAGCCTCGGAATGGGCGCACAGACAGTGCCGCCGACACCCCGCCTCCTTGTTGGCATAATCGTCGAAGGACTGGACAACGATGCCCTCGAACTGCTGCGCGACCGTTTCGGTCAGGGAGGTTTCCGCCTTCTGGAGAACGGCAGTGTGGTCATTCCGGCTGTCGACTACGGCACCTACCTTGATGCCGCCGCTGCGACTGCTACCCTTGTCAGCGGCGCAGCGCCGTCGACGAGCGGTATCGGGGGTGACGAGCGCTACGACCGCGATGCGATGCGTGTTGTGGCCACGTATGCCGATCCCTCTTTCATCGGAAATTTCACCAGCGCGTCGCTGTCTCCGACAGCTTTGAGAGTTAGTACATTGACAGACGAGCTCCGTATCGCTGCCGGTGGCACAAACGTGGCTTATGCCGTTGCCATCGACCCGGCCCAGGCTCTCGCTCTCGGCGGTCATGCCGCCAATGCGGCAGTGTGGCTCGACCCCGGAACCGGCAACTGGGCCTCCAGCACCTTCTACAAGGAGATGCCGGTGTCTGTGGCAACACGCAACCGCATGTCGCCTCTTAGCTCGCGGCTCGACACTATGAGCTGGGTCCCGGCTCTTCAGCCCGAAAGTTATCCGGCTTTGCCAGACCACTTGACGCACTATCCTTTCCGATATGTCTTTCCCCGCGGCAACGTCGACCGCCTCGACATGTTCATGTCGTCGCCTATGGCCAACCGTGAGGTTACGAGCATAGCGGGAGACCTTATCGGCAGTCAGAGGATGGGTACACATGAGGGTGTTACCGACGTGCTCAACATCGCTTACAATCTCACCCCATATCCCTACGGCAAGAATAAGGATACCCGCGTTGAGACCATGGATGCCTACGTGCGTCTCGACCGCGACCTCGAACGCCTTTTCAAAACAATTGACAAGAATATCGGCCTCGACAAGACCGTGATATATCTTGCCGCAACGCCGCCGCGCCCATATGGCAGACGCGACGACGAACGCTGGTCGATACCATACGGCGAATTCTCGACACGCAAGGCTATCTCCCTGCTAAACATGTATCTTATCGCCGTCTACGGTAACGGTGACTACGTTTCGGCATATCATCGCGGACAGTTCTTTCTCGACCATAAGCTCCTCAAGGATAAGAACCTCGATGTGCGCGACGTACGTAGAGAGTGTGCCTCGTTCCTCATGCGTATGACAGGTGTCGACCGTGTCCATACAATCGACGAGATTGCAGCCGGTCATGCAGGAGAGAACGCCGAGGCTCTACGCCGCAACACTGTCATATCGTCGGCCGGAGATGTCATGATAGAGCTTGCCCCGGGTTTCGAACTGCTTGATGATTTCAATACAATACCGTCGTCGACACGCACAGTATGGTCTCAGCGCGTGGCTACGTCGACAGCGCCGGTGTTCATAAAGGCTCCCGGCGTGACACCTCAGACGATAGGCACCCCTGTCGATGTCAGGGCCATCGCTCCCACAGTGTCCCGAATCCTACGGATACGTTCCCCCAACGGGGCTGCTGCAGCTCCCTTGTATTTCAATAAATAATTCGTATCTTTGTAGGATTAAACATACATCATAAATGTCATTTACATCAGTTCTTAAGACAATATTCGGCGATAAGTCCAAGCGCGACCTTAAAGCCATCCAGCCCATACTGCAAGCTGTAAAAGCGCAGATCCCCCGTGTAGCCACTCTCGACAACGACGCTCTTCGTCACGAAATAGACCTTGTCCGCCAGGACATAGCCAATGCCATCGCCGCCGACAACGACGCTGAGGCAAAGCTCCGCGAGGAAGTCGAATCGCTGCCTTTCGACCAGCGCCAGCCTCTCTGGGACAAAATCGACCAGCACGAAAAGAACATACTCGATATCATCGAGAACAAGCTCAACGAGCATCTGCCCGTTGTATTTGCCACCCTGCGCGAGACAGCAGCCCGTTTTGCAAAGTCCGAGACCGTCGAGGTGACAGCCACCGACTTCGACCGTGAACTCGCAGGCCAGGGCCGCGACTTCGTGACCATCGAAGGCGACAAAGCCATCTGGAAGAACCATTGGCTCGCCGGCGGTAACGAAATCCACTGGGACATGACCCACTACGACGTGCAGCTCATCGGCGGTATCGTCCTCCATCAGGGCAAGATTGCCGAAATGGCCACCGGTGAAGGCAAGACCCTCGTGGCAACCCTCCCGGTATTCCTCCGTTCCCTCTCCAGGCGCGGCGTACATGTTGTGACTGTCAACGACTATCTCTCCAAGCGTGACTCCGAATGGATGGGTCCCCTCTATATGTTCCATGGTGCGAGCGTCGACTGCATCGACAAGCATCAGCCCAACACCCCCGAGCGTCGCCGGGCATACGAATGCGACATCACCTACGGTACCAACAACGAGTTCGGTTTCGACTACCTCCGTGACAACATGGCGATGGTGCCCGAGGACCTCGTGCAGCGCAAGCATTACTACGCTATCGTCGATGAGGTCGACTCCGTGCTTATCGACGATGCCCGTACGCCTCTGATCATCTCCGGCCCTGTCCCCAAAGGTGACGACCAGCTCTTCGACGAGTACAAAGCCAACGTCGAGAAGGTTGTCAAGGCTCAGACGAAGCTTGTCACCGGCATTCTCGCCGAAGCCAAGACCAAGCTTGCTTCCGAAGACAAGGACGAGCGCAAGGAAGGCGCACTCCTCCTCTTCCGTGCTTTCAAGGGTCTGCCCAAGAACAGCGCCCTGATTCGTTTCCTCAGTCAGGAGGGTATGAAGAACATCCTTCTCGAGACAGAGGCACACTATCTTCAGGACAATTCGCGCGAGATGCCCATCGTCACGGACCCTCTATACTTTGTCATCGATGAAAAGAACCGCTCCGTAGAACTTACCGACAAGGGTATCGACGAACTGACAGGCCATTCGCAGGATCCCCAGTTCTTTGTGCTTCCCGACATTGCCGCCCAGCTCTCCGAACTCGAACATATACCAGACCTTGCCGAACGACAGGCACGCAAGGACGAACTCATGGCAAACTATGCCATCAAGAGCGAACGTGTCCACACCGTCACACAGCTCCTTAAGGCATATACGCTCTTTGTACGAGACATTGAATATGTCGTGGACGACAACAAAGTCAAGATTGTCGACGAGCAGACAGGCCGTATCATGGAAGGACGCCGGTACAGCGACGGTCTCCACCAGGCCATCGAAGCCAAAGAAGGCGTGAAGGTCGAAGCTGCTACGCAGACCTTTGCTACCATCACCCTGCAGAACTACTTCCGTATGTACCACAAGCTCGCCGGTATGACAGGTACCGCCGAGACGGAAGCAGGTGAATTCTGGGATATCTACAAGCTCGACGTAGTGACTATCCCGACCAACAAGCCGATAGCGCGTATCGATATGAACGACCGCGTCTACCGCACCAAGAAAGAGAAGTACAAGGCTGTCATCGCCGAAATCGTGCGTCTCATCAACGAGGGCCGTCCTGTGCTTGTCGGCACAACTTCTGTCGAGATATCCGAGCTTCTCAGCCGTATGCTCGACATGCAGAAGATACCTCACAATGTCCTCAATGCGAAGCTCCACCAGCGCGAGGCTGAAATCGTGGCACTGGCAGGTCGCAAAGGTACAGTGACCATAGCAACCAACATGGCCGGTCGTGGTACCGATATCAAGCTGACCCCGGAAGTTCGTGATGCCGGCGGTCTTGCCATCATCGGTACGGAGCGCCATGAGAGCCGCCGCGTCGACCGTCAGCTTCGTGGCCGTTCCGGTCGTCAGGGCGACCCGGGTTCCTCGGTATTCTTCGTGTCGTTCGAGGATCAGCTGATGCGTCTCTTCGCCACCGACAACGTTATCAAGATGCTCGACCGCCTCGGATACAAGGAGGACGAGATGCTTGAGAACAAGATTGTCAACAACGCTATCGAGAAGGCTCAGAAGCGCGTCGAGGAGAACAATTTCGGCATACGTAAGCGACTCCTCGAATTCGACGACGTGATGAACAAGCAGCGTACGTATATCTACGAACGCCGCCGTCATGCCGTCCTCGGCGAACGTATCGGTGTCGATATTATCAACATGCTCTACGATACTGTCGAGAACATCATCATCAACAACGAATCTCCGGCCCAATACCCCGACCTCTGCAACGAAATCTTCCGTGTCCTCGCAATCGAGGCTCCTTTCACAGAGAAGGAATACACCGATATGGATCGTGAGGAGAAGATCAACCGGCTCCATGATGCCGCCGTTGCCGCCCTCGACCGCAAAAGCGACCATATCCGCGAGGTGGCTATGCCCGTGATTACCCAGATGGCCGAGAATACCGACTACGACGGTCTCATTCTTGTGCCTATCACCGACGGCAAGCGGGTGTTCAACATCCGCACCGATCTCCGCACCGCCGTGCGCACGGAATGCCGCTCCATAATCAAGGAATGGCACAAAGCCCTGATGCTCGTCACTATCGACGAACTCTGGAAGGAACATCTGCGAGAACTCGACCAGTTGCGCCAGTCGGTCCAGAATGCAGCCTATGAACAGAAAGACCCCCTTGTAATCTATAAAGTAGAGTCCTTCCACCTCTTCGAGAACATGCTCAGCAACCTCAACACAAAGGCTGTGGCAGCCCTCATGCGAGGCCAGATACATATGCGTCAGCAGGTTCCCCCGCAGCAGTCCCAGCCAGAGGAAGGCGAGCAGCAGGAAGCTCCACGCCGCGAGGCCGATGTCAAGGAGACGCAGGCACAGGCTCCGACACGCTACAACTACCGCACCTCGAAGGCAGAGCTCCCGGGCGACCCAGCACAGCGCCAGGCCGCTACCGCACCTCAGGGCGAGCAGCAGAAACCCATGCCGGCAAAGGCAGGCTTGAAGATCGGCCGTAATGACCCGTGCCCCTGCGGTTCCGGCAAGAAATACAAGAACTGCCACGGAAAAGGACTTTGATTAATACCTATTTACGGCACCATCCCGGCTAAAGGAATGGTGCCGTTTTGTATCTGCTTATAAGAAATAAGCTAATACCAATATACCATGAAAACTACAGTATTACTGTCTTCATTATTCCTGTTTCTGCTGCCCGTCACGGTCTCGGCGAGGGAAAATATTCTCCTTGACGACGAATGGACATTCTCGCTGACGCCTGATTCGGCTTCGAATATCAAGCCCTTCACGACGATTGTGGATCTTCCACACGACTGGAGCATAAAGTTCCCTTTCGACCGCAATGCTCTGATGGAAAATGACGGCGGATATCTGCCATCGGGTGTGGGCATATATACCAAAAAGCTCAATATCAGCGCAGAAGACCTTGAAAGGAGCAGATACACACTCCTCTTTGAAGGTGTATATGAGCGATGGACGCTGAAAGTTAACGGCGATTCGATCGGTTATCAGCCCTATGGCTATTCATCCACGTTTTTCGACATAACACCGGCCCTGCGTCCCGGCGAGAATGTGATTGAAGTGACCGCCGACAATTCACACCAGAAAAACTGTCGCTGGTACTCTGGTTCCGGCATCTATCGCCATGTGCGTCTCGTCAAGACAGGACAGACATATGTCGCTCCATGGTCCTTATATGTCGCCACTACTCAAATAGATGAGAACAGCGCGAAGGTGAAGGCGAGCTTTACTCTCAATGGATTTGAGAAGGCAGACAACCTTGTAGCGACAGTCAGCATCATAGACCAGGACAGTAAGGCAGTATCCGAAGGGATCATCCCTGTCAAAAGGCCGGAGGCTGAGTGCTCATTGACGCTTGACTCACCAAAACTCTGGAGTCCCGATGCTCCCAATCTTTATACCATGCATGTCGTTATCTCGGACAATGGCAAGGAAATAGATTCCGAGGATGTAATATTTGGTGTCCGTTCTATCGAATTCTCTGCCGAGAAAGGATTCCAACTGAACGGTCGGCCGGTGGCGCTGAACGGGGCCTGTGTGCATCACGACAACGGAATTCTCGGTGCCCCAGCTTACGATGCAGCCGAAGCAAGGAAAGTGCGACTGCTGAAGGATGCCGGCTTCAATGCCGTCCGGACGAGTCATAATCCGCCGGCCCCTGCATTCCTCGACGAATGTGACCGTCAGGGACTGCTTGTAATCGACGAAGCTTTCGACGGCTGGCGCGACGCCAAAAACGACTGGGACTATCATCGGGACTTCGACAGATACGCCTTGTCTGATGTTGGCGCGATGGTAGAACGAGACCGTAACCATCCCTCTATTATAGCCTGGAGCATAGGAAACGAGGTGATAGAGCGTAAGAAAATTGAAATTGTCACCACGGCACGAAAGCTTGCCGGAGAATGCCGCCGTCTTGACCCGACTCGTCCTGTTACGAGCGCTCTATGTGCATGGGACAGCGACTGGGAAATCTATGACCCTCTGGCTGAAGCTCTCGATATTGTAGGGTATAACTATATGATTCACAAATCGGAAGATGACCACGAACGTTGCCCCGGAAGAATCATGTGGCAGACTGAATCATACCCTGCCGATGCATTTGCGAACTGGAAGAAAGTTACAGAGAATCCATATATCATTGGCGATTTTGTATGGACCGGGATCGATTATCTCGGAGAATCCGGCATAGGAAGATATTTCTACAAGGGTCAGCCCGAAGGCGAGCATTATCAGCGTCCGCAGTGGCCATGGCATGGCGCCTACTGCGGCGACATAGATATAACAGGTTGGAGGAAACCTATTTCACACTATCGAGACTTCCTCTATAATGACGACAACAAGCTCTATATGGCTGTCCGTGAGCCCGACGGCTATAAAGGCGAAATCCGTACGACACAATGGGGAGTATGGCCTACATGGGAATCATGGAATTGGTCCGGGCATGAAGGCAAGCCTATCGAGGTAGAGGTCTTTTCGCGTTATCCAAAGGTGAAATTATACCTCAATGGCAAGCTCGTCGGCGAAAAATCGGCAGGGAAAGATACCGGTTTCAAGTCTGTGTTCGATGTCCCTTATGCTCCCGGCACAATCCGTGCGGAGGGCTGTGACGAAGCTGGCAAGGTTATGGAGTCAACTTCGCTTGCCACGGCAGGAAAACCGGCGGCTATCCGCCTTATTCCGGACAAGAAACGGATGAAAGCAGATAATCAGGATGTGGTTTTCGTAGTCGCAGAGATTGTGGACAGTAAGGGAAATGTCGTCCCCGATGCCGAAACGCCGCTGAGCTTTAAGCTTGATGGCGCAGGAAGCATACTTGCCTCGGGCAGTGCTGATCTCACCGACATGGAATCTTACAGCACGCCGCAGACAAGCAGCTGGAAAGGACGTGCCATCGTTGCTGTCAAATCGGGCTATAAGTCCGGCAAGATCAAACTTTCCGCTACCTCTCCGAAGCTTGAATCTGCCAGGCTGAGCCTTTCGGCAGAGTGATGATAGGCTGGAAACAAGTTTCCGCCACTGAAAACAAATGAGGCCGTGTCGAAAAACACGGCCTCATTGTATGCGGTAAAGTTTGTTGCTTAGTTCTGGGCAGCGTCTTCAGTTTCGGGAGCCTTGTCGATAAGGTCGAGGAACTGGTCGAGTTTGGGTTCGATAATGATTTCAGTGCGGCGATTGCGCTGACGGCCAAGCTCGGTGCTGTTGTCTGCCAGGGTATTGTATTCGCCACGGCCTCCGGCGGTCAGACGGCGGGGATCAACACCGAATTTGTTCTGGAGAACCTGTACCACCGACGAAGCGCGGAGTGCGGAGAGGTCCCAGTTGTTGCGTATGTTTTCGCGCGTAATAGGCACATCGTCGGTATTGCCTTCGACCAGGACATCATAGTCTTTGTAGTCTTTGATGATCTTTGCAATCTTTCCGAGGGTCTGCATTGCGCGTTCGTTGACCTCGTAGCTGCCGCTTTTGAAGAGCATGTTGTCGGCCAGGGAGATGAATACGACACCTTTGAGCACCTTGACATTGACTTCGTCGAGCTCGGAGCCGGACAGCGAACGGGTGAGGTTGTTGGTAAGTACCAGATTTAGAGAGTCTGACTTGGACTTGGCGTTGACAAGCTGCTTGATGTATTTGTTGGAGGCGTTGATTTCGTCCACAAGCTTGGATATGTTGACGTTGCCTTGTGTGTTCTGCTGTATGCTCTTGTCAAGTGATCCCTGCAGGGCGTTGTATTGCTCCTTGAGGTCGGCGTTGTTCCTTCGGGCTTCCTGTAGGAGGGCCTCGATGCTTTGAGACTTCATCTGGCTCTGCTTGTAGTTATCCTGGAGGGTCGTGTAGTCCTGGCTCATCTGCTGATGGAGAGCCTGGAGCTCATTGTATTTCTTTTTGCTTACGCATCCTGTGGTCATGAGGATGAGAGCCGTACCGATGGCGGCGAAAGCCAACTTGTTCGCTTTCATAATCATCTATTTTTGGGTTACTTTAGTAAAACACGTGCAAAGTTATGAATGTTTTGTCATAAAATATGCGTACTTTTGCAATTATTTGACTCAAAAGTTACCGACAAAACACACAAGCTGATGAGAAAATGGCGTATTGAGGACAGCGAGGAGCTGTACAATATCACAGGCTGGGGCCGCAACTATTTTTCTATCAACGACAAAGGTCATGTCGTTGTCACTCCGCGTGAAGGTTGTGCTTCCGTCGACCTGAAGGAAATCATGGACGAACTTCAGGTGCGCGACATAGGTGCGCCGGTCCTGCTTCGTTTCCCCGATATTCTCGACAACAGGATCGAGAAGATATCTAAGTGCTTCATCCATGCATCCGAGGAGTACGACTACAAGGGTCACAACTATATGATATACCCCATCAAGGTCAACCAGATGCGTCCTGTGGTCGAGGAAATCGTCAGCTACGGCAAGAAATTCAATATCGGCCTGGAAGCCGGATCGAAGCCCGAACTGCATGCCGTCCTGGCTACGAACATAGCCGAAAACGCCCTTATCATCTGCAACGGTTACAAGGATGAGAGCTATATCGAGCTTGCCCTTCTGGCACAGAAGATGGGACGGCGCATATATCTCGTGGTCGAGAAGCTCAATGAGCTGCGGATGATAGCCGATATATCAAAGCGCCTCAAGTTGCGTCCCAATATAGGCATACGTATCAAGCTTTCCAGCACAGGTTCCGGTAAATGGAGCGAGAGCGGCGGCGACCAGAGCAAGTTCGGCCTCAATTCCTCAGAGCTTCTCGAAGCCCTCGACATCCTCGAGCGCCGGGACCTCATGGACTGCCTCAAGCTCATCCACTTCCACATCGGAAGCCAGATAAACAAGATACGGGTCATCAAGAATGCTCTCCGCGAGGCTACGCAGTTCTATGTGCAGCTCAGCAAGCTCGGCTTCGGCATAGAGTTCATAGATATAGGCGGCGGCCTCGGTGTCGACTATGACGGTACGCGCAGTTCTTCCAGTGAAAGCTCCATGAACTACTCCATCCAGGAGTATGCCAATGATGCCGTATCGGCCATCGTCGAAGCTTGCACCAAGAACGACCTGCCACAGCCTAATATAATCACTGAGAGCGGACGTTCGCTTACGGCTCACCACTCGATACTGATTTTCGAGGTTCTTGAGACCGCATCGCTGCCTATCTGGCGTGACAACGAAGTCCTGGAGCCCGACGCTCACGAGCTGACTCAGGAACTCTACCAGATATGGGACCGTCTTGATGCCGTGCGCCTCTTCGAAAGTTGGCACGATGCCCTGCAGATACGTGAAGAGGCTCTCGATCTCTTCAGCCTCGGTATGCTCGACCTCAAAACCCGTGCCCAGATCGAAAAACTCTTCTGGAGTATAGCACGCGAAGTAGGGGAAATAGCAAATACTATGAAACATGTGCCGGAAGACCTACGCAAGATCGCCAAGATGATACCGGACAAGTATTTCTGCAATTTCTCGCTCTTCCAGTCGCTCCCTGATACATGGGCCATCGACCAGATGTTCCCCATCATGCCTATATCGCGCCTCGACGAGAAACCCACGCGCACTTGCACCATCCAGGATATCACCTGTGACTCCGACGGCAAGATAGCGAACTTCATATCGCCCCAGGGCACGACTTCATCCCTGCCTGTCCACGCCCTCAAGAACGGCGAAGCATACTATCTCGGGGTTTTTCTTGTCGGAGCATACCAGGAAATACTCGGCGACATGCACAATCTGTTCGGCGACACCAATGCCGTCCATATCAACGTCTACAAGGACCACTACGAAATCGACCAGATTATCGTCGGCGAGACCGTCGACGAGGTGCTCGAATATGTCCAGTACAATCCGAAGAAACTCGTACGCAATCTCGAGACATGGGTTACGGCATCCATGAAGGCCGGTACTATCACTCCCGAAGAGGGTCGCGATTTCATCAGTACATACCGCGCCGGTCTGTTCGGATACACCTATCTCGAATAAGCCTATGCGCTGGTTCATGCATCTCGCCTACCGTGGCGAGGGCTTCCATGGCTGGCAGGTGCAGCCCGGACAGACAACCGTTCAGGGCTGTATCGAACGTGCCCTTGGTGTACTGACGCGTGAGCCGGTGGCTATCGTGGGCGCCGGACGGACGGATACAGGTGTCAATGCCCGTAAGATGGTGGCCCATGTCGACCTCCCGGACAAGGTCGACCCTACGAACCCTCGCTTCATCCATGCTCTCAACAGTCTTGTAGGCAGGGATATTGCTATATATTCTTTTAAATCTGTGGCTGCAGACGCTCATGCCCGTTTCGACGCTGCCGAGCGCACTTACCGCTACTTCGTCCATACACGCCCCGACCCATTCTGCGGCAAACTGTCGTGGCAGGCACCTCCCGTCTTTGATTTCGAGGCCATGAACACCGCTGCTGCCCTTATCTGTGGCCGTCGTGACTTCACGTCCTTCTCGAAGCTGCATACCGACGTGAAGACCAACATCTGCGACGTGCGGCGTGCCGTCTGGACCGAAGCCGAGGCCGGAAAATGGTATTTCGAAATCAGTGCCGACCGCTTCCTGCGCAATATGGTGCGTGCCGTCGTCGGGACGCTTGCCGATGTCGGCCGGGGCAAGATGCCGCCTGAGGCCGTGATGGATATCATCGACAGAAAAGACCGATGCGCCGCCGGTACGTCCATGCCCGCCGAGGCCTTATTTCTCTGGGACATACGCTACGATGAAAAATAAGCTCCATCTCTTTTTCCCGGAAAACGACATCGCCCTCGTCCGCGACCTCCCCAACTATACGCCTCCCATAGCCGCCGTCAGGCTGCGCCGTGCAGGCGAGGCTCTGCCGTTGTGGTATGGATCGGATGGTGACCGTTTCGTAGCTTCGGGTATCAATGCGGCATGGCTTGACGGCATGAAGAATACCTTTGGCATGGATATCGATGTGTTCGACTATCGTCCGGATAGATACACTCCGGCTCCATGGGGCTGGTCGAAAGCTTCACGGGAGGTGTTTCTGCGCCTCGGATTCGACAAGGGCTGTCTGCCCGACGATGCCGCCCTGGCACGGATGAGGGAATTGTCACATCGCCGGACGTCGGCTGAGATAGGACGTCGGCTGGCTCTTTGCTGTCCGAAAGGAAGCATAGCCGGAGCTTCCGAAGAGCTTAAAAGCGAGGATGAAGTGCGCCGTTTTGTGAACCGTACAGGCGACAGTGTACTCAAACTGCCATGGTCCTCTTCGGGGCGCGGACTTGTCGCCGTCGGTCGTGACGACATAGATGCCCGTATGCCTTCTATCCTCGGAATGATCCGTAATCAGGGTTCGGTGATGGGCGAAAAGCACTATCATAAAACCATTGACTTCGCCATGCTCTTCACCATCGAGGACGGTAAGTGCCGTTACGACGGACTTTCAGTTTTCACAACGGCCTCCCTTGGAGCATACGAGGGTAATATACTCGCGCCGCAGTCCCAGCTGGAGGCAATGATAAAGGAGAATGTCGACAGTGACGCTTTCGATTCCGTGCGTGCCTTGTTGCCGGGAATCCTGCAGGATATAATAGGTAATTCATACTCCGGACCTCTGGGTGTCGACATGATGGGTATAGATGATGACGGTGTTTCTCTTGCGCCGGCGGTCGAAATGAATCTGCGTATGACCATGGGACATCTCTGCCGCTTATTCTACAGCCGATATGTCGCCGACGGGGCTTGTGGGCACTTCTGTGTGTCGGCAGAAAGAAAACCCGACAGCTTCTCGGCTTTCGATGGCCGCATGCAGTCGGGCTTGATGAATCTTGTGCCTCCGGGAGGCAGCTTCAATTTCTTTGTCAGTCTCTGAAACCTCTAAACCTCGTCGGTGTTGTCGTCGTATTTCTGGTAGAGGAGGTCGTTGTAGGGGAATCGTGAAAGATGAATCTCCCGTGCCATTGTGTAGAGGCGGTTTTTAAGCTCGTCGATGTTGATAGATTTCTTTGCGGAGATAAAGACGCAGTTGTCGTTCATCTTTGCCATCCAAGATTCCTTTAGCTCGTCGAGAGTGATGTTGCAGCGTTCCTTGGGGGTAAGGTCGTCCTCATCTTTTGGCTTGCATGTGAAGGCATCGACTTTGTTGAAGACGAGTAGGATGGGTTTGTCGGCCCCGTTGCACACCTCACGTAAGGTTTTGTCGACGACCTGTATCTGCTCTTCGAAGTTGGGATGGGATATATCGACAACATGCACGAGGATATCGGCTTCGCGCACCTCGTCGAGAGTCGATTTGAAGGAGTCGACAAGGTGTGTCGGCAGCTTGCGTATGAAGCCGACGGTATCAGTCAGAAGGAAGGGGAGGTTGTCGATAACGACTTTGCGCACAGTCGTGTCGAGGGTGGCAAAGAGTTTGTTCTCGGCAAATACCTCGCTCTTGCTCAGTAGGTTCATCAGGGTCGATTTGCCGACGTTGGTATATCCGACGAGAGCCACGCGTGTCAGTTTGCCACGATTTTTACGCTGTACGGCTTTCTGCTTGTCGATGGCGCGTAGTTCTTCTTTGAGAAGGGATATCTTGGTGAGGATGATACGGCGGTCGGTCTCGATCTGTGTCTCGCCCGGGCCACGCATACCGATACCGCCGCGCTGGCGTTCGAGGTGGGTCCACATACGCGTCAGTCGCGGAAGAAGGTACTGGTACTGTGCCAGTTCTACCTGCGTCTTGGCGCTCGCTGTCTGTGCGCGTTTGGCAAAAATGTCAAGAATGAGATTGGTGCGGTCGAGGATTTTGACTCCGAGTTCGCGTTCGATGTTGGCAACCTGTTTCGAGGAGAGGTCGTCGTCGAAGATGGCCATGTCGATGTTTCCGTCCTCATCGATAAATGCCTTGATCTCTTCGAGTTTGCCTTTCCCTACGAAGGTTCGTGGGTTGGGATAGTCGAGTTTCTGTGTGAAAGTCTTGACGGCTGTCGCTCCGGCTGTGTCTGCCAGGAAGGCAAGTTCAGAAAGATATTCGGCAGAACGGGCCTCGTCCTGCTGCGGTGTCACAAGGCCTACGAGGATGGCTCTCTCAGGCTCGGCACCTTTGGGTATTACAATGTTTTCTTTCATATCAGCAGTACATTGCCTCTATCTGGTCGGCATAGAGCGAATTGATGATGGGACGTCTGATTTTCAAAGTATTGGTAAGCTCGCCGTTCTCGATGGAGAATTCTTTGGGCAGAAGCGTGAATTTCTTGATTTTCTCGAAGCCGGCCAGACCCTTCTGGAGGCGTTCGATTCGTTCGCCGATGAATTTGCGTATCTCGCTGTTCTCGACGAGGTCGTCGATAGATGTGAACTTGATATGCTGTTTACGGGCGTATTCTTTGAGGGCGTTGAACTCCGGCACGATTACGGCGGTGACATATTTGCGCTGGTCGCCGATGACGGCCACCTGTTCGATGTATCGGTCTTCGCCGAGGCGGCTTTCGATGGCCTGGGGGGCGATGTATTTTCCGTTGCTGGTCTTGAATAGGTCTTTGAGACGTTCGGTAAGCACGAGGGCGCCGTTGGCATCGAAGAGTCCGGCATCGCCTGTGCGGAAATAACCATCCTCGGTGAATGCTTTCTTGTTCTCGTCGTCGCGTCCGTAGTAGCCGCGCATCACGGTCGGGCCTTTGACAAGGATTTCGTTTTCTTCGCCGATTTTCACGTCGACACCGGCGAGAGTTGTCCCCACGGAACCGAATTCATAGCCGACAGTGGGATAGCAGCTCACTGTCGCCGTCGTTTCCGAGAGTCCGTAGCCTATGACGATGTTGATGCCTATAGCATGGAGAAATTCAGTGATGGTCTTCGACAGAGGTGCACCGGCTGTCGGAAATATATTGCCGTGCTCGACACCGATGGCACGCCTTATCTGCGAGAGGACCATCTTGTCGTAGAAACGGTACTGTTTTTCGAGAAGCCATGGAACTCGAAGACCGAGGCGTTTGTAGTCGAGATTGCGCTTGGCCCCTATTTTGAGGGCACGTCCGGCGAGAGTCTTGCGGAAGCCCTTGGTCGACGACAACTTCTCCTGCACGGCTGTATAGACCTTCTCCCAAAAGCGAGGTACGCTGCACATACATGTAGGCCGGGCTATGCGGAGCGCTGTCTGTATCTCCTTGGGGTTGGAGTTGACGGCGACTTTCATGCCCTTGCTGAGGCAGAAATATGTCCAAGCTTTCTCGAAGATATGGCTAAGGGGGAGGAAGCAGACAGAGGTATCCTCGTCCGACAGGGTATCGAGGCGCACATGGTGGAAGTTGATAGCTGCGTTGAAGCAGCTGTGTGGAAGCACCGCGCCTTTGGGCTCGCCGGTGGTGCCCGAGGTGTAGATGAGGGTAGCTATGTCGTCGGGAATCGCTTCTGCCGTGCGGCGTGCTACTTCTGCACGACTTTCGTCGGGTGCCTTTCGGCCTTTTTCGAGGAAGTCGCTGTAGGTCATGGAGGTCTTGTCTTCGCTGTCGATGGCCGAGTCGTCCATCAGTATGATGGCTTCGAGGGTAGGACATTCGGAGGCGATACTGCGGGCGGTCTTGTAGTGCTCTGGCGAGCCGACGAAGATGAAGCGTGCCTTGGAGTCGTTGATGATATATTTGACCTGTTCGGGACTGCTTGTGGCGTAGATAGATACCGGGACGGCTCTGTTGCGGTAGCAGGCGAAGTCGGTGACGAGTATTCGTGGGCAGTTGTGAGCAAATACTGCAATCATCTCTTGGGGACGGAGTCCGAGCTGTTCGAGCGCACAGGAGGCTGCCTCGACTTTTTCTGCAAGGCTTCCCCAGCTTGTGGGGATGGTACGCCTTCCTTCGATGTCGATAGTGCTTAGTGCCTCGCGGTCAGGGCCGTAGTGCTTCAGCTGGTCCGTAACAAGATTTGTTAGTATATTGGACATCTGATTTCTTTTTGCTGCTTTATGCGTCTATGTTCATTGCAAAGGTACAACCTTTCTGTCTTACTATTAACAAATAAGGATGCCAAAACGGCCTACCGTTAACAAACGTTCCAAGATTAGCTTGCCGGAGTTAAAAAATATTAATTCTTGTGGAGGCTCTCTGCAAGCCATTCTCGGCCGAGCGGCAAGTGCCTATTTTTGCAGTCACAAAGCATAGTGGGCGTTTCCGGGGGAATGAGCGGTGGAATGCAAAGAAATCAATGCCGGATAGGGATACTTTAGATAGTCCGTTTGAAGCCGGTATGTGTATGATCCTTTATGTCAATGCCGGAAAGGTTTGCCGATATCGTCTTATCGACAATTTGACCGAAGGAGCGAGGAAGTATTACAAGCTCTTGCAGGCAAATAGTTTAAGGAGGAAAACAGAATTACATTGCTATGTGCGATCAAGCCATTCAAAACAAACATTGGCCAAAACCGGCACAAAATTGGCATAACGGTAATATTTATAGATGGTCGTTTGTAATATTTGACTTAATTTGTTACATTCGTCACAAAACCTAATCTCCTCCTATGAGACGACCTCTCATTTTTACAGCGATACTGCTGGCATACCTTATG
The DNA here is from genome assembly GCA_958436175.1 of uncultured Muribaculaceae bacterium. Taxonomy (GTDB): domain Bacteria; phylum Bacteroidota; class Bacteroidia; order Bacteroidales; family Muribaculaceae; genus CAG-873. Next base: position 83,297 of record CAUBJF010000007.1, read on the forward strand.
CCGGCAGTGTCCCAGGTGACTACTTCGTCTCTGACACCTATCGTCGCGCCTGATTTCCCTGCTGCTCCGGCAGAGGCAGGTATCCGCCAGCCCGATTTCCCGACCCCGTCCATGCTGACAGGGGCAGCGGAATTCGAGATACCACTCTATACCCTTCAGCTCCATGACCTGGCCATTCCCATCACCCTGCGCTACCATTCGAACGGAGTCAACGAGTTTGACAATGAGAGACCGACAGGCAGAGGGTGGAGCATAACACCTCTCCTGAAGGTTGAGAGGCAGATCCTCGGTCGGCCGGACGAGCTTTTTCCCCATCTGCCGAGCGGCAGAGACCTCCCGGCACAAACTGACATAGAATCGCTCTCGTTGTGCTACCGATGCATGACAGATTCGGGAGGCATCTATGAGAGTTATGCGCAGAGGGACTACCGCCTGGATGCCGAACGCGATATTTTCACCATCCACCTTCCGGGGCGGACGATAAAGGCGGTGGCCGACAACGACAGCCTGGCGACAGGGCCTGCCGACAAGGAATACAGAGTCGTCTGGGAACGTCCGGGCAACGAGATCAGGGTCACGGACCCCCTGGGCAGGAAGTATGTCTTTTCCGGGAAAGGGAAATGCCTCAACCATGAGGAATACCGCACGGAATGGCTCCTGACAGAACTGAGCTTCCCCTCTGGTCAGACAGCATATTTTTCATGGCACAAGAGCTACGACCGACAAGAATACGGCAACAGGCCCGCGGCGCTGGAATACTATGACACGGGCGACCGGACCGAGCTTCACCCGTCGGTTTTCGGGACGTTGAATACATTCTATAATGAATCATATCTCAACGGAATAAGCTTCGGCAAGCTGAACCTGTCGTTCCAATACAACGATGACGGGTACATGACGGTCTTCAGCGCCGGAAACGAAATCAAGGCAGAACTCAAATACCGGAAAAGGCATCTGGCGGAGATCTCGCTATCCCGTGAGGGCGTATATTCCTTCGAGTATTACGAGCCGGCCGACAGCACAAAGACGGGAAAGGACTGGTGGGGGTATCCGAACGGCAAAGCGAAAGGCCCGGCTCCTGGGCCGGTCATCCTCTACGACAGCATCGGCGGAGTCGCGGGCACGCGGAAACTGGACGGGTCGGACAGGGACGTGTCCGAGATATCCGCGAAGGACGGGATGCTGAAGAAAGTCATACTTCCTACCGGCGGTTCCGTGGAGTGGGAATACGAGGTCCACAGATTCCCGGAGATGAGCTCTTCCTGCCGTCCCCCGAAGGGAAAAGTCAGGGAGACGAAACTCTCCCTCGGTGGCGGAGTACGGGTAAGGCGGGTGACGATGTCGGAGGGCGACGGAGTGCCGATTGTCCGCGACTATTCCTACGGGGAGAACGGCGACGGCCTGGCAGTATGCGAGGCAGCGCCGCTGATACATACCTTCATATCGGATTTCGAACTCGGGAGCCTCAGGACATCGCTGACGGTGCCCTGGTTTCTCCATATGTCAAAGATACTCCAGTCGGAAAGCCATTCGAGGTATATGGAGTACCGCTTCGGCCTTGTCCCGATATGGTACAGGGAAGTAACGGAGGTATACCCCGAGGGAAAGACGGTGTACAGGTTCGAGAAACTGAGCGGACAGGACGACATCGTCGAGGGCTGGGGCTACCAGCAGCCGGTAGTGCTGAGGAACACGTTTTCCAGAGGGCCACAGCTGATATGCACGCAGACCTTCCGTAAAGAATCAGGAATGTACAGCCCCGTCTCTAAGACAGAGTACCGATACAGGCTTCTGAAGGGATATCTTGTCTACAGCGTGCATATACGCAGACAGGTGATACAGATACAGAAAGAGTCCGCCCCCGATTTCGGCAGCAAGACCCCGTTTGAATTTGACTGCGACCCATGCGCTGGCGAATTTCATAACGGGGATATCCGTGTGCCTCCGGACGGATGTTTCTTCAACCTGCTGCTCCACAAGCCGTATGTCCAGTCCACATACTGCTTCGAGCCCTGCACGGAGCAGCTTACGGGGAAGACAGAGACCAGGTACACGGAAAACGGGGAAATAAGGACGGACGAGGAATACTCGTACGTTGACGGGACCATGCTGACAAGAAGAAGTACAGTGTCCGACGGGACAGACACCCTGGACACGGAAACAGTATATCCCGGCAACGATATATCCGGCACGCTTATGAGAGGAAGGAACATGGTGGGCTTCCCGGTTGGCTCGAAAGTAAGATACGGGGGTGTCTGTGCAAGCTTCAGGTACCGTATGCCCGACCGCCTCTCCCTATTATATAACCCATTGTCCCTTTCTGTCGAAAGACAGGGCACGGTATATGAAGTCGAACGGTACGGATGGGACGAAGCCGGGAATATAGCCGAGATTACAAGACCCGACAGCACTGTCACGTCCTATGTCTGGGGGTATGCCTCGGACAGGGGAGATGCCGGAGGCGGGATAAGGCCTGTGCTTATGATAAGCGGTTGCCCGGTATCTTCGCTGAATGGGAAATTCCCTGTTGATTTTTTCAGGAAGCCCGAGTCTTTCGGTCCCGTGGAGATCGAGGGGGCGCTTGTTTCGCGGATGACCTGGAACCCGGCATGCGGCCCCGCTTCATACCGTTCCCCCGCCGGTGTGACCACGAACTATGCCTATGACGGCAAGGGTAATCTCAGCCTTGTCTCTGTCGACGGTCTCGGCCCCGTCAGCCGCTATGCCATCCGCACTGGACACGACAGGAACAACTACACGACCGTCACAAAAATGCTCGGGAGCACCTCCGGGGTGAATACCTTCTCCCATTACGACGGCCTCGGGAGACACATTGCGGACATCACGGAAGGCTTGTATGACTACAAGGCCGACGGTTACGAAGGTCTTTCCCGGCGGTACTACGTATCGGGACTGACAGAATACGACAGCATGGGCAGGCCGTTCCGTTCATGGGCCCCGTCGTCGACAGGCGAGGCACATCCGTCCGTATCAACAATCAGACAATCAGCGCTCAAATTCCACGGTGAATCCAAGCCTTACAGCGAGACGGCCTACGAGAAATCGCCGCTGGCACTTCCCTTGTCCGTTACGCGTGAAGGCGATATCTGGCACGGCTCTGGCAAGAAAACCAAGATACGTCACCTTACTAACGACATGTCATCGATGTCGTGTCCCAAGTACAGGATTGTCAACGGCGCATTGACGATAGCCGGAAAATATGCGGCCGGAGCACTGGCCGTTGAGGAAACCGTAGACGAGGACGGCCATACCGTGCAGACTTTCACCGACATGCGCGGCCTCAAGGTGATGGAGAGATACGGCAGTCCCGGCAGCTGGCTACAGACGCGCTATGTCTACGACGGCTATGGCGACCTACGCTACGTGCTGCCCCCGAAGCTCCCCGACTCCAAGCTCTCCGACAGCGGGGAGATGCACGAACTCGCCTATTCCTACGACTATGACTTCCGTGGAAACATAGTACGGAGGAAGCTTCCGGGGCGCAAGGCCATTGTCTATAAATACGATTCGGGAGGCCGTCTCGCCGCCGAGCAGGACGGCAACACGTCCCCGGACTGGACGGTATACCTCTACGACAAGTTCGGGCGCGAGGTCATGGCCGGGAGAGCCGACTGGACCGATACTGAGATGGACTCGTTCCTGGACCATGTGACCATAGCACGCCACACCGGGACGGGACCGCTCAAAGGCTACACCCTCAACCACGATCTCCCGGCCCCCCTTGCCGAAATCCATTCCCTGAGGAAATACAACGCCCGGGGACTTACAGAGTCCGAGCAACTCGGGGCGACGGCCAGGGAATACAGCTACGACAGCCTGGCGCGTGTCAGCACGGTCAGGACATCGTACGGGACCTCGCTGAACTCGCTTGCCGTCACCGCGCCCATAGTCGAGACCTGCTCGTACACCTACACATATTCGGGCGAAGTCGAGACGGAGAGACGCAGCTATACGGGTATCGCCGGAATCCCGGACATGACGACGCGCAACGTCTACGACGCGTCGGGGCGGCTGGCGCAGCGCTGGGTGTTCCGCGGGAACGTCCCGGCCGGTTCGCTGCGCTCGCTGAAGCCGGGCGACTCCATCGCGGCCTTCAAGTACGAGTACGACGGGGCTGGGCGCCTGGCGAAGATATACATGGGCGAGAACCTGGAGCGTCATTACGGGTACGACGTGCACGGCTGGCCTATGGGTTCGCAGACCGTCAACAAGATACCCTCGTTCGCTGTCGTGGGCGGCGAGACAGGGAGCCCGGTCGCGCCCTTCCGTTCGGACGACCCCTTCGGCACGGGCGGCAAGCTGCCGGTCCCGGACCCGTTCAACCCTGACGAGATCCGCAGGACCGAGACGACGCAGACCGAGAAGCTCGTCTACGCCACGGCCACGGGAGGGTGCTACAACGGCAACATAAGCTCGAGGACGGTGCCCGGGGGCACCTATGCCTACGGCTACAACACCTACAACCGCCTGGTGTCGGCATCCTTCAGCGCGGCGGAGGGCTCGACGGGTGACTATTCGGCAGAGTATGCCTACGACGGGCACGCCAACATCACCTCCCTCACGCGCAGGGGCGTCACCGACACCTACGGGGGCACCGTGACCTTCGGGCTCCTGGACGGCATCACGGCCACGCTGCAGGGCAACCGCGTCACGGCGCTGGAACTCTCGACGGAGGCCGCCTCCTACGAGGGCCGGACGGGCTACGGCCTTGAGGGCAGCTACACGCTGGCCTACGACGACAACGGCAACGTCGTCTCGGACGGCAGCCGCGGGATAAGCTCCATAAGCTACAACAGGCACGACCAGCCGGTTGTAATCAGTTTCTCTGACGGGCGCAGGATCACCAACAGCTATGACGATGCCGGGACCCTGGTCAGCAGGACGCTGCGGACGGGAGGGAGGCTTCCGAGGACCACGACGGAGAGATACGCGGGGCCGCATGTGGGAGCTATGGCGGCGAACGCCGTCCCGGCGGTGAGCCGGAGCTATTTCGAGGGCGGATATTTCGACGCGGAGGGCAAGGTGCACTACTTCGTGACGGACTATCAGGGAAATGTCCTTGAGGACCGCAAGGCGCGCGGAGCCGTAGCCGCCTCGACGCAGTACTACCCCTACGGCGAGCCGTGGACGGAGCCGACGGGCGGCAACGACCGCTGGTTCGGGGGCAAGGAGCGCCTGGCCGCCGAAGGCCTCCCGATGAGCGACTTCGGCCCGCGCCTGCTGAACCACGCCTACCCCAGCTGGCACACCCAGGACCGCAAGCTCGAGGACTACTACCCCCTCTCGCCCTACACCTACTGCGCCGGAAACCCCGTCCGCTACATCGACCCGACAGGGGAAAAATTCACTGAATCGGGAGTGGCAGCAGCTGAAAAGCTTATACAGGAGACCATAGAACGGATGAAGAATGCCAGCAACACTCTCAAAGCCGAATATTCAAAGGTCTTGTCGGAAATAGTGGCTCTGGGAGATAGCGACCAGCTCTACGACGTGCGTGATTCCGATGACCCCCAAGGCCGCGGAAGCACCACATATGATGTGGAAACAGATGCTGTTGTAATGGCGATACCGGGAATGTCGAAAGGCGACATCGAGCTAATCAGCCACGAATTCCATCACAGTTATCAGTTCGAGACGGGAAAAATAGATTTGGCTGTTGACGGTGTTTCCAGCAGAGGCAATCTGGCATATGATATTTTTGATGAAAAGGATGCATATGATAGGGGAACCCTCTTTGGCGGAGCTGGTAAAAGTATAGATGCAATAAAAGCGGAATATAATATTATACTATTTCCGACGGCTGTTTACGACAGGGAAGGTTTAAGAGAGTACGGCAATAATCCTATTGAAGGACTTCTCCCTCAGTATGATTATATGGCTAAAAAATATGGCAGAGCATTAAGAATTAAACATAAGACATTCCATCCTGAATTATGCGAAAAATAATATTACTACTGAACCTTATATTTATAGCATGCGTCTCATTTTCCAATGATTATGCAGAAGTTAAGGAATATACACGAACCAGAGGCGAGAATCAAGTTCCTCTTTTCCGTCATTTTTTGGCGTACGACACCTTCTCTGGGTTGAAATGTATATATCTAAAGGACAATAATATAATTGAATGTTATGATAGTGAGTTTGGAAATTGGCAAATCAAGGGGGACACACTCTATGTTTATCAATTCTGGGAAGACATACCGATTCTAGATTCCATAACTAAGGCAAAAAATGAATTGCCGTTTCAGAAGACATTTGAATGTTTGAATGGGCGAAGATGGTCAGACAAATCTTATCCGATAAATGTAAGTGCATTTTTGATTTTAGAAGACGGCGGTTTTCTAAGAGGTATCAAGGATCCTTGGGAGACGAAAGCCTTTGCAACTTCTTCTGCCAAGAGAGGAGATGTGTTTCTTTATTTTACCAGTCCAGACGACTCATTGCGTTATACTAAAGAACGTGGTGTCAAAGTATATAAAAATTATTATGATTCCATTATATGGAAACCCATATATTTTGGTAAACGATGTGGAAATTTCAAAATCCTTAGATTAACCAAGAAAGACAGGCACTGTGCTACCATTGATGCAGAAATGGAAAATATGACATTCCGTATTTTCAATCCATTATTTTATAGAGGCCCTGGAGAAATAACACAAAGAGATAGAAGTTTTACAAGACTTTCTTGCTGGATGGATTCAATCGAGGTGGGAGATAACGTGTTTTTATGTCTTTCTCGTCCTCTGTTTGCAGATTCGATTTGTAGAAGTGTTAGATATCTTCGAAATTTCCCCGATAGCATATATGTTATGGATAATGAGGTTTATGGATGCTGGTTTGCTTCCAAAATAGAATGAACTATGTTTTTAAGTTCAAATAGTCAAATCGGATGAAAAGGACGATGGTTAGGGAGATAATGGCAACGAGAGCAGATCGGACCGTCAACAAGATACCCTCGTTCGCTGTCGTGGGCGGCGAGACAGGGGACCCGGTCGCGCCCTTCCGTTCGGACGACCCCTTCGGCACGGCCGGCAAGCTGCCGATTCCCGACCCGTTCAACCCTGACGAGATCCGCAGGACAGAGACGACGCAGACCGAGAAGCTCGTCTACGCCACGGCCACGGGAGGGTTCTACAACGGCAACATAAGCTCGAGGACGGTGCCCGGGGGCACCTATGCCTACGGCTACAACACCTACAACCGCCTGGTGTCGGCATCCTTCAGCGCGGCGGAGGGCTCGACGGGTGACTATTCGGCAGAGTATGCCTACGACGGGCACGCCAACATCACCTCCCTCACGCGCAGGGGCGTCACCGACACCTACGGGGGCACCGTGACCTTCGGGCTCCTGGACGGCATCACGGCCACGCTGCAGGGCAACCGCGTCACGGCGCTGGAACTCTCGACGGAGGCCGCCTCCTACGAGGGCCGGACGGGCTACGGCCTTGAGGGCAGCTACACGCTGGCCTACGACGACAACGGCAACGTCGTCTCGGACGGCAGCCGCGGGATAAGCTCCATAAGCTACAACAGGCACGACCAGCCGGTTGTAATCAGTTTCTCTGACGGGCGCAGGATCACCAACAGCTATGACGATGCCGGGACCCTGGTCAGCAGGACGCTGCGGACGGGAGGGAGGCTTCCGAGGACCACGACGGAGAGATACGCGGGGCCGCATGTGGGAGCCATGGCGGCGAACGCCGTCCCGGCGGTGAGCAGGAGCTATTTCGAGGGCGGATATTTCGATGCGGAGGGCAAGGTGCACTACTTCGTGACAGACTACCAGGGCAATGTCCTTGAAGACCGCAAGGCTCGCGGAGCCGTAGTCGCCTCGACGCAGTACTACCCCTACGGGGAGCCGTGGACGGAGCCGACGGGCGGCAACGACCGCTGGTTCGGGGGCAAGGAGCGCCTGGCCGCCGAAGGCCTCCCGATGAGCGACTTCGGCCCGCGCCTGCTGAACCACGCCTACCCCAGCTGGCACACCCAGGACCGCAAGCTCGAGGACTACTACCCCCTCTCGCCCTACACCTACTGCGCCGGAAACCCGGTCCGCTACATCGACCCGACAGGGGAGGATCTCTATTTCTTTAACGATAATGGGAAACTCTTGGAGAGGATCACGAACGAGGAATTCGACCGCATTGCCGTATTGAATGAAAAAGGCGTGGAAACAGCCAGCCTTGTTCTCGATTACGGTACGATAGAATCGGCAAAGACGATAGATTATAAGGACGGAACAATAGACATCCTGAAGGTGCGCGGAGATCAAAACGGCACTGACATTTTCGAATTCTTCGTCGATAACACCTCTGTAGAGTTTACCCAGATAAAATGTGGAGAAGAAGGAGCGAAAGGACTTAATTTCGTGGTTAGCGGACATGATCCGGAGAGAGAACCTGGCCAGGTTACCCTTATCCGTAATCAGCTTCAATTCGGGTATCACGTGCGCGAACACATACACAATCATCCGTCCGAGCGGTTAAACGCCTCTAAAGAAGATATAACTGCGGCTAAAGGAATTACCGCCCTTCTCAACAACTATAGCATTTCATTCAAGGTTTATACAAGAAAAGAAAGGAAAGGATATGGTAAATACTATAATTACAATCAAAATAGTATCTATCAAGAGTATAGGGAAAGTCCGTAGAATAATTGTCGTTTTACTACTTTTTCTATTGACACCGACTACTCTACATGGAGCATATGATGCTGAAGTTCGTAAAATTTCACTACCTGCAGCAACTGTCCTATATGAGCCTATGCTTAAATTTTTAAATGATGTTATAGTGCCACTTGCTAAACGAATACCGGAATACCCGGAGGTTGATGTAACCCTTAGTTTTCAAAAATCTAAGGGTGAGGATAAGCACATTGCCTATATACTCGCAAATTCTTGTAGATATGGCCCAATAGAATTTGCTTTTGAATATCTGAATAGTCCGGTAAAAAGTGATAAAGATATATATGTAATGCAAATAGATGGTATAAATATCGTTATAAAATCCGATATACCCGATATAATCAAGCCTATACAAGGTAAAGAACATACAATTAAAGCTCTTTATAATTCATTAATGATAGATGATAGGAGTGCAATATGGACCTTCGTTCTTAAAGATGGTCAAATGGAACCGGTTTGTTTTGAGGATTGGGGATTGTCCTGGCTTGAGGGTGTGCCAAGAGAGTTTTATGATCCTGGATATAGGCCAGTATTAAAACTCGACCCCAATATTCCGAGAAGCGTATGTCCCTGCCCGAAAGACGAAGCTCCAGGCACTTTTTTACCAATCAATGTAAACGCTAATAATTTCTAATTTCTTATATCTTATGAGTAGTAATAGTATACAACTCTATAGGAAGTATGAAACAAGCAAAAAGGATTAAATATATCCCGGCGGTGAGCAGGAGCTATTTCGAGGGAGGATATTTCGACGCGGAGGGCAAGGTGCATTACTTCGTGACGGACTATCAGGGAAATGTCCTTGAGGACCGCAAGGCGCGCGGAGCCGTAGCCGCCTCGACGCAGTACTACCCCTACGGCGAGCCGTGGACGGAGCCGACGGGCGGCAACGACCGCTGGTTCGGGGGCAAGGAGCGCCTGGCCGCCGAAGGCCTCCCGATGAGCGACTTCGGCCCGCGCCTGCTGAACCACGCCTACCCCAGCTGGCACACCCAGGACCGCAAGCTCGAGGACTACTACCCCCTCTCGCCCTACACCTACTGCGCCGGAAACCCGGTCCGCTACATCGACCCGACAGGGGAGGATCTCTATTTCTTTAACGATAATGGGAAACTCTTGGAGAGGATCACGAACGAGGAATTCGACCGCATTGCCGTATTGAATGAAAAAGGCGTGGAAACAGCCAGCCTTGTTCTCGATTACGGTACGATAGAATCGGCAAAGACGATAGATTATAAGGACGGAACAATAGACATCCTGAAGGTGCGCGGAGATCAAAACGGCACTGACATTTTCGAATTCTTCGTCGATAACACCTCTGTAGAGTTTACCCAGATAAAATGTGGAGAAGAAGGAGCGAAAGGACTTAATTTCGTGGTTAGCGGACATGATCCGGAGAGAGAACCGGGTCAGGCATACCTTGTCCGGGATCAGCTTCAATACGGGTATCACGTGCGCGAACACATACACAATCATCCGTCTGGTTCTTTAAACTCATCAGATGCAGATCGCCTGGCTGCCAAAATGTATCCGATTATGTTAAAAAACAATAACATGAAGTTCTTTCATTATATTAAAACCAAGAATGGCGGCAGAGGTTTATATGAAGAATATAATGGAAAATAATAACATAAAATAAACACATAGCGAAAAAGTAAATTTGGGCAAAGCGTAGCGAATTAGCTGATAGAGCGTTCGTTACGCTTTGTTTTTCTATGGGACAGAGCCAACGAAATACCACCTCGAAGCCAAACGGCGCAGAAGTTCAGTTACCACCTCGTTACTCCCGTAACGGGTGCAAATTTCTTGCTAAAAGGTTCTTTTTCTGCGTTTTGCGTTGATTTACATAGCTGTCGGTAACTCACTAAGAACTAATTTTGTAACCAAAAAAAGGAGTGAGTTATGCGAAGTACATTCAAGGTATTATTTTACGTGAAGAAAGGCAGCGAGAAGCCGAACGGCAACCTGCCTCTGATGTGCCGTATCACGGTGGACGGCGAGATTAAACAGTTCAGTTGCAAGATGGACGTTCCCCCACGCTTGTGGGACGTGAAGAACAGCCGTGCTTCGGGCAAGAGCGTCGAAGCGCAGAGAATCAACCTTGCAGTAGATAAAATCCGTGTGGAGGTAAACCGCCGCTATCAAGAGTTAATGCAGACGGACGGTTATGTTACCGCCGCCAAACTCAAAGACGCCTATCTCGGTATCGGCGTCAAGCAGGAAACTTTGCTGAAGCTGTTCGAGCAGCACAACGCCGAGTTCGAGAAGAAAGTCGGGCACAGCAGGGCGCAGGGTACATTTACCCGTTATCGGACGGTCTGCAACCATATTCGGGAGTTCCTGCCCCATACCTACAAGCGTGAGGATATTCCATTAAAGGAACTAAACCTCACGTTCATCAACGACTTCGAGTATTTTCTGCGCACGGAGAAGAAATGCCGCACCAATACCGTGTGGGGCTACATGATTGTGTTGAAACACATCGTTTCCATAGCGAGGAACGACGGGCGTTTGCCCTTTAATCCCTTTGCGGGATATATCAACTCTCCCGAAAGCGTGGACAGGGGCTACCTCACCCAAACGGAGATACAGACGCTCATGGACGCACCGATGAAGAACGCCACCCACGAGCTTGTACGGGACTTGTTCGTCTTTTCTGTTTTCACGGGTTTGGCGTATTCGGACGTGAAGAACCTCACCGCCGACCGCCTGCAAACATTCTTCGACGGCAACCTGTGGATAATCACCCGAAGAAAGAAGACCAACACCGAATCGAACATCCGCCTTTTGGACGTTCCCAAGCGTATCATCGAGAAATACAAGGGGCTGGCAAGGGACGGTCATGTTTTCCCCGTTCCGAGCAACGGCAGTTGTAACAAGATACTCAAAGATATAGGCAGACAATGCGGCTTCAAGGTGCGTTTGACCTACCATGTCGCACGCCACACGAACGCCACGACCGTGCTTCTGTCGCACGGCGTACCCATCGAAACGGTGAGCCGCCTTTTGGGACACACGAACATAAAGACCACCCAAATTTACGCCAAAATCACCGCCCAGAAGATAAGCCAAGACATGGAAACCTTGTCGCACAAGTTGGAGGATATGGAGAAGAATATCTGCCGAGCCATTTAATTAAGAACAGAATACCGATGAAAGAAGAAAGGAACATTATCACGATGGACGGGCAGGGCAATATCTCCCTGCCGAGCGATATAGGCGCAACCGCCATGACCGAGCGAGAAATCTGCGAACTGTTCGGGGTTATCGCCCCGACGGTTCGGGCAGGGATAAAGGCACTCTGCAAAAGCGGAGTTTTGAGTATATATGACATAAAGCGCATTATCCGCATATCGGACAGATACAGCGCGGAGGTTTACAACCTCGAAACGATAGCCGCCCTCGCTTTCCGTATCGAATCGTTCGGGGCGGCGAAAGTCCGCAGGGCATTATTAGAGAGGATTATACACGGGCGAAAAGAGAAAACGACGGTATTCGTGTCGGTTGTTTCGGACGGCAAGCCCAACAGCCGTTGGAAAGCATGATGATATACCAACATATCAACATGCAAACGTACCAGCATACCAGCATGCAAACATGCAAACCTATCACTATGGTGATATATATTGCAGGTTCAATTCCTCTTTTCAGGGGAAAGCGGAGCAATCATTTCCGTTTACAAAGGCAAAGTAAGCACGGGGCTTTATGTCGGCTAAAAGGTCAGGCGGCTGCGCCGTTTCCCGATAAATCTTCCTCTCGCTTCGCTGCGAGCGTATTTATCGGGAAAACCTTGTATCCGACCGCCCCGTGCAAAAGAGCCTTTGAAAACGGAAACGACCGCCCCGCCGCCCACCACCGACCGAAAGGGAAAAATAATAAGGTGGGGTTATACGGGTAAGCAGGCGGCAGGGACAGCCACCGCCGAAAGGCAGACGGGCAGACGGACGGCACGCCGCAGGGTATTTACGGAGAAAATACCGTAGCTTATTAGGGAATTTTCCGAGCCGCAATACTACGTATCGCTGAAAATTCCCCAATAAGGCAAGGGGCAAGCCCCTCTGCACACCCCATCGGGGACGGCATTTGCCGCCCCCGAAGATACAAAAAAATCATTGTTTCACAAGCCAAAAAGGAAAGGAAGAATATATGGGTTTCGTAGTTTTACACATGGAAAAGGCGCACGGCAGCGACAGCGGAACAACCGCACATATAGAGCGTTTCATCATTCCGAAGAACGCCGACCCCACACGCACGCACCTGAACCGCAGGCTCATCGAATATCCCGACGGGGTGAAAGACCGTTCGGTGGCTATACAGCGAAGATTGGAAGAAGCGGGACTGACACGTAAAATCGGAAGCAACCAAGTACGGACAATCCGCATCAACGTATCGGGAACGCACGAGGACATGAAGCGGATAGAGGAAGAGGGGCGTTTGGACGAGTGGTGCGCCGACAATCTGAAATACTTCGCCGACACGTTCGGAAAGGAGAACATCGTGGCGGCTCACCTGCACAGGGACGAGGAAACGCCGCACATACACGTTACGCTCGTCCCCATCGTCAAGGGAGAGCGTAAGCGCAGGAAAAGGGAGGAACAGACGAAGAAGCGATACCGCAAAAAGCCGACCGACACCGTGAGGCTGTGCGCAGACGATATTATGACACGGCTGAAATTGAAGTCCTACCAAGATACCTATGCCGAAGCGATGGCGAAATACGGGTTGCAAAGGGGCATAGACGGCTCGAAGGCTCGCCACAAGTCCACGCAGCAGTATTATCGGGATATACAGAAACTCTCCGACAACCTCAAAGCGGAAGTGGTGGATTTGCAGCAGCAGAAAGAAACGGCACGGGAGGAACTAAGACGGGCGAAAAAAGAAATACAGACCGAGAAGCTGAAAGGGGCGGCAACCACCGCAGCTACCAACATAGCCGAGAGCGTTGGTTCTCTTTTCGGCAGTAACAAGGTCAAGGCGTTGGAGAGGGAGAACACTGCCCTGCATAGGAAGATAGCCGACCACGAGGAAACCATCGAAGCCCTGCAAGACAGGATACAGACCATGCAGGCAGACCACAGCCGAGAAATACGGGAAATGCAGCAGAAGCACAGCAGGGAGATAACAGACAAGGACACAAGGCACAAGCAGGAAATATCGTTTCTGAAAACGGTAATCGCAAAGGCGGCGGCATGGTTTCCCTATTTCCGTGAAATGCTCCGAATCGAAAACCTTTGCCGCCTTGTGGGATTCGATGAAAGGCAGACCGCAACGCTCGTCAAGGGAAAGCCGTTGGAGTATGCAGGGGAACTCTATTCGGAAGAACACGGACGGAAATTCACGACCGAAAAGGCAGGGTTTCAAGTCGTGAAAGACCCCACGGACGGGACGAGACTGGTTCTTGCCATTGACCGAAAGCCCATTGCCGAGTGGTTCAAGGAACAGTTCGACAAGCTAAGGCAGAATATTCGCCGACCTATACAACCGCAAAGGAAAAGCAGAGGAATGAAGATATAACCGTTTATCTTGCAGGAAAACAATAAAAAAGTGCCGTTCATGATGTCTTATGAATGGCACTTTTCGCTATATTTGCACCTAAAAGTATATCGGGAGCTATGCCGGATACGTGACGAGCAAAAAACTTTCGGAAAAATATACGTGAATACAGAACTATAAATTTAAAAGCTATGGGAACATTAGGCTGCATAAACGATATGTTACAACGAGATAAAGAAAATCGTGAACTTCGTAAATTAAACAGAGATAGAATAAAAGAACATCAAAAGTATCTTGTAAACAAAGGTAAAGGAAATGATTTATCCAATATTTCTATTGAGCAAATGGAAGAAATTCATAAAAGAACAATAGAAAAAGAAGCACTTGATAATGCAAGTTTATTCAAAGCAAAAATATATTTTATTGCAAGTATATTGCTTCTGTTTTTATTAGCGATAGTATGTTATATGCTATTTTTCAAATAAATCAAAATAATATGAAGACAAATATCATCTTATTCAGTCTTATATCACTTTTATTCTTTTCACCAAGAATGAAAGCACAGCCAAATACGGCAAAACACGATTTTACGCATAAAGAAAATGGGTGGTATCACGTATTAAGTACAGGTAGTTTGTCCTCTAAGCCAATCATAACAGTAAAGGATTTCGTTGGGCTAAAACTTGAAAAGGATTATTTCGGAAAATATGCTATAAGCGGACAAATCAGCAAACATAAGCTAAACAAATGGGCCGATGAAACAGAAAAGTCTATTGGGAAAAAAATAGCATTTGTATTTAATGATTCCATTATTACTGCTCCGCAAGTTAATTGCAGAATAGAAAGCGGTACATTCATGATAACGTCCTTTTCAGACCAAAAACTGCTAGAAATCTACAAAGGTATAATGAGAGAGAAGTCAGAATCTCTTGAAGTCGTTTTTAACGGTTGGGAAAAGGATTCTTTATACTATGAATTATCTCCAGAACAAAGAGATTCTGTAAGAATGAACATTGACTATTGGGAAGCCAAAGCATGGATAGACTTAATAAGCAAACCAGAGGAACATTATTGGTATAGCATACAAGATTCTACCGAATACAAGAAACTTGAAAAGGCTTTAAAAGAAGAACTAAAAAAGCCAAATTTCAGTAGTAGAGCAACAGACTATATGAAATCTGATGCATACAAAGCATACAAACAATATCTACATAAGAATAAAGACTATATAAACCTAATGTTTCAAGGATTTTTATTCAATAATTTGAAAGGATTGAATGGCTATTTGGTAGATGATATAATACAGTCCAAGTACCCTTATGCTCCAAGTATTAGAAGTTATATAGAGAAAACAAATAATGTTGATGATGAAAAACTGGCTGTATATGAATGGCAACGTAAAGTTTGGTATCAAATGAACAAAGAAAAATCTCCACGAAATAAATATAAAAAGCGATATCGGAGCGTTACACCATAAAAACAGCTTGCCGAATATTATATTAAACGGCAACATCTGTAGTAAATGTTGGTGATACCCCAAATATGAAAATACGGAACTATAAATCAAAATAAAAGTACTAAAGTCATGAGAAACAAAAACTTATTTACTTTTTTTCTAATATTTCTATGCTTCTGCTTTACAAATTGCAGTGATGATGAAAAAACAGAAGATATACATCATCTATCTTTTGAAAAAGATTACTACGAGCGTCCTCTAATTGGAGCCAAAAGTATAATGATACGAAGTGGAAATAAAGATTACTCCGTTGAGATAAAAGATCCCTCTATATTAGATGTCAAAATAGATTTATCAAGCCCTATCGGTATGGGTAATTTAGATATATATCCTAAACAAAAAGGAGAAACAACTATTCAAGTAAAGGACAATATTGCACATGAAACAACTGATCTAAGAATAAAGATAGTAGATAGTTATTTACATTTGTCTATTAACAACCCTGTACGCCCACCATATAAGCAAGGTGATGAAATTTTCTTAATAAATAACGACGATAAAGATTTCTACTTGTACGATGATAAATTAAAGATAAAGAGTACAGGAAATTATGAATTTTCCATAAAGGGAAATATTCCGTTCTTAACATTAACTTATCATAAAGAATTGGAGAATAGAACCATATATAAATATAATCTAACAGGAACAGACCAAACTATGTTTGCTGTTGTAAAACTTTTTTTAGGCTGGGATTGGCACG
Organism: uncultured Muribaculaceae bacterium; assembly: GCA_958436175.1. Classification (GTDB taxonomy): domain Bacteria; phylum Bacteroidota; class Bacteroidia; order Bacteroidales; family Muribaculaceae; genus CAG-873. Next base: position 99,710 of record CAUBJF010000007.1, read on the forward strand.
ATTTCATCGAAAGTCCAAAGACAAAAGAAATAGCACCTATTATAATGAGAGCAACAGATATAGAAACCAATACAGAATATTATCTAACAAGAAAAGCAACTGATATTCCCGAAAATGTATTAGATTAAAAACAGCCTCCGGCAGGGTTTTCGCTGGGGGCTTTCTTATGAAATCAAAAAGAAAGCGATATCGGAGTATTACACAAAAAACAGCTGGCTATTACATAATGAAACAACATACTTGACTGATTGGTACGCTTCTCCTACCATGCGGACAAATCCCGGTAACAAAATGACAAAGCGGACAATGTTCTTAACATGCCAACTTGTAAATGGGATGAATGATTTTCGTTTTTCGCAAGTTGATTTTATAAAATTGCTGCCAACAGTTCGTACTTTCGGAAAAAGATGTTATATTTGCAAATGAAAGAGTTATTTGACAGCATACAACGCAAAACGCTGAAATTCGCACAGTTGCCAAATCGTTACCTCTATTTCTCAAATAATTCGCTAATAGTTTATTTCTCAATCGGTTAAGTCAAACCGATAAAAATCTAAAATATGTGTCTAAAACTCTTTTTTCTCGTTATAGTGTTGTCCATTGTCTTTCCATGCCATGGCGAAGGCTCCGTCAATATAAGAAAAGCTGTTATCGAGAATCATATGCTGACAGATTTTCTAAAAAATAAGCTAATACCTTTTATAAAGAATAAAGGTTACAACGAGAATATGGACGGTCTATATATTATATGCCGCGAGCCTCTGCAAGGCAAGGATCAACCCATAGATATAAAGCTATTTCAGGATGATAGTTTTCTGTTTATGAAAGATAAGGAGGAAATTAGTAGATGTTTATGTACTGTAATATGCGATTTACCGATAATAATTGTATGTAAGGTTAAACCTGATTTTATAAAGATATCTAAGGGATATGTCCCTGTTCACTGGCATGAACCGACATTTATAGAGTTATTCGATCTTGATGAAGTAGAGGCGACATGGCATTTTAATTACAAAGATAAGGAACTTACATTTACAGGCTTCGATAGTTTTTACATTGATTGGTTTAAAGAAAGCCCCCTCGAGGAATATACCCCTGAAAAGCCATGGAGGTTGTTATCCTTAGAAAGAAACATCCCGACATCCATATCCTTCGAAGATCCAGATATCCAAATAGAGACTCTCAGCCCTGAATCTGTCGTACTACTACATCCATATAAAAAATAGACTTATAAACTGAACATGCAATGTATTGCGAAGACGCAAACAGATTATTCATTATCGAGGTCCGCAGGACCGAGACGACGCAGACCGAGAAGCTCGTCTACGCCACGGCCACGGGAGGGTGCTACAACGGCAACATAAGCTCGAGGACGGTGCCCGGGGGCACCTATGCCTACGGCTACAACACCTACAACCGCCTGGTGTCGGCATCCTTCAGCGCGGCGGAGGGCTCGACGGGTGACTATTCGGCAGAGTATGCCTACGACGGGCACGCCAACATCACCTCCCTCACGCGCAGGGGCGTCACCGACACCTACGGGGGCACCGTGACCTTCGGGCTCCTGGACGGCATCACGGCCACGCTGCAGGGCAACCGCGTCACGGCGCTGGAACTCTCGACGGAGGCCGCCTCCTACGAGGGCCGGACGGGCTACGGCCTTGAGGGCAGCTACACGCTGGCCTACGACGACAACGGCAACGTCGTCTCGGACGGCAGCCGCGGGATAAGCTCCATAAGCTACAACAGGCACGACCAGCCGGTTGTAATCAGTTTCTCTGACGGGCGCAGGATCACCAACAGCTATGACGATGCCGGGACCCTGGTCAGCAGGACGCTGCGGACGGGAGGGAGGCTTCCGAGGACCACGACGGAGAGATACGCGGGGCCGCATGTGGGAGCCATGGCGGCGAACGCCGTCCCGGCGGTGAGCAGGAGCTATTTCGAGGGCGGATATTTCGATGCGGAGGGCAAGGTGCACTACTTCGTGACAGACTACCAGGGCAATGTCCTTGAAGACCGCAAGGCTCGCGGAGCCGTAGTCGCCTCGACGCAGTACTACCCCTACGGGGAGCCGTGGACGGAGCCGACGGGCGGCAACGACCGCTGGTTCGGGGGCAAGGAGCGCCTGGCCGCCGAAGGCCTCCCGATGAGCGACTTCGGCCCGCGCCTGCTGAACCACGCCTACCCCAGCTGGCACACCCAGGACCGCAAGCTCGAGGACTACTACCCCCTCTCGCCCTACACCTACTGCGCCGGAAACCCCGTCCGCTACATCGACCCGACAGGGGAGGATATAGCTTTACTATTAGCAACATTGCATATCGGCATGCTCATTCAAAATAAGAATAAGGAATGGGAGTATTTCTCTTTGAACGGTGTTAATTACTATGAGTCTACGGGTGGAAGAATAGGAGGGAATAATCATGATAATCTGGGACAGATTTCATTCGAAAGTCCGGAAGCTTTTATGAATTCAGAATTTAATACGAAGGGTTCAAACGAAGAAAAAGAGATTGATAAAACAAGTGGCTATGAATATAAGGATTTTCTAATATTATCTACTACCGAGGAACAGGATAAGGCTGCTGCGGAAGAATTTAAATCTGCGGCTGAAGAGGGCTATAATTTAATAACTAATAATTGTGCTGATGCGGTAAGGAAAGCAGCCTCAGTTGTGCATCCAGTTCCAAAGGCTCCAATCTCTGTGTTTAGCGGATCGGTGCCATCTATTGTAAGTTCTATGTTAGATCCTTTTGCCCTTATAATAAAAACTGGTAGTATTGGGCTATTATCTATCTCGTATGAGAGAGAAGATTTTGGAATATCTGTTCCTTCTGTCATATTTAATAATTATAAATTTATTTATGGGGAGTAAACTTGTAAAATGTTTAGACAATGATATTCTATATGACAGATCTAATATATTCTGGCTCAATATGGGATTAATAGCACTGTCTATATTGACATTATTGACGACTATAGATTTATTGAAGAAAAATAAAGTGTTAAAAAATCTACATGATATAATTAGGCGTGTAAGGTTTGATATCATTTGGCTCATTATCGGATTAGTCTCAATTTCAATATTGACTATATCACGATGTTATATTGATCAAGGACTTATCTCACCTCGACCATTCAATGGTTTATGGGGAGTATCTATTTGCGCACCGTTTGTATATATGTTTGTGTTGTATGGCAACATTTTGGGTGTACGTATTTGTCGCTTGGTTAAATGTATTTCGAGATGTATTGCAATAATTCTACTTTGTGTTTGGGTGTTGGTGCATCTGATAGTTCAAACCATGATACCCCATGACTCCTTTGGTATCAATTCGTTGTATATCTATGTTCCATGGTATTGCCTTCTCGTTTCGCTGATTTATTTCCTTTATCCCGTCAGAAGCGGTCTAATTGAAAAGCTGCTTGCAGTAGCTGGGCGAAACAGCATTCATCATTCATTATATGTAAATAGCTGTTTGGTTTTAGGAACTCTGTCATATGTTATTGTTCTTACCGATATCTCAAAGATTGCTTTGTTGTCAGTTCTACCAATAATATATTTTTGTTCGATTTCCTTGTTTGTCAATAGCTCAAAGCAGCATATCCCTCTCAAGTTTGTAGGTGTTTTTTGCGTTACGGTGATAGCATTTATATTTGGAACTATATTCCGCTTGTTTACGGCAAGCCTAGATGACTTTTTCTATCAGTCGTATTATCCTCTAAAACAAGGTGCTTCCATAGAATTGATCTATTGGCTTTATTGTATCGTTTGCATAGCTATTGGAATGATTGTACCAAAGAAAGTTCAACATAAGTGTAATATCTAACTCCTTCGCTTTAATACTGTGTTGACAAGTAGTTAACTATAAATAACGAATGCATATGAAACGGACGATGATGATAATATACGTGATGGCGGCGCTTGCGGCCATGGCGCAAGAGGAGAGGAGGGTGTTTCCGCTGGAGCTCAGCCCCTTTGGCGCAGCATTCTCTTCTACGCCGGATGAAACGACTCGACGATTCGAATGATTGTTCACAAGTAACTCGACACATCGCCGATACTGGAAAGTATAAAAACATGTTTTCCGGCATTTTATAGTGTCGGCAAGATATGTTTTTGTACATTTGTAAAAAATCCTCCTCCCATGAAAAAGCATCTTCATTCAGTGCATACCATTGGCCGTATTCCTCAGACCACGACGGAGAGATACGCGGGGCCGCATGTGGGAGCTATGGCGGCGAATGCCGTCCCGGCGGTGAGCAGGAGCTATTTCGAGGGAGGATATTTCGACGCGGAGGGCAAGGTGCACTACTTCGTGACGGACTACCAGGGAAATGTCCTTGAAGACCGCAAGGCGCGCGGAACCGTCGTCGCCTCGGCGCAGTACTACCCCTACGGGGAGCCGTGGACGGAGCCGACGGGCGGCAACGACCGCTGGTTCGGGGGCAAGGAGCGCCTGGCCGCCGAAGGCCTCCCGATGAGCGACTTCGGCCCGCGCCTGCTGAACCACGCCTACCCCAGCTGGCACACCCAGGACCGCAAGCTCGAGGACTACTACCCCCTCTCGCCCTACACCTACTGCGCCGGAAACCCGGTCCGCTACATCGACCCGACAGGGGAAGAATTCACCAAGGCCGCCGAGGATGCCTCGATGCGACTTGTTGTATGGTCGTTGATTATGATGACAAATGTCAGCGAAGAGAAATATAACAAATACAACAGTGTTATCAACGAACAGAATATGTTGCGGAGTAGCAACCAGCTCTACGACGTGCGAGACTCAACCGATCCACAAGGCCGTGGAAGCACCACATATGATGTGGAAGTAGATGCTGTGGTAATGGCGATACCGGGAAATTCGAAAGGCGACATCGGACTAATCAGCCATGAATTCAAGCACTGCCACCAATTTGAGACATCTGATCTTGATTTAACAATAGACAATATTCCAAGTAAAGAAAATAAGGCATACGACATTTATGATGAGCAGGAAGCATATGACCGAGAAATCTTATTTAAAGTAAATGGAGAAGGAATACAATACCCAGGAATGGACTATATCACGAAGAATTATAGCTCAATTATTCAAAATAAGAAAGCAATATTTGATTTTGACGGTTTAAGTAATTATGGTAGAAATCCAATTGATGGCCTTCTATTTCAATACCAAAGAATGGCAAACCTAAGTCAACGAGCATTACGTATCAAAAACAAAACATTCCTACCAATAAAACAATATGAATAGGTCGATAATCATATGCGTTCTCATGATTCTCTGCTGGTCTATGTCAGGGAGAATCAGCAAACCGGTAGATTTCCCGGCAAACTACGAAGAAAAGGAGTTTCTCCCCTTCCAGTGTTATGTTGTTAATACCCACGATCTCGGTTTGGCTTGCCTGTATCTTAGCCCTGACCATAGGTTTGAGTTTTACGGAAACTGGGATGGCTATTGGTTAAAAAGAGAGGATACATTGTATCTTTATCAAGACTGGGAGGCCATTCCGATTCTTGATTCCATCACACAAGAAAAAGACCAACTTCCATTTCAAAAAGCATTAGTACCCCTGAATGGACGTACTTGGAAAGACTTGTCTTACCCCATTAATGTCAGTGCCTTTTTGATAACTGAAGATGGTGGATTACTGCAGAGTATAAAAGACCCATGGTCCACAAAAGCTTTTGCTTGTTCAAGTACCAAACGAGGACGGACATTTATTTTTTTTTATCACGATTCTGCCGCATGGAAAGCGTTGGACATTCCTTGGTCTTATAACCTATTACCTTTGTACTTTGAAGAACGAGGCATAACGGTACCGGAAGATTATCGCGATTCGGTAACATGGCAGGCAGTTCCTTTCGATAATGGGAGTCACGAATTCGAGATAATAGAATTGAATCGACAGAACGGACATTGTGTTGAAGTTGATGCCTTATATAATGGATACAAGTTTCGTATCTTCAATCCTGACTATTTCACGGGCTCAGGAAGAATGGCAATTTCATATTTTGAACTTACCTCATTCTCGGATTGGATGGATTCTATAAATGTTGGGGATAAAGTAGAACTATGTATTTTTCGTCCAAATTATGCCGATTCTATAGTAGAAAAGGTCAAATATTTACAAAATTTTCCAGACAGTATTTATGTCATGGACAATGAAGTATACGGATTTTGGTTTGCAACTCACAAAAATAGAATGAAAGGCGGTCTTAAGTAAAATAATAGACATAAGATGTTGATTTGCTCTAAGCGTTAGAAAGCTTTGGGATTTATGACAGATAGTTAGTATGATATTGACAGATCTGATGATAAAACGATGAATTGGGAAATCATTGACGGGAGAGCTGACTGGACCGATACGGAGATGGACTCGTTTCTGGACCATGTGACTATAGCCAGCCACACCGGGACGGGACCGCTCAAAGGTTACGCCCTCAACCACGATCTCCCGGCCCCGCTTGCCGAAATCCATTCCCTGAGGAAATACAACGCCATGGGACTTACAGAGTCCGAACACCTCGGGGCGACGGCCAGGGAATACAGCTACGACAGCCTGGCCCGGGTCAGCACGGTCAGGACATCGTACGGGACCTCGCTGAACTCGCTTGCCGTCACCGCGCCCATAGTCGAGACCTGCTCGTACACCTACACATATTCGGGCGAAGTCGAGACGGAGAGACGCAGCTATACGGGTATCGCCGGAATCCCGGACATGACGACGCGCAACGTCTACGACGCGTCGGGGCGGCTGGCGCAGCGCTGGGTGTTCCGCGGGAACGTCCCGGCCGGTTCGCTGCGCTCGCTGAAGCCGGGCGACTCCATCGCGGCCTTCAAGTACGAGTACGACGGGGCTGGGCGCCTGGCGAAGATATACATGGGCGAGAACCTGGAGCGTCATTACGGGTACGACGTGCACGGCTGGCCTATGGGTTCGCAGACCGTCAACAAGATACCCTCGTTCGCTGTCGTGGGCGGCGAGACAGGGAGCCCGGTCGCGCCCTTCCGTTCGGACGACCCCTTCGGCACGGGCGGCAAGCTGCCGGTCCCGGACCCGTTCAACCCTGACGAGATCCGCAGGACCGAGACGACGCAGACCGAGAAGCTCGTCTACGCCACGGCCACGGGAGGGTGCTACAACGGCAACATAAGCTCGAGGACGGTGCCCGGGGGCACCTATGCCTACGGCTACAACACCTACAACCGCCTGGTGTCGGCATCCTTCAGCGCGGCGGAGGGCTCGACGGGTGACTATTCGGCAGAGTATGCCTACGACGGGCACGCCAACATCACCTCCCTCACGCGCAGGGGCGTCACCGACACCTACGGGGGCACCGTGACCTTCGGGCTCCTGGACGGCATCACGGCCACGCTGCAGGGCAACCGCGTCACGGCGCTGGAACTCTCGACGGAGGCCGCCTCCTACGAGGGCCGGACGGGCTACGGCCTTGAGGGCAGCTACACGCTGGCCTACGACGACAACGGCAACGTCGTCTCGGACGGCAGCCGCGGGATAAGCTCCATAAGCTACAACAGGCACGACCAGCCGGTTGTAATCAGTTTCTCTGACGGGCGCAGGATCACCAACAGCTATGACGATGCCGGGACCCTGGTCAGCAGGACGCTGCGGACGGGAGGGAGGCTTCCGAGGACCACGACGGAGAGATACGCGGGGCCGCATGTGGGAGCCATGGCGGCGAACGCCGTCCCGGCGGTGAGCAGGAGCTATTTCGAGGGCGGATATTTCGATGCGGAGGGCAAGGTGCACTACTTCGTGACAGACTACCAGGGCAATGTCCTTGAAGACCGCAAGGCTCGCGGAGCCGTAGTCGCCTCGACGCAGTACTACCCCTACGGGGAGCCGTGGACGGAGCCGACGGGCGGCAACGACCGCTGGTTCGGGGGCAAGGAGCGCCTGGCCGCCGAAGGCCTCCCGATGAGCGACTTCGGCCCGCGCCTGCTGAACCACGCCTACCCTGGCTGGCACACCCAGGACCGCAAGCTCGAGGACTACTACCCATTGTCTCCGTATTCTTTCTGCACCGGAAACCCAATAATAAATATCGATCCGGATGGTAATGACTGGTATAGAATTATGATACCTGTCGTGAATATTCTGACAGAAGAAATTGAAAGACATGAACCCCACATCTTCTATACCGAGTGTCACTCGCAGACTGAAATGGATGAAAAAGGCCTTAATGGAGAATATTTAGGGCGTATTGTGATGGACGTACAAGGGTCATTGAATGAGAAATTAGGCACTAAGAACGGAAAGGAAGGATATATCGACGGCGAAGGTGCGGTTACTGCAGCTGTGAAGGTATATGGTCCCCGAGGAGAGGATGATGTGGCGGAATATACGGGGTTTACTATGAGTTCGGACTTTAAGAAATATGGAGCGATAGCCGACGGGGATTATGAAGTTAACTACAGGGAGCCAGGCAAGAGAGGGAAATTAAAAAGTAATTACGCCGTTAATAATTGTTTGCCTGTTGATTGTGTTAACGGACAAAACCCAAGTAAAGTTGATCCTTACAGTCCAACTCAAAAAAACGGTATATATGTTCACTCAACGAATGCAGATGGTTTTGCAGGTGTACCAAACACAGGCAGACCTATCTCAAGTGGGTGTATATTGATTCAAGGAGGCTACCAGTGGAACATGTTCAATAAACAAATTGGGAAAAATGGTTTTAAAATGATACTTAGGAGATGAACAGATTATTTAAAACCGTTATGATTGTGATTGTCGCGCAAATTCTGTGCGCCAGTATCAATACGCCTAAGCCTTTTCTGCCGATTGAGAGTCTTAGAGTGCCGGTATATGATAGTTTTGATCCAGGCAATTCGAAAGCTATAGATACTATAAGCCACGTCTATAGCGAATATTATGAGGAGTTCACAGATTTCTATGATATTGAGATACTTGCGGATTCAATGAGCCGGTATAAGGTTATGTATTCACTGGCCATTAATGATAGTGTCGCTCCCAAAATGGGATGGATAGATAAAGAATTTGTAAAGGTATGGCTATGGCCCAGATTCCTATCGGAGGACCGCTACAGAGTAAGGGTTTATGAACGGCCACAGGAAAATTCGTCCTATGTGGATTTGTTCTATGTCTATAACCCGTATCAACTTGTGACGGTGCTTGAAATAGGACCTGATAATTTTTTGAGGGTCGCCATACCATATGGCATGGACATTATATATGGTTGGATAGAGGATTATTGTCCTAATCCATACGACGGCTGTACTTAGGAAGAAGAAGTTTGCGCATGATAGTTTCACAACCGGTACTTCAAACACTATAAGAGAATTGTGGATAAATACTTAGCCATAGATTAAGAAAGCATATGAAACGGACGATGATGATAATAATCGTGATGGCGGCGCTTGCGGCCATGGCGCAAGAGGAGAGGAGGGCGCTTACGTTGGAGCTCAGCCCCCTAAGCGGCGAACTGACAGACCGGAGCGTCTGGGATTTCTCCGCCGGGGGCGTGGTTGGCGGCACATCGCTGTCGGGCGTCATGCTCGTAGGCGACAGCCTGCTTGCCGAGAGCGACGGCGAACGCCGCGACTGGTTCTTCATGCGCGGCGACACTGTCTTCTATGCCGGATGGGAGCGGCTCGACGAGATTGCCGGGCCCGAACGCCCTCTTGCCGTGTTCGCACGTAATCGCCCGGCCGGAAGCACGCTGTCGGGTAGCTATGCCACCAGCGGGCGTGCTTCGCACAGCTACAGCCTGGCAGAGGGGGGCACATTCCGCACCGTCACCACAAAACCCGGCAGACTGATAACGGCTCCGGGCGACACCCTGCGGGGCATCACGATGGCTGCGATGACGGTAGAGGCCGAAGTGCGCCCCGGCTGGCTCCCCGAGGGATGCGACACCGTTCCGACAGTGTCGCGCACCGTCTACCGCTGGTATGCCGAAGACGATGTGATGCCCGTGGCCATACAGACTTCTGAAACCTACCGCGACGGCTCGGGGAAAGTAGTCCACGAGGCGGCAAGAGCCTGCGCCGTGGATATTGCCGGGTATCTGGCCGAACATCCCGTGGCGGCTGATGCGGAAGACACGGAAGCCCTCAAAGAGGCCCTCCGAGGCAGCACGGCAACGTTCGACAGTCGCGACATACAGCTCGATATCCCACTTCCCGATGATTTCGACGGCGTGCTGACAGTGGACATCGTCGACGCGTCGGGACATATCTCCAGCCACAGTTCGTATCCGTGCTACGGTCCGGCGACGGTGAAAATATCTGCCGACGGCCTGCGCCGCGGCGACTATATCGCCGCCATCAGCCTCGACAGGCTGCCCGGCGAGCAGGAAAAACGCATCGTCTCGGTACGGTAGGCCTAATAGCCATTAAAGTGGATTAGTCGAAGGCGCCGGAGATGGCTTCGTCGACTTTTTCCTCGCTTTCTTCTACGCCTGAGAACTCATTTTCGCAGAGATTGATACCGGCGGGGAATTCGAAGGTCGAGGTCTGCTTGTAGGGCAGCGACGGATCGGCATAGACCTTGCTCATAAATTTTCCGTAGATAGGGAGTGCCATGGACGCGCCCTGGCCCTGAGCCATATTGTTGAAATGGATGTAGCGGTCTTCGCCGCCTACCCATGTTCCTGACACGAGGTCGGGGGTGAAGCTCATGAACCAGCCGTCGGCATTGTCGTTGGTAGTTCCCGTCTTGCCTCCTGTCTGGGCTGTGATATTGAAGGGCGGACGGCGCAGACGGTTGCCTGTGCCGCTGTCGACTACGTTAAGGAGCAGCGACAGTATTCGCCAATAGCCTTTCTGGGTTATAACTTCTACCTGCATGGGGGCGAAGTCCTGGATCACGTTGCCGTTGGCATCGGCTATGGCTGTCACGAAGACAGGGTCGGAGCGCATGCCCTTGTTGGCAAAGGCACTGTAGGCGGTGACCATTTCCTTGACAGACACCTCGCAGGGGCCGAGACAGAGCGATTTCACTGCCGGAAGCTCGTTGGTGATACCGTAGCTGTGCATGCGTTTTACGAGTTCGGCAGGGCTGAGACGGTCCATGATACGGGCCGAAATCCAGTTGTTCGAATTCGTGAGGGCCCAGCGGAGATCCACCATCTCGCCGACGCGTGCCTTTCCGGCGTTGCGAGGTTGCCATATGCGGCCGTTCTCGTCGTAGAGCGTGGGCTGCTCGTTGAGGAGCTGCGTACAGGGCGTGAACTCGTCAGTCTCCATCGCATAGGTGTAGAGGAACGGTTTGATTGTCGAACCAACCTGACGGCGGCCGGTCGATACCATGTCGTACTGGAAGAATCGGAAATCAGGGCCGCCGACGTATGCCTTGACGAAGCCCGTGGTCGGATCCATCGACATAAAACCGGTCCGGAGGAAGGATTTGGAGTAGAGGATGGAGTCGCGCGGAGTCATTACGGTGTCAACCGGTCCTTCGTAGCTGAATACTGTCATTTCGACGGGTTCGTTGAACTCGGCTTCTATCTCCTGTTCGTTTTTACCGGCCACACGAGCCACACGCGCACGTTCACTCTGGCGGATGGCGGTGCGGATGAGCTTCTTACGCATATCGTCGGAAAGCTCGCCTCGGTTGGAGGTGTAGGGGGCTGCCGACGAGCCTTTTTTCTCGCGGAAGAACTGCTTCTGGAGCGAGGACATATGTTCCTGGACGGCTTCTTCGGCGTATGTCTGCATGCGCGAGTCGATAGTAGTATAGATTTTGAGGCCGTCGTTGTAGATATCGTACTTCGTTCCGTCGGGCTTGCGGGTCTTTTCTATCCATCCGTAGAGAGGATTTGTGGCCCAGGCAATCGAGTCGTCGACGTATTTCTGTTTCTCCCACGAGGGATAGTTGTCGAGCTCGGGCTTCTTGGCGGTGAGATAGCGGCGCAGTTCTTCGCGGAAATATGGCGCGAGACCGTCCTTATGGTCGACACGCTGGAAGTCGAGGGTGAGAGGTTCGTTGCGGAGGCTTTCGAGGTCGTCGCGGCTTATCATGTCGGCCTTGTACATCTGTTCGAGCACGACATTGCGGCGGTCACGGGTGCGCTCCGGATGGCGCACGGGGTTGAAGTAGGAGGGGTTCTTGACCATGCCTACGAGTGTGGCTGCCTCGAGGGTGTTAAGCTCGGACGCATCCTTGTTGAAGTAGACCTTGGCCGCGCTCTTGATGCCGACGGCGTTATAGAGGAAGTCGAACTGGTTGAGGTACATCTTCAGTATCTCTTCCTTGGAGTAGAATCGTTCGAGTTTGATGGCAATCATCCATTCGATGGGCTTCTGCATGGCACGCTGGAAGATACCGTTGCTCGGGGGGGTATATAGCTGTTTTGCAAGCTGCTGTGTAATGGTGGAACCGCCGCCTGCGCTCTTCTGCTGAAGCAGCACGGTCTTGAAAATTGCGCGCGCTATAGCAATGACATCGATGCCTGAGTGCTGTTCGAAGCGGGCGTCTTCGGTGGCTATGAGCGCGTCGACGACGGCCGGCGATATTTCGTCGAAGTCGGCATAGACGCGGTTGCCTGTATTGCGGAAGTAACGGCCCATTTCCTCGCCGTCTGAGGTATAGATAACTGTAGCGAACTTATCCTGTGGATTTTTGAGCTCTTCGACAGGTGGCATATAGCCTACCACGCCGTTGTAGATGAGCAGGAAGAATATGCCTATGAAAACGACAAAGGCAACAAAGGAAATCCATAACCATTTAATAGCAGACCTCACCCACGGTTTGCGTGGGCGAGGTCTGGAGGTATCGTTTATTGGCGACATAGATGTATTCGGAGAGGTGTTCGTTAAGATATACGTAATTTGAAATGTAAAATTACATATTTCTTCCGGCTCCTGCAAATTAATGTTGCAGTCCCAGTCTATGTTCGCCTTTGCGGCTGATTAGAATATACGGCCTGAGATAGTGAATTTGAGCACGGGATAAACCTTGAGGTACTTCTGGATTTTGTTGTAGGTGTCGTCGTTGTCAAGTTCAGGAATTTCGCTTATCTCGCCGTCGCCGGTGAATACTTTGGGTTTGCCGGAGACCTGGAGGCCGAGTTCCCACATGAAATTGAGGCGGCCTCCGGGGCACGGACGGCCTGTTCCGATGCCGAAATAGGGACGGAAGGCATTGGTGCGGAGAGCGCCGTTAACGTAGCCGTTTTTGTCGACAGGTATCTGGTAGTTGCCGATTTCGACAACGCCGTTGCCGTACTGAAGAACTGCGTCCGGTGCTTTGCCGGTGATGTTGATGAGGTCTTTGCCGCCGAAGTAGCCGCCGACAGCAACGAAGAATGACGAACGGCCGCCGAAAGGATATACGTTGAAAATCAGCGAACCCTGGGTGCGCTTGAGAGAGCTGTTCAAAGTGATTTCTTCTGAATAATCATAGGGATTGCCCTCGACCATCTGGGTGCCTGTTATTTCGCTGTCGACATTGAAATTGAAGCCCGGCATGATGGAGAGGCCTGCGCGTGCCTGGATGAAAGGTGTGATGGGTGTCGAAAATTCGAAACCGATACCGGTGGTTCCTACATTGAGGTCCACGCCAAGGTGATTGGCGATCCCGAAGATGCTTTTCACCTGTGCCTGCCCGGGCAGTACGGCTGCAAGGGCAATAACAACGAGGGTTAATAACTTTTTCATATGAAAAAAGATTGGTTTGATTGAACGTTTTTGTTTAGAAAACGCAAAGTTAGTTAAAATATATCAAATGCACAAAAATTTTGACAATCGGCCGTTATTGCGTACCTTTGCAAATTATAATTAGGTAAAAACACATTACGACATACATGATATGAATCCACTGGAACTTAGCGAACAGGAAGTGATACGCAGAGGCAGCCTCGCAGAGTTGCGACGCATGGGCATAGAGCCCTATCCCGCTGCAGAATATCCCGTTACAGGTCATAGCGACGAAATCAAGGCAACGTTCTCCGACGAGGCGCCTCGTCGCGAGGTATGTGTGGCCGGACGAATCATGAGCCGCCGAATCATGGGTAAGGCCTCCTTCGTGGAATTGCAGGACGCTTTCGGCAGAATCCAGATTTATATCTCACGCGACGAAATATGTCCGGGAGAAGACAAGGATATGTACAACGTCGTGTTCAAAAAACTTCTCGACATCGGTGACATAATCGGTGTCAAAGGTTATGTGTTCCGCACCCAGACGGGCGAAATCTCCGTCCATGCGCAGGAACTGACCGTGCTCAGCAAAAGTCTCAGGCCCCTGCCGATCGTGAAGGTTAAGGACGGAGTGACATACGACGCTTTCGACGACCCCGAGCTTCGCTACCGCCGCCGTTATGTCGACCTCATCGTCAATGATGGCGTAAAGCAGATATTCCTCAAGCGTACAAAGGTCTATAACTCCATGCGCGAATATTTCAATGCTGCCGGATATATCGAAGTCGAGACACCTATCCTCCAGTCGATCCCGGGCGGAGCTTCAGCGCGACCCTTCATCACGCACCATAACGCTCTCGATATCCCACTATATCTCCGTATCGCCGACGAGCTTTATCTCAAGCGCCTCATAGTGGGCGGCTTCGACGGTGTCTATGAGTTCTCGAAAAACTTCCGCAACGAAGGTATGGACCGCACCCACAATCCCGAGTTCACATGTATGGAAATCTATGTGTCGTACAAGGATTACAACTGGATGATGTCCTTCACCGAGAAGATGCTCGAAAAAATCTGTCTCGATGTCAACGGAACTACCGAAGTGAAGGTCGGCGACAACGTCATAAGCTTCAAGGCTCCCTTCCCACGTGTCACTATGGCCCAGGCAATAAAGGAACATACCGGAGTCGACATTAACGGCATGGATGAGGAAACTCTCCGCTTCGAAGCCCGCAGAATGGGCATCGAGGTCGACGAGACCATGGGCAAAGGCAAGCTTATCGATGAAATCTTCGGCGAGAAGTGCGAAGGTCTCTATATCCAGCCGACCTTCATAACCGACTACCCTGTCGAGATGTCGCCGCTGACAAAACGTCACCGTTCCGACAGCTCCCTGACCGAACGTTTCGAATTGATGGTCAACGGCAAGGAACTTGCGAATGCTTATTCCGAACTAAATGACCCCATCGACCAGTATGAGCGCTTCGTTGAGCAGATGCGACTCGGCGAGAAGGGCGATGACGAGGCCATGATTATCGACGGCGACTTCATCCGCGCCCTCGAGTACGGTATGCCTCCTACATCTGGCATGGGTATCGGCATGGACCGCCTCGTGATGCTCATGACCGGCCAGACAGCCATCCAGGAAGTACTCCTCTTCCCCCAGATGCGTCCCGAGAAAGTCGAGAAGCGCGACAATGCCGATGCTTTCGTAGCTGTCGGTGTCCCTGAGGGATGGGTGCCCGTAATCCAGAAGGCCGGTGTGCTTACTGTGGCTGCCCTCAAGGAAGCCGCTCCCGGCAAACTCCATCAGGATCTTTGCGGTCTTAACAAGAAACACAAACTCGGGCTCAAGAACCCCACCATCGAAGAAGTGACGGCGTGGGTGAATGCCAAAGCCTGATATTTATCCGCTCAGCCATGGAACACGAAAATTTTCCCGGCCGTATAGCCGTCATGGGCGGTGGCAGCTGGGCCACCGCGCTCGCTAAGCTGCTGTTGCAGAACTGCGACAGCATACTGTGGTATATGCGCCGCGACGACCGTATCGAGGAGTTCAAGCGGCTGCATCATAACCCGGCGTACTTAACCGATGTCAACTTCGACATAGACCGCATAAGCTTCTCAAGTGATATCAATGATGTATGTGCTGAGGCCGACACGCTGCTTCTGGTGATGCCCTCACCTTATTTCACTGACCATGTCGACAAGATAACGGTCGATATCAGCGGTAAGACTGTCGTCAGTGCCGTCAAAGGTATCGTCCCGACGACCAACGAGCTTATCACGGACTACATGACGCGGCGCTTCGGCGTTGCCCGTGAACGCTCGCTCGTCATATCCGGGCCTTGTCATGCCGAGGAAGTAGCTCTCGACCGGCCGTCATTCCTCACCATAGGATGCGAGAAACTGTCGATGGCCGAGGATTTTGCATGGTACATCCGGGGCAAGAACACCCACTGCATAACCAGTACGGATGTCGACGGCATCGAGTACGCCGCCGTCCTTAAGAACGTCTATGCGATTGCAGCCGGCATTATCCACGGGATGAAGACAGGCGATAATTTCTGTGCCGTATTAATTTCCAACGCCATACGCGAAATGGAACGCTTCGTCGATGCTGTATGCCCGCGTCCACGCCAGATATGCGACTCTGTGTATCTCGGCGATCTCCTGGTAACGGCATATTCGCGTTTCTCACGCAATCATAATTTTGGTTCGTTGATAGGCCGGGGGTATTCCGTCAAGGTAGCGCGTATGGAGATGGAGCAGACTGCCGAAGGATATTACGGTACAAAGTGCATCCACGACATCAACGAACACTACCAGGTGTCGATGCCCATTCTTGATGCAGTCTACAATATACTGTATAAGGATATGACACCTCCGCGGGCCATCAAGGCCATGGCACAGAATTTCGACTGATGGAGACGTCACGTACCAAGTTGTTGGGGATGAATCCTGACCGGCTCTTCGAACTGGCCGCTTCAGTAGGGCTTCGTCCTTTTGCTGCACGGCAGATGGCGGCATGGCTATATAAGAAGCGAGTCGATTCCATCGACTCTATGACCGACCTGCCCAAGACGGCCCGCGAGAAGCTTTCCAAAATCTGTGTCATAGGTCGCGAAGAGCCTAAAGCTGTGGCTCGGAGTACCGATGGTACGGCAAAATATCTGTTCACCGGATCCAATGGGCGCGACATAGAGGCCGTCTATATCCCGGACCGCGACCGTGCGACGCTCTGCGTTTCCTCTCAGGCGGGATGCCGCATGGGGTGCCGCTTCTGTATGACAGGACGCGGCGGTTTCGACGGCAATCTCGACACCGGTGCCATCATCAACCAGGTTCTTTCGATACCCGAAAGCGAGTCGCTGACAAATATCGTGTTCATGGGTATGGGCGAGCCTACCGACAATCTCGATGCCGTAATGGGCGCTATCGACATACTGACCTCTCCCTGGGGTCTGGCATGGAGCCCGCGACGCATTACGGTGTCGACCATAGGCAATACCCGCGGGCTGAAAAGACTCCTCGACGAGACACAGGTACATATCGCCATCAGCGTGCATACCCCCTTCTCAGGGGAGCGCGAATCTATCATGCCGGTCGAGAAGGCATTTCCGCTTAGAGAGATTATGCCACTGCTGCGGCAATACGACTTCGCCCATCAGCGCCGTCTCTCAGTGGAATATACCATGTTCGCCGGTATCAACGACGACAATCGTCATGCCGACGCGCTCGTACGCCTTCTCAAGGGTACCGATGCACGTGTCAACCTCATCCGCTTTCACCGCATACCCGGTTTCGAAGGCGCACCTTCGTCGAATGCCGTTATGACAGCGTTCCGCGACCGTCTTAACGAAGCCGGCATCACAGCGACGATACGTGCCTCGCGTGGCGAGGACATTATGGCCGCATGCGGTATGCTGGCCGGTAAAAACAAATCATCAGAAAATATATGAGCAATATGATAAAGGTGGGTATCACCCACGGCGATACCAACGGTATCGGATACGAAGTAATCCTTAAGGCCCTCGAAGATGTCCGCCTGGCCGACCTCTGTACAGTGGTGGTCTATGGATCTCCGAAAGTCGCCGCTTTCTATCGCAAGTCCATGGAGCTGCCCCAGGTGCAGTTCGAGAAAGTCGAGAGTGCGTCTGCCGCACACCCCGGGGCTTATAATCTCGTCAATGTCATCAGCGACGATATCAAGGTAGAGCCGGGCGTCGCTTCCGAAGTTGCAGGAGCTGCCGCCGTAGCGGCTCTCCAGCTTGCCACAAACGACCTCCGCAACGGTGATATCGATGTCCTGGTTACAGCTCCAATCGACAAGCATACAGCCCAGAGCGACCAGTTCCGTTTCCCCGGCCATACTGAATACCTCGAAGCCGTTCTCACCGACGACAATACTCCCGACGAGGAACGCAAGTCGCTCATGATACTATGCGATGAGAACATGCGCGTTGCCTTGGCTACGGCTCATGTGCCTATCGCCAAGGTACCCGAAATGCTCACAAAGGAGATGCTTGTCGACAAGCTCGTGCGTTTCGACCGCTCGCTTCGTCGCGATTTCGGCATCCAGTCGCCGCGTATCGCCGTTCTTTCGCTCAATCCCCATGCAGGAGAGAACGGTTTGCTCGGCACGGAGGAGAAGGAAATCATAATCCCTGCCATCGAGGAAGCCAATGAGAAGCGCATCCTCGCTTTCGGTCCCTACGCTTCTGACGGATTCTTCGGAAGTGCCAACTACAAGGCTTTCGACGGCATCCTCGCCATGTACCACGACCAGGGTCTCACTCCCTTCAAGGCGCTGGCTATGAACTCCGGGGTGAACTTCACTGCCGGACTTCCATATGTCCGCACGTCGCCCGACCACGGCACAGGCTACGATATCGCCGGTAAGAACATGGCATCGCCAGATTCGCTGCGTAGCGCCATATATGCTGCTATCGATATCTTCAGGAACCGCCGGAGTGACGACGAACTTCACGAATGCCGATGAAGCGCCTGTGCTATATAACGAGGAACTATAAGACTATTACCCATGGTGGCGGCAAAGCCCGTGTCGATTCCGAAGACATACTTGCCTCCATGGGAGCGGTCAATCTCGGAATAAAGCGCACATTCCACCGCAACAAGGTACTGGATTTCTTTCTTACATTCGCAGGCATCATTCATTTCATGTTCGCTGTCCGGCGTGGGGATGTCGTTGTCCTTCAGTACCCTGTCAAAAAATACTATCGTTTCATCTGCCGCTGGACGCATATCAGGGGTGCTAAGACAGTCACGCTCATCCATGACCTGGGATCTTTCAGGCGCAAGAGGCTGACTCCCGTTGAAGAGATAGCGAAACTGTCGCACACAGACTGTATAATAGCTGCCAACGCCGGTACTGTAAGATGGCTACACGACAATGGCTGTCGTGTGACGATGGTAGAACAGGTCGCATGGGACTTTCTTTCCGAAAGTGTGCCCGACGATACAGACAGATCTGTTTCGTGCGCTTTTGTCGGCAACGTATCTCCGAAGACCAACGGCTTCCTGTATCATCTGCCGAAAACCATCCCGCTTTATCTCTACGGGGGAGGAGCCGAAAAGACTGTGTCAGACAACAACTCTGTCGAGATCCTCGGCCATAAAAGCCCCGACGAGCTGATAAGGAGCATGAAAGGAGGATACGGACTTGTATGGTACGGAGCCGAGACGGACAGCAAGGTAGCTTCCGGTGGAGAATACCTTGCCGTCAATAATCCTCATAAATTAGCACTGTATGTGCGTGCCGGAAAACCTGTCGTGATATGGAAAGGTGCCGGAGCCGCCCCGTTTGTCGAGAAGAACGGCATAGGAATCACGATCGGCAGCCTTGAAGACCTCGACAGGCAGCTTAAAGCTATTCGCCCCGAGCGCTACGTTACTATGCACGAGAACGTGCGCCGAGTATCGGACCTGATGTCAAAAGGACATTATCTACGGGCAGCGGTGACAGAAGCCGTCGGTAAACTGAACTGAATCAACGTTTGAAAAGGACGTAGCGGATCACGTTCCATACGTGTTTCACCGCTATCTCTATGCGCCTTCCGAACTTTCGCTTGCGCCAGCTGCCGTAGACGCGGTGCTGAGCTATGGTCTCCTTGTCGATGGGATAACGCTTGCGCGGAGCAACGAAATGAGAGGGATAGACAGTCATGATATCAAGACGTTGCTTCTCGTCGAGTACCTTCCAGCCATGCCGTTCGGCCACCTTGACCATCACGAAAGGCGATATCAGCTCGTTGAATGTGCCGTCGGGGTTGACGTAAGGTGTCGAATAATAGTATTCGAGCGCCTCTCGGCAGAACTCGTTGCCGGCCTCGCCGCCGAAGAAAGCTGCCTGAAGGCCGAAATCACGATGCTCCGGGTATATTTTCTCTGCGAAAGTGAAGAAAGGCTCTCCGTCCTTCATGAACTCGTCGAACCGGCGGTACATGAAGACATCGCTGTCCATGTAGATTCCACCCTCGGTATAGACGGCATAGAAACGGACAACGTCGGCTGCGAAAGCCCAGCGGCGGTTGTCGAGGGCTTCCTGAAGGAACTGGCAGTCGATGGCGCGTGCCTCGGCCATGCCCCATTTGCGTATCTCGAAGTCGGGAAGGACCCTTTTCCATGATTCGAGGCATACTTTTATTTCGACGGGGTAGGGGTCGTCGCTGAACCAGCACAGATGTATTATCTTAGGTATCATGATAGAGCCTTTTGGAGTTGTATGGCCACAAAAATAGCAAAAAAAATGCTATATTTGCACAACAAAGCACCGACAGCAATGGAAAACGACGATACACAGGAATTAGAGCTCGATTTTGACAGCGGGCCGCAGCAATCCGAGGGCACGGCGGCATACAGTGAGGATGATATCAAGACCCTCGACTGGAAGACGCATATCCAGCTGCGCCCCGGCATGTATATCGGCAAGCTCGGCGACGGTTCCAACCCTGACGACGGCATCTACGTCCTTCTGAAGGAAGTTCTCGACAACTCCATCGACGAATATATGATGGGTTTCGGCAAGCAGATTGTCGTCAATGTCGATGCCTGCTCAGCAAGCGTGCGTGACTACGGACGTGGCATTCCCCTCGGTAAACTTGTCGATGTTGCCTCCAAGATAAACACCGGTGCTAAATACGACTCCGCAGCATTCAAGAAGTCTGTCGGTCTCAACGGCGTGGGTATCAAGGCTGTCAATGCCCTTTCGTCCTCATTCTCGATTACGAGCTACCGTGACGGCCAGTGCAAACGTGCCGTCTTCTCGATGGGCAATCTCGTCGAAGAGACCGATATAGAACCTACTGACGAGCCAAACGGCACTGCTGTCAGCTTTACCCCTTCGGCAGACATCTTCCGCGACTTCGAGTTCCGCGATGAATTCGTCCTTCCGTTGCTCAAGAATTATACCTTCCTCAACACGGGACTTGTAATCGTCTTCAATGACAAACGATACGTGTCGCGTCACGGCCTCATCGACCTTCTGCGCGAAAATATGACACAGGAGCCTCTCTATCCCATAATACACCTCGTGGGCGATGATATCGAAGTGGCCCTGACCCATGTCAACCAGTACGGCGAGGAATATTATTCCTTTGTCAACGGACAGCATACGACTCAGGGAGGTACTCACCTGAGCGCATTCAAGGAAGCCGTCAGCCGCACACTCAAAGAATATTTCAACAAGAATTTCGAGTATTCCGACATTCGCAACGGCATGGTGGCCGCCGTAGCCGTCAAGGTCGAGGAGCCTGTCTTCGAATCACAGACCAAGACACGTCTCGGTTCGCGCGAGATGGGTCCGGACGGACCTACAGTGGCCAAGTTCGTCGGCGACTTCATCCGTACACAGCTCGACAACTATCTGCACCGCAACCTCGAAGTTGCCGACGTAATCCTCAAGAAAGTGCAGGAGAGTGAACGCGACCGCAAGGCGATGGCCGGTGTGGCCAAGAAGGCACGCGAGACTGCCAAGAAGGTCAGCCTCTATAACAGGAAGCTCAATGACTGCCGCGTACATCTCAACGACGTGCGTGGTTCCGAGGAAAAGAAGGATGCATCGAGCATATTCATCACCGAGGGCGACTCGGCGGGCGGTTCGATAGAAAAGGTGAGAAACGTCGAGACCCAGGCTGTCTTCAAGCTGCGCGGCAAACCCCTCAACACATATGGCGCTACCAAGAAGGAACTGTATTCCAACGAGGAACTGAGCCTCCTGCAGGCCGCCCTCAACATCGAAGACGGTATCGACGGACTTCGCTACAACAAAGTGATCATCGCTACCGATGCCGATGTCGACGGTATGCACATTCGCCTGCTCATGCTGACATTCTTCCTTCAGTATTTCCCGGACCTTATCAAGAAAGGACATGTCTACGTGCTCCAGACACCGCTCTTCCGTGTCCGCAACAAAAAGACAGCGAAACGTTCGGGCCGTGCACGCAAGGAAGGCGAAGTCGACGACACTGTCTACTGCTACTCCGACGAGGAACGCGTCGCCGCGATACAGCGTTTCGGCGAAAATGCAGAAATAACACGATTCAAAGGTCTCGGCGAGATATCTCCCGAGGAATTCCGCGGATTCATCGGCGAGGACATGCGTGTGGACCGTGTCAGCCTCCGCAAGGAGGACGGCGTGTCCGAAGTCCTCGAGTTCTATATGGGCAAGAATACGATGGAACGCCAGAACTTTATCATAGACAACCTCATAGTCGAAGATGACACCCATATCGACCGGTAAGCCCCGGACGGCTCTTTTCCCCGGCTCTTTCAACCCGTTCACCATAGGGCATGCAGATATAGTGCGCCGTGGCCTGGATATTTTCGACCGCATAGTAGTGGCCGTCGGTATAAACCGGGACAAGGATTATGCCGATGTAGAGGCTCTTGTGGCCCCGATTCGTGAGTTATATCGTGATAACAACGCAGTCGAAGTGTGCGCATACCACACGCTGACGGTCGATTTCGCTCGGCAGTGCGGTGCCACGGCCATACTTCGCGGCATACGCTCTGTGAAAGATTTCGAATTCGAACGCGACATGTACGACATAAACAGACAACTTTCGGGGATAGAATCTGTTGTTTTATTTAGCAGGCCGGAGTATGCTGCCGTCAGCTCGTCGCTCGTGCGGGAGCTTCGTGCTTTCGGACGCGATGTCTCCGAGTTCCTGCCTCATTGAACAGTTATTTTTTTGATTCACTCTCCGCTATCTTCATATTCCACGTTTCCAATGAAAAGATTTCTTTTCCCCTTAGTCTGCCTCTTCACTCTGGCAGCATCAGCCCAGGAGTTCACTCCCGACACCAAGCTTCGCGTAGCCGAAAACATCATAGAACGTTTCTATGTCGAAGATGTCGATGCCGATACCGTCGTGACGGAGGCCATAAAGGCAATGCTCAAGACTCTTGACCCCCATTCCGCATACACCACACCCCAGGAGACCGAGGAATTCACTCAGCCCCTCGAAGGTAAGTTCAGCGGCATAGGCATACAGTTCAACATGCTCGAAGATACCGTCTACGTGATCCAGACAACGGCCGGCGGTCCTTCCGAAAAGGTAGGTATTTTGCCCGGCGACCGTATTATCAGTGCCAACGATACCGTAATCGCAGGCAAGAAACTTGAGAATACGAAGATTATGAAGGTACTCCGCGGCCCGAAAGGCTCGCTCGTCGACCTGAAGGTGAAACGAGGGCCCGAGATTATCGATTTTACAGTTGAGCGCGACGACATACCTCTCTACAGTGTCGACGAGAGCTTTATGGCAGACCCCACTACGGGCTATATCCGTATCACCCGCTTCGCCGAAGATACCCCGAAGGAAGTGCGCGAGGCCATGGACAAACTTCGCGCAAAGGGTATGAAGAATCTCATTCTCGATCTGTCGTCGAACGGTGGCGGATATCTCGGCGCGGCCTTCGAGCTGGCTTCCGAGTTCCTGCCCAAGGGTACACCCGTGGTCAGCACCGCCGGACGAGCCACGCCCCGACAGGAATTCAAGACCGAAAGCACAGGCTCCTTCAACGACGGCCGTGTTGTCATCATCACCGACCAGTACTCTGCTTCCGCAGCTGAAATTCTTTCTGGAGCAATACAGGACAATGACCGCGGCCTCATAGTCGGCCGTCGCACCTTCGGCAAGGGTCTCGTGCAGCGCCCCTTCCCCTTCCCCGACGGGTCTATGATACGTCTCACTGTCTCGCGCTACTATACTCCTTCGGGACGTTGTATACAGAAGGCTTATGAGAAGGGACACAGCGAGGAATATCAGCTCGATATGCTCAACCGCTACAACAGCGGCGAGCTCTGGAGTGCTGACAGCATCCAGCGTCCTGATTCGCTCAAATACGAAACCCTGCGCAACCATCGTCCAGTCTATGGCGGCGGCGGTATCATCCCCGACGTGTTCGTACCGGCCGATACGTCATACTACAGTGTCTACTATCGCGACCTCGTCGCCAAGGGCATCATAAACCGCACATGTATCAACTATGTCGATTCCAACCGCCAGAAGCTTCTCGCCGAATATCCTACTGACGACGCTTTCCAGTCCGGTTTCCAGGTGCCTCAGGAACTTATCGACAAGCTCTTCGAGGCAGGAAATGCTGCCAAGGTAGAGTTCAACCAGGAACAGTGGGATCGCTCGAAGCCTCTCGTAGAAGCTATCATGAAGGGGCTGCTGGCAAGAGATCTCTATGAGGACGGCTCATATTTCCGTTCGCTGAGCAAGCTCAACCGCGACTTCAATACCGCCCTCCAGCTCATCAACGACCCCGTCCGCTATAACGCCATCCTGAAAGGAACCTCGGAGCAGTAGTTTTGGCTTGGCAGGTAAGGAAAAAAATAGTATCTTTGTCGTTGGTGTAGGCTTTATGCCGATGCCTTAATCAGACATGGAACAATATATCGTATCTGCCAGGAAATACCGTCCGACGACATTCAGCTCCGTGGTTGGCCAGCAGGCTCTTACCACGACGCTGAAGAACGCCATTGCCGGTGAACGCCTCGCTCATGCCTACCTCTTCTGTGGGTCGCGAGGTGTCGGCAAGACCTCGTGTGCGCGTATTTTCGCAAAGACTATCAACTGTACCAACCGTACGGCGCAGGGTGAGGCATGCAACGAGTGCGATTCCTGTCGGCAGTTCAACGAAAACCGTTCGCTCAACATCATCGAGCTGGATGCCGCATCCCATAACGGCATCGAGGATATCAAGGGACTTATCGAACAGGTGATGGTGCCTCCTACGACGGGTCGCTACCGCGTCTTCATCATCGACGAGGTCCATATGCTCTCGACAGCAGCCTTCAACGCCTTCCTAAAGACGCTCGAAGAGCCCCCCTCCTATGTGGTTTTCATCCTTGCTACGACAGAGAAGCATAAAATCATCCCTACCATTCTGTCGCGATGCCAAATCTACGATTTCAACCGCATCTCTGTCGCCGATATGGTGGCTCATATGGAGCATGTTGCCAAGGAGGAGGGCATAGAGGCCGATCCGGCAGCCCTCAGCATCATTGCCTCCAAGGCCGACGGCGCAATGCGCGATGCCTTGTCGATTTTCGACCAGGTGGCGGCATGCGGAGGCGGCAAGGTAAGCTATGAGGCGACGGTCGAGAACCTCAATGTCCTCGACAGCAGCTATTACAGCCGTCTCGTCGAGGCATTTGTCGCCAAGGATGTGCCTCAGGCTTTGCTCATCTACAAGGACATACGTTCGCGCGGTTTCGATTCCCAGTTCTTCATAAACGGCCTGGGTCTGTATATGCGTGACTTAATGCTCGCTTCGGATTCTTCGACACTTCCTTTGCTCGAGACTACCGATGATGTCAAAGAGCGTATGGCCGCTCAGGCTTCCAAACTGCATCCGACGTTCCTCTATCGTGCGATGGACCTCTGCAACGAGGCTGATTTTAATTTCCGGCAGGCAAGTAACAAACAATTCCTAATAGAGCTGACACTCATCAAACTGTGCCAACGGCTCAGCCCCTCGCCCGATGAAAGCGGAAGTGACGAGGGGCAGTTGAAACCGCTTGTGGCAGCCGCGCCCGGTTCGGCTGCGCTTGTCTCCGAATCTGCTGCCGCTTATACAGCACCACAGAATCCTGCCGTTGCGCCCAAGGTAGCGGCAGAGCCTGTCGTGAAGCCTCAGGAAGCCCCGCGAGAGGGATATGTGCCCGGAGGCTTCTCCCTGCGTCGGCGGTCGATGGAGATAAAAAAAGAAATGGAGGCCCAGCCCAAGACTGCCACGGTAGAGACGAGGCATAATGCCTACAGCGACGAGGACATGGCCAAGGCGTGGGACGAATGTACGGCCGCGTTCCTCAAGGAGCCGGTAGTCTACAATACTCTGCTTGCTGTCAAGCCCGAACGCCAGGGCGCTGACGAGTTCAAGCTTGGAGTGGGGTCGAGCATACAGGTTGATATCCTCGAAGGCAAGATCGGCGACATAAGCCGCCGTCTGCGCGATGCCTTGTCGAACGACGATATAAAGCTTAAGGTCGAGATACTCGAAGGCGAGCTGCCGCCGGCCTTCTGGACCGAGGATCAGGTACTTCAGGACATCATCAAGCGCCATCCCCAGGTAGAGCAGTTCATGAACAAGTACAAACTCCGCCTGATATAGACGAAAGCGCTGATGCCGTTAATAATATAGAGAGGGAATTAATTAAAAAGATGTTTTAAGGAATTCTCTAAGCTTAATATGCTCAATGCCTGGGTATTCCTCGAACCCTCCGCTGACAGGGTCAAGCGAAACCACATATTTAGGGTAATTGTCTTTTATTGCGGAAAGATTGCCGAACTCTCGCTTGATAGTTTCTTCAGACGCGAGGAGGTATGTTACCTGAACATATATCCTCTTATCTGCTTTGGTTGCAACGAAGTCTATCTCTCCGGCACGGAGAATACCGACTGTGACTTCAAATCCTTGACGACGAAGATGATTCCAAACCACATTCTCCATTATTTTCTCAATGCTACCCCGGAAATCCGATACGCAAAGGTAGTTGCGAATGCCATGGTCGGAGAAATAGTACTTGTTGTTCGATTCAAGGAGCATTTTCCCATGGATATCGAAGCGCTTTATGGGTATGGCAAGGAAAGCATCGCTCAGGTATTTGAGATAATTAGAGACTGTCTCTTCGCTGATTTTCTCACCCTTGGATGTCATGTATCTGACGATGTTCGTAATCGATATTGGTTTGCCAATGTTGTCTGCGACAAATCGTATTACGTTTTCAAGTTGTGATACGTTACGAACTTTTTCCCGACTGACTATATCTTTTACAAGAATAGTGTTGTATACGCCTTCCAAATAGTCTTTTATTTGCGACTGTTCTTCTGGTTTGAAGGCAAAGAGTCCGGGAAGCCCTCCGATTTTGAGATAGAGCATAAGGGCTTCTTCACTGTCTTCGAGGCTATGAAATCTCAAGAATTCGAGGTATGAGAGATTGTAGATTTTTATTTCGATGTATCGTCCTGAGAGTCGTGTGCCCAGCTCGCTCGAGAAGATATATGCATTGCTTCCCGTTGCTATCACTTGACAGCGGTCTTCAGCATGAAAACTGCGCAGTGCATTTTCGTAATTCTCGATATCCTGGACTTCATCAATAAGGAGATAGTTTTCTGCATCCT
Organism: uncultured Muribaculaceae bacterium; assembly: GCA_958436175.1. Classification (GTDB taxonomy): domain Bacteria; phylum Bacteroidota; class Bacteroidia; order Bacteroidales; family Muribaculaceae; genus CAG-873. The sequence goes on from CAUBJF010000007.1 coordinate 126,987, forward strand.
TAGGCAACCGAGGGGCGACATAATCATACAATTGTTCTGCTGTCACGATATCACGGAACTTTTGATACTCCTTGTTGATATAGACGACGTTTGCTCCTGGCCGATTTTGATCCAACCATTCATGAAAAAGTTCGAGCACCTTGCTTTTGCCGACACGACGTTGCCCGACGAGAATGAGCATCATGCCACGATTGATCAGGCCTTCAATCTTCTCTATATATTGTGGACGAGGTATGAGTTCCATAGAAGTAATATTGTTTTGCAAAGATAGCAAACTATACTCGGGAATACAAACAAAATATGTGTGATTTACCGGTTATAATCGGTATTTTCGACAAATGCTGAATAAGGAATGCTCCTGTCGTTCATCCTTATTTCCCGGTGAGGTGTAGCTTCGAGAGGATTTTGCGCCTGTTGTCGGGGCTGAGGATAAAGCCGTAGGCAAGCACACAGGTCAGGGCTACGTCGATGATGCCTACGACTACGAGTCGCAGGAACGAGTGCATGGCGGTGAAGTGTGTCGTGTAGCACACCGCGCCTGTCACGACGCAGATGAATCCAACGGCGACAAGGATACGGTAGACCATCGCCTGCCGGAACTGAGGTACGAGCCTGTGGAGTATGACAAGGTCGATGGCGGTGCATATCGCGCCTAACACAATCTGTGCAACATAGATTGCCGGTGGGGTTGCCCCCAGGGCAAATGCTGCCGCACCGATTCCGATGACCGACACCGTCAGTGTGCCCTGGATGAGACAGAACCGCTTTATGCGGCCTGTGGCTACTATGCCGAATTCCAATACGTAGAGAGCGATGTCGAAGAACATCGAGATGCACAGCAGGCGGCAGAAAATACTTGCGTAGTCCGGGCACGAACCGAGCCACAGGGTCAGTATGTAGGGCATTTCGAGGAAGAGTGGTACGACGAGCATCGATACCATGACGAGCGAGAACCTGAGGGTATTGCCTATCATTGCCTGCATCTCTTCGTAAGCTCCGATGGCGTATGCCTTGATTATCTGCGGCTTGAAAGCCATAGGGATATTGACGGTGAATTTGGCCACATTGGAACTCACGTTGAGCGCAATGGCCACTGCGGCATTGACAGCCACTCCGAAATAGAGGTTTACGACAACGTTTATTCCGGTCTGCCTCATGCAGTCGCACATCGTTTTATAGAGGTTCCAGCCAGAATAGCTCATCATCGACTTGAACAGTGGCTTGCGGAAAAGGAACCCTGTGCGACATTCCACGAAGTTGTGACGGCAGTAGACTATCGCGCCCGTTGTGACGCAGAGCGTCAGTAGCATTATGAGGGTTGCGTAGAGGATGAGTTTGTTGTCGCCGACGAATTTCAGGATAAAGATAGCAGCTAATTTGAGGGTCGATGTTGCGATGTCGATATATGCGTATGCTCCCATATGTTCGCGTGCTATGATGGCGGACATGTAGCAGGTCTGTACCATCGTGAGTATCACCGTCACGATTGAGAGCTGATAGACTATAGCTGCATCATGTCGGGAGCCGTCCGGTATGTTGAGCCGTTCGAGCAGATAGGGTCCCAGGCCTTCGGTCAGAAGCAGGATGGCCGTCGCCACGATTGCCACAATTAGCATGGCCGTGCCGAAAGTTTCGCGCATGCGCTGCAGGTTGCCCTCGGCGAGTTCGTAGGAGAAGAAACGCGACATGGAGCTGGCCATTGTGCTCGTGAAGAAGCTGAACATCACGACGATGCTCCCTACCAGCGAGTAAATTCCGAAGTCGTCGACCCCGAGCACTTCCAGGACTACGCGCGAGTTATACAGCCCCACGGCCATCGTGAAGAAAGTGCGCCCATAGAGCTTGATGGAGTTCTTGAGCGCGCGCCGACGGTCGATGATTGGTTCTGATGCCATGTTCTGTTCTTTAGGTTTACAAAGGTACAAAAAAATATGCCGTCCGGCCTCGGACGGCATATTTTATATCGGTTGTGAGCCTTCTTATTTAGCAAGGTCGATGGTGACGCAGCGATCGAGAGCTACGCACTTTTCACCGAGGTCGGAGAGGTTTCCGTCGTTGGTTGTAACGGTGATCTGGCTTTCGGGAACGCCGTTGCGGTAGAGAACCTTGGCAACACCTTCTGCACGGTTCTTGCGGAGGCGCTTGTTGATGTTGTCTGTACCGGTGTAGTTGTCAGCCCAGCCTGTGAGAACGTACTTCTGGTTGGGGTTCTGGGTCATTACGTTGGCGATAGCCTTGACAACGCGCTGGTTTTCGCGGCTAAGACGGGAAACGCCGATGGGGTAGTAGACGGTGCAGAGAGGACCGTTGTTTTCTACGACCTTTTCAACAGGACGTGAGAGGCAGTCTTTGAGCTGCTTTTCGAGGTCGGCGATGCGGGCATCGGCAGCAGCGAGACGGGCGCGGAGAGCGTCGCAGTTCTCGGGTTCGGGATAAACGGGAACGACGGGGGCATTCCATTCGCGTTTCTTGAAGTTGTAGGTAACGCCGAGGTAAGCCTGGATGGAGCCGTATTTGTTGTTCCAGCCTGTACCACCGAAGTTCTGGAGGCCGTCGAGACCGGAGAAACGGAGGTCGAGCGAGAGGGCAACCTGGTCGCTTACGCGGAAGCTGTTGATAAGACCGCCGCGGAGTGTCATGATAGCGTTGTCACGATGACCCCAGTCGCCGTTGGCAGGATCTTTGGTGTATGTGGCGTATGCACCGCCGCCGACATAGAATGTAGCGTTGTAGACACGGTTGGGTTTGTAACCGCACCACCAGTTGGTAAGGTTGATGAGGAAGTCGGCTACGGCACCGAATTCATTGTATTTGGTCTTGTAGTAACCACCTTTCAAAGGCTCATAGGCACCTATATAGCCGGAACCGGTGGCTACACCCTTGAGACCGAGCCAGTTGAAACCGCCACGGGCACCAAAGACGGGGGTGAACCACTTACCTACATAGATAGAAGCTGCGGGCATGAAGCGATCCATTTTTTTGCGCTCGCTACCGTATTTAGAGAGGTAGAAGCTGGCACCACCTTCAGCAGTGATAAACCAGTTGTCTTGCATCTTGTTGACCAGTACGCCCTGTGTAGGATCAGAAACATAGGTCACTTCCTGCGTCGCATCCTGTGCTGCGAGTGACTGCGCTCCGATGAAAAGCGCACATGCACAAGCGATTAATGAAGCTTTTTTCATAGAGTTATGTAATTATTTGGTTGAATGTTTCTCGATTATCTGTTTTGAGTCCGCTAAATTACAACATTTTTTTAAATTTAATAACCTAAATAACTAAAAATGTCGCTCAATAGTCTAACATTTAACAGTCGGCAAGGTTCACTCGGTTGAGCTGTGCCCTTACGACTTCGAAAATATTTGTGGCTGTGAACCCGAATTTTTCGTCGAGAACCTTGTAGGGTGCGGAGGCTCCGAAACGTTCGAGGCCGAAGACTTCGCCGTTGAAACCCTTGATCATACGTAGCGACTGGGGGAGACCGGCGCTGAGTCCGAACTGCGGTATACCGGCTGGAAGGACAGTTTCACGGTATGCTTCGGGCTGGTCGTTGAAGAGGCCTACCGAAGGCATCGAAACAACGGCGGCCTTGATACCGTCGGCGGCAAGCAGGACAGCGACATTGCAGAGGAGGGATACTTCGGAACCGTTGGCAACGAGCACGATGTCCGGGGTACCTTCGGGAGCGACAACGGTGTATCCGCCCTTTTCAGCCCCGAGGGCTGCCTGGGCGCGTGTCATGCCGGCTGGTGCGGGAAGATCTTCGATGTCCTGACGCGAGAGAATGAGGGCGGTCGGTGTGTTCTTGTTCTCCATTGCCATCTTGTAGGCGACGGAGGTCTCGGCGGCATCGGCAGGGCGGAGAACGAGCATCGACGGGCGGCCGCTGAAGTTACGGATACCTTCCATAAGGCGCAGCTGGGCTTCCTGTTCGACCGGTTCGTGTGTCGGGCCGTCTTCGCCGACGCGGAATGCATCGTGTGTCCAGATATACTTGACGGGGAGTTCCATCAGGGCGGCAAGACGAACTGCCGGTTTCATATAGTCGGAGAATACGAAGAAGGTACCGCAGGCACCGATAACACCGCCGTGGAGCACGATGCCGTTCATCACAGAAGCCATGGTGAGTTCGGCGACACCGGCCTGGAGGAATGCGCCGCTGAAGTCGTCGGCAGTGAAGGCGTGGGTTTTCTTGAGGAAACCGTCGGTCTTGTCGCTGTTTGCGAGGTCGGCCGAGGAGACTATCATGTTGCCTACTTTCTCTGCGAGGACACCAAGGACATCGGCGGAAGCCTGGCGTGTCGAGGTATTGGCCTTATGGACGATCGCTGTATAGTCGATCTGGGGAAGGACTCCTTCGAGGTAGCCTTTGAGTTCGATTGCGAGGGCGGGATTTTCGTCGGCCCATTTCTTGAACTGGGCACGACGCGCTGCAACTATCTTGCGGAGTTCTTCGCGGCGTTCTTCGTACATCTTGGCTACTTCGGGGAAGATATGCCAGGGATTTTCCGGGTCTGCGCCGAGATTCTTCATCGTGGCTGCATAGTCAGCTCCACTCTTGCTCAGGGGCTGTCCGTGGGTCGAGCACTGGCCTTCGAAGCTTTCGCCGTCGGCCTTCACTGCGCCTTTACCCATGATGGTATGGCCGATGATGATGGTTGGTTTCTTGGTCTCCGCCTGAGCCCTGGTGATGGCATCGGCAATGGCTTCGGGGTCGTTACCGTTGATTTCGATTACGTTCCAGTGCCATGCGCGGTATTTTGCGGCATAGTCTTCGCGGTCGACAGCGTCAACCATTGTCGACAGCTGTACGCCGTTGCAGTCGTAGAACATGATGAGATTCGACAGCCCGAGATAACCGGCGAGACGGCCTGCGCCCTGTGAGATTTCTTCCTGGATGCCTCCGTCGGAGATGAAGGCGTAGACCTTATGCGACACAGCCTTGCCGAAACGGGCTTCGAGGAAGCGTTCGGCGATGGCGCAGCCGACAGCCATGGTATGACCCTGGCCGAGCGGTCCGGAAGTGTTTTCGACACCGCGCTCGGGGTCGAGCTCGGGGTGGCCGGGAGTTACGGATCCCCACTGACGGAACTGCTTGAGTTCGTCGAGAGTATAGAATCCTGCCAGCGAAAGCACCGAATAGAGCATCGGCGACATGTGGCCGGGGTCGAGGAAGAAACGGTCGCGAGCGAACCATGTGGGATCGTCGGGGTCTGCAACAAGGAAGCTGGAGTAGAGGACATTGACAAAGTCGGCACCGCCCATTGCACCTCCGGGATGTCCCGATTTGGCTTTCTCTACCATAGAGGATGCCAGGATGCGGATGTTGTTGGCGGCACGGTTCATTAGTTCTGTGTTCATTTCTTAGGGTAAGGTTTTGAGTTAGTCGTATTTGGAGCCGAAATTACTAAAAAGTTTTGTTATGGCCAACACGCAGCCCCAAAATCACCCTCCCAATAACGAAATGTAGACTATCTACAGAGCTACTTGTATGTACTATCCATGAGTCTGCTGGCAAATACCGGGCGATAATGTGTATTGTCGTAAAGCAGGGTGTCTTCCTCCAGATAGTCCGCAAGCGCCCGGCTGTAATCATGGACGCGCGAGGGTTCGAAAATTCGTTCCAATACTTTACGGTCTGCCGGACTGAGTGCCACCTTCCGACGGTTAGGACCGACTATGATTTGATAATCAGTATGTCGGGAGGCAAATACTCGCGATATTCTCTCCAGCATTTCGACTTTTTCAGCCGTTAAGACCGAGGGGCTTTCGCTTACAGAGTCGGGTGGTGCCATAAGGGGATATTGGCTGTAGAACTCAATGGGGTTTCTGCTGATGATGCGGTCCCATTCCGGTATCGATTCCTGATTGGTAACCGGGTCATATTCTATCGGTTGCTTCTCATAGATAACGTTGTGGCCGTTGTCGTAGGGCAGTCCGTAGATATAAGCCGGCAGCCAGCTCTTAAGGAAGTCGGCATTGGTCGATGCACGGAAGAATATATAGTGATACCTTATAAAATGACATAGTCCGGGCTCAAAATCAGGAGGAGCTATAGTAGCCGGACCGGAATTGTCATCGACAGCCATTATCAGGGGGTCGAGAACTATCAGTGCGTAGTCTATGTCCTGATTCTCTCGGTCGAGATATTCTACCTTGTCGGCCATCGACTCCAGAGACTCGTCGGAAGAATCGAAATGATAGGGCCGTATGTCGTTGCCGGCAAGGGATGCCCAGTATTCGGCATCGTAATAGCATGATATTGAAGAACCAAAGATGAACCCGTTATAGCTCCGGCCTTCCCTGAGCCGCGATTTATAATTCTCAACGGTGATAAGTCCCTTGTTGATGCCGATGCGGGCCGGATGTGTCGTCGGATCTTCAAAATAGGGGTCATACTTCCTAATCACCTTGAACGGGTCCTGCCATAGATAGAGTCCGACGAATACAAGAACGACGGGAGCGACTGTGAGCACAGCTTTCAGCATAAACCCGAGTATCGAACGTGATGTCTTATTCATGAGGACTGCCTAAAATTTGAAATAAATAAAACTCATGTCGGTCGGCTCGCTCAGCATCACAAATACAAGGCACATCCAATAGAATCCAAAGCGTATCAACCGGCTGCCGCTCATGATGGCGAGAGGATATGCGCCGTTGCGCCCATTCCATTCTACAGCAGCTACAGTCATGGCCGGTAGAAGCCACCACGCCTTGAGGAGTACTGCCCAGGGAAAATCTATCGTCCGGAATAAGAGGCCGATACATATAAGGACAAAGGCCAGGGCAGCATAACATATTAAGGGCTTCCTGATAATCGCCAGGGCCATCTTCGATAAGAGCCAACCGGCAGCAGCCACCACTGCGTAGGCCCAGATATTGGTGACTCCGGTTGTTATGTCTGCTCCCGAGGTACACCTGAAGATGTAGAATCCGAAAGCCACAGTCATGAATGTCACAATAAGTTTCGGCAGCTGCCTGGTCTCTATGTCGGATACGTCATTACGCATCTTCAACATAAACTTGCACACAATGTATACCAAAGCCCAGTATGCGCCCCAGGCCACAAAGTTCCATGCTGCGCCATGCCATAATCCTGATAGCAGGAAGACCGCAGTTGTATTGAATGCCGTACGCCAGACTCCGCGTCGGTTGCCTCCGAGAGGGATGTAGATATAATCGCGAAACCAGAGCATCAGCGAGATATGCCAGCGCCGCCAGAATTCCAATACATTGCGTGAGAAATATGGAAAACGGAAATTGACCATAAGCTCGATTCCAAGAAGTCGCGACACGCCGCGTGCTATCTCGCTGTAAGCTGAGAAATCGCAATATATCTGCAAGGAGAATACAATACCTGCTGCCACGTTGCACCAGGGATTCGTCAGGTCGCCGGAGTAAAGTCGGTCGGCGTACAGGGCGAGCATGTCGGCCACACATACTTTTTTCATGACTCCATAGAGAATCATCCTTAGGCCGGAAGTTGCGTAGGCTCTGTCCCAACGACGAAGCCCGGATATCTGCGACAGCAGCTGCGAAGCTCTTTCTATCGGGCCTGCCACTAACTGTGGAAAATAGGCTATGAATGTGGCGAAGGCGAGGAAGTCATGCGTGGCTTCTATTTTCTTTTTATAGACATCGACTGAATAGGAGATGGCCTGAAAAGTATAGAATGAGATACCGACCGGCAGTAGGATATCTATAAAGAACCAGTTGACTTCCAAGTTGCAAAGGCTCAATAATGCCTTTAGGTTTTCTGTGAAAAAGCCAAGATATTTGAAGGTTATCAGGATTCCAACATTTAATGTAATGTTGGCTATGGTCCATCCACGGCCATGCCGCCCCTTGGCGAGAAGAGCAGTGGCGAATGTAGTGCCCGTGGTAAACATTATTAAACCGAGAAAGCGCCAGTCCCACCACCCGTAAAATGTGTAGCTCGCTATCAGCAGGAGTCCGTTTTGGGCTCTGGTATTGTTGCGGAGTACAAGCCAATAGATGGAAAATATTACTGCAAGGAATATGGCGAATTCTATCTGGGTGAACTGCATGGCATCGATAGGAGCATAGCTGTCTCGTTTTATCGTGCCAAATATAATGATAAATGCTGAATAATCGCTTATCTGACTCTCGGTTTCTCGTCCCGTTGACCCCCTTTCCCTTTGCAACCGTTTGCTTTTAAAGTTCGCTTCTTGGCATGACTTCGAGACAAAGAATCGGCCTCCGGGGCGAGAGGATGCCGGAGGCCGTGGATATAGACAATAAATAATTCCTAAGAGTCTTAGTAGTTGTCGGCTTTGCGCTGGAACCATCCCTGGTCCATGCCGCATACAGGGCAGCGTTTCGGGGCAGCCTTGGATGTAACGGTGAATCCGCAGCGGCGGCACATCCATTCGATTGGTTCGGGGCTTTCGAACTCGCTGCCTGTCTCAAGACGTTCGAGCAGTTTGATGTAGCGGGCTTCGTGCATCTGTTCTACGTTGGCGATAAGCTTGTAGAGATTCGCAATCTGAGGGAAACCTTCTTCCTGTGCCGTTTTGGCGAAGGATTCGTAGAGGTCGCTCCACTCCTGACGCTCGCCCGCAGCAGCCTCTGCAAGGTTGGCTTTGGTGTCGCCGACGACACCTGCCGGATATCCGGCAGTGATTTCGACGGTGCCTCCTTCGAGGAGCGAGAAGAACTGGCGGGCGTGGCTGAGCTCCTGTTCGGCTGTTTCGAGGAATATGGCGGCAATCTGTTCGTAGCCTTCTTCTTTGGCCTTAGCGGCGAAGAGAGTATAGCGTGAGCGGGCTTGGCTTTCTCCGGCGAAGGATGCAAGCAAATTATGTTCTGTACGTGTGCCTTTTATACTTTTCTTTTCCATAGTGGATTCGATTATTTGTGTCTGCTAACAATCCAAACAAACGGAGACATGTTTTGTTCGGAGATTCATTGTCTCTTTTCGATGAAAAGGTGTAACTTTGCAGCAGAACCCGATCTATAACTTATGGTATCTATGAAAAACAGTCTCTTCGTGATGATCCTATGCGTCTTGCTTTCTTCTTCTGCGATTCACGCCCAATATGAAAATACGCTGAAGGTTCGCCCTGTTGGCCGTATCCTCTTCGACGGTGCCCTCAATGTGCCCGATTCGCCTCTCTATCAGGAGTACGGCGACGACGGCGCTGTCTCTTTTGCCGGACCACGACTTTCCGATGGTGTGGCGCTGCCCGATGTGCGCCTTGGCGCCAAGGCTTCGTACGGTCATTGGTCGGCAAAGATAGACGTAGGCTATGCTTTCCGCAAGATAAGTTTCAAGGATGTATTCATACAATACGATTTCGACAGCTCCAATTATATCCGTGGCGGATATTTCGTGGCTCCCTATGGCCTCAATGCCGCTGTGTCCAGCTCCATGATACCGACCATGGAATCGGCCTCGTCCGACGATTTCTTTCAGGTCAGCAACAGGAATGTCGGGGTTATGTATCTTCACTACAAGGACAGTTTCTATGCTGCTGCTACCGCTCTTGTGGAGTCCGATGCGATGTTCAGGCGTGCCGGGGACAACGGCAAGCTTAGTGCCGCAGGAGCCGTGCGCCTCGTCTATTCCCCGGCGCACAGCTTCGGAAAGATATTCCATGTCGGCCTCTCGGGCTGGGTGCAGTCGTCGTATCATAATCTAGAAGAGAACGGCACACTTTCTACTGGGTACTTCGATTTCACGGCCAACTTCCCCACGCGTGTCAACGACGTGTGCATGATGCATGCCAATGTCACCGACGCGAGGTCGGTCTGGAAACTGTCGCCCGAAATCCTTGCAGCATACGGCCCTCTGGCGCTCGAGACACAGTTCTATACCATGAATGTGTCGCGTTGTCGCAATCTCGACAGCTATTCTGCAACAGGATTCTATGCCAACCTTCGAGCTCTCGTCCTCGGCAAAGGATACGGATATGCTAACGAAGATGCCGGTCTGTCGACTCCGTCGCCCGGATCGCTCGAGCTCGTCGCCGGGTATAACTATACCGATGGCTCCGACCGCAAGGCCGCTGTTTTCGGTGGCCGGAGCAACGACTTCTCGCTGACATGCACATATTATTTTAATAAGTACATGCTCGCCCGACTGCGCTATTCATACACGAAAGTCTCTGGTAGCGAGGCTCTGAAGCTCTATCCATGCCACGCCAATATAATCCAGGCCCGCATTCAGTTCCTTTTTTAACAAGCCCTTTAGCATTGCATAAAAAACACCAAAAATCATTAAAGCCACTATCTTTAGAGCCGGAGGAAGTGTTGTACCTTAAAAATGTATAACCCGCGTTTCTCTTTTCGAATCGCCCAAACCTGTGATTCTAATATGAGTACAACTTCTTTTCAGTCGAAACTACTGGCTCTTCAAAATAATCTTTTGAAATTCGCATATAGTCTGACCTCTAATCGTGACGATGCTCTCGACCTCCTTCAGGAAACGACCCTGAAGGTGCTCGACAATGAGGACAAGTACGTGGCCAACACCAATTTCAAGGGCTGGGCTTTTACTATTATGCGTAATCTCTTCATCAACCGCTACCGTCAGAATGTTCGCTCGGCTGTCGTGGCCGACAATTCCGACGATGGATACCAGATAAATTATTCACGGGAATCGGCCTTCGACACCCCCGAGGGTGCGGTGTCGACTAAAGAGATAATGGCAGCCATCGGCAGCTTCCCGGACGAATACCGCGTACCCCTCTCGATGTTCATCTCCGGATACAAGTACGCGGAGATTGCCGATGCCGTCGGAGTACCTCTCGGGACTATCAAAAGCCGTATATTCCTCGCCCGGAAACGTCTTCAGGCGCGGCTTCGTGAATATCGTTATGACTGAAGCTGCGCAGACCCGGCGCCAAAGTTTGTGCCTGCGTAAATATATGCGTATATTTGCAGCATTATGATGGTACTGATTGTCATCCTTATTTGCTGCCTGGCCATTGCCATGGCCTTCCTTTTTAGGGAAATGAAAAAACGTTCGGCCGCAGAGACCGAGTGTGCGAGGCTCAACGAACGTGTCGCGGCTCTCCAGCTCGAAAACAGCCGCATAGGGGCAGAAGCGTCACGTCGCGAAGCCGAGTCGGAACGCCGTTTTGCCGATATAGCCGCCAGGGCGCTCGCAGGTAATGCCGAGAGTCTCCGGCGCCAGAGCAGTGCGTCGCTTGCCGAGGTCCTCGCCCCCATGAAGGAAAATCTGGAGGCTTTCAGGCGCGATTTCACGGCGCGCTACGACCGAGAGTCGGCCGAACGCTTCTCGCTCGGCGAAAGGGTAGGGGAGCTTATGAAGCTCAACTATGCCATCGGCCAGGAGGCCCGACGGCTCACCGATGCCCTCAAAGGCAATTCGGGCATGCAGGGCGACTGGGGCGAAATCATCCTTGACAACATCCTCGAACATGCCGGGCTACGTCGTGGCATAGACTATCAGGTACAGCAGAGCGTTACGGATTCCGACGGACGGCGTCTGCGCCCCGACGTGGTCATTTCGTATACCGGCGACCGCAAGCTCATCATCGACTCGAAAGTGTCGATTCAGGACTATCTTGCCATGCTCAATGCCGACGACGAGGCGACGCGTACGCGCTTTGCACGCGCCCATGTCGCCTCCGTCAAGAAGCACATCGCCGAACTGCGCGGAAAATCCTACCAGGACGTAGTCGACGGCGGACGTGTCGACTTCGTACTCATGTTCATACCCCACGAAGGAGCCTATATGGCTGCCATGAGCCTCGACGACACGCTCTGGCAGACAGCCTACGACAGCCGTGTCCTCATCATATCGCCTACCCACCTTCTCAGCATCGTGCGGCTTGTCGAGCAGATGTGGCGGCGCGACCGTCAGGATCGCAATGCCGAAGAAATAGCCCGTCTGGCAGGTACTATGCTCGATAAATTGCGCGGCTTTACCGACGACCTCGACCGCATAGACCGCTCCCTCACTTCAGCGCGTGAGGCATGGGACAGCGCTTTTGCGAAACTGACACGTGGGCCCGGTAACGTGATGGCTAAGGCCGCATCCCTTGTCGAACTCGGAGCCTCTCCTCGCAAACCATTGTCGCAAAGATGGGTGCCGGAAGACTCCTCCAATCCGAACGATAACACTCTCCAATAGCTATGAACGAAATACGTCGCGAGGCGCTTACTCGCTATATCACACCTCTTCGCGAAGGCGGCAGCCTCCCGGCTCTTGCGGAAGCCGCCGACGGCTTCAAGTACGTGGTGAAATTCCGGGGAGCCGGACATGGTTCCAAGGCTCTCATTGCCGAGTTCATAGGTGGCGAAGTGGCCCGTGCTCTTGGTTTCCGTGTGCCGGAGCTTGTCTTCCTCGACATCGACGAGGATTTCGGGCGAACCGAGGGCGATGAGGAAGTACAGGACTTGCTTCGCGCCAGCACAGGTCTCAACTTAGGTCTCCATTACCTCTCCGGGGCGATGACCATGGATCCCTACGTCAATGGCATCGACGAGGCGACGGCATCGAGGATAGTATGGCTCGATGCTTTCCTGACGAACGTGGATCGCACAGTCCGCAATACCAATATGATGATGTGGCACAACGAATTGTGGCTCATAGACCATGGCGCGTCCCTGATGTTCCATCACTCATGGATCGACCCTGTCAAGGCCGCTGTGTCGCCCTTCCCCTATATACGCGACCATGCCCTCCTGCGCCGTGCCTCAATGCTCGGACAGGCCGACAAGGAGATGCGTCAGCGTATCACGCCACGCACTCTTTCGCGCATCGTCGACGCTCTTCCCGACGAATGGCTTCACTTCGACGACCGCGACCTCTCGCCGGACCAGATACGCGAAGTCTACCGTACCTTCCTGACCACGCGCCTTGCCAATTCATCCGTATTCGTCAACGCTGCCATCGAGGCACGGAAAAATCTGTAAAAGCCATGGTCAACGGAGAGAATCTCTATGAATACGCCGTAATTCGCTACGTGCCGCGTGTCGAGCGTGGCGAGTTCGTCAACATCGGCCTCATCATGATGTGCAAACGCCGCCGCTGGATGCGTGTGGCAGTGCATATCACACCCGAGCGACTCGCCGTTTTCGACTGCCCCCATACCCTGGCAGAAATAGAAGCCCAGCTGCGTACATTCCATGTCGTAGGCAGCGGCTCTGCCGAAGCCGGCCCTATGGGCGAGTTGCCTGTCGAAGAGCGTTTTCGCTGGCTGACAGCCGTGAAAAGTGCCTGTTTCCAAACCTCCCGGCCCCATCCGGGTCATACCGACAACCTCGAAAAAACTTTCGACCACCTCTTTTCGGAACTTGTCCTGTAAGAATATTTTGTCGGGACGGAAAAATTTCGTATCTTTGCAGTCGGAAAAATAACACTCCACTGTAAACAATTAATTATCAACCCAAAAATGCAGTACGAAACCGTTTTCATTTTAACTCCCGTTTTGTCTGACGCTCAGATGAAGGAAGCGGTAGAAAAGTTCACCAAGGTGCTGACCGACAATGGCGCAACCATCGTGAACAGCGAAGAATGGGGCCTCCGCAAGCTTGCTTACCCCATCCAGAAGAAATCCACCGGCTTCTACAGCCTGATCGAATTCGAAGGCGAACCCACCATCATCCGCAAGCTCGAAACAGCTTTCCGCCGTGACGAACGCGTGCTCCGCTGGCTCACTTTCCGTCAGGACAAATACGCCGCACAGTATGCCGCCAAGCGTCGTGCTCGCCGCGCCGCAGCTCAAACACAAGCTCAAACCGTAGAAACAAAGGAGGACTAAACAATGGCACAGGCTCAATCTGAAATCCGCTATCTGACTCCTATGTCGGTAGACGTTAAGAAGAAGAAATACTGCCGTTTCAAACGTTTCGGCATCAACTTCGTAGACTACAAGGACCCCGAATTCCTTAAGAAGTTCCTCAACGAACAGGGCAAGATCCTTCCCCGTCGTATCACCGGTACCTCGTTGAAGTTCCAGCGTCGTGTGGCTCAGGCCGTTAAGCGTGCCCGTCACCTCGCTCTCCTTCCCTATGTTACCGACCTTATGAAATAACCCTTAACATCCAGGACTAATATGAAGATCATTCTCAAAGAAGACGTGAACGGCCTTGGATACAAGGACGATGTCGTTGTCGTTAAGGACGGTTACGGACGTAACTTCCTCATCCCCTTCGGAAAAGCAGTCGTTGCTACTCCCTCCGCTCTCAAACAGCTCGCAGAAGACCAGCGCCAGCGTGCCCACAAGCTCGCCAAGATCAAAGCTGATGCAGAAGCTCTCGCAGCCCAGCTCAACGAAGTGAAACTCACTATTGGTGCAAAGACCAGCGCTACCGGTACTATCTTCGGTTCTGTAAACAGCATACAGATTGCTGAGGCTCTCGAAAAACTCGGCTTCAATGTTGACCGCAAGATTATCGAATTCGCCCCTGTAAAGGAAGTCGGCACATACACCGCAACTATCAAGCTTCACAAGGACGTTGCCGCCCAGGTACCCTTCGAAGTCGTTGCAGAATAAAGATATAGAACAATATCACGATAAAGGCCGCGCCAATCGTTTGGTGCGGCCTTTTGTCTTACTGTAAGCAAATTATGAATAAGACACATACCTGGGATATAGATCTGGCCCGGTATTTGGCCGAATATCGCGACGAAGCACGTTTTATGGGCATGTGCCGCCGGTGCCCCAACTATGGGAGGCTCTGGTCGTGTCCGCCTTTCGACTTCGACACCGATGCCAGGCTCCGCAAATGGACTAAGGTGCATATCGTGGCTATGGAAATCGACATCCCGGAAGGAACACCCGTCAAAGACGCACCTTTGTTGACGCGTACCCCACGGACTGAGCTGGAAGACCGATTGCTCCAAATGGAGCGGGATTGTGGCGGGCTTGCTTTCGGATTTTCCGGTATGTGTCTTCGTTGCGAAAGCTGTACCCGTGCCGAGGGAAAGCTTTGCCGTCACCCTGATAAGGTCAGGCCCGCTCTCGAGGCCTACGGATTCGATATCGGGAAGACCGTCACCGACCTCTTCGGCCTGCAGCTCCAATGGGCCGAAGGCGACATCCTTCCTCCGACGCTCATATTCGTCGCCGGGCTACTCCATAATGGCGAAATTGACATTCATATATGATAAAGGAAGGCCGGGATTAATTCCGGCCTTCCTTCTTTCATTGCATGAACGTCTATTACAGGTAATTGAAGTCGATAGTGGCTTTGAGGTCTGTCGAGGAGCTGCCGATGATGGCTTTAAACTTGCCGGGCTCGGCAATCCACGAATGTGACTTTTCGTCGAAGAACTTCAGGTCGTCGGGAGTGATGGTGAATGTCACTTCGGCTGTCTCGCCGGGACGGAGAGAAACTTTCCTGAAGCCTTTGAGCTCTTTGACCGGACGAAGTACGGAAGCCTTCTCGTCGGCGATGTAAAGCTGGACGGTTTCTTTGCCGTCGACAGAGCCGCTGTTGGTTACGGGTACGGTCACTGTTATAGTGCCGTCAGCATCCATCTTCTTGGAGGATGCTGTTGCTTTGCCATAGGTGAATGTCGTGTAGCTCAGGCCGTGGCCGAAGGGGAACATAGCCGGAATCTTCTTGGTGTCGTGCCAGCGGTAGCCGACGAGGATATCTTCGAGGTATTCCTGTTCGGGGCTGTTGCCTACATTGACATCGGCACCGGCGAGGTCGGAAGCTGCATTGCCCTCAGCTTTGCCTTCGATGCCGGGATAGGAGCGTTCGCCGAAATGATGTGCGGCATTGTCCTCAAGCTTGGCAGGGAAGGAGAAAGGAAGTTTTCCGGAGGGGTTGACGGTGCCGTCGAGGATGTCGGCAAGGCTTGCACCGCCCATCGTGCCGAGATACCAGCTCTGTACCACTGCCGGAACCTTGTCGAGCCAGGGCATAGCGTAGGCGTTGCCGCTGATGTTGGCCACAATGACATTAGGATTGACAGCTGCGAGTTCTTCGATGATCCGGTCCTGACCCCAGGGAAGATTGTATTCGCGGCGGTCGGTCGATTCGCAGTCCTGGAAGGCATTTTTGTTGAGGCCGCCTATATAGATAACCACGTCGGCATCCTTGGCCAGTTCGACAGCTTCGCGACGAAGGGCATCCAGCTCGTCCTGAGGGATGATATCTTCCTGTTCGTACATCGGTCGCCCTGTCTTATAGCCGGGCGCATAGACAATCTTGTCGCCGTACTTAGCCTTGAGAGCATCCAGGGGCGATATCATGTCTTTGACTTTCAGCTCGGACGAACCACCCCCCTCGTTGAGACGGCGCACGGCGTTCTCGCCCACGACAAGAATCTTGGAATATGCGTCGGAACCCCTGAGCGGCAGGATGCCCTTGTTCTTCAGCAGCACGATGGATTCGTCGCCGATCTGCTTTGCGGCAGCATAGTGTTCGGGAGATGTGAGGGCTCCGAAGGGCTTGTCAGTGTTCATGGCCGTACGGAAGATGAGACGCAGGATGTTGCGTGCTTTTTTGTCGAGAGTCTCCATCGGCACTTCGCCTTTCTTGAGCATCTCGCGGTAAGGACGGCCGAGATAGTAGTCGTCGAAAGTGAATTCGCTCTCGCTTGTGAGGCCGTTGGTGAAGGAACCCATCTCGATATCGAGGCCGTTGAGGGCGGCTTCCTTGGTGTCGTGGGCACCGCCCCAGTCGGTTATCACAGCGCCGTCGAAGCCCCATTCGCCACGTAGGATATCGTTGAGCAGACGGCTGTTGTGGCAGCAGTGCTGTTTCCAAATCTGGTTGTAGGCACCCATGATGGTCCATGCACCGCCGTCGACGATGGCCTTTCGGAATGCCGGAAGATAGATTTCATAGAGGGCGCGGTCGGAGACAACGACATTGACATTGCCTCGCCATTTTTCCTGGTTGTTGAGTGCGAAGTGCTTCACGCAGGCAGCAACGCCGTTCTTCTGAAGCTCCTGTATGTAGGGTACGACCAGCTCTCCGGCGAGATAGGGGTCTTCGCCCATGTATTCGAAGTTACGTCCGTTGAGAGGACTGCGGTAGATGTTGACACCCGGTCCGAGGAGCACGTCTTTCTCGCGGTAGCGGGCTTCCTCGCCGACGCTCTTGCCGTAGAGGCCGGCCAGTTCGGGGTTCCATGTGGCGGCCAGGCCAGTGAGGGCCGGAAAGGCGGTCACGGAGTCGTTTTTCCAGTTGGAGTAGCCCCAGTCGTTCCAGTTTATTTCGGCGCGGACACCGTGGGGGCCGTCGCTCATCCAGAGTTCGGGAATACCGAGACGTGGAACGCCGGCGCTCGAGAACTTGCCCTGCGCGTGGCAGAGGGCTACCTTCTCCTCGAGTGTCATGCGCGACAGAGCATCCTCGACGCGCTCGTCGATGGGCTTGCTTTTATCGAGATATATTGGCTGTGCTGCAGATATGCTTAGCGTAGTCATTGTTGCGGTTATGAATGATATCAGTTTGGTTTTCATTGCGTGATAGATGTTGGGTTATGAGTCTGTTGGATAGAAACTATGGTATCGGCTGCGTTCTTGGCCGTGACAGTCACATCGTAGGGAGCGAGACCGTCGGAGGTGGCGCTGACCTTAACAGGCCCTTCCTGGCTGTTGCTCCGTACTATGAGCATCGCTTTGCCGTAGTGGGCCTTGCGATGGTCGGCCTTGAAGCGTTCGAGCGATATCGGCGAGCCGTTGTCGACACCTTCGTTGACTCCGGCTCCCTCGACAGTGAAATGTATCTCGTTGTCGGCCAGGGGGCACAGACGGCCCTTGCTGTCGACGATTTCTGCGAGGATGTAGCACAGATCGTCGCCGTCGGCTTTCATAGTGCCGCTTTCCGGTGTGAGACGTACTGCTGCCGGCTCTCCGGCGGTCTCCACGCGGCAGCGTGCCACTTCATAACCCTTCAGGCGGCTGACAGCTTCCACTGTGCCCGGCTCGTAGTCGACGCGCCATGCTGCATGGTAGCTCTTGCCGTCGGGGCGGCGTATGCCCTGCGACTTGCCGTTGACGAACAGTTCGACCTCGTCGGCATTGTTATAATGCGCCCACATGTCGATTTGCTGTCCTTTTTCCCAGTTCCAGTGGGGGAAGAGGTGGAGGACGGTCTTGTCGGGTCTCCACTGGCTCTGGTACATATAGTAGACATCCTTGGGGATGCCTGCGAGGTCTACGATACCGAAGAACGAGCTTCGTGCCGGCCATCCGTAAGGGGTCGGTTCGCCGATATAGTCGAAGCCTGTCCATACGAACTGACCCATGATGAAGTCCTTGTCGTCGACATGGCGCATAGTCCCTTCGTGGGTATTGCCCCAGGGGACATGGCAGTTGTCGTAGGACGAACACGAGAAGGACTCGTCGTAGAACGGTTTGTCCCATCTCTCCGGCCATATGTACATGCTGTCGGAAGGCATACGGTAGTATCCGCGTGTCTGGAGCGCGGATATACTCTCCGATATTATAAACGGCTTTCCAGGGAAATTATTGGGTACGTCGGCAAACCAGTCGTCATGATAGTTGAAACCTATGATGTCTAATGCACCCGACCGGAACAGATGGTTGCCCGGGTTCGGTTCGTTGCATCCGGCGGTGATGGGCCGGGTCGGGTCGAGCTTGCGCACGATGTCGGCGAGTCGGATAGTGAGCAGCGAGTTGATGCTCATTTCGGAGTTTTCGGCGGCGAGCATGGAGCTGTCGTGGCCGAAGTTGAGGATTAAGTTGGCCTGTTCGAGGGTGAGGGTGTCGGCATCGGCATGGCTCCACTGTTCCAGTACCTCGTTACCGATGCTCCACATCATTATACAGGGATGATTACGGTCGCGGACGATGAAGTCGCTCAGGTCGCGCTCGTACCATTCATTGAAGTAGCGCGAGTAGTCATGCTCGGTTTTCTTCTTGCGCCACATATCGAAAGCTTCGTCCTGTACGAGCAGTCCCATGCGGTCGCAGAGGTCGAGGAGTTCGGGTGCCGGGGGATTGTGGGTCGAGCGTACGGCGTTTGCTCCCATCTCCTTCATGATGCGAAGCTGGCGCTCGAGGGCGTGGCGGTTAACTGCCGCACCAAGGGCTCCTGCGTCGTGATGGAGGCATACACCGTTGATTTTCATATTTTTGCCGTTAAGGAAGAAGCCTTTTTCTGCATCGAAGGCAAAAGTGCGGAAGCCGGTGGTAGTGCGGTAGTCGTCGAGCACCTTGTTTTTCTCAGACAGTGTGGAGTGGACGGTGTACAGAGCCGGGTTTTCAGTATCCCAGAGCTTCGGACCGGAGACAGTGATGACTTGTTTGACAGTCTTTTTCTCGCCGGGAGCAAGTTTCAATTTTGTTTCGACCGTGCTGCCCCCGATTTCACTGATGCTGCTCCTCAGACGAAGATTTTTCTTCTTGTCGGAGCTGTTCTCGACAGTGCTCTCGACCGTGACAGTCCATTTATTTGTTCCCTCGACCGGCGTGCAGACGACATACTGGCCCCATTGGTCGAAATGGACTGGGTCGCAGGTGCGCAGCCATACGTTGCGGTATATGCCGCAGCCTGAGTACCAGCGCGAGTTGGGCTGCTCGGCGTTGTCGACTTCCACTGCTATGATGTTCTCGCCGTCTTTCAGCCAGGGCGTAAGTTCGTAGCTGAACGAAGCGTAGCCGTAGGGGCGTTTCCCGAGGAAATGACCGTTGATATAGACCGAGGCGTTCATGTATGCACCGTCGAAGTCGATGAAGACGAGCTTGCCGTCGGGATGCCAGTCGAAATGCTTGCGGTACCATCCTATGCCGCCGGGCAGGGCACCACCGCCCGTGCCCGAAGGGTTGTCGATGCTGAAATCGCCTTCGATGGCCCAGTCGTGGGGCAGCGAGAGCTTGCGCCAGCCACTGTCGTCGTACTCTGTGGCGGAGGCACTTTCATTGTCGCCCAGGGCGAAGAGCCAGTTGCGGCCGAAATTCTGTGGCGTGGCCGTAGAAGCAGCAAGCGGCAGACTTCCTAAGAGAGCCACCGCTGCTATCATCACCAATTTGAATATCTTCATACAGACCTACAGCTTGATTGCGAGTTCGTTGCCCTCGTAGTCGACGAGCTTTCCTTCCGCATGTGCCGGGTCGGCGACGGGATTGTCCTTGTCGATTTTGACGATGTTGAATCTGAGGTTCTTCTTCATGCCCGGGTACTCGCCTTTACGTTTCGAGATTGTCAGGCGGTCGGAGGCATCATCGTAGTCGATATCGATGAGGCTGTAAAGACCTTTCTCGTAGTTGTAGTTGGTGCCTTCGTCCTCGTAGAGCTTGAAGTGGCCGTCGGCACCGTCGTAGACGGCGAGCGTGATAGGTTTGTCGCTGACTTCTGCGGTCGACTGCACGTCGGGACCCATGGGGATTATCGAACCGGCACGTACGAAGAGAGGCATCTGTTCGTAGGGAGCATCGATGCGTGCCGTGAGGCCGCCCTGACGGGCTTTGCCGGTGTAGAAATCATACCAGGTGCCTTCGGGGAAGTAGACATCGCGGCTGCGCTGCCCGTAATGGTAGACCGGAGCGACGAGGAATGCCGGGCCGAACATGTACTGATCTTTGATGTCACGTACTGCCAGGTCACTGCCGAAATCCATCACCAAGGGACGCATGAGCGTGTAGTCGTCGAAATATGTCATACCGGCCATCGAGTAGATGTAGGGTATGAGGTTGTAGCGGAGCTTGTCGTAAGCCACGATGGTCTTGTATGCTTCGTGGTCTTCGGGAGCCAGGTTGAAGACTTCGCGTGTGGGCCATTGTCCGTGAGAGCGGTACATGGGCGTGAATGCACCGAACTGGTGCCAGCGAGTGTTTAGCTCGCGCCATTCCTTGAGGTCGTCGTTTTCAGTGCCGGTGGCATTGAAGAGCTGCTGGGCTGCCACGTAGCGGTCCTCGACGCAGAAACCGCCGATATCCATGCTCCACCATGGGACGCCGCAGAGGGCGAAGTTCAGTCCGGCCGAAATCTGGGCCTCCATGTCTTCCCAGCGCGTGCCGATATCGCCGCTCCATGTGGCGGTCGAGTAGCGCTGCTGTCCCGGGAAGCCCGAACGGGTGAGGAGGAATACGCGGCGGTCGGGGTCGACGCTGCGCTGGCCGTCGTAGATGGCCTCGGCGTTCATTAGCGCATATGCGTTGAAGTACTTGGTCGAGGGTCCGAGAGCTGTCGGAGTGATAAGGTCTTTGCGGTACTGTATGTCGGTGCAGTCGCGTATATTGGGCTCGCTGGCATCCATCCACCATGCGTCGATACCTAAAGGGAGGTAGTGGTCGGCCATCTGGTTCCAGAAGAGTTTGCGGGCGCCTGGTGAGTAGGCATCATAGAAAGAGCCTAAGTAGCCGGGGCCTACCCAGTCGCGGATGCTGTCCTGTATGGCCAGGCGGTACATCCAGCCGTTGCGGTCGAATTCCTTGAAATGTTCCGTGGTGGCATAGAATTTGGGCCATACGGATATCATCACGCGGGCATTCTCGGCGTGTATGGTATCTACCATTCCCTTGGGGTCGGGGAAACGTTTGCGGTCGAACTCGTGGCTGCCCCATGAGTCCTGTTCCCAGTGGAGCCAGTCGATGACTATATTGTCGACAGGTATCTGGCGTTTGCGGAATTCGGCAAGCGTCGAAAGTACTTCTTCCTGTGTGTTGTATTTCTCGCGGCTCTGCCAGAAACCGGTCACCCATTTAGGCATGATAGGGGCTTTGCCGGTGACGGTACGTATTCCCGAGATGACCTCGTCCATGTTATCGCCATGGATGAAGTAATAGTCGACCATGTCCTGCATTTCGCCCCACCAGCACATCTCCTTGCGTGTCTTGTCGTCGACGGGAGCATAGGCGCGGAGGCCGCAGTAAGCCACTGAGCCGTTTGGTTCCCACTCGATACGTATGGGAGTCTTCTTCCCTTTTTCGAGAGCTACGGAGAATTTGTAGCTGTTTGGGTTCCAAGCGGTTCGCCAGCGGCAGTCGACAACCTTTTTGTTACCTATAAAAATTGTTTGATATCCGGAATAGTACATTATGAAGTCGTAGACACCCGTTTCGGGGGCTTCGAGCTCACCTTCGTAGACCACGTGCGATCCGGCGAAGTTGAAATCGCGCGGAAGGTTGACGACATGGCCGAGGTCGCCGCGGATGAGGTGCTCGAAGTAGATTTTCGGCTCGCGGCGCACGAGGGTAGTGCCGTCGGCTGCCGTATATGTGCCTGTCAGTGCGTCCTTGTTGCCGTCCTTGTCGTAGAGCGTGAATATTTCTCCGAGCTGGCTGTAGTCCTTGGGATTGCCGAAGCGGCATAGCGAGTAGCTGTCCCAGAGGATGCCGTAGTTGCCGGTGGACACTATCACGGGCATGGACACCTTGGTGTTGTACTGGAAGAGCTCTTCGTTCTTGCCCTTGTAGTTGTATTCGTTGGCCTGATGCTGGCCGAGGCCGTAGAGGCCCTCCTTGTCGTCGGGCGAAAGGAAGGACTGTGTGACGGTCCAGCCGTCGGTACCTTCGACGGTGATAGGTTCGAATTTACGCCCGTCGGCCTTTTCGGCGAGGATGGCCTTGCCGTCTTTGTCGTAGAAGGAGACAGCGCCTGTATTGCCGTCGATGACGGCGCGGAGGTCGGAGGTGGATAGTGTGAGACTGTTTTTGTCTTCTTTGACTTTGAATTTGGTCGCGCCCTTGACCGGTACGGCGATGAGGCTTGCATCTGCCGGAAGGCTGTTGCCGGGAGCTGCCGATACGCGGACAATCTTGTCGCCGACAACTTTCAGGCGCACTGTTGTCCCTGCAATCTGCGTTTCGACGCCGTCGGGCAGCTGTCTGTAGTCCATAGCAGACATCATGCTCAGTGCCGAGCATGCCATCAATGCAGAGACAAGTATTTTTCTGTTCATTATATTTAAGGCGATAAAGATGGTTTAGAATAGTTTCTTATCGTATGCAAAGTTAATAAAGACAGCCCTCCTTTGCAGCATCGACTTGTTAACGACATCGTGCGTAGCTGTTAAGCAGGTGCTTGTTATGTTTCACAGAGGGGATTGTAATGTTATATACCCTCTTTTTCCTGGTATTCCGATGGCGTGATGCCATATTCTTCCTTGAAGTATTTCGAGAAGTATTTCGGGTTGTTGAAGCCGAGTTTGTAGGCGATTTCGGCGACGTTGAGCTGGCTCTCGCGGAGATACTGTGCGGCACGTTTGAGACGCAGTACGCGGATGAACTCTACCGGTGTCTTGCCGGTCAGCGCGAGCACCTTTTTGTAGAAGTGTACGCGGCTCATACCCATGGCGTTCGACAGTTCTTCGACGGTGAGGTCCGGGCGCGACATATTTTCCTCGACGTAGGCCACGGCTTTCTCCACGAGCTGCTCGTCGAGCGAGGTTATCTTGATGTTGCTCGGAGTGGGCTCTATGAGAGTGCGTGTGGCGCCACGGCGGCGTGCATCGATGAGCTTGCGTATCTTGACGGCGAGGATGTCGTTGTTGAAGGGCTTGGTGAGATAGTCGTCGGCACCGAGAGTCAGGCCTTCGACCATCGAGTCGACATCCTGCTTGGCTGTCAGCATGATAAGTGGTATGCTGATGGTTGCGGAGTCGCTTTTGAGTCGGCGGCAAAGCTCTATGCCGTCCATATTAGGCATCATTATATCGCTGACAATGAGGTCGAAGTCGTTCTTGGCGACGAGGTCGAGGGCTTCGAGACCGTCGGATGCGCACGATATGTCGAATTCCCTCCCGAATTCCTCTTTCATGAACTCCGTAAGATCGTGATTATCATCGACGAAGAGCACTTTGGAACGTCCGGGGGCGTTTTCCTCAGTCTTTGTGGCCTCTTCTGGGCTGACTACCGATGTCGGCTCGGAGATGTTGGCCTCGGGCTTGTGTTCGGCGACATCCGTTTCGAAGTGGTATGGGATGCGGATAGTGAAAATGGCACCCGTGGGAGTGTTGTCTGCGATTTCGACAGTTCCTTTGTGCAGGCGTGTGTATTCAGCTACGAGACTGAGTCCTATGCCGGAGCCGGTGTTTAGGTCGGAGGAGTCCGAACTGCGGTAGAAGCGTTCGAAGATGTGGGTCTTGTCCTCGTCGCTGACACCTTTGCCGGTATCGGCTACGGTGATGAGGACATCGTCGCTGTCACGACAGACGCTGACACCGATAGAGCCTCCCGAGGGAGTATATTTCAGGGCATTGGACAGAAGATTGGAGATGGCCTTGACTATTTTGTCGTTGTCGTAGGTCATCTGCAGGCTTTCGAGGGGCGACGAGAAGGCGACTTTGATCTGCTTGTATTCCGATATTTCTGCGAAAGTCTCGGTGATGTTGCGCACGGTTTCGACAATATCGCCCGACGAGTTGTGGAGCGTGAGACCTGCCATCTCGTTCTTGCGGAAGTCAAGAAGCTGGTTGACAAGGTAGAGAAGTCGCGAAGCGTTGTTCTTTATCATGAGAAGACGTTTCCTCTCCTGGGGTTCGTCGCAGTCTTTGAGCAGGGATTCTACCGGCGAGAGGATGAGGGTGAGGGGAGTGCGGAGCTCATGGCTGATATTGGTGAAGAATTTGAATTTCAGCTGTGTGAGTTCTTCTGCCTTGCGTGCTTTTTCCTGTTCGGCATGCTGCTGGAACTTGCGGCGTTCGAGCTCTTTGATATGACGGAGGGAATAGAGGATACTGCCTGCCAGAAGAATGCAGAAGAGTGTCGCGGCCCACCATGTCGACCACCATGGGGAGCCGATTACGACAGCCATGGTGCGTTCGTGTGCGCTGGGTGTGCCGTCGTTGTTGATGGTACGCACCTTGAAATTGTATTTTCCCGGGGGAAGATTGGTATATCGGGCCGTATGGTCACCAAGGGCACACTGTCGCCAGTCCTTGTCGAAGCCGACGAGGCAGTATTCGTACATCGTCTTGCCGAAGTTGCCGTAGTTGTCGGTGGCGAAGATAATGTCGAGGTCATTCTGGTCGTGGCGCAGATTTATGCCGTCGGCAATATCGATGGCCTTGTCGATGATTACCTTGCCGTTGTATTCGATGCCTCCTTCTATTTTTTCGCCTTTGACCCGGAGGCTTGTAAGTATCACATGCGAATCAAGGCCGGTTTCCTGGATTCGTGCCGGGTCGATATGGACGAAACCACCGAGATTTCCGGCAAGGAGTTCGCCTGAAGGGAGCAGGCACATGGAACGCTGGTTGAACATACCGCTCGTCAGGCCGTCGCGAAGACCGTAGCTCTTTATGTTGAAGGAATAGGAGGCGTTAGCTTTGTTGAATTCCACATTTATATTAAACAGCTCCGCATCGACAGTGACCCAGAGGGAGCGGTTCTGGTCCTCTTCTATGCCCAGGATGAAGGGCTTAGAATTATCGGGGCGCAGCTGGACATCGTAGATGCTGTCGGTGCGCCAGTCGTAGACGTTTAGTCCCTCACGGGTGCAGATCCAGTAGAGACTCCGGCTGTCGACGAACATCTGGTTGACATTATGATTGGCGAAAGTCTTGGTGCCGGCATCGTTGCCGCGTCGCGAGGTGAAGGCACGCTCGTTGGGGTTGAGTATCGAGATGCCGTTTGTCGTTCCTATGTAGATGTCGCCGTCGCGGCCTCGCGATATGGAGCTTATGTAGTTCGATGCCAGCGCGGAATCGCGGCTTGTGTATGTCGTAAACTTGCCTGTGGCAGGGTTATAGAGCTGAAGACCGCCTCCGAGGGTAGCTATCCAGAGAGTGCCGTCGGCATTGCACAGCAGGCCCCAGATATTGAGCGACGACAAGCCGTCCTGCAAGCCTATGGTGTGGAAACGGCCGTTGCGGAAGGCCTTCAGGCCGTGGTTGTAGGTGCCGATCCAGAGGGTGCCCGACATGTCGGTGGCCATACAGACGATGGCATGGCCGTTTTCGTTGCCGGGAACGTCGACGCGTTCGGCCTTTTTGAGAACATAGTTGTATCTCCAGAGTCCCTTACGGTCGGTGCCTATCCATACGTAGCCTGCCTCCGTGGGGTCCGGAGTGATACAGTTGACATCCGCACCTTTCCATATTTCGAATTTGTATTCATTGGGATGCCAGGCAGATACGCCGTTCTTGTAAGTGCCTATCCACATGCCGCCGTCCCGGTCGCGGTAGACGGATTTGACCGAGTTGTTGCCCAGTGACGAATCGTCGGCCGGGTCGTTGACAAGGACTCTCGACGAGCCGTCGGTGTCGATGATTTCGAGTCCGTCGTTGTCGTACCCTATCCAGATTCGACCGAGAAGGTCCTGGTTGATACCTTTGACCGGACGTGTGGGCATGGCAATGTGCAGAGTGTCGACCCACTGGCGGTTCTGGGTGTCGTAGACATTGACACCTTCGACGCTGTAGACCCACAGGCGGTCGCTCTGGTCGATGAAGAGGCTGTAGTCTTCCTTGCGGTCTTTCATCCGTGGCACCTCGGTGCTGTCGGTGACACCGCCGAGGCTGTAGGTGGTGATATAGAGGCAGCCTTTGTCGGTGATACCGGCGGCTATATTATGCTCCGGAGTCAGTGCGATGTCAGTAATGTCTTCTCCCTGAGGCAATGACACGATACATTCCGTCGGCTGTTCGCCTATCTTGCGGTACATGCCGTGGGCACGGACGGCGAACCAGAAATCGTCGCCTGCGATGCGTATACGGTTAGGGTAGTCGGGGATGCCGACGCTTTGGAGGTCGATGTCGTTGAGCCAGTGGAATTTTTCTGTCTCCGGGTTGAAGATGGAGTATTGATCGCCGGCGAATACCCACAGCCGTCCTCGCTTGTCTTCCTGTAGTTCCTGGATATAGTTGTCGTGAAGACGTGTCGTGTCGGGACGCTGGCACTGGAATAGCTGGAAGTCGTAGCCGTCGTAGCGGTTGAGGCCCGAGGCTGTGCCGATCCATACAAAACCGCGCGAATCCTTGAAGACAGCGTTGACGTGGTTGTTGGACAGGCCCTGGTCGGTGCCGAAGGAGCGGAACTGTACTTCGTCGGCGAGACAGGAAATGGTGCCGAGCAGGGTGAAAGCTATAGCAAGTAAATGTTTCATGGTATAAGAAAATTTCCTGTGGCAAAATTAATGTCTTTTGAGGACGGGAACTACTATTTTGTTAACAAAAAGTGCCTGTTTGAGGCCTTGTAAGCCCCGATATAACAAATCGTCCCCATTTTGTTAACAACGGTGACATGGATATAACATTTCACGGATGTTAAGACTACAATAAAGTAATTCGTAATATTGAAACAAACTTTAACTTTGCGACACAAAAACCAGCAAACTGAATAAACCAATTTCTAACCTTTCCAATAATACTCATGGAACAAGCCAAACGTGAAAAACGCACAGTCGGGATGACCCGGCGGTTGGGCGCGCTATTGTGCTTCCTTCTGCTTTCGGTCGGCCTGATGCATGCGGAGAAAATCACAGTTAAAGGTACTGTGACATCAGCATCCGATAGCGAACCGCTGATCGGTGTGTCGGTCTACCTCAAAGGTGCCGGGACAGGTGTTACAACCGACATCGACGGTAACTATTCGATTCAGGCCGAAACGGGGCAGACCCTCGTCTTCTCCTATGTCGGAATGCAGACAACAGAGCAGAAAGTAACCGGACCTGTGCTGGATGTCGTAATGCAGGACAATTCCGCCGCTCTGGAAGAGCTCGTCGTAGTCGGCTACGGCACACAGAAGAAAAAACTCATCACCGGCGCCACCTCGCAGATCAAAGGTGACAATGTCCAGAAGATGAACACCACCAACGCCCTACAGGCCATGCAGGGTCAGGCTCCCGGTATCTCCATCACCCAGGAGACCGGCCAGCCGGGCAAGGGCATGAAGGTGAGCATCCGCGGTGTCGGCACTGTCGGTAACTCCGCCCCTCTTTATCTTATAGATGGTGTCGGCGGCGACATAAACTCCGTCAATCCTGCCGATATCGAGAGCATCGACATCCTCAAGGATGCCGCTTCGGCCGCTATCTACGGTGCGCAGGCCGCCAACGGCGTTGTCCTCGTCACCACCAAGAGCGGCAAAGAAGGCCGTTCGGTCGTTTCCTTCGACGGCTACTACGGATGGCAGAAAGCTCCGCGCAAGGTGCGCATGCTCAACGCTGCCGAGTATATGCAGATCATGGACGAACAGGCCATCAACTCAGGCAACGCACCCTTCGACTGGAGCTCCTACAAGAGCATCTGGGATGCCAACGGTAATGTCTACGACACCGACTGGGTCGACGCAATGATCGACGACAACACCCACACACAGGGCTACAACCTCGGTGTCTCCGGCGGCAATGCCAAGTCGAACTACGCTATCTCCCTGGGCTATACCGACCAGCAGGGTATCATCGGCGGCCCGCAGGTGTCCAACTATGGCCGCTATAACTTCCGCGTCAACTCGAACCACAAGCTCTTCGACGATTTCCTGACCATCGGGGAGCATGTCAGCTTCATATATACTACTACAAAGAACATGAGCGATACCGGTAACGGTAACAACGGCAACAAACTCTATCCCGCCTTCAACACATCGCCTCTTGCTCCTATCTACAGCGACAACGGTGCCTATGGCTCGCCCTTCAACAATACCGCCAACTCCGACTGGAACGGCGGCGACGGCAACCCTTACGGCAACATGATGACAAACTCGCAGCTCAAGAACAAGAACACGCTCTTCAACGGCGACGTCTTCGCTTCGATAGAGCCTATCAAGAACCTTGTCATCAAGACTCTACTCGCAGTTTCCTATACATCTTATAACTACCGCTCGTTCACTCCCAAGTTCCGTTTCGACGCATACACGGATCGCAACTATACCTCTGTCAACCAGAGCGCCGGCGACGGCTACACCATCACATGGCAGAACACCGCCACCTACAACTGGAACTGGGGTCTCAACGCCCTCCACGCCCTCCTCGGTATGGAATGTTCTCGTTCCGACGGCTTCAATCTCGCTGCCGGCAACTCGAACCTCACATCCGGTTTCGACAACTGGGCACACGCCTGGGTCAGCAACGGTAACTCGACGACTCTCGGCCAGACTGGTATCAACACCCTCAGCGGCGCACCCTGGGACAGCTCGCGCAACATCTCCTACTTCGGCCGTCTGGGCTGGAACTACGACGAACGCTATATGATCGAGGCCACCATGCGTGCCGACGGTTCGTCCAAGTTCGCCAAAGGTCATCGCTGGGGCTACTTCCCCTCGGTTTCCGCAGGCTGGAACATCAGCAATGAAAAATTCATGGAAGGCAGCGCCACATGGCTCAACTTCCTCAAACTCCGTGCCAGCTGGGGCCGCGTCGGCAACAACAACGTAGCCAACTACCAGTACCTGGCACCCCTCGTATTCGACGCTGCCTACACCTTCGGCTCGACCCTCGGTAACGGCGAAGACAACCTCGGATACATCCTCAACGGCGCATATCCCAGCCGTCTGGCCAACGAGAACGTCAAGTGGGAAACATCGGAACAGACCAACATCGGTATCGATGCACGCTTCCTCAGCACACGACTCGAAGTCAACGCCGACTTCTATATCAAGACAACCAAGGACTGGCTCGTCCAGGCTCCTATCCTCTCGACAGCCGGTACGGCAGGCCCGATGATCAACGGCGGTGATGTCAAGAACACCGGCTTCGAATTCGCTACCAACTGGCGCGACCGCATCGGCCAGGTCAACTACTGGGTAGGCGGCAACTTTGCCTACAACCGCAACCGCGTAGGCTCCATCCCGACCGAGGACGGAATCATCCACGGTGCCACCGGCCAGCTCTGGAACAACTCCGAGGAATTCTACCGCGCCGAGAACGGCCATCCCATCGGCTACTACTGGGGCTACAAGACCGACGGTATCTTCCAGAACCAGAAAGAAATCGAAGACTGGATCGCAGCCGGTAACGGTGTCTTCCAGAGCAAACCCCAGCCCGGCGACGTGAAGTACGTAGATATCAACCACGACGGCCGTATCACCACCGACGACCGCGTAGACATCGGCTGCGGCCTGCCCGAATGGACTTTCGGCTTCAACCTCGGCCTCGAATGGAACAACTTCGACTTCTCGCTCGTTGCCAACGGCAGCGCCGGTTCGGAAATCGTGCAGGCCTACCGCGGTATCGACGGTACCAAGAACAACTACGATGCCAAGATTCTCGGCCGCTGGACTGGCGAAGGCACTTCGAACAAGATTCCGCGCGTAACCGACGCTACCGACAACTGGCAGTTCTCCGACCTCTACGTACAGGACGGCGACTTCCTCCGTATCAGCAACATAACCCTTGGCTACGACTTCGCCAAGCTCATCAACTACAAATATATCAGCCGTGCCCGTCTCTACTTCCAGGTGCAAAACCTCCATACCTTCACCAACTACGACGGCATGGATCCCGAAGTCGGCGCTTCGACAGCAGGCAACAGCTGGGTAACAGGTATCGACCAGGGCTACTATCCCCGTCCCCGCACCTTCCTGATGGGCGTTAACCTTACTTTCTAATCGATAAACGATCTCTGAAATGTACAAGCATAAAAATATAACAGCCCTCTTCCTGGCCGCCTCCCTCATGGCCGGAAGCATGGCAAGTTGCTCCGACGGCTGGATGGATGTCGAATCGAAGACCGAATCCAACACCGGCAACTTCTACAAGAACGTCAACGATGCCGAATCGGCCCTCATAGGCTGCTACAGCGCATGGCGGCGCACCAGCAGCGACAACACGTGGGGATTCCCCGTCATCTCAATGCTCATGTCCGACGAATGTTACGCCGGAGCCGGTGTTTCCGATACCCGCGACTACGCCGTGCCCGACCGTTTCGACCAGGGCATGTACGCCGCCGGAACATCGCTCCTCGAATCGTCGTGGAATTCCTACTACCGCTGCATCTACCGCTGCAACGAACTCATCCGCTACGATGCCATAGGCCAGATCGACTGGCAGGGCGACGAAGCCGCCCGTGGCCGCGTCATAGGCCAGGCACGTGCCCTCCGCGCCCTCTGCTATTT
Organism: uncultured Muribaculaceae bacterium; assembly: GCA_958436175.1. GTDB lineage: Bacteria > Bacteroidota > Bacteroidia > Bacteroidales > Muribaculaceae > CAG-873. The sequence continues at coordinate 157,898 of CAUBJF010000007.1, forward strand.
CGACATGGTACGCATGTGGGAGAGCGTTCCCCTGCTGCTCGAACCGACCAAGGATCCCAACCTTCCCCAGGCTCCCGCCGACGAGACATACGCCGCCATCGTCGAGGACTTCCGCTATGCTGCCGAGAACATCCCGGCCGACGCATTCCCCCGTGCTGAAAAGGATGTCAACGACGGCCGCATCACACGCTACGCTGTCGAAGGCATGCTCGCTCGCGTCTACCTCTTCTATACGGGCTACTACGGCAAGGAACTCGCAGGCCTGACTAAGAACGATGTCGTAGCCTATCTCGACGACGTTGTACGCAGCGGCGAATACCGTCTCGAAAACTATGCCGACCTCTGGCCCGCCACCTCGCAGGTATCGTCCGACAATTCCCACACATGGGCTGTCGACAACTACAAGATGGTCAACGACGAAGTGCTCCTCCAGATCAAGTTCAACTACATAGGCAACGCTTACGGCGCAGACGAAGACAAGCACGGCAACCGCTGGCTCGTCCTCTTCGGTCTCCGCAAAATCTGGTGCTCGCCCTACGCCTACGGATGGGGTATCTGCACGGTTTCGGAACGTTTCGCCAACCAGTTCGACTACAACGACCCCCGTCGCTCGTTGTGTATCATCGACTTCGCCGCCGAGAACATCGCCGAGAAGATGCAGGACGGCGCTTCCAACTCCTTTGAGAACTATCTCCGCGACCAGCGCGAATACACAGGCTACGCCATCAAGAAATACACCCCGATGTGCTATTACGACGGCGAGACGGCAGTGCCCACCAAGACAGGTACTTCCGCCGTACAGGAATACCAGACACAGCCTTTCGTAGTGCTCCGCTATTCCGATATCCTCCTCATGGCTGCCGAGCTTGGCGGTGTTCCCTCGCTCAATGCGCAGGAATGTTTCGACCAGGTACGCCGCCGCGCATATACCGACCGTGAAGGCAACCTCTCGGCCAACTATGTCGCCCGTCAGGCTACTAAGGAGAACATCATGAAGGAACGTATGATGGAATTCGCCTTCGAAGGTGTCCGCTACTGGGACCTCCTCCGCCAGGGTATCGACTATGCGGCCAATGCCATCGCCGAGGAAAATACTCCCGTACTCTCCGGCAACCAGCCCGACTACGTAACCATCAAGGCCGAGAACATCAAGGCCAAACGTGGTCTCATGCAGATTCCCCAGAACCAGATAACACTCTCGAACGGTGTCCTCAAGCAGAACCCCGGATGGTAATAAATCTATAATTTCAGCCTAAAATGAAAGCAAAATATATATTCTCACTTATTAGCGCCTCCGTTCTCGCCATAGGCATGCCGTCGTGCTCTCCGGACGACATCGATATGCCCCAGAAGAACGTCACCACAGGCGACCTGGCCGAGGGTATCGCATATACCATCACGCCCGATGCTGAGAATCCAAACATCATCTATCTCGACAGCAAGATGCCGGATTCCTACAAGTGCTACTGGGAGCATCCCCAGGGTCGTTCGCAGGACAAGCACGTCGAGCTCCATATACCCTTCGAGGGTACCTACGACGTGCGCTTCGGTGTCGAGACACGCGGCGGTGTAGCCTACGGCGAGCCTACAAGCTTCACCATTACCACCTTCTGTGCCGAATTCGTCACTGACCAGCTCTGGACATACCTCACCGGCGGTGTCGGCAAATCTAAAGTATGGATCTACGATAACGGCAAGTACGGCTACAAGGCCGGCGAGCTCACCTACGGTGACCCTGCCGCCAACCCCAATTTCGGCTGGAATTCCTTCAGCGAGAACTGGGATCCCGGACGCGGCCACTGCGGCGAAGAGGCAATGTGGGAAAGCACCATGACCTTCGACCTCGACGGCGGTGCCCACTACAGCTTCTTCAATTCGACAGCCGGTACGACCCAGAACGGCGTGTTCAACTTCAACACCACAGCCCATACGCTCACTCTCTCCGATGCCGACCTGATGCATCCCGACAGCTGGAACGACCGCAATCCCGACTGGCGCCGCGACCTCAAAATCATCGAGCTCGACGAGAACCATATGCGTATCGGTTATGTCCGCGTTCCCGGCAACTGGGGCGGCGAATGGTGCGAAGTGTTCAACTATGTATCCAAAGAATACGCCGACTCCTACCAGCCCCCGATGCCCGACCAGGCAGAAGAGGTTCCGACAGCCGACGAACAGTGGTACGAACTCTTCACAAACCAGAACAAGTATGCTTCATGGCGTCTCAGCACCGAAACTCCCTTCGACTGGTGCAACCTCGACGGCTCCAACAAGCATTTCTACGGCGAACCCTCTGACTATCCCGCCCAGCACCGTCCCTACGAGCTTGACGGCAACCTCGACATCAAGTTCGCTTCTCCCGGGCCGCAGAACTACAGCGTAAGCCTGCCCAACGGCGCTACCTATGCCGGTAACTTCACCGCCACCCCCGACGGCAAGATTACATTCGATGCCGGTATCGGTTCCATAGCTCTTGCCGACGGCATCTCCTTCGAAGCCGCTGCCGACAATAGTCTCCGCGTCCTCTCATATCTAACCGACGACCTCGGCCGTATCACCGAAATGTGGCTCGGCCGCCGCGAGGCCGACATGAACGACAAGGCCATCGACTATCTCGGCTATCACTTCGTAGCAAACTTCGGAGGCGGTGCCGAGGAACCCTCCTACAAGGCCACCCTGAACTGGAACAATACCAGCGACTGGACCATGGTGACCGGCGATGCCGTCTTCGTACGCGAAGGTACATACACCCTCAATGTCAACGCCACCTGGACCGCCGGTGACCCCTGCGTATGGGTCGATGTCGACAAGATTCTCCGCGATCATACCAACTGCGATGTCGTGATCCGCGATATCAAGGTCGACGGTGTCTCGGTAGCCTTCGACGACAGCGTCATCTCACGCGGCTATCCCGACGACGACGCGTCGACAAACTCCGCACGCCGATACATCTGCAACCCCTGGGGCCTTGCAAGCTGCTTCCCGAGCCTCGATGTATTCCATCCGGCAAAGGGTATCGAAGTGACCATACAGGTAATCTACGACAACGGCGCGCCCTTTATCGGTGAATAATGCACAAGCAACAAAGTCGAAACCATAATATTCGCATACAATGAGAAACAAGATCATATATATGGCATTATCGCTTGCTGCCGCAACATTCGTAGGGGGCTGCAACGACGACGATGTCAACATCTACACCAATCCTATCGTCGGCACGGTGACCACGGGCGATGCCTCTGTCACGGCAACGACGGCAACCATCTCGGGCTTCGTCAGCGACCTTTCGTCGCAGTCGTCGGCAGCCTATACCGTCGGCGTGGTCTACTCGCTGACACAGGATCCCGTCGCCAACGGCTCGCGCCAGACAGGCGACATGACCGAGGGCGGAAACTTCACAACCACGCTCTCCGGCCTTGAAGAAGGCAAGACATACTATTATGCCACCTTCGTGACCCTCCAGAACCAGCTCTCGTACTACGGCGAAGTCAAGTCCTTCATCACTACAGATGCGATTGTGGCTTCTCCCGATGCCCTTGTGACAGCTACGACAGCCATTCTCGGCGGTCTCCCAAGCTCCGAAGTCGAAATCACCGAATGGGGCGTGTACCTCGCTGACAATCCCAACGTGACCCACGGCATGAAGATCAACCACGACCCGAATGTCAACGGCACTCAGATTTATGTCATGAACCTCGTCCCCTCGACGAACTACTACTATGCCTCCTTCATCGAATTCGAAGGCAAGGAACTCGTCGGCAACGTCGTAAGTTTCACCACCGAACCCGGCAACTGCATCGCCGACCGCGAAGGCGGCGACTATGTCGATATGGGCACACGCAAGGAGTGGGCCGCTTACAATATCGGTGCCGAGGCAGCAGATGGAACAGGCGGTCTCTATGGCTACGGCGACCCCACGGGCCTCAACCGTTCCGTATCGTCGGCCGACTATCCCACGGACGCTCCCGTGACCGGTACTTTCTCCGACATTGCTTACGCTTCCGGTACAGGTACTCTTCCGACCCTCGAGGACTTCAACGAGCTTATCGAGGCTACTACTCAGGAATGGGTTGAGAAAGGCAATCTGAAGGGTCTCGAATTCACCTCGAAGAGCAACGGCAACAAGCTTTTCTTCCCGGCTGCTGGCTATCGCCAGGGCGAGGAAGTGACAGCTGCCGACCTCATGGGCTGCTATATGGTGGGTGACCTCAACGAAGTGGCTCCTACATTCCCGAAATTCATCAAGATGACCGAAGGCGGTGTCTCCACCGACCAGGTCGAGATTACGGCAGGCTTCTCCGTACGTCCCGTGCGCACGCCCTTCATCCGTACTGTCGCTGTCGACGTGACGAAAGTCCTCTTCAACAACAAGGACGGCAACGGTGTCGACGGCCGAATCGAAATCTTCAATGAATATGGTGACACCAAGGCCAATTCGCCTATCAATCCTTCGCATCTGTCATTCTCGAAGGCTATGGTGGTGACCTTCACCATCAACGGCCTCAACGGCAACCTCAAGAGCGGTGCTCCCTCCGGATTCCCGGCCTTCCTCTCCTATGCCGATGCCGACTGGTATCCTTCCTACTGGGGCAGTGGCAAGAGCCGCTACGATGCCATCATCACTACCGACGGCCAGTACACCGTCTGGATGCAGCCCGAGGCACAGGCCGACGGCGCAGTAGTGTTCTGCATCGATATCGCCGGTCTGTGGGAGAACCTCAATGATCCCTCTCGTGTCCGCGTCACCGACATGGAAATCGTGCTCGACCCGCAGGATCTTCCCGACGTGGAAGTCGCTCTCGACAACAGCAAGCTTCTCTTCAACAACAAGGACGGTAACGGCACCGACGGCCGCATCGAAATCTTCAACGAGTACGGCGACACCAAGGCTCTCGGCGTCAACCTCGACGACGTTGCCTTCGGACAGGGCTTCCTCACCATCAATTTCGACATCACCGGCATCAACGGCAACGTCCGCGACGCATCCGCAAGCTATCCTACAGCCATCGCATACGCTGCAAGAGGCTGGTGGCCGAGCTACTGGGGCGGCGGTGTCGGCGACACCGTGGTCAACGGCGACGGCACCTACACCGTGCAGTGTCCTCTCGAGGCTGCCGGACAGGGCTTCGAAGTGCTGACAGTCGATCTCACCGGCCTTTGGGCTAACCTGATCGATACCTCGAAGGTTTCTGCCAAAATCAACTATCTTACCGTTACGAGGCAGTAACGGCTCCCATTCACGAACCTTATCACAGATACTTAGATGAATAAGTTCAAAAAAATAATGCTTGCCGCGCTGCCTGCTCTCGTTCTTCTGACAGGCGCATGCAGCGACGACGACTACGAACCCCTGCCACTGCCTACCGACCTCCAGGCAAGTGCCGAAAATGTCCTCTTCCTCAAGACTGCGGGTACTGAGAAACTATATATCCAGAGCCCGTCGACACCTACTGTCACTACCGACGGCGCCGACTGGCTGACGGTGTCGACTCCGGCATACAACGGCGACAGCCGCCGCGTATATGCCATGGATCTCACCGTGAGCGAGAACTCCACTGTCGACACCCGTACGTCGGTACTCACCGTGTCGGCCGGTGGCAAGAGCGTGCAGGTCAACGTTATCCAGGCCAGCAGCGACGCTATCGCCTTCGCTTCGTCCACAATGGATGTCGCTGAAGCTGGCGGTCCCCTCGAAGTGCTCGTCAAGGCCACAGGCGAATATACCATCGAGGCTCCCTACTGGGCAACTGTCGAACAGTCGCGAGCTTATACCGAATCGACCATCAGGCTGACCGTAGGTCCCAACAACACAGGTGCCGAACGTCGCGGCGACCTCCTGCTGACTCTTAAGGACGTTCCCGATGTCAGCACGGCCCTTACCCTTGTGCAGGCCGGTACGCTGACTCCCATCACACGTACTGCCAAGCAGATAGCAGCCGACATGTACGCCGGTTGGAACATCGGCAATACTCTCGAGGCCACAGGCGGCGAGACTGCATGGGGCAACCCCAAGGTCAACCAGCGTCTCATCCACGGTCTTAAAGAAGCCGGATTCAATGCTGTCCGCATCCCCTGTTCGTGGAACCAGTACCTCGTCGCCGACGAGATGCCCTATACCATCAGTCCCGAATGGATGGCACGTGTGCATGAAGTAGTGGACTATATCGTCAGCGAAGACATGTACGCCATCCTCAATATCCACTGGGACGGCGGCTGGCTCGAGCAGAGTGCCAACGCAGCTTCGCAGGATGCCGTCAACATCAAGCAGAACGCCCTCTGGACACAGATTGCCAACGAATTCCGTACCTATGGCGACAAGCTTCTATTCGCCGGTTGCAACGAAGTCCGCAACGGTGACAACTGGGGTGACCCGCGTCCCGATGAACAGGCTGCCCTCGACAGCTACAACAAGACCTTTATCGATGCCGTCCGTGCTACCGGTGCCAACAACACCAACCGTACGCTCATCGTGCAGTCCTACTGCTGCAGCCCCTGGTCGGCACTGAACTACATGAATGTACCTTCCGATCCCACTCCCGACTGCCTGATGGTCGAAGTACACTGCTATGATCCGCAGTCCTTCACCCACCATGCCGACCAGGATCAGTTCTGGGGATACCGGCAGGGATATGTTTCCGAGAACAAGAACCAGGAAGACTATATCGACGACCTCTTCAGCCGACTCCGCAACAAGTTTGTCGATGCAGGCTATCCAATCTGTCTGGGCGAATACGGTACAGTATCGCACTCCGTTACCGACCCGACTATCATGGCTTCCGAGTCATACTATCTCGAATATATCACCCGTGCCGCCAAGAACAACGGTCTGGTACCATTCTTCTGGGACAACGGTCTTCCCAATGTCGGCAACTTCGGTTTCATGAACCGTTCGAGCGGTGCTGTCGCTCTTCCTCACTTCCATGAAGGCATCATGAAGGGTGCAGCCGCCGGTCGCTATCCATTCTGATTCATAGGAAATCTTCAATAATTATCAAGGCTCCCGTCCACCCGGCCGGGAGCCTTGCTGTGTCAGTAAGTACCAAAAGAAAAGATGCTGACGGTTCATCAAGAAAAAAAGGGCGCAACCGGGTTGTCCGGCGCGCCCTTTTCTGGGTCTATAGAACTTTAATTGAAAACTATTACTGTCCGCTAAACCATAAAATAGTGAGTCCAACTTCTTGAACGGCAGAAG
>CAUBJF010000008.1 GCA_958436175.1 uncultured Muribaculaceae bacterium
ACTTTTTGCCCTAAAAATGTGTTATACAACATCGATTTAACTTCCATTCACAATTCAGAGGCCTTGCTCATTATTAAATAACAAAGTAAGAAGGAAGAATCTGATGTTTTTTTGAATCGAAGGAAATCCGATGCAAAAACCGGCAAAAATAAATCAAAGGGTTATTGCAAAAGTCGTACCGGGTCCGGAAGTCGTCAGGATACGTATGTCGCCTCCGTGCTGACGGACAATCTGCCGGGAGAGGCACAGGCCTACACCACACCCGCCGGGTTTGGTCGTGAAGAAAGGCTGGAAGATATTGTCGCGTACCTCCGGCGCGATGCCGCATCCGTTATCCTCAACCATTATGTAGGGATGTCCGGCGGACATGGATACCGTCACTCGCACCGACGGATTCGCGGTATCCGCCACGGCATCGAGAGCGTTGCGCAGCATATTGACCATGGCCTGCGCCATTAGGCCGGTATCGATATTGAGCGTCATACCCCTGGCTACAGAGAACTGGCAGGTATCGGCGGCGAGCCCGCGGCTGCGCGTCTCGAATAGGACAGTGTCCCTGACGTGCCCGAAAAATTCCACGGCTTCCGTCTCGACAAGTTCCGGCGGAGGAAGATGAGTTAGCTGATAATACGAATCCAGGAATCGCTTGATACTCTCGCTCTGCCGGCGTATAAGCGCGAGGGCCTCAAGGCGGCTCCCGTCGGAATAGCGGTCCCAGTGTTTCTCCATGTCGGAGGCAAGAGCAATCACCGGGGTTATGGAATTGCGCATCTCGTGGGTCATGACCTTGAGGATACGGTCGTAGTAGAGCTTACTTGTCTCAAGCTGGGCCGTATTGGTGCGGTAGAGTTCCACGATACGGTTCATCGCCTCTCCCATGCGCCTGAGTTCGGAGCCCGAGAGGCTGAAATCGAAACGCAAAGTAGTGTCGTTCATTTCCAGCGCGCTTACGAAGGTGCTCATCACCCTTACGAGTTTACCGGTTAGCCGCACGATACAAATCACGCATATAATACAGCCAATGCAGGCAGTTATAGCCTCCGGGTAATGCCGTGAAATGAAAAGCCACGTAGCCAGGACAGCCGACAGGACTACGGCGGCAAGCATAATCGCGAAATCAAGCCCGAAGCGTCTCATTTTTTCTTAAGCATATTATAGAGCGTCTGGCGGTTGATGCCCAGCTGCTCGGCCGCCGCGCTGAGATTGCCTCCGCAAAGATTTATCACGTTGGTGACATGTTCGAGCTTAAGTTCGTCGAGAGTCATGCGGCTTCGCACGCTGTCGCGGCGTTCTATTTCCCTGGCTTTGTCGACCGAGAGCACGTCGGTCTTTTTACGTCGGTTTTTCTCAATCGCCTTTCGTATTTTTTCGACGAGGAGCTCGTTGTCCCACGGCTTGGTGACGAAATCCTCGGCCCCGAGCTGCATTGCCTCTACGGCAAGGGGCACATCGCCGAAAGCCGTGATGAGCACTACCGCGGGCGCATCGGCATATTCCTTGATACGCCTGAGCCAGAAGAGGCCGTCGCTGCCGTCGAGACGCGAACTGTCGAAATTCATGTCCAGGACAACTGCGTCAAGACCGGCTGCACCTATAATAGCCGGAATCAGTCTGGGGTCTCCGACCGCCACGACTTCGTCGAACTCATTGCCCAGCACAATCTTCAGTGTCGCCCTTACGGCCGGATTATCGTCGATAACAAGAATCTTCATGACACAAAAGTACAACTAATCCGACCAAAACAGAGCACCTGTCGGCATATTTCGGTACCGAACCGGGGATTGTGTCTATTTTTTAGACAAAATGAAGGCCGAAAAACGCTTTTTCAGTTCCCTCGACAGATTTCGCCGGACTGCCTCGCTACTTTTGCAGCATGAAACGGAACTTAGTCATATCATTGTTTCTCCTGAGCGCCGCCACGGTATGCGCCCGGATGACACTCAACGACTGCCTCATATATGCACGCGACCATGCGCACAACAATATCCTCAACCGTATCGAGGAGCGCAAGGCCGATGCCGACAAGACGGCGGCAGCCTCGGAACTTATGCCCTATGTTGCCCTGAGCGGCAGCGGCAACCTCAGTTTCGGCCGAAATATCGACCCGGAGACAAACACCTACGACAACAAACGCACGCTCTCGACCGGTTTCGGGCTCCAGATGTCGATTCCCCTCTTCGACGGACTCGTGAACGTCAACAACCTCAAGGCCGCGAAAATCGGACGGCTGCGACGCGACGAGATATCGCAGATCGAGGAAGACCGCATCTCCCTCGAAGTGATAAAGGCCTTCTACAACGTATCGTACTGCAAAGCCATGGTCGGGCAGATGAAGCAGCAGTACGACCGCGACAGCATCGACCTCAGGGCCACCGAACGGTGCATGGAGGCAGGCACCAAGAGCGGCGCCGACGTTGCCGAGATGCGCGCCCTCCTTGCCAGCGACGAATACGAGCTTGCCAACCAGCGCAACCTCCTCTCCAAGGCATACCTGAAACTGCGAACGACGATGGGTATGGAGCCGGACGACAGCCCACTCGAGCTCGTAGAGGAGGAGAAAGGGCTCGACGGAAGCTCCTACGCCAAGAATCCACGCATCGCCGATGCCGAGCTGGAAGTGCGGCAGAGCACGTACAATCTGCGCGCCGCCCGCGGCGAGTTCTCACCGCGCATATCGCTCAGCGGAGGAGTCTCGACTTCCTACTACCGCATGCTCGGCGACGGGACAACAGCACCGAACTTCAGGGAGCAATGGAAAAACAACATGGGCCAGTACATAGGCGTATCGGTGTCCATCCCCCTGTTTACGGGCCTGTCGACAGTCAGCCGACTCAAACGGGCACGGCTTGAAATGATGGCCAGCCGCGTACGCCTCGACCAGACAAGATACGAAGTCGAGCGTGAGACTGCCGAAGCAGCCCTCGACCTCCGCGCCGCCACCGACGAGCTGACAGCGGCCACAAAACGCCTCGAAGCGGAAGAAATAGCCTTCAAGGCCGTGCGGCGAAAATTCGAACTCGGAAGCGCCTCAGCCATCGACCTCTATACCTCCGGCGCAAAGCTCGCCACTGCCCGTGCCGGGTACGAAGGGAAAAGAATACAGCGTATCATCAGCGAAATCACACTTGAATATTATCACGGCAAGAAACTCATAAAGGAATAAAGACCATGGACACTGAAATAAAACACAGATATCCCCTCCTCCGCAAATACGGCTGGCCCGTACTGGCTGCGGCACTCCTCGCAGCGACAGGAATCTGGGGCTGGCGCACGTCGCGACACTCTTCGTACAGCACCGACGGGACGGCACTCATCATAGAAGAAGTCACACACGGAATGTTCGACGACTACATACGCCTCAACGGAAAGGTAGAGACGGGAGTCATAGTCCAGGTATCGGCCCTCGAAACGGGAATAGTAGAAAAGAAATGGGTCGAGGAAGGCGCGATGGTACAAGCCGGCGACATCATCCTCACCCTCCACAACCCCAACCTCCAGCAGCAGATTCTCGATTCCGAATCGCAGCTTGCCGAGAAGCAGAACATGCTGCGCGACACGGAGATAGCGATGGAAAAGGAACGACTGCAAATCAAGCAGGACCTCCTGGCCGCCCGTACGGAACTCAACCGCAAACGCCGTGCGGCCGAGCAGCAGGCCACCCTCTACAACGAGAATCTCACCTCGAAAGAAGAATACCTGAAGGCACAGGAAGACTACCAGCTCGCGAAAGAGACCCTCGACCTCCTGCAGAGCCGTCTGAGGCAGGATTCGCTCTATCGCTCCGTCCAGGTGGCCATGATGAGGGAAAGTCTGCACAACATGCAGGAGAATTTCACCCTCGTCCGTCAGCGCGCCGACAACCTGAACATACGTGCGTCACATTCGGGCCAGCTGGGGACACTGAATGCGGAGCTCGGACAGAACATCGCCTCAGGCCAGCAGGTAGGACAGATAAACATCCTCGACAACTATAAGATCTCAGTCAGCATCGACGAACACTACATCGACCGCGTGGTCCCCGGCCTCAAAGCCGACGGCCGCAAGCAGAACCACACTCTCGGCCTGACGCTGAAGAAAATATATCCCGAAGTGACACAAGGCCAGTTCAAGGCCGACCTCACCATCGACAGCGGGCTGCCCGACAATATACGCGTAGGCCAGGCCTACCCCGTCGACCTTGTCCTCGGAGAGGCCACGGAAGCCGTCATGATTCCGAGAGGCTCCTTCTTCCAGAGCACCGGGGGCAAATGGGTCTACGTCGTCGACAAGGACGGACGCACGGCCACGCGCCGCGACATCAGGATCGGGCGCCAGAACTACAAGTTCTACGAAGTCCTCGAAGGACTTATGCCCGGCGAGCGGGTCATAACAAGCTCATACTCCGCTTTCGGGGATGTCGACAAGATTATAATCAAAAAATAAAACTATATAAGCAATGAACATCGAAATTAAAAACGTAGGAAAGGTGTTCCGCACGGACAGTGTGCAGACCCAGGCGCTCAACAACGTATCGCTACGCGTCGCCGACGGGGAATTCGTAGCCATCATGGGCCCGTCGGGTTGCGGCAAGTCTACCCTCCTGAACATCCTCGGACTGCTTGACAACCCGACTACGGGAGAGTATTTCCTGGACGGCAAAGAAGTGGGACATCTCAAGGAAAGCCAGCGCACCGAATACCGCAAGGGCAGGATAGGCTTCGTGTTCCAGTCGTTCAACCTTATCGAGGGCATGAACATCCGCGACAACATAATGCTGCCGCTCAACAACCTGCCACTGTCGAAAGAAGAGAAGAACAGTCGCGTCGACGAAGCGATGCGGCGCATGGGCATCTCGCACCGCAGCCGACATCTGCCCTCGCAGCTCTCAGGCGGCCAGCAGCAGCGTGCCGCCATAGCACGTGCCATCGTTGCGCGACCAGGCCTTATACTCGCCGACGAACCGACCGGCAACCTCGATTCCAAGAACGGTGCCGAGGTGATGGAACTCCTGACGGAGCTTCACCGCGAAGGCTCGACAATCGTGATGGTGACCCACTCGCAGAAGGATGCGGCGGCGGCCGACTACATCGTCAATCTTTTCGACGGCCAGATAGTAGAGAACCTTAAAGACAGAATGTAAGACGGCCATGCTAAGATTCTTCACAAACGACCTGAGGCGCAATATCACGAAAATCGTATGCCTCACCGTCGGACTCTCCGTCGGATTCCTCCTGGTTGCCAAGGTATATTTTGAAGAGACCTACGACACATGCTTCCGCGACTACGAACGGCTCTACAGAGTGACAGAAAGCATAGTCCAGAACGATGAGTCCAAAGAATACGGTCAGACTGCCGGTGCCATCGCCCCCGGCCTGAAACGCTACTGCCCCCAGGTGGAAAGCGCTACACGTCGCACCGGCTTCCTCGGTCAGGACATCATCCGTCTCGACGACGGACGCACTTTCGAAATCGAAGGCATCAGCCTGGCCGACTCCTGCTTTTTCGACGTGTTCCCTACGGAAACAGTCGCAGGTGACCTCCATACTTCCTTGGAAACCCAGAGCACATGCGTGATTCCGCGTTCGCTCGCCGACAAGATAGGAGGCGATGTAATCGGCCTGCGGTTCTGTGCGCCAAGCTTCACGGAGAGTTATAAGGCTACCATAGGAGGCGTATACGAGGATTTCCCACTGAACAGTTCGATATCCAACGACGTGTATCTCAGCCTGCCGTCCATAGGTCTCTTCTCCTACGACGGCCGCGACAACTGGGTAGGCAACGACCGTTATAAAAGCTATGTGCGCCTTGCGAAGGGGACAAAACCCGAAGACCTCAAGCCCGGCATCCGCAAGATGCTTGAAGAGAACGTGGATGAAGAAGCCCTCACGGTATTCCACTTCGACATAGGGGTCGAAGAGCTTGTCGGAGTGCACACAGGTCAGAACGACATCAGGATAATGATATGGATTCTGTCGCTTCTTGCCCTGATAATGCTGATGAGCGCCGGGCTCAACTACCTGCTGATCGTAATCGGCCAGATGAGCAAACGCGGCAAGGAGATGGCCGTGCGGAAATGCTACGGGACGAGCAACGCCTGTATATTCGGCCGCGTAATGGGCGAAAGCCTCTTCTTCCTGCTCCTGTCGACAGGTCTTGCCGTTCTCCTTGTGTTCTGCTTCCCGGAACAATGCCGCCAGCTCCTTGGCTACACTCCCGGTGAGCTTCTCACAACCGGAAATGTATGGCTCGTCGAAGGTGCCGTATGCATCGGGCTCCTGATCGTCACCGGAGCCGTCCCGGCGTGGATGTACTGCCGCACGCCGGTCGCCCACGCTTTCCGAAACGGCACAAAGAACCGCAAGACCTGGAAACTGGCCCTCCTCGCCGTACAGTTCTTCGCCTCCGGACTGCTGATGTGCATGCTCGTCCTGGTCGGAAGGCAGTATGCCATGATATGCGATACGGACATGGGCTATGAATATGAAAACGTAGGGTACGTAGATCTCAGCGGAGTCCCGGAAGAAACGCGCCACGCTCTCGTCTCGGAACTGAAACGTCTCGGCGGTGTCGAGTCTGTGGCCTCAGCCTATCAGGATTTTACAATGATGCCAGCAGGGAACAACGTCTGGACAGGCGACAACCATGTAAACCAGGTAAACGTCGCCGACATGTACTACGCCAACCCGGAGCTGATCGAGACACTCGGCATGAAACTGCTGCAGGGAGAGACTTTCCGTCCCGATGCCGACTCTACCGTCCACCAGGTCATTGTCGAGAAGGGCTTCATCGACATCATGAAAAAACATTTCGGCGTTACCGACGACAACATCATCGGCCGGACTTTCAAAATCACGGAACACGTCGGTCTTGACGGCGTCGAAGAGTTTACCATATGCGGAGTTATCGGCGACATGAAACGCAATGGCTTCATCAACGGTATCGCCGATACCCGTGCCGGTGTCTTATTCCCGACCAACCATACAATGAACAATCTCTACGTGCGTTTCTCACGCCTTACTCCGGAGGCACTGAAAAAAGCCCAGGATGTGATCGCGAACGTGATCACTACGCGTGAGATCTACATCACCCCGTACAAGTCGTACGTCGATTTGCTGACGGAACCGGTGCGCCGCTTCGGAACATCCGTCATGGTGATAAGCATAAGTATCATCATCATCGCGCTGATAGGCCTCTTAGGCTATACGACCGACGAAGTTCAGCGCCGTGCCAAGGAAATCGCCATCCGCAAGGTCACAGGCACCTCGGCATCGATGATAGTACGGCTGTTCTGCCTCGACATACTCAAGGTGGCGCTCCCCTCCCTCATCGCCGGAGGCGCTGTGGCAATGATTATAGGCCGCAAATGGCTGTCGCAGTTCACGGTACAGGTGTCGCTCTCGCCTGTAACGATGGTGCTGTGCATAGTATTCCTGCTGCTCCTGCTCATGGCCGTAGTCGCCGCCAACAGCCTGAGCCTTGCCCGCAGCAACCCCGTCGACCATCTCCGCAACGAATAGACGACATAATATTGATTTGATACAGAACCGTGTCCCCGACCTCTCGGGGCGCGGTTCGATTCTTAACCATCTTGTTATTGAAATTCTATGCCTATCCTGACCGAAGGCATCATTTTCCATCCGGACTTATCTATAGAATGTATCGACAGTCCGGCGCCGATATTGAGGGATATCTTACGACCCCACGAGCAATGATAGCCGATCGACGGATTGATGAACAGACGGTCGCTGTTATAACCGCGCCAGGACTTAAAAAAAGAACCTATCCTCACATCGGCGAACAAGGGCACCTTTCCCATCCTCCAGTCGGCACGTCCTGCGACAAAGATGGGAGAATCAATCCCAAAGGATGACCATTCAAAGTTGTACGTGACAAAGCAGATGCCTATGCCGCCACCAACGAAGAAATGCTCGTTGAACTGATAGCCGTGCGTGGTGGTTACACCCGACACACTGTAGACGATATCGCGGTCATTGGAATACTTCTTCTCGAACAGAGCCTCGCCATTCAAGTCGACGAAACCACGATAACCAGTCTTGGGAGCTTGAGAATACGCAAAAACCGCCGACAAGCCCAAGATTATAGATAATAGAAATAGCTTCATGCTGATAATTCAAGATTGGTTCGATGGGAAGATGAGCAGTGGCTTCTATCTTTCCCCTTTCGCTCTCTAACGGCCTTAACCACCCGGTTATTATTGACTTTACAGATATTTATCCGCATTTATGAAACTTTCGTGAGTAAATCTGCATCTAACAAGGCATAACAAACAAACCACACGCAGAATGACAGACCCACCGATAAACGAAAGGGATTTTGCCTCGCTCATAAAGCTGCACTCCCGGATCATCAACAAAGTCAGCTATTTCTATGCTACCGACAAATTTCCATTTGAAGACCTTCGGCAGGAAATCTATGTCAACATCTGGCTGGGATTAAAACAGTTTCGAGCTGAAAGCAATATTTCCACATGGATTTATCGGGTAGCAGTAAATTCGGCTCTCATGGCCTTGCGCTCGTCAAAATCAACTATAGAAACCGTGTCGGTTGATTTTGGTCTGCTCCACCTCTCTTCCGAGATTGACGATGCGCAAAAGGAGAATCTTCAAGTTCTACACTCACTAATTAATAGACTTGAAGATATAGAGAAAGCTATCATACTCCTTTGGCTTGATGAGTATTCATATGATGAAATTGCAGATACCCTCGGACTTAAGCGCAACACTGTCGCAGTCAAAATTCACCGCATCAAAGACAAACTCGCTAAACAGATATAATATGCAACTCGACGAACTCAAAAAAAGCATGTCTACGCTTGAACAGGTCCTTGCCAAGACCAGTACAGATATTAAAATAAATGTGACAGTCTCCCAAACTGCAAAGGCCAAGATTCTCAAAAAATTCCGTCAGTCCTTTATTTCTTGTCTTATTCTCGCAGTCGTCTTCGCCGCAGCAATAGCCGGAGGTATCAATAATCTCTCATTCCCGGTCAGCCTGAAGATATACCTTGTAATCTACCTCCTACTCGCTGCGGTCTGGTATATGTACATGTACCTGAAATTACGAAAAATCGACATAGCTAAGCTTGCCCCGGCAAAACTATTCTCCGAAACTGCCAACGTCAAGATGCTGATGCTGTCCGGAGAAATATTCTTTGGAGTAGGCATAGTGATTCTTTTTACCTTGCTCTTTCCAAAAGCCTGGACATTCAATCGTGTTGGCTTTTGGGCTATGGCTGTAACGCTTGTAGCCGCATTAGTTTTCAGCATCCTTCACTACTGGCCCCAATACATAAAACTTTTCCGCGACCTCAACTCCATAAAGGAAAAGGAATAGGACATCTCGACTGTAGAGCCCTGTTTCTACTTTCATCTCACAACGAGCACCCAGTTTCCTCTCTTTTATAATTCATCTATAATCGGATTTCAAGAATTTTTGAATTTACAACTATATATCAATAATTCGTTGGGTAATTAATTACACTTAGATATTTAGCCTATAAAACAGTAAAAAATAAAGGCGAGACTGCAAAAGCTCGCCTTTAAAGTTTTACCATCTTCCCTTATCAAAGGGATTGTTTTTCACCAATTTCCCAAGTGTAAAAATCAGTCCGACTATAATTAGCAGCTCCATTCTCTTGTGTCAGTTATTTATTAATGAATCGGATTGATTGAGGATGTTCGCGTATTGCCATCTAAATTAATATTAAGATTACCGTTTATAGTTAGATAGTTCACGGTTGCAACATACCGATTTAACGATGCGGTTTCCCCATTAACTGTTGCCTTTAGTTCTATGCGAATGACAACCTTAACGCATCTCTCATTAGCTGTAAATTCCTTACTATCTCCATCTTTTACATTCTGCCATGTCTGGGTATTTACCAGTTCATCCTTAGTATTATACTCCATACAAACTAATGTCAAAGAGGGGATAACACCGTACTCGGAAGCCAGTGCGTCAACACCAAGATTTGATGATATTACGTATGTACTTTTTTGTTCGATAGGGCTATCAGGTTCATCATTATCATTGGAACATGATGAGAACGCAAAAGTTGATGCTATAAACAGCATCAGTGCCGAGAGTAGCTTTAGTTTACTCATTTAGTAGTGGTTTTATTTGTTTTGTGCAATATTGCCGAATTTATTGGGCAGACTACTGCACAAAAAGAACGCAGTGTCTATCCACTCGTTCCGCAGGATTACCACATCCTATCTTAGCAATGGCAGACACTGCGTTATGACGCAGTATGCCCATGCTAAGATTATAAAACAGCCTTTTTCGGTCTATTGTGGTAATTTGCGGAACGATTAGGCTATAATATGTATTTGAAATCCTCTCTTGGATTCACACTGCAAATATAATGAAATATTTTGAGACAAATACTCCATACTTTATAACATCTTTCAAATATCTTTCAAGTTCATCAAATTTTCGCGTATTAAATCTAAACATGAACTCATCAACATATCTTTACAAGTAATGTTTGCTTACTTTGTATTAAGTACTGAATATCAGGCGTATGAAATGAGACCATGTAATTCTGTTGAATTAGTATTGACTGAAACCACGTTGTCATTTGAACCGTGAAGAGTTGTACTGTAGAATTTAGCTACATGGTCAACTGAATATTAAGTATATGTCTCGGAAATACCTCCAAAATCCCACCAGTCGGTAAAAATCATACTTCGTTTCTGCAAATATTGTGCTAACAAAGGCTTTAATGCGTTAGCCATGGCGTTGTTAACTACGATTGCAGTAAGGCCCGTAGCATACTGAACACTGGCTTTTTATTCGTGAAACTTCAGCCTTGACATTATGCTACTTCCTTGTTTTTATTAAGCTACCTCTAAGTGCTTTTACTTTGCTTTGTAAAAATAATAAACCCTCTTTAACTCGCTGAGTTAAAGAGGGTTTAACGTACCCGGACCCGGGATCGAACCGGGATGGGTCGCCCCACCGGTGTTTGAGACCGGCGCGTCTACCGATTCCGCCATCCGGGCATTGTGCTGCAAATTTAGTGATTTTTCCCAATCTACACAAATCCGAGCCAAACTAATCCGTCGAAACTAATCCGTCGACGATATCCTTGAAGGTCTCAATAAGGGTTTAAATAATAGATTTGGCACAATCGTGGATTTATGTTGCCATAAGATTCATCTCCTGAAGTCCACAATTTAGATACCTGATAAGAACGTCACGCTTCCAAATCTCATTTTTTTTGCGAGATTTGGAAGCGTGATGGATAAAACTTTTTGTATCTTTGCAGTATAAATTTCGTAGAGATGCTAATAGGTAGAGAGAAAGAAGTATTAGAGTTACAACAAGCTTATGATTCCGCCGAGTCAAAGTTTGTAGCGGTATTCGGACGCCGAAGAATCGGAAAAACCTATCTTATAAGAGAGGTTTTCCACGATAAATTCGCATTTACATATTCTGGTATGTTGAAAGCTTCTACGAAGGAACAAATACAAAGATTCTATCTGTCCCTGAAAGATTATGGGTATAAGAATGCATCCAAACCTAATAACTGGATAGAAGCTTTCTATATGTTAGAACAGTATCTTAAAGAGTTGCCCGAGGGGAAGAAGGTAGTATTCTTGGATGAGCTACCATGGATGGACGCACCCAAATCAAGTTTCATGCCTGCTTTTGAGAACTTTTGGAACGGCTGGGCATCGGCAAGAAAAGATATACTCTTAATCGCTTGTGGTTCAGCCACATCATGGATGGTAAAGAAGATACTTAAAAACAGAGGAGGCTTACACAATAGATTAGATAATCAAATACATCTACAGCCATTCAACTTACATGAGTGTGAGCTATATACAAGGAGCATCGGTATACCAATGGAACGTGCAGAGATAGCTGAAGCCTATATGGCATTTGGCGGAATCCCGTTCTATTGGTCTCTGCTCAATAAATCACGAAGTCTTCCACAGAATATAGATGAGTTATTCTTTGGACATAATCCTAAGTTAAAGAACGAATTTAAAGAATTATATTCATCTCTCTTCAAACAGCCAGAAGCGTATATAAATATTATTACTGCTTTGGCAAAAAAGAAAATAGGTATGACAAGAGATGAAATTATCGCAAATGCTAATATCGCTTCAAGCGGATTCCTTACCCAATATCTTGAAGATTTAGAAAATTGCGGCTTTATCCGTAAATATCAGGCAATCGGGTTAAAAACAAAGAACTCTATATACCAGCTCATCGATAATTTTACCCTTTTCTACTTCAAATTCATGGAAGGCAACAGAAATACGGACTCCAATTACTGGTCGAAGATACAGATGACTTCCATCTTCCACTCATGGAGTGGTCTCGCTTTTGAACGCATATGCTTGCTGCACTCCGAACAGATAAAGAAGGCACTTGGGATAAGCGGTGTAATCACAAATGAGTATTCCTGGCGAACAGCGGCTACAGAGGAACATCCGGGAGCACAGATAGACCTACTCATTGACCGTGGTGATAAGGTTATAAACCTTTGTGAAATAAAATATTCAAACGAGCCATACACAATTGATAAAAAGTATATGGAGAACTTACGTAACAAGACTGCCCTGTTTCGTCAGCTAACAAAAACTCGAAAAGGAATTTCGCTGACCATGATTACAAGTTCCGGCCTCGTGAAGAACTCTTATTCGATGAACTGCATTCATTCGCAACTTACAATAGATGACCTGTTTGCAAATGTATAATCACTGAATAATTGACCCGTTTAATAGGTTAGTACTGTATGTCATAACCTGTTATCAACATGATTTTACCCCTCCTGTTCTTCATAGCGTTCTCGCCTATACTCTTTTTCGCGATTATAATAGTAGTCATTCGCATCCTTGCATAGTGCGAGGGCTATCTTTACTATCTCTGTTTTCGATGCAGAATCGGAATCCCAAATCTTGTGTCCCTGATATTCCTGAATCTCAGGAGAATTGACACCACTTGTCTCTCCAAGCCTCAGTATTAGCCAATATGTTTTATTGGCTCGAAACAGATTAGGGGTCGTAATACACTCTAACACGACAAAGTCAAGGTCAAACATATCGAGATAGGAATATCCTTTTCCTGTATTGGAGTCGGTTTCCATAAATCCTTCTCCATAGGCAGCATAAATATTCCATTGGAGTTTGTCATCAAACAAGCTTAATCCTATATTGTTGTCGTTCAGCTCTTTTTCGATGGAAGAGAGCAAGTAGTCTTTCTTCTTTCTTGTATGTGCGTAAAAGTTTATCATTGAATCGTCAGAAAACTATTGTACATTACCGTCGTGGAGGCTGGGGATCTATATGCTCCCTTTGAGGAGTTTTTTGAAGTCTTCGGGGTCGTCGGTGAGCGAGGAGATATCGATTTTGCCTTTCACGTAGACCACGTTACATTCTTCCGGCTCCAGATCCTGGATAAGTATCTCTTTCATGATGCCGCTCTTATCCGACTCGACCACAAAGATATGGACCACGGCAAGCGAGTCGCGTGTCTCAATCATCAGCTCCATGCCTCTTTCTTCGGCGATGGCGCGCGAGGCTGCCGCCACGGCATCTACCGAGGCGCTGTCCTCGCAGGTGAACACCTCTACCGTGTTCAGCTTGCGTAAGAACTTACTGTCCTTGCCGGCCATTAGGGAAGTGAATTTGAGCGTGGACGAAGGGATGCGTACAGCCGTCCCGGGATAGTCGGACAGGGAGCTCAGTATTTCGGGCTGTTCGGATACACAGCCGCTCAGGAGGAGGGCCAGGAAGAGGAGCGCAAAGATAAATATTCGTTTCATAGCCATTTATTTTTCTTTGAGTATCTGCTGCATCGCAGCTGTATCTATCGTGCCGTTTATATACACTACGGCATATTCTTTGCCATCGGAATTCTCTATTAGCAGATTGGCGAGCGGAGCGTTGCCCTCGGCATTCTCGGGCACATACGCATAGATCCTGGTGGCCTCGCCGTTTTCCTTGCTCTCGATGATCAGCTCAAGATGCTTGGAAGCGATTATCTTCCTTACGACAGCCTTTATCTTCGTATTGCTCGCAGCGTTACGGCTGCTCAACACTTCCAGCGACTTGATGGACTTCAACGAAGCCGCCAGGCCGTTCGGCATGCCGGGGAGCCCCGATACTGTCGCCGCGCTGTTTCCGGCAAGACGCAGCGCCGCCGGGCCGACATAGACCGACTCCACATCCGGCAGGTTCGCCACCTCCTCAAAGACGCGTTTCTCGGCAGCATAGATATCCTCCGTCGCAAAAAACGCTATCAATGAGACTAAAACGATAATAAGTGTGCGTTTCATATCTATATGTTTTAATGATTATTCGTTGAACCGACCGTTGAGAGGGTCGTTAATCAGGGCCAAGGCCTCGTCGGCACGCCCTATCCCGGTCTGTGCATCACCGAACGAACGGTCGAGCATGGCGAACACTCTCATCATCTCCTCGGCGGCCTCTTCGGGGTCGGTCACCTCGCGTGTGTAGCGGACATCGGAGTCGTAGGAAACAGAAGGTCGGAAATTCAGCAGCGAAAGGGCCAGCGAGAGCAGCAGGGCTATCGAAGCGGCTACAGCGACAAGCGTCCTCCACCGGAATGTACGGGGACGTGCAGCAATGGTCGCCGCCACGATTCTTGCTTTAAGATTGTCGGGCACTGTCACTTCCGCATCGTCGACAGCAGCCATAGCCCGGAAAACGGCCGCATCGGTAGCCATGTCGGCCGGAACGTCTTCAGCAGTGCGGAAGAAATCTTTCAGCATCGCCGTTTCTGCCGGGGTTGCGATCCCGTCGTAGTAGCGGTCGAGCATCTGCCGGATATTGTCGATAGTCATGTTCATAGAAATCTACTGTATAGTTCTTTGATTCTTTTGCGCCCCCGGCTGAGCAGGGCGCGTACATTCACAGTCGTATAGCCCGTCAGGGCGGCTATTTCGTCGTTCGAGAGATCGCCGAATGCGCTCAGTCGGACAACCTCGAGCTGCTTCGGGGGTAGCGAGGCCATGACGCGTTCGAGCAGCTCTCCGGCATCGGGGTCAGCCATATGTCCCGACGGTATATCTCCGGCCTCCTCGATATTGTCCCAATGCCGACGACTGCGCAAAATGTCGATGGCCGACGAACGCACAGCCATAACGGCGTAGCCCTCAGGATTCGCGATATCGGCCATAGCCGGACCGCTCTTCCAGATTTTCACCATGGCATCCTGCACCGCGTCGGCGGCTTCTCCCGTGTCTTTGCCGAGAATTGCCGCCGCCACTCCGTACATTTTGTCGGAAAGCGGCAGGAACCGTGTCGTGAATATCTTTTCTGCGTTCATTTTTTCGGGGTCTACACTATAGAGACGTAGTGAATCCTGATTTGTGACACCCGCACCGCAATTTTTTAGAGCTGGCTCTTAATAAATCCTAAGTGTTTACATCCTACCATCCTCATTTCTTACATTATTCGTATCTTTGTATAAATGTCCGGCGAAAACGGCGGACTTGCATGGAAAACAATAAACCGACACTATGAACACTTTAAAAAAATTGCTGATTCCGGTGCTCCTCCTGTCAGGCATCTTCACGAACGCCTCCGCGAAGGACATAGACCCCGAAAGCACCTACGAAATCCGCACCATGGCAGGCCTCGCCCTCGACAATCAGGACAGCCGTGCCGCCGAATCCCAGATTTTCATAACCACACCCGAGAAAGGCCGCGAATCACAGGTTTGGCAGTTCGTGCCCGTAGGCGACGGATATTACTGCATCGTCGGCCCGAAATACGGCATGGCCATCGACTGTAGCGGCCAGGGAGCAAAGGACTGCGCCGTGATTCAGTGGATGATCGACCCGACCAACAACAACGTACGCTGGAAAGCCACCCAGCAGCCCAACGGCAGCTGGGTATTTACCAACGCCTCCACTGGCTATAACCTCGGATATTCCGGGGCTGGCCTCGTAGGCGAACCAGCATTCCAGCTCAAGCCCGACGCTTCGAAGCAGAACCAGCAGTGGAAGCTCATACCCTCCGATGTCAAAATCAAGATGTCGGCGCTGAAGACTTCCAGCACGAACGACTGGGAGAACGAGCGCATCATCGGCATCAACAAGGAACCGGGTCACGCCACCATGATCCCCTTCGCCAACACTTTGGAGATGAAGGCCGACCCCGCCTACCGCAAACCATGGGAGCGTACCAACTCGAGCCGCTACATGCTCCTCAACGGCAAATGGAAATTCAACTGGGTCAAAGCCCCCGAGGAACGTCCCGTCAATTTCTACAAACCGAACTACGATGTCAGCAAGTGGGACGAGATAACAGTACCCTCCAACTGGGAGATGCACGGCTACGGCACCCCCATCTACACCAACATAACCTACCCCTTCCGCAACAATCCTCCCTTCATACAGTCGCAGAACGGCTATACCCTCACCGAGGAGCCTAACGCCGTCGGTTCGTACCGCCGCGACTTCACCCTCCCGGCCGACTGGAAGGACAAAGAGATATTCATCAACTTCAACGGTGTCTACTCCGCCTTCTATCTCTGGATCAACGGCAAGAAGGTAGGCTACAGCCAGGGCGCCAACAACGATGCCATCTTCGACATCACCAAATACGTCCGTCCCGGCAAGAACACCGTCGCTGTCGAAGTATACCGCTGGTCGGACGGCAGCTACCTCGAAGACCAGGACATGTTCCGTCTCAGCGGCATTCACCGCGACGTTTTCCTCACGGCACGACCCAAGGTGCAGATGCGTGATGTCTACCTCACTTCCGACATCAACGACAGCTTCGACCACGCCAAGCTCAACGTGACCGCCAAAATCGACAACCGCAGCGGCAAGACAGGCAACGGTGCTGTCCGCGTCAGGGTTCTCGACGACAAGGGCAACAAGGTCGGCGAATTCACCGAAAATTTCAGCAAGCTCGCCCCCGGCAAAGAAATAGAGGCCAAGGGCACGATGGATATCGACCGTCCTGCTCTCTGGACAGCTGAAACACCGAACCTCTACACCGTCGACTTCGAACTCCTCGACGACAAGGGCAACGTCACCGAAGCCACAACGCAGCAGTACGGCCTCCGTCGCATCGAAATCATCAACAAGAAAGTCTACGTCAACGGCAAGCAGACACTTTTCAAGGGTGCCGACCGCCACGACACCCACCCCCAGCTCGGCAAGGCGATACCCGTCGAGAGCATGATCGAGGACATCGTGCTGTTCAAACGCAACAACCTCAACACCGTCCGCACCTCGCACTACCCCAACGACCCCAAGATGTACGCCCTCTACGACTACTACGGGCTCTACGTCATGGACGAAGCCGACCAGGAATGTCACGGCAACATGTCGCTGACCAACAACCCCTCGTGGACAGATGCCTTCGTGGACCGCGCCGTGCGCATGGTCGAGCGCGACAAGAACCATCCTTCGGTAATATTCTGGTCGCTCGGCAACGAATCGGGCGGCGGAATCAATGCCGAAGCCGAATATAACGCAGCAAAGGCCATCGACAAGCGCTACATCCACTACGAAGGCATGAACAGCATCGCCGACATGGACTCGCGCATGTACCCTTCTATTGAAAGCATGATCGAAACCGACCGCCAGGACACCGACAAGCCCTTCTTCCTCTGCGAATACGCCCACGCAATGGGCAACGCCATCGGCAACCTCGACGAGTACTGGGACTACATCGAGAACAACTCCGAACGTATGATAGGCGGATGCATCTGGGACTGGGTGGACCAGGGCCTCAACATGCAGGGACGACCCGAGAACGAATACTACTTCGGCGCCTCCTTCGGCGACTATCCCAACTCGAACCACTTCTGCTGCAACGGTATCGTAACTCCCGACCGCCGCGAGACCCCCAAGCTCGCCGAAGTGAAGAAAGTATATCAGTACGTAGGTTTCGCAATGCCCGGGGCCGACAAGCTCAGCCTTAAGAACAAGTACATAGCCCTCGACCTGGGCGACTTCGACCTCGCCTACAAGGTTCGCCGCGACGGCAGCGTCGTAGAGGAAGGCGTAGTGTCCATACCTGCAACGGCTCCCGGCGAGACAGCCACCATCGCAGCTCCCTTCAAAGGCAGCTACGGCGACGACAAGGGCGAATGTTTCGTGACCTACGAAGTACGCCTGCGCAAACCCACCACGTGGGCACCCGCCGGACACGTCCTTGCTTCCGAGCAGTTCGCCCTCAACAACTATGAGAACAAGCCAGCAGCCCTCGCCGATGCCGACATGAAGCCCGTCAAGGCCATCACCGAGAACCAGGACTACCTGCGCATGACCGGCGACGACTTCCGCGCATCCTTCGACATGAGGACAGGACGCATGACCAGCCTCCGCTACGGCGACCGCGAGATGCTCCACGCCCTCAAAGGCCCGCGCTTCACCTGGTACCGCAGCATCGACAACAACCCCAAGGACTGGGTCGAGACACCCGTCGAACTCAAAAAATTCGAATGGAAACAGTCGGCCGACGGCAAGACCGTGACCGTGACAACCGCCCTCGAAGCCACCGTCGGCGACGTGAAAGTGCCTCATAACGTGAAATACACCATCCACGGCAACGGCGCAGTCGATGTCGATGCCGACTTCACACCCTCCGAAGGCTCCGACCTCCCGATGCTCTCGCTCCAGTCGATGCTCAACCCGGCACTCGAAAACCTCGAATGGTATGGCCGCGGACCCATCGAGAACTATCAGGACCGCAAGAACGCAGCCTATGTGGGCCGCTACCGCAGCACCGTCAACGACATGCGCGAATACTATGTCCGCGCACAGAGCATGGGCGGACGCACCGACACACGCTGGCTCACCCTCACCGACAACAATGGCAAGGGCGTGAAGATCACCCCCGACGGCACCCTCGATTTCTCTGCCCTGCACTACACCGACCCCGAACTCTGGGAAGTGAAGTACGGGCATGACCTCGACAACGTATACCGTCCCGAAATCGTGCTCAACCTCGAATGTGCCGAGCGCGGCCTCGGCAACGCAAGCTGCGGCCCGGGCCCGCGTCCGAAATACAAAATTGAAGGTGGGAAAAACTACGGATATTCCTTCCGCATAGAGCCCCTGAAATAAGGCTTACCTGAGCACCACGAGCGGCGACGATTCCGTTCGTGACAGCACCGAAAGAAACAGTCTGCTTTCCCCCGTGTCGGCATCAGATGCGGGGGAAACTTTTATACCGGCCTCCTCGAGGGCGGTGCGCACGGTCGAGAGAGCTATCTGCGGCGTGTTGTTGTCCTGGCTCAGGTGGCAGAGGAAGACGCGGTGCAGCTCCGTGGTCCTGGCCACAGAGGCCAGATAGCGTGCCGTGTCGGCATTGTCGAGGTGTCCTGTCGTCGATACGATGCGTGCCTTGAGGTGCACCGGGTAGCGTCCCTTGCGCAGCATCTCGGCATCGTAGTTGGCCTCTATCATGAGGTTCGACGTGCGGCGGATGTAGTAGTCGGCGCGCGAAGTCACCGTGCCCGTGTCGGTGCATATCACCATGCCCGTGCCAAGGCCCTCGATGGCGAAACCGACATTGTCGGTGCCGTCGTGGCTCGTCTCGAAGGGTGTGATGGTGAAAGGCCCTATCCTGAAGGGGAATTCCTTGTAGACGGGCACATGATAGTCCTTGATGCGGCGGCTCATGCTGTGGCGGCGCAGCAGGCCGGCCATAGCCTTGGGCGTGGCGTAGAGGTGCATGTCGCGGAAGCGGCGCAGTATGGCGTAGGCATATCGGACGTGATCGCCGTGGTCGTGCGTGAGGAGGATGCCGGTAATGGTGTTGGGGTCGATGGAGTTGGCGGCAAGCTCGGCCATCACCTTATT
Source organism: uncultured Muribaculaceae bacterium (assembly GCA_958436175.1). Taxonomy (GTDB): domain Bacteria; phylum Bacteroidota; class Bacteroidia; order Bacteroidales; family Muribaculaceae; genus CAG-873. The sequence continues at coordinate 19,802 of CAUBJF010000008.1, forward strand.
GTTGTCGACTCCGGCATCGACGAGGATGCCGCAGGAAGGTGTGCCGATATACGAGCAGTTGCCGCTGGAGCCGCTGCCGAAGGACATGAATCGCAACTGTTCGGGCTTGGCAAGCTCTTCGTCGCCGAGAGGACGGAGCGCGGCAGCTTCGTCGTCAGTCCCTATGTCGAAAAGGCCCGGGTGATTGTTCCAGTATATTTCCTGATTTCGTTTCTGACGTCGGCGGCTCATAGATACAGCAGAAATATCGCCGGGCGACGCGAATAATCGTATTTCTCGGTGCGCCACTGTCTCAGCGGCATGGTTCTTATTGACTGCCCCGGGCCGGTGATATCTGCGGCCACGCATAGCAGGAGCGAGGGATCCATAGATGCGGCAAGCTCCGCGATGAGCTTGTTGTTGCGGTATGGTGTCTCGATGAATATCTGTGTCTGGCGCTTGCGGCGTATGTCGCGCTCCATGTCGCGGAAGGCGGCAGTGCGCCGCTCGCCCTTGACGGGCAGATAGCCATGGAAGACGAAGCTCTGGCCGTTGAAACCGGAGCCCATCAACCCCATCAGTATGCTCGAGGGCCCGACGAGGGGCACCACCTCGATACCGCGACGCTGAGCGGCGGCCACGAGGTCGGCTCCGGGGTCGGCGACAGCTGGGCAGCCGGCCTCGCTGACTACGCCTATGTCATGGCCTTCCTTCGCGGGGGCGAGCATGGCGTCGACCTCCTCGGGGGGCGTGTGCTCGTTGAGGATGTCGAAATGAAGGCTGTCGATATCTATGCCGCGGTCGCAGGCCTTCAGGAAGCGACGCGCCGTGCGCAGCTCCTCGACCACGAAATAGCGTATCGTGGCTATAAGGGAGATATTGCGTGCCGGAAGGACTTCCGAGACATCGACGGGAGCCAGTAGCGACGGGAACAGATATAGCTTGCCGTAATCCATACGGCTACAAATTTACGAATAAATCGTGACTTTTCAGCGTTTTTTGGCGCGGTCGTTGTGTATTTTGATGCCGAAGATGATCACCGAACATATCGTCGTGATGACATTGGTGATTACTAGGGGCCAGTTTTCGAGCGCTATGCCCTGGATGACGAAGAATATGCTGCCCAGGCCGAGCATGCAGAATGTCGGGAGGGCGATACCGTCGGTGTTGCGCGTGCGTATGGTGGCTATTGCCTGCGGCAGATAGCCCAAGACCATACATACGGAGGCCGTGTAGCCTACGATTGTAATGAAGAGATTCATAGTCCCGGGAGCTTGGGACAGTCAATCCGGCAGCCCGGCCTCTTGCAGCCCGACTGCCGGATGTCTGTCAATGTTAGTTATGTATGTGTTCTATGTATTGCTTATTTGTTGCCTTCCTCGAGGGTGCAGATGCTGACACGGTTCCAGGATTCTTCGTCGAACATCTCGCCTATGCCTTCGCCTTCGGCCACGATACGCGATTCGGCGATACCGTATTTCTTGACAAGTGCATTCTTGACGGCTTCGGCTCGGTTCTTGGCGAGCTTGATGTTGAAGTCGTAGTTACCGTCCTTGGAGGCGTAACCCTTGATGACGACTTTCGATGTGGGATGGCTCTTCATGTAGTCGGCTATCATGGTCACGTTAGGCATCTGGTCGGCGGTGATGGTGTGCGAGCCGATGCGGAAGAATACGAAACGTACGCTGTTGTACTTGTTGTCGACTTCCTTGATCACTTGTGGAGCCCTGTTCTGGCAGGCTTTCAGCTCGGCTTCGAGAGCCTGGTTGCGGGCCTGGAGTTCGTTGGCCGACGCTGTCGAGGCATTGAGCTCGTCGCGCAGGGCATTGATCTGACCGTTGAGATTGTCGACTTCGGCCTGGTTGTAAGGCTGTACGCAGGTGAAGCCGTCGCCGAAGCGGTAGCTGACACCGGCAAGGAGGTTGAAGGTGGCGTTGTTGATGTTGAAGCCTACATTGCTGTTCTCGAAGTCGCCGCCCATGTTCCATGCCACGCTCGGTTTGAGCGACAGGGTGACATGTTCCGATACGTTGAAGTTGAAGTTGAGACCGGCCTTGGTCGAGAAATAGTTCCAGTCGGGAACGCCGCCTGTCTGGTAGTAGTGACCCCATCCGGCGCCTACGAGGGCTTCGATGGAGAAGGGACGACGGGCGCATTGGTAGCCTCCGAAGAGGTTGAAGAGGTCGACAGTACCGTAGACTCCGACATAGGAGTTATCGAACGCTGTCTTGCTGTGGACCATGTTCTTCCACGACGATGTGTTGACTCCGAAGAGACCTTCGACACCGGCCCCGAAGGTCGGCGTTATCTGTTTCCGGATATCGAGGCCGGCGGCTCCTCGCATGGAACCGAAGAAGGCCTGTCCGTGGAGGGGCGTGGTCACGCCACCGTCGAGTCCGATAGATACATTGTCGAAGAGTTTGGGCTGCTGGATATCCTGAGCGGCAGCGATTGCCGTGCCGGTCAATGCTATGACGACGGCAGCTAGAATGTTCTTTTTCATAAACAATTGATACGTTTTTGTAGATTGTCCTGCAAAGGTAGGCTGCGGGATGAATTTTTCAAAATCGTTTAACAAATTTTACTTAAATAGCCTTTATTTTAGCTATCCTATATACAAGCATGACGGGCATGCGTTTACCTATACAACGCAAACCCGTCACAAAGGTTCGAAACCGGCCGCGACAGCCTTCTTCGGGAGGCAGTCCTCCCGGACTCAGGACAAAGGCTGCCGGGCTTCTCGGGGCTTGCCTCTGTTTGTCTTCAGTGCCGGAAATTTATTTCCGGTTATAAAGCAAAAGAGGCTGCGCCGGATGGCACAGCCTCTTGTCAGGGTTTATGGGGTTGGATTATTTTACAATAACCTTTGCAACCTTTTCACCGGCCTTGACTACGTATACACCTGTCGAAACAGGAACCACGGTCTTGGCAGTTCCTTCGGCAGCGAAGAGAACCTTGCCGTCGAGTGCGCTTACGGTTACTTCGACACCTTCAGCACCGAGGACAACGACGCTCTTGTCGGCAGTCGTGATAACGATGCCAGCATTGACGTCGGCGATGCCGGTCTTGGTGGTGACGGTTACGAATGCGGGCTTGCCTTCGCCACGGTCGAATACGGGAACGACTGCATATTCGTGTTCACCGACTGTCGACTCTACGTCGAGATAAGCACATTCTTCAACGTTGTCAGCGATGAGTTCGCCGTCGCGGTAAACCTTGTAGCCGGCAATCGAGAGTTCGGCGGTTTCACCACCTGCGGGGGTGAAGGTCACGTCGTCGAGCATGAACATGAAGGAACCGGTAGCCACACTGTGGATAGCGAAGTACTTGGCACCTTCGGGGAGGTCGAAGCTGTATTCAGTCCATGTGTCGGGCACTGCGGAAACCATCGAGCCGCTGAGGACGGTGAAGTCTTCAACTTCGATGCCTGTAGTGCTGTAGCATACTTCGAATGCTTCGGGATACTGAGCGCTGTAGCTGCGTGCCCAGAAGGAGATTGTCTGAGCAGAGCCGAAGAGCTCGGGCGAGATAGCCCAGTCGCTTACAGTACCGTCGTCGTAGCGGAAGAGCGAGGCAAGATACTTGCTGCCGCTGTGAGCCTGGAAAGTCTGGTTGAATCCATCGGCGGAAGCATCGAATACGAAGAAGGATGCTGTTGTTTCGCCGGGAGTGATACCGGGGATGTTAGAGCCCTGGAAGCCGCCTACTGCAGAACCGTCTTCATCGATGAATGTCCAGCCGTCATATTCCTTAGCCCAGGAGTCGCCGTCTTCGAAATCATATACGCCACCGGCGGCAGCAATTTCGAGGTCGGGTTCTTCCCAACGGAGGATGTTGCCGTTTTCAGCAGCTTCGCCGATGAGGTTCTTGACAGCGGGGAGCTTGGAAGCGATGGGTTCGGTAACGGCAGCTTCGGTTTCGTTGTTTTCACCATTCTGGTCAGCGTCGAATACTACGACAGCCTTGTAGGAAACAGGATCAACAGCTACGAGACCCATTTCCTGTTCGAAGGTGTAGTTGGCAGACTTGAATGCTTCGAGCTTCTCAACCTCCTGGGTAGCGGCTACTTCGCCGTTCTTGTAAAGTTCGATAGTGAAGTTTTCGGCATCCTTGCAACCTTCGTTGGCAACATTGACAGTCACATTGTATGTCTGGCCGAGTTCAGCCTTTTCGGGAGCGGAGATTTCCTGAGCAGCAAGGTCGTAGTCGAGCATGTCGGCAACCTTGAAGTCATCAAGCATTGTGTAGATGTAGTTCTTGCAGACAGCAACGACCTGGTACTGGATGGTCTTGCCTGCGAATGCGGTCAAAGGTACGGTAACCTTGTTCCAGCCTTCGCCGCCGAATGCCTGACATTCTGTAGCAGGCAGGAGAACCTGGTACTGCTTGCCGAGCTCGCGTACGCTTACCTCGATTGTGTTGGGATCGTCACCAGCGATGTTGTAGGTGTAGAATGTCAGGGCGGGCTGATTGAGACCCTCTGTGCTGATCTTGCCGGAGAAGACAGCGACGCTGTAGTCAAGGTTGGCAGTCTTGATTCCGAGGAAGCCGTTGTCGCCGGTTACGGAAGTGAGGTCAGAGAACTGGGAGTCGGTATAAATCTGGGCTCCGTTGCCGGTGCCATTGAGGTTCTTGAGACCAAGGATATAGCCGTCGAGAGTACCGTCTGTGAAGTTCTGTACGTAGTCGGTGTAAGCGGGACCTACGGGGAGGAGACCGGTACCGAACCATTCTGTCTCGCCACCGTTGGTAGCGGCCTTGATAGCGAATTCAGCGAAGTCCTGAGGAGCTGTGGGAGCCTGGTAAACGACTTCGGCAGCTGTGATACCGATACCTTCCTTGAGGATGTCGCCTATAGTGCCGTCATCGTTGATAGCGGCAAGAGTATAGGTAACGTCGTCGGTTGTAAGGGTCTGGCCTGTTACAGTCTCGGAAACGGCATCCCAGCTTACGAGAACGGTACCGAGGGTAGCGGTCTCTTCCATGAGGACGTTGTTGTCCACAGACGAGAATGCGGGAGCTGTGAAGCCGATCTGTGTGCTTGCACCTGCGGGGAGACCTGCGCCGTGTTCATTGTAAGCGATTACTTCGTAGTAAGCGACACCAGTCTCGAGATTTTCGTCGGTGAATGCGAGAGCAGCACCGGCAGAGGGAGCTTCGAAGGTCTTGACGAGTTCGCCGTCGCGGGTAACTTCGATCTTAGTGAGAGCGTCGACTGCATCGCCTGCCATATCAACGGAAGGAGCGATGAAGGAAACGGTAGCGTTGAGGACCTTGGTACCACCTACAACGGTGAGGTTTTCAACGGCAGCTGGACGCTTGACGCTGACACCTTCTTCAATAGCGAAGTTGGCGACAGAGAGACGGAGCTGGTCGGCATCGGAAACACCGTGGATACCGATGTAAACAGTCTGGTTTCTTTCGGAGATGATCCAGCCGCTGAGGTTGTGGAACTGGTTGCCGTTAAGAACGGTAACGGGGATGAGGGTATTGGTCATACCTTCTGCAGTAGCGGAAGCGCCGTAGCAGAGTTCGATCTTTTCAACGTAGGTAGTGCTGTTGCTCTTAGCATCGATAGATACGCGGTATGCCTTGCCGGCTTCGAGCTTGACAGCCTTGGAGATCATCCAGTCGTCCATAGCGAGGCTGCTGTTCCACTGTACGCTCCAGCCGTTGCTTGTGCTGTATGTCCAAGTCTTGCCGTCGGCGTTGGCATCAAGGATGGTCCAGAATGCAGCGTCGTCAGCGGAGTTGAGGGCGCAGGAGTAAGGAGGAATGATGTTGCCGAGAACGACTGCGTTCGAAACACCGGCTACGGAAGTAGAGTTGTCGAACTTAGCTGTTACAGTATAGGTGTAGACAGTGAGCTTCTCGGGAACAGGGAAGGACTGAGTCATCGAGAGACCCTTGATGTCTTTGGCAACGATAACTTCGGTGTTGCCGGTCTTGGCAGCAACGGTATATGTAACCTGGTCGGGGTTGACGTAACCACCGTCGGCGGAAGCAGTAACGGCTTCCCAGGTAACATTCATGGCACCGTTGACATATTCGGCGTGAACGTTCTTGGGAGCTGCGGGCACACCGTTGCCTACGAAGCACTTGGTGGAAGCCTTGGGGCTGTCGCCGGCTTCGTTGGTGAGGACAACGACGAAGTTGACCATACCGGTTTCGTAAACGGTGACGGGCTCGATGGTAACGGTTTCGCCGTACTGAACGGAAGCGAGGTCTACGAGGTCGCCGTTGGCGGTGACTTTGTACTTCACGCTGCCTTCAGCGGGAGTTCCGTCGTAGAGAGTAGTGGGAACAGTGAATGTGAGAGAACCGATGAGCTTGCCGTCGGGGAAGGTAGCGGAAAGGTTGGTAACCTTTGCGGGGGCCTTGGGAGCAGCTTCGGGAGCGGGGATGTACATACCAGCTACTTCTTCGCCGTTAGCAAAATCGGCAAGGAGGGTAGCGGCACCGGTGGTGGTGTTGACCTCATAGAGGTAGCCGCCAAGATCGGTAGATACAGCCCAGAACATACGGCCTGTAGCGGTGTCGATGCATGCGCCGGAGAGATACTGGGTAGCAGTACCGGTAGCACCGATCAGGGTCATAGCACCGGTGTTGAGGTTGAGGGAGTAGAGGTCGCCTTCCTTGCTGATAGCGTAGCCTTTGCCGTCCTTGTCGATGGCAAGGGCATTCCACATACCGTCCACAGGAGCGATTTCGGTAACAACAGGACCGTCGGCAGTGAATTCGACAGTGCCGAGGCGAAGAGCTGTCACATCTTCATTGTAGAAGAGACCGTAGATAGCATCATCTACAGGGTTGACAGCGAGACCTGCCGGAGAGAGGCAGTCGGTAGAAGGCTGAGCATTGTAAACGACCTCGCCTGTCTCCATATCATAGCCTTCGCACATATTGACTACCCAAAATCCGTAGTTAAGCTGTGTCAGGGCATAATAAACACCATCCTTAAGAACGCCGCCAAAACCTGCGTTCGGACCTGCAATCTTGAGGGTGAACTCGCCGTCGGAGGTCGAAGGAACTGTGTAAAGACCGGAATTGTCGGCCTCTCCCCAGTTGTCGGCGAAGATAACGCTGCCGAAGATTTCGGGAATGTTGGTTCCTTCCTTCACAGGTTTGAGTTCCGGACGGGCAGAGAGAGTCGTATTGCTGACTGTCAGCGCACTCCCCACGAAACTCCTGTTGAGAGACCGTTTCTGACCCATGGTCACACCCTTGTTGGAGGTAGCGGCCTTTGCTTCTACTTTGATGCTGTTTTGTGGAACGACACCGCTCTTCTTCTGGAGGAGCTGTGCGTTAGCAGCAGAAGCAGTCAGTACGATCGAAAAAACCCAAAATAGAAATTTTTTCATAACTGAATACACTGGTTTCGTTTAGATTAACGTTCACGGTGCTGAAACCTTTGGCACCGTGAACGGGGTTTAAATTAATTGATTATTAGTAAAGTCGATAGTATGGGATTTGATATCAGTATTTTACGATTACCTTGCGGTTCACGCCGGCCACAGAGAGGATGTATACGCCGGGAGCGGGAGCGGAGAGGACTTCGCGGCCGCGGTCGATGGTGCGACCTGCGATGTCGGTCAGGAGAGCAGTCTCACCGGCGGGTACACCGTCGAGGTAGATGTTGCAGCCTGCGAGGGTGAATGTCACACCAACCGATTCGAGATCGGCGATACCGGCGGGATTGACAGTGCGTGCCTCCTTCTCGACGGAAGGCTTGGAGACGCCTTCGTCGTTGTATGCCTTGACGGTGTAGAAATAGCGTGTACGCGGTGCCAGGTTGGTGAAGGTATGGCTTGTCACATTGCCGAGGTCGAGACCGGTCATGCCGGGCACGGGTTCGGGGGTAAGCTCTGCGCCATGACCGACAACGATGTCGTCGAGGGCTACGGAGCCTACAGAGCCGCTGCGGTAGAAGGAGATACGGACGGCGACAGTACCGTAAGGAATGTTTTCGACCATGTAGGTCTTACCGCCGACGTTCTTCTCGAGGGGCAGGCGGGTGAATTCTTTCCAGCCGTCGCCATTGTCGCAGTAGATGATGAAAGCATCTTCCGGAGCTGTCTGGTTGCCACGGCCCCAGAAGCCGACATAATAGATGAAGTCGTCGTAGCCGGCAATCTCGAGGCGGTCGCCGTTCTTACCGAGGCGCAGAGATGGAATGGATTCGCCGCACCAGGGTGCCATGGAATAGGATGCCTTGGTGTTTGCGTTCCATCCTTCGGGGAGGTTCTTGACACCGTCGTCGAAGCCGAAGTGCATTTCGACGGGGTCGCCCTCGACCTTGACATTGAGGTCGATGACATATCCGGCAGCATCGGCGAGGGGTTCCCAGTTGGCCGTGAAGCTGTTTTCGGTGATTTCGGTAGGTTCGAGAGCCACTACGCGGCGGTGCTCGATGGTCATGCGGCCTGTGAATGCCGAGCCTTCGGCAGATGCCGGGGAGGTCTGGAGGCCGTTGACAGCATAGACGACATAATAATATGTGGTTTCTTCCTGAAGGCCTTCGACGAGGCAGCTTGTGGCGTTGCCGACAAACTTATTGTTGTAGCCGGGCACGTATTCGACCGCCGCATCGTCCGATTCATCCTGGTCGTTGACATCGGGACGTGTGTAGACAGAAATCGAATATGTCATGTCGTCGCCGAGCGATTTCCAGCGTGCCACGAAGCTGTTGTAGCTCACCTCTTCGACATCGAGGACCTCGACAGTCTCGACATCCTCACGGCCGCCGCAAGCCTTAAAGGTGATAACGCCGTTGTTTTCAGCGATATCCGTCAGGGGGACATCGATGGCGCGGTTTGCCCATGTCTTCATAGCGGGCTTGGTGGAGGAGGTGAAGGAAGTGACGTGGGAAGTTCCGGGGAAGGCATCGCCGTCGCGGGTGTATTCGCTCTGGGTGCCGTCGGCTTCCTCGATATCGACATACTGGTGTGAGGGGGTATTGTTCACCTCGTTACGGCTCCATACGTAGGAATCGTAGTCGACGTGCCATACGAGCATGCCGTGGCCGGGGATGTAGGCATCCCATCCCTGCTGCTGACGGTTTTCGACGAGGAAGAACTCGTTGGGGTCACCGGTCTCGATGATACCGGCGCGGTTGGACAGGATGGTCGGAAGGGTGGCGTTCATCGGGCCTGCGATCTTGGCCGGTTCCATCCATCCGAGGGCATAGCGCTCAAAAGCGGAGTAGAGAGGGGGCGTGCAGCCGTTGTTGTTGTATGGGCCGTAATCCATTGCAGACCAGGAGCCGGGGGTGAAGGAGCTGGTGTAGCGCGTGGCGTAGAGGTCGGGGAGGCCCATCACGTGGCTGAACTCATGGACGAAGGTACCGACACCGTCGGGTCGGCCGCTTTCCCATTCGTTGGAGCAAGCGTAGTGGTCGATGATTACACCGTCGAGGGTGATGGAGCCGGCACCGTAGCGGAGGTCCCAGGAATGGGGCCATACGGTGTTGGCAGCGCCGCCGGAAGCTTCGCCGCGGCCTGCATAGAAGATGAATACGTTGTCGACGTATCCGTCGTTGTTGCGGTCGTACTGGCGGAAGTCGATCTGGTCGTCGAGAGCCTGGCAGGCGTGTACGACCATCATTTCGGGATTCTGATCGTTGCCCCATGCGTCGTTGCCGCCATAATAGGACATATTATTCGGCAGGGTGACAGGGCCGTAGAGGTCGAACTCGGGGATGAACTGGTCGTCGGAATTTAGGCGGAAGAAGTCGCGGGCGGAGCCTGTGCCGCCGTAGGAGCTGAACCCTTCCTGGTTGAGCATACGGCTGAAATAGTCGTGGGGATCGTAGGAAGTCTGGAATTTGACGTCCTGGTATTCAACAAGGATAACAAGGCCTTTCTGTTCGCCGAAAACGGGATACGTCGCATCGTCGAAGAGGCCGGGGCCTTTTGCGGGTGCGTTCTTGCGTGCGAAAGCCGGTACAGCGGGCTTGAACTGCCTTTTCGCGGCAGCATCGCGCTTGCTCTGAAGAGCTTTGTCGACAAGCGACTTGTCGACGGTTCCAAGGAAGTTGACAGCCGCGCCGCTTCGGTCGACGGGCGCGGTTGCCTTTATCGATGAGCTGGCTACAGCGCCATCGGAGGCAATAGTTGCATAATAATAGGTGTTGTTTTCAAGCACGAGGGGATAACCGTCCTCGGTCAAGTACATATGTGCGAATTCGTCACCGATGAGGCGTACATTTATAGATGTTCCGTCTGCTTGAGTCTTGGTCATAATGCCCGGCTTGGCGGGTACAGCCATAGAGGGAAGTGCCACTCCGGCGAGCAGCGAGAGGCAACAGAGGCTTGTCTTTAATAGTTTTTTCATGTAAATGAATAGTCTTGGAACATAAAATCACGCAAAGATATGTAGAAAAATTCAACAATACAAAATTTTTGAAACCCAAAAATAAAAAATCGCGTATTTATCCAAAAATTTCTAAAAATAAGTTCTCGAATCTTAAAGAGATACGCATCAACCCCTCTCTCAGCGTCCTACAGACGGCCTCGCGGCCCGGAAGGTGCTGCTATCGCCGGAGAGAGAAAAGCCCGGGGAAGAGCGAAAGCCGCCAGGGAAAAGGGCGGCTCTTGCCGAAGAGAAGCCGAGAGGAGGAAAAAAGGCGGAAGGCGAAAGGGGCTACTGCCGAAGAGAAGCCGAAAGGAGGGGAAAAAGCGGAGGGCGAAAGGGGCTACTGCCGAAGAGAAGCCGAAAGGAGGGGAAAAAGCGGAGGGAGGGAAGGAGGCCGGAGAAAGGAAAGGCTCGGAGAGGGGGCCGAAAAAGAACGGAAATAAATTTCCGACACTAAAAACAAAAGAGGCACGGCCCTTTCCCCTCCGCTCTCTGCCCCCTCAGCTTTTTCCGCCCTTCCTTTCAGCACCCCTTTCCCTTTTCTTCTTCGCCCTCCGCCTTTTCCCTCTCTGCACCCCTCTGCCTTTCCTGCTCCCAAAGCCGCAATAAAAGAAGGAGGCCGCTCCTGTCGGGGCGGCCTCCTTGAGGTATTTTCTGTCTGTGGCTACAGAATCTTAGTCGAGATGAGGACCGGCAGCTACGAGAGCCTTACCGGCGGCATTGTTCTCGTACTTCTTGAAGTTCTTGATGAAACGTTCTGCGAGGTCTTTGGCCTTGACGTACCATTCTTCGGGGTTAGCGTAGGTGTCGCGGGGATCGAGGATCTTGGGATCTACGCCGGGGAGTTCGGTAGGAATCTCGAAGTTGAAGATAGGCAGAACCTTTGTAGGAGCGGAGAGGATGGCGCCGTCGAGGATAGCGTCGATGATGCCGCGTGTATCCTTGATGGAGATACGTTTGCCAGTACCGTTCCAGCCTGTGTTCACGAGGTATGCCTTGGCACCGGAAGCCTGCATACGCTTAACAAGTTCTTCAGCGTACTTGGTGGGATGGAGTTCGAGGAATGCCTGGCCGAAGCAAGCGGAGAATGTGGGAGTCGGTTCGGTGATGCCGCGTTCTGTACCGGCGAGCTTCGCGGTGAAGCCGCTGAGGAAGTAGTACTTGGTCTGCTCGTTGTCGAGGATGCTGACAGGAGGAAGCACACCGAAAGCGTCGGCGCTCAGGAAGATCACGTTCTTGGCGGCGGGACCGTGGCTGATGGGGCGAACGATGTTCTGGATGAAGTCGATAGGATAGGAAACACGGGTGTTTTCTGTCACGCTCTTGTCGGCGAAGTCGATCTTGCCTTCAGCGTCGACGGTAACGTTCTCGAGGAGAGCGCCCGGACGGATAGCGTTGTAGATGTCGGGTTCGCTTTCCTTGTCGAGGTTGATGACCTTTGCGTAGCAGCCGCCTTCGAAATTGAATACGCCGCTGTCGTCCCAGCCGTGTTCGTCGTCACCGATGAGGAGACGCTTGGGGTCGGTCGAGAGAGTGGTCTTGCCTGTGCCGGAGAGGCCGAAGAAGATAGCTGTGTTTTCGCCGTTCTTGTCGGTGTTTGCGGAGCAGTGCATGGAAGCGATGCCCTTGAGGGGAAGGAAGTAGTTCATCATCGAGAACATACCCTTCTTCATCTCGCCGCCGTACCATGTGTTGATGATGACCTGTTCGCGGCTTGTGATGTTGAAGACAACTGCTGTCTCGCTGTTGAGGCCGAGTTCCTTGTAGTTGGTGAGTTTTGCCTTGGAAGCGTTGTAGACAATGAAGTCGGGCTTGAAGTCGGCGAGTTCTTCAGCTGTGGGGCGGATGAACATGTTGGTCACGAAGTGGGCCTGCCATGCAACTTCCATGATGAAGCGGACAGCCATGCGGGTGTCCTTGTTAGCGCCGCAGAAACCGTCGACAACAAAGAGCCTCTTGTTGGAGAGTTCTTTCAGTGCGAGGTCCTTGCAAGCAGTCCAAGCCTTTTCGGTAGCGGGCTTGTTGTCATTCTTATATTCTTCGGTAGTCCACCATACGGTGTCTTTGCTCTTTTCGTCGAGAACGATGAATTTGTCTTTAGGCGAACGGCCGGTGTAGACACCGGTCATCACGTCGACTGCGCCAAGTTCTGTTACGACGCCTTTTTCGTAGCCTTCGAGGGTGGGAAGGGTTTCGAGAGTGCGAAGTTCTTCGTACGAGGGGTTGTAGAGCACCTCGGTAGTACCTTCGATGCCGTACTTGGCGAGGTCGGCTTTGACTTCGGCAAGACGTGCTTTCTTGATTTCTTCTATGTTGCTCATCGTTGAGTTATTAGTGTTGTTAGTGTTATTGTCGTTATGTCTGGAAAACTTGGATAGACCTTGTTTATCGGGTGCAAAGATACTAATTTTTTCCCACTATTGGACGCTGATTAAGGAAATTTTTCCCTATTAATTAAGTTTAACTTTGCAGGACACCTCGGAGGGGCCTCCTTCCTGTATGCGAAAACAAAGATAAGATAGTGAAGGTTTGTTGATTATAGTTAAGGTTTATAGTTGGAAGGCAGCATAGGGCTTGGAAAGAACGGAAATAAATTTCCGACACTATAAACAAAAGAAGACGAGAGGCGAAAAGCCCGACGCAGCCATCCTTTAAACCCAAACTATAAACCCTAAACCAAATCAAACCCAAACCTTAAACCGAAATAAATCCGACTTATCCGTATTTTGCGGATTATTCCGTATCTTTGCAGATTATAATGACTATATATGCGCCTATATGGAGAAAAATAAACAGAAAGGCAGTCTTGCGGGTCGTTTGCTGAAGTACGTCATACCGCTCGTCATCAGCGTCGGCCTGTGCTACCTGCTTTTCACGGGCATAGACTTCAGGCAGATGATGGACATCATCCGCGAGCAGTGCGATTTCCGCTGGATAGCGCTCGGGCTTGCCATGGCCGTGCTGTCGCACGTGATACGCGCCTTCCGCTGGGGCCTGCAGCTCGAGGCCCTCGGCATCCACGCTCCGCTCTATGCCTTGATCTACAGTATATTCGGCACCTATGCCGTCAACCTTGTCTTCCCCCGTCTCGGCGAGGTGTGGCGTTCGGGGTATATAGCGCAGCGCCAGAAAGCACCCTTTACGACCGTCTTCGGCTCCATGGTCGCCGACCGCCTCGCCGACACCATCACCGTGCTGCTCCTCGCGCTCTTCACCTTCCTGCTGGCCAAGAAGGCGATCCTCTCCTTCATCGCCGAGAACGGCGAGGGATATGCCTCGATAGCGCGATTCTTCGAGTCGCCGTGGCTCTGGGTGGTCGTGGTGGCCATCATCGCCGGCATCTGGATATTCATGAGCCTGAAGACCAAGAACAAGGCAGTGGTCAAGGTTCAGCAGGCCGTCAGGGAGCTGTGGGACGGCTTCGCCGTCATCGTCAAGATGCGCGGCAAGGGGATGTGGCTCCTGTTCACGTTCGCCCTGTGGGGCTGCTACTTCATGCAGACCTACGTCGCCTTCTACGCCTTCCCCTTCACCCGCGAGGTGCTGCACGAGTACGGCATGCTCGCGGCCCTGGTGACATGGGTGCTGGCCAGCATATCGATGGGCGTGCCCTCGAACGGCGGCATAGGCCCCTGGCAGTGGGCCACGATATTCGCCCTGAGCATCTACGGCGTGCCCCGTGCCGAGGCCAGCGCCTTCGGCAACCTCGTGCTCGGCACCAATACCCTCCTGCTCATCTTCCTGGGCATATTCACCTTCATAGGTATCTCCCTCGACAAGAAAAAGAACAAAGCTAACACTAAAATACAAAGCAAGTCAGAAAAATGAAAGTCGTCATCATCGGCTGTGGCGGCGTGGGCACGGTAGTAGCCCACAAGTGCGCCCAGCATCCCGAAGTGTTTTCCGAAATCGTAATTGCTTCGCGCACACGCAGCAAATGTGATGCCGTGGCCAAGGCCATCGGGGCTCCCAACGTCACCACCGACACTGTCGACGCCGACAAGGTCGAGGAAGTAGTGGCACTGTTCAAGCACCACAATCCCGTGCTGGTCATCAACGTCGCCCTCCCCTACCAGGACCTCACCATCATGGACGCATGCCTTGAATGCGGCGTGAACTACCTCGACACGGCCAACTACGAGCCGCGCGACGTGGCCCACTTCGAATACTCCTGGCAATGGGCCTACCGCGAACGCTTCGAGAAGGCCGGACTGACCGCCATCCTCGGCTGCGGCTTCGACCCGGGTGTCAGCGGCGTGTTCACGGCCTATGCCGCCAAGCACTGGTTCAGCGCTATGGAGACCCTCGATATCGTCGACTGCAACGCCGGTAACCACGGCAAGGCATTCGCCACCAACTTCAACCCCGAAATCAACATCCGCGAGATTACCCAGAACGGCCGCTACTACCAGGACGGCGAATGGGTCGTCACCAAGCCCCTCGAATACCACCGCTCGCTGACATATCCCAATATCGGGCCGCGCGACTCCTACCTGCTCTACCACGAAGAGCTCGAGAGCCTCGTGCAGAACTTCCACACCATCAAGCGCGCCCGCTTCTGGATGACATTCGGACAGGAATACCTCACCCATCTGCGCGTCATCCAGGACATAGGCATGGCACGCATCGACGAAATCGACTACAACGGCACCAAGATCGTGCCTCTCCAGTTCCTCAAGGCCGTCCTCCCCAACCCCCAGGACCTCGGCAAGAACTACCACGGCGAGACCTCCATCGGCTGCCGCATAGCCGGTAAAGGCAAGGACGGAAAGCCCCTTACATATTATATATACAACAACTGCTCGCACGAGGAGGCATACAAGGAGACCGGCATGCAGGCCGTCAGCTACACCACGGGCGTACCGGCAATGGTGGGCGCGATGATGTTCCTCACCGGCAAGTGGAACCTCAAGGGCGTGCGCAACGTCGAGGAATTCGACCCCGATCCCTTCCTTGCCGCCCTGGCCGAAAACGGCCTCCCCTGGCACGAAATCGTCAACCAGGACCTCGAGCTGGACTAACCCATCTGTATCAACCTTAAAATTCCGGCCGCAATGACCCGACATTTCATCACCGCCACGGTAATAACGCGCAACGAGGCCCGCAACATCGAGCGCTGCCTCAACTCGCTCATCGGCGTTGCCGACGAGATTGTTGTCGTCGATTCCTGCTCGGAGGATGCAACTGTCGATATATGCCGTCGTTACGGCTGCAAGGTACATATAAGGCCCTTCACCGGCTACGGCTCGCAGCGTCAGTACGCCGTGAGCCTGGCCAACGGCCGCTACATACTGTCGATAGATGCCGACGAAGTGCTGTCCGACGGCCTGCGCCGCAGCCTCATGAAGCTCAAGGCCGAAGGCTTCGACCACCGTATGTACACCTTCAACATCACCAACTATATCTGCGGACAGCCCATGCGCGGCAGCGGCCTGGAGCCATACCGCGAGATACGGCTTTTCGACAAGCGCTATGCCAACTGGGACCTCCTCGATGTCGGCGAACGCCTCACCTACGAGGGTGCCATAGTGCCGTGCCTCGTCGAAGGCGAGCTTCTCCATTTCCGCTGCTCAGACTTCTCGGAGCTGGACGACAAGGAGATGCGCCATGCCGTGCTGCGCGGACAGCTCATGGCTTCGGCCGGCATAGACGCCATTCCGCCGGTACAGTGGTTCCGGGCTGCATGCTCCTACCTGCACTGCCAGCTGCGCCAGGTTGCGATATTCGACGGCGATGCCGGACACCGCGTCGCCAGGACGCGCTTCCGCGCCACGCTGGCGGCATACCGCACGGCGCGTAACCTCATCAAGCGGAACAAGAAATGACGCTCAATATAGTCCAGCTGCTTTCGGAAAAGACATGGGGCCCGGCAGGCCGCTATGTCGTCGCCCTGGGCCGTCGGCTGGTGGCCGACGGACACAGCGTGGCCGTCGTCACGAGCGGTCCGGAGGCTGTCGACAGGCATCTCCGCGATGCCGGGTTCACTCCCGGCAGGCTCTCCATGCACGGCCTGATGTCATTCCTCAGCCCTATGGTGCTGGCGCGCGTCCTCAACCGCATGGCGGCCCCCATCGTGCTCCATGTCCATGACCTAAAGGATGCGCAGACAGCACTGCGCGCCCGCTACCTCATGGCCGAGCCGTCGAAGGTGCGCGTCGTGGCCTCCGTCCATCACGCCGCCCCGGCGAAGACCGACAAGGCCGCTTTCGAAAGCTACAAGGGGCTCGATGCCATCATTTTCGACTCCGTTAGCGCCCGCGCGACCTTCCTGTCGAACGGTGTACGGGTCGACGAGACAAAACTTCACACCGTCCACCCCTCCGTGCCACTTCCCTCCGGTGAAAAAGCCGCGAAAGAAGGCCTTACGGCGGTCTATATAGGCCCGATAGCACCCGGCAAGGGTGTCGACGTGCTCATAGAGGCCATGGGACGGCTCGCCGACACGGACATAACGCTGCTCGTGGCCGGTAGCGGCAAGGGCAGCGACGTGATGCCCATCGTGCGCCGTTCGAGGGCTCTGGGCATCGACAAAGAGCATGTAAGATGGCTCGGAGACCTTGATAAGGAGGACAGCCTGCTCATGAAAGCCGACATAGGAGTCGTACCCCACAGCGACACGGAGAGCTTCGGACTTGCCGGGCTGGAATTCATGGCCGCCGGGGTGCCCATCGTATGCACGTCGGCCGCCGGAGTCTCGGAACTTGTCACCGACGGTGTCGACGGGCTCGTTGTCGCCCCTTCCGACCCCGAGGTGCTCGCCCGCGCCCTCCGCATCCTCGCCGGGGATGCCGCCAGGCGTCGCGCCATGGGCGAAGAGGCCGCCAAGACGCTCTCGGGCAAGTGCGCCTACGATGTTTTCTACCGGAAGATGCTCCGTATATATGAAGGTAGCGAGGGCTTATGAAAAAGCTGGTGCGCATCGATTCCGCCTATGAGCGCTATGCCGACTTCCTCAAGTCCCTGCCGGAGACTTTCGACAAAGGAGGCCGCATCCTCCACGACGGGCGCAATGCCGTCAGGGCCTACGACATGCCCGACGGCGGCGTGATTGTCGTGAAGAGCTACAAGAAACCCAACCTTATACAGAAGATAAGCTATACATGGTTCCGTAAGAGCAAGGCCGCCAGAGCCTTCGAATATGCGCAGACGCTCAACGAACGAGGGATACGCACTCCCGGAGCCATTGCCTGCGTGGAAGTACGCCGCGGCGGCTTCCTCGCCGAGAGCTACTTCGCCTCGGCCTATACCGACGGCACCCCGCTGATGGAGCTGTTCGGAGAGGACGGGCAGTACGACCGCGCCCTCGTCGCCGCGACGGCAGACTTCCTTGCCGAAATGCACTCCAAAGGCATCCTGCACGGCGATCTGAACATGACCAACATTCTCGTCCACACGAACGACGGAGGATACGATTTCGAGGTCATCGACACCAACCGCAGCCGCCTCGACCGTCCCCTGCCGCTGACAGAAGCGGAAATCGTCGGAAACCTCGTCAGGCTCACGCATGTCCGCAAGCTTTCGGCCTGTATTGTAGCCCAATACGCCCTGAAGACCGGCCGTGATCCCGATGCGCTGGTGCGCAAGGTCGCCGACGGCCTCGAAAGATACGAGGCACACCTGCATCACCGCCAGAGGCTGAAACGTTTCTACCGTGAACTTTTTGGCATCGGCCGACGTAAAAAATAAGATAACACTACTGCTAATCGAAATCCTGAATAAATGACTATCACAATTTTTTGCTCGAACTTAGGGCGCTACGTAGATGTCGAAGGCGGCACGACAGCCCAGGCTGTAGCCGACAGACTTCAACCGGAGCTCGGTTTCGCTCCCATATGCTGCCGGGTCAACAACAAGACCGAGGCACTGTCCTTCGCCGTCTATCAGCCGAAGATGATAGAGTTCCAGGACCGCACCGCCGGTTCCGGCCCGAGAGTCTACACGCGTTCGCTGTGCATGATACTTTACCATGCTGTCGCCAAGGAACTTCCGGGTGTCAGGCTTCGTATCGAACATTCCATATCCCACGGCTATTACTGTGTCCTTCAGGGCTATGACGATGTCCCTCAGGAAATCATCGACCGCCTCAGGAGCCGCATGTCCGACACCGTGCGCCGCAATCTGCCCTTCGAGCACCATATGGCGCTCACATCCGATGTCGTACCCGTATTCAGGAAAGAAGGACTCGACACGACCTGCGAGCTCCTCGAGACGACACGCGAACTGTACACCTCCTTCTATACCCTCGACGGCATATGCGACAGCTACTACGGGGCGCTTGCGCCCACGACGGGGATGATCGATGTCTTCGACCTTCATAAATACAAGGCCGGCTTCCTTCTCATGCCTTTCGACCCCGCAGCGCCTGAACAGCCTGCAACGCCGATACCTCAGGAGAAGATGTACAAGGCGTTCACCGACTACCTGATGTTCAACCATATCGTCGGAGTCAGGACTGTCGGCGAACTGAACCGTTACGTCCTCGACCGCCGAGCCTCCGACCTCATCAACGTCGCCGAAGCTCTCCACAATACCTATATAGGGCGCATCGCCGAAGACATAACCAACCGATACCGTGCAGGAGGTGCCAGGATAGTGCTCATCGCCGGCCCCTCGTCGTCGGGCAAGACAACGACGACAAAAAGGCTCGCCATACAGCTGATGACCAACCTTCTGAAGCCGCAGATGATATCGCTCGACGACTATTTCGTCGACCGTCACCATACTCCGCGCGATGCCGACGGCGACTACGACTACGAGTCGCTCTACGCCCTCGACCTTGAAACCTTCAACAGCGACCTCAACCGCATTCTCGCCGGCGAAGAAGTAGAGCTGCCGACCTATAACTTCGAAACCGGCACACGCCAGTACAAAGGCAAGAAGATACGCCTCGAGGACGACTCTATCCTGCTCATCGAAGGCATCCACGGCCTCAACCCGGAGCTGACCTCGCACATCGAAGACCGCATGAAGTACCGCGTCTATGTCTCGGCGCTCACTACTCTTTCCATCGACGACCACAACTGGGTGCCCACCACCGACAACCGCCTGCTGCGACGCATCATACGTGACCACAAATACCGCGGCACATCGGCCGAGGAGACCATACGCCGCTGGCCGAGCGTGCGCCGTGGCGAGGAGAAATGGATATTTCCCTTCCAGGAAAACGCCGACGCTATGTTCAACTCGTCGCTGCTCTTCGAGCTCAGCGTCATCCGCGACTATGCCGAGTCGGTGCTGCGCAGCGTGCCCTCCGACGTGCCGGAATATGCCGAGGCATACCGTCTCCGCAAGTTCCTGAGCTATTTCCTGCCGATAAGTCCTTCCGTAATACCCTCCACCAGTCTTCTCCGCGAATTCCTCGGAGGCAGCTCCTTCAAATACTGAATTATGGTACGTATACTCTCCTGGATATTGCTTGTTTCGGCCTGCGTCCCGGCCTTATCCCAAGACTCGGTCGATGCCCTGGCGGCACGTGCCGCACGCAGCTACGACCATGCCGAATGGTCCAGCGCGACGGCCATGTACCTGCTCGTAAGCGACAAAAAGCCCAAGGCTCCACTCCCATATACATATATAATGGTTTCCGAGGGCATGCGCGGCGACACCGCAGCCGTAGTGGCCGCCCTCGAACGCGCCCTTGTCGCCGACGTGCCCCTGGATTCCGTCCTGTCGCCTCTCCTACGCGAGACCATGACCCTCGGCCGCCCCGAACTCTACGAGAAAGAGCTGAAATGGTCGGCCGAATCGCTGCCGTGGATGCGCCGCAG
This sequence comes from uncultured Muribaculaceae bacterium, assembly GCA_958436175.1. GTDB lineage: Bacteria > Bacteroidota > Bacteroidia > Bacteroidales > Muribaculaceae > CAG-873. Next base: position 39,901 of record CAUBJF010000008.1, read on the forward strand.
GATAGATGTCAAGCTCCTCGACTACTATACATCGCGCCGCAATGCCCCTGAGATGGCAGCCTACGCCGAGAAGATTCTCGCCGGGGTGCCGGACAACGTGCCGACGCTCGTCCTACTGGGACGCTCCTACGCCATGCAGGGACATTTCGACCAGGCCGTAGCCACGTGGGAGAAAGCCGCGCAGCTCCAGCCCGACAACTACGACGTGCTCCTCGAGCTCGGCAACTACTATGCCATCGAGGATTCCGCACGGGCTCTCCCCTACCTGAGGAAGGCATGCGCCATACGGCCCACGCCATACCTCGAACAACTCATCAAAAAACTCTCCCCGAAACCGTGATATGAAGAAAAAGACCATCTGGGACATGGGGCGCGCGACGCTGGAGGAATTCCGCACGCGCCCGAAGATGAATGTCGTGGTAGTCCTCGACAATATCCGCTCGCTCAACAACATAGGCTCCATATTCCGCACTTGCGACGCTTTCGCCGCCGAGGGGATAGCGCTGTGCGGCATCTGCGCCGTGCCGCCCTCCCCGGAGATACACAAGACGGCACTGGGAGCGGAGGAGTCCGTGGCATGGCAGTATTTCGACAGTACAGCCGAGGCTGTCGAGGCCCTCAAGGCCGAGGGATACACCATCGTATGTCTCGAACAGGTACACGACAGCGTCAGCCTCGCCGGGTTCGTGCCGGAAGAAGGACGCAAATACGCCCTTGTGGCCGGCAACGAGGTCGACGGCGTGGACCAGAAAATCGTCGATGCTGCCGATTTCTGCCTCGAGATACCGCAGAGCGGCACCAAACACTCCCTCAATGTCTCCGTATCGACCGGAGTCGCCCTCTGGGCTTTCTACAGCCACTCTCCCTTGGTAAACCAATCAAAATAAAAGAAAAATGAGCGACAAAATCATATACCCCAAGGCGCTTAAGCAGGGCGACAAGATCGCCATCTGCTCGCCTGCCGGACGCATCGACCCCAAGAAGGTCGAGGGCGCTGTCGAAGTCCTGAGAGGCCAGGGCTGGGAACCCGTCGTAATGCCCAATGCCTTAGGCAGCTCGGGCAGCTACAGCGGTACCCAGGACCAGCGCTATTCCGACCTCAAGACAGCATTTACCGACCCCTCCGTCAGGGCCATACTCTGCTCGCGCGGCGGCTACGGCGTGGTCCATATCATGGACCGTCTGGCCAAGCTGCCCCTTGAGGACGACCCGAAATGGGTGATGGGCTTCTCGGATATCTCCGCCATGCACGCCCTGATGCACAGCAAAGGCATCGCCAGCATACATTCGTCGATGGCCGGGCAGATCATGCTCGGGCCCGACGATGCCGACAACGCCGCACTCTTCTCCATCCTGCGCGGCGAGCGGCCCGTCCACCTCTTTCCATCGCACGACTACGACACTCCCGGCATCGCCACAGGGCAGCTCTTCGGCGGCAACGTGGCCGTCCTCGCCGACCTTGTCGGAGGCCCCTACGACTTCCTCAAGCCCGGCTCCGTACTTTTCATCGAGGACGTGTCGGAGCCTATCTACAAGATAGAACGAATCCTCTACCAGCTGCGCCTCAACGGCGTGCTCCCCGAGCTCGCCGGACTGATAGTCGGCCAGTTCACCGAATACAAGGCCGACGATAATTACTCCGACATGGAGAGCATGATCCGCGACATGGTGGCACCGTACGACTATCCCGTTGCCTTCAATGTTCCGATAGGACACGTGGACCACAACATACCGCTTATAGAATCCGCCAAGGTAACGCTCAAGGTCAGCCCTTCGGGCACGAACAGCATCATCTTCCACCGGAGCGAGGCATAATAAGGATAATGGACGGCGACAAGACGACAACAGGATTACGCCGAGGCCTGCAGGGCTGGATCGGCAGGCATATATCCCGGGGGGCATTCATGATGATTGCGGCAGTGGTCACCGGGGTGCTTACCGGCCTGATGTGCAGCGCGATGAAGTACTGCACTTCGTGGCTGTCGTCGTTCCTGACCTCGGGCTTCGATGCCGACGCGTCGAACGTGCCGCTCCTCTTCTTCCCCTTCTTCGGCCTGGTCATCACACGGCTGCTGATGCGCTACGTCTATCACACCGACCTGTCGCACGGCACGGACTGGCTCGTCGCCGCCCTCGACAAGGGAAGCGACATGATACCCCGCCGGAGGATCTACGCGCCGGTGATTTCGAACATATTCACCCTCGGTTTCGGCGGCTCGGCCGGTGCCGAAGGGCCTATCGCCGTGTCGGGGGCTGCCATAGGTGGAAACGTGTCGCGCTGGCTCGGCATGAGCCCGGACACGATACGCACCATGATAGGCTGCGGTGCCGGAGCCGGTATCGCGGCTATCTTCAAGGCCCCTGTCGGAGGCATGCTCTTCACCCTCGAGATACTGCGGCTGCCCTTCTCGACCTTCACGGTGCTCGTGCTGCTGCTGGCATGTATATCCTCGTGGGCCACATGCTTCATCACCACCGGCTTCACATTCGATGTCTACCTACGGCAAACTGCCACATTCACCCCCGACATGTATCTCTCGCTGATAGCCTTCGGCATTATAGCCGGAATCTACTGCCTGTACTATACGTGGACAACGTCGCTGCTGGGCCGTTTCCTCCGCAAGCTCGGCGGCCCGTGGCGGCTGACGCTATGCGCCGCCGCAATACTCGGCCTGCTGCTCTTCTTCTTTCCCTCGCTCTATGGCGAAGGCTACGGCGTGATGGACCGCGTTCTCAACGGCGACTTCCGGGCGCTGACGCAGGACAGCTTCTTCGCGCACTACAATACGGAGCCGTGGCATTTCATAGTCCTTGTCGGAGTCCTGCTCCTCGTCAAGGCCGTGGCCGTGGCATGCACTGTCGACGGCGGTGTCGCCGGCGACTTCGCCCCTACGCTCTTTGCCGGTTCGATGTGCGGCCTTATATTCGCCCTGGCAGCCAACCATCTCCTCGGCACGAGCCTGCCCCCCGGCGACTATGCCCTCATCGGCATGTGCGCCGTGTTCTCCGGCATCATACGCGCCCCATTCATGGCAATGTTCCTCACATCCGAAATGACGGGCAACTTCACCCTCCTGCTGCCCATGGTGCTGGCCTCGGCGATGTCCTACGGCATCGTACGCATCGTCAGGAGCGCCGATTTCTACCAACGCTTTATCACACTGAAAACCCATCTCTAACACTTGCCGATATGATACCCAAACAGATCCATTACTGCTGGTTCGGCCGCAACCCCCTGCCCAAGATGGCGAAGAAATGTATAGCCTCGTGGCGCAAATACCTGCCCGACTACGACATAATAGAATGGAACGAGGACAATTTCGATGTCAACGCCGTGCCCTATGTCGCCGAGGCTTACGCCGCCCGCAAATATGCCTTCGTCAGCGACTATGCCCGTTTCAAGATCCTGTACGAGCATGGCGGCCTCTATTTCGATACGGACGTGGAGCTGATACGGCCTGTCGACGATATCGTCGCCCGCGGTGCCTTCATGGGGTTCGAGACGGACTGCGGCAAAGAGGTGGGCCTCGTCAATCCGGGCCTGGGGCTCGGTGCGGAAAAAGGACACCCTGTCTACAGGGACATGCTGGACTACTATGAGAACCGCCATTTCCTCAATCCGGATGGTACGCCCGATACCACAACCATAGTGATATATACGACGGACATCCTCAAGAAGCACGGACTGAAGAACGTGCCGGGCATTCAGGAAGTGGAGGGCATCTATTTCTATCCCCGTGAGTATTTCAATCCTTTCGAATGGAAGAAAGGGCTGCCGGAGCCGACGGAGAACACACGTTCAATCCACTGGTACGCCAAGACATGGGTAAGCCCGCAGCGCCGCTTCTACCAGAAGTTCAAGTACTATTCCAACCGTATCTTCGGCCGCAAGATCGTTGTAGCCGTCCGCAAACTCCTCGGTATAAAGGAAGCAACGCTTTAATTTCTGACCGTGAAAGTAAAAACAGCTACCAACGACTTGGCAGCTGTTTAATTATCAGGGATTTAAGCGGTCTTTATTCCAGTCCGTATTTCTTTGCTATCTCGTCGAAGTTGTAGATGGGATGGTCGAGGACTCTGTCGGTATATAGATGCTTCAGCGAAGAGCTTTTCGTGCCTAGTCATCGCCGTCTCCGCTCATCTGCATAATGCGTTCGTTCATCCACTGTGAGTTGTTCTCTATGCCGCTGCGCAGATAGCGTAGCTTGCCGGGAGTGTTGTTCTTGCTCGATTCGGGCCAGCGAAGGTGGTTGGCCTCGTCGGCTGCGGTGCAGCGTTCGGCAAGCTCTTCGACGTAGGGATAGATGGCCGGTAGCTTGGCATAGAATGCCTGCCATTCCTCGGCGAGGGCCTTGCGGAAAGCCTCGGTCTCGAAGATGGCCCCGATCCAGTGTACCAGCGAGTAGGCCGGATGGTCGTTCATCACCCAGTCGCTCTTCTGGCCGCCGTAGCATACGTCCCAGAGCGGCCCGAAATGCCATTTTTCATTCTCTCCGAGATCCTTGTGGAGGTAGAAGCTGCCGTTGTAGCCGTCGGTGTCGTGCAGGAGCTCGCGGACGATGAAATAGCGTGCCACAGAGTGTGCGTCGATGTACTCGGCCCAGGCGTTGCCCGTGGGGTCGCCGCTGTAGATGGCGGCGTTCATGGCCGTAAACTGCTCGGTGAGATAGTCCTTCTGCACGGGCGAGAGCTCCTCGGGTGTCTTGTAAGTGACCCTCAGGCGAATGTTGCCGGTCTCGGGGATGGTTATCTGCGCCGGGTCGTTGTAGTTGTCGATTTCGACGAGCCAACCGCCGGTGATGAGCGAGGGGTCCTCGCAGAGGTCTTTCTGCTCGAAGATATCGAGTCGCTTGGAGTCGATCTTCATGCTCTCGACCACGAAGTAGAGACCCTCGTAGTTGCCGTTGAGGACGAGTTCGACGGGTTCCATGCGCGGAGTCCAAGCCATGCCGGCCATGCGTCCCAACTCAAACCCGGCGTATGCGGCGAGCCAGTCAGCATATCCTGCCGCGAAGGGGATGAGGGCGAAATGCTTGTGCCTGGGCATGCCCAGTACCTCGGTCTTCTTCTCGAACTTTACCTTGTAGGGCTTCTGTGGAAGCAGCCAGGAGGCGTTGCCGCGACCTTTGATAGTAAGCTCGGCGGGATTCTCGGCACTCGCCAGACCCTCGTAGCCGCCGTAGCCTTCGGGTACGGTTATGTACATCCCGGCAGGGATTTTGGTCTCTTTGTCGACGATGGAATCGCCATTCTCGGTGTTGATATACATCAGCGGCAAGGTTCCGCTCGCCATGGAATCGGGATAGACCGGACGCTCTTCTTCCCCGTTGGGTGGGGTAGGATTTGGTTTTGGTTCTTCGTTTTCAGTGCAGGAATGCGCAGTCAGCAGCGCGGCCAGGGCGCAGAGCACCATGGTCATTTTTCGTAACTTCATTTTTGATTGGTTAAGGAGAAAGGAATTAGTGATAATTTGGGAATGATAACGAGGGAATAATTAATCAATTGGTCATTTTGTTCGAATTGGTTAAAGTGAGTAATTGGTTTATTCTCCGAAGAAATATCCTATATAATCGTTGCCGAGGGAGGTGCTTATTTCGAGCGAGAAAACGCCGACATTCAGGGGTGCCGAAAGCGTGATTTCCGTTTCGGTGGAGCCTACGGTATAGGCACAGACTTCGCCCAGTTCATCCTTTACGAGAACTTCCGCCATGCCTTCCGGCTCGTCGAATGTGACAGAGACACAATCGCCATCCATATAAGCATGGATTGATTCGATATATGCTCCAGGCGCATGTGGATTATCCCCTTTATTTGTATATTTTTTTAAGGGTATAGTTTTTGGTTGAGAGGGTTCACTCGCAATGGCATTAATTGCGAAGAAAAGCATGAAAATGCTAAGGATTGAGATGACTTTTTTCATTAGATTTTATTTGTTTATATTCTCTGCAAAGTTACAGCTTTGGAAGGGTTAAATCCAAGAAAAAGGGGGTATGCAAATCGCGTATAACATTCTGACTAATAAGTAATTAAAAATAATTACAGTATGCAAATAAAAAGAGGGATAACAAAGGGGTATGCAAATGATAAAAAACAGCTAATTTTGCGACATGAGAACTATAGCCCTGACCATAATCATCCTTCTTGTTTCGCTGAGTTCCTGTAACGACAGCAACGATAAAATCCTTTCGGAAATCGAGACTGGCATAACCGTAAACCCTGTAAAATCGTTTTCGCTTTTGGACAGTATTGAATATTCAGGATTGACAAGGGGGCAAAAAGCCCGTTATGCTGTAATGACAGCACAGCTTGAGGCAATCCTGCATTATCCAGTCACTAATTACGAGAGGCTCGATTCCGCCATAGATTACTATCAGAAGCGTGTCATTCGAGATGACAGATGGCTTATGATGGCTGCTTTCTATAAAGCAATGTATGATTATGATGAAGGCAACTGCCAAATGAGCATGAATAATGCATTATGGGCCTTGGAGATAGCATTGGAAAGAAAGGATTATCTTTGGTGCGGAAGAATTTATAGGCTAATGGCCGAGATAGATGAATCCACCCTCAATATGCAGGAGATGCGAAAGAACGCTCATCTGGCAGCCCATTATTTCAGACAAATAGATTCTTTAGGTCATTATCAGTACACTGTTTTATGGGAAGCCGGAGTAATATCTAATCTCGGAGAACCCGCGAAAGCAATTGAGCTGATTGACAGTATGTATGCTGAGATTCCATATTATTCTAATGCGACAGAAGATTATTCAAATGATTTACGAGCAGAAATGTTGAGACGAAGCGGACACCCGCAAGAGGCATACAAGGTATGGGGGAAAATTCCTCGCTCATTCTGGGAAGGGGATATCGACTGTATAGTTACTTTCGGAAACATCCTTATAGATGTCGGGAAGGCGGACAGCTGCGAGGTGCTGGTGGATGAAGTCCTGTCGCGCGGAGATTCGGTCGAGATCAATCATCCCGATTTCCTGTACTTACGCTACCGCCTTGCGCAGGAGCGCGGCGACTACCGAGAGGCTCTGGACCACTACGTTCGCTCCTCGTCGACGCTCTACGACATGGTAAGGACCATGATGGGCAACAGTGCCGCCAAGTTCCAGGGCGAGTTCTACAAAGAGCAGTCGGCGCGGCGCAAGCAGGAGTACGAGCTGCGGCGCAAGATATATATCGGGACGACCGCCGCTGTCATACTTCTGGCTTTGATACTGGTGCTACGCATCCGGGGCAAGCTGAAGCGCCGCCGCGCCGAGCTGGAGAGCCTGAAGGACGAAATCATAGGCCTCCGCGACGAGACATCGCGCATGACGGCCGAAATCGGCGACATGCAGCGGCGTGCCGAGAGCAATGTCGCCGTACGCGACAGCCTCGAGAGCCTGCGCTCCGACCTCGCGGCCAACCTCTCGCGCATAATCCAGACCTTCGGCGAATCGGTCGACGACAAGAGCAAGAAGCAGGTGGCCGAACGCCTGAAGGAGCTGCGCGCCTACCTCAACGGCGACACGAAATACGCCGGTATAGAGCGCGACCTCGACTGCATCACCGGCGGCCTCTTCGGGGAGCTTCGCAGGGAGGTGCCACGTGCCCGGGAGACCGACATACGTGCCGCCATGCTTCAAGCCCTCGGCATGACGCGCCGGGGCATAGCGACATATATGGGCATAAACGCCCTGACGCTCTATTCCAACCTCTACCGCTTCCGCAAGACCGTCCGCAGTTCCGGCTGGGACCGCGGCGAGGAGTTCGTCGCCCTCATGCGCAGGGGCATCGACGACGAACAGCCAGACGAAGACCTCTGATATAAGTTTATCCGGCGCGAAGGGGGAAGTCCCGGGACGACATACCATCGATGACGAAATCTAAGCGATAAAAAATCAAAAATAAAGCAAAAAAGCTTGGAATTGAATAATTTTTAGTATTTTTGGGGCACAAAAGCCTGTAAGGGGCTCCTTAACAAACTAAGAAAAATACACGATGGACATGCATGAACCGTCGATGACTCCCGAAAAAGAGCAGCCGACGACCTCCGAAATCGAAGCACCGGAAACCGCAGCCGATGCCGGAATCACTACCGATGCGGTATCTGATACCAACGAAACGCCTCAGCCTGAAGCAGAAGTCAAAGCCGAAGAAATGATGACCGAGGGCGAACTCGAAGCCGAGGACGCCGCACCACGCTACGTCAAAACCGCCGAAGAGCTTCTCGAAACGGCAAAATCATTGCTTGAGAAAAATCCGGCTGAGATTGGTGCCGACGAGCTCCGCGCCCTGAACCGTAATTTCAGCATGCTCCATAAGAACAACACAGTTTCCGACGACAATGCCGACAAGGATGGCGGCCAGCCCGAAGACCCCCTTATGACAGAACTGGCAGAGATCGTCGAGAAGCTTCGCCGCGCCAAGGCAGAATGGAACGAAGAGCAGGAAAAGCTCCGTGCCGAAAACCTCGTACGCAAAAACGCCATCATCGACGAGATCAACGCCATGGCCGAGGATGCCGACAGCGTCAACCGCACATTCCCGCGCTACCGCGAGCTTCAGGAAGAGTTCAACTCCCTGGGCGATGTTGACCCCACGGAGGAAAAGAACGTCTGGAAACGTTTCCAGGACGCAAGGGAGAAATACTCCGACAACCTCAAGATCAACAAAGAACTCCGCGACTACGACTTCAAGAAAAATCTCGCAGAGAAGGAAATACTCCTAAAGGATGCCCAGGCCCTCATCGAGCTTGAGGATGTCATCGACGCATACCGCCGCCTGCAGGACCTCCACAACAAATGGCGCCAGATAGGCCCCGTCGCCAAGGAACGCCGCGACGACATATGGAACAGCTTCCGCGAGGCTTCCGCCGAAGTCAACAAGCGCTATCAGGCATTCTTCGAGGCCCGCAAGGCCGTAGAAGCCCAGAACCAGGAGGCCAAGACAGCCATCTGCGAGCGTCTCGAGGCTCTCGACTGGAGCGAGGTGAAGACATTCGCCGGATGGGACGAGATGACAAAGACCATCCTCGCCGCTCAGGAAGAATGGAACAAGATAGGTTTCGCCTCCAAGAAAGTGAACCACAAGCTCTTCCAGCGTTTCCGCAAGCAATGCGACGAATTCTTCGCCGCCAAGGCAGCACATTTCCGCCAGACACGTGAAACCCTGGCCGAAAACCTCGCCCACAAGCAGCAGCTCGTCGAACGTGCCGAAGCGCTTACCGAGAGCAGCGAATGGCGCAAGGCTACCGACGAGTTCCTCGAGATGCAGAAGGAATGGAAGACCATCGGCGCCATACCCAAGAAATACAGCGAGAGCCTCTGGAAACGCTTCACCACCGCATGCGACAATTTCTTCGACCGCAAGAAGAAGGCCGGTTCCGGCACTCGTCGTGCCGAAGCCGCCAACCTCAAGGCCAAGCGCGAAATCATAGGCCAGCTGTCGGCACTCGTCAGCGAAGCCCCGGACAAGGAAACAGCCATGAACGAGCTGCGCCGCCTCCAGAACCTATGGCAGGAAACAGGCCACGTTCCTTTCCGCGAGAAAGACAAAATCTATGAAGCCTACCGCTCGGCTGTCGACAACATCCGCGAACACTTCGCCATCGCCGAACGCGGTGCACGCCGCGACCGCTTCGAGGCTTCCGTTGCCGAAATCGAAGGTGACAACGACAAGATATACCGCGAACGCGAACGCCTCGCCCGTGCCCTCGACGCCCGGCGCAACGAGCTCAGGACCTACGAGAACAACCTCGGATTCCTGTCGTCGAAATCCAAGTCGGGCGACTCGCTCATGCGCGATATGTCGCGCCGTATCGAACGCCTCAAGGCCGACATCGACGAGCTCCAGGAGAAGATAGGACTGCTCGACGCAAAGCTTTCTTAAGCTACTACTATACTCACGGCGACGCGGAGGCCTCTGACAGACACCTCCACGTCGCCGCCTTAATCCCCGCATAACCAATCCATGCCACAGCAAGAGCGAAACAACGACAGTTCGAAAAATATCCAGAAATACTTCGCGGTCGGCGATATCCTCATCGTCAACCTGCTCTATGTGTTCCTGATATTCTCCCTGCCCGAGGTCCGCGACAACGATATCTATCTGCGCCAGATGTGGCTCCTCGTCAACGTGTGCTGCATGCCGGCGCTCGCTGCCGGGCACATGCGCGAGCACGAGCAGCGCGCAATACTCATGGAGCGAGTCATGCGTTCGTCACTCCTGTTCGTGACAGTACATGCGCTCTTCCTTCTGTCGCTGACAGCCTTCCTGCATATCGATGAGCTGGCGGCACGCGTCTACATCATCTTCTACACCCTCCTGGCCCTGTTGCTGATGTTCTTCAAGCTCGTGCTGAACTATGCGCTCAAAATGTACCGCCGCAAAGGCTACAACTTTGCCCGCGTGGCCATCATCGGTGCCGGCGCAACGGCCGAGCGGCTTGCCACGCACATGAGAAGCGACCCAGGATTCGGCTACACCATCATCGGTTTCTTCGACGACAAGCCCGACCATAATTTCTCCTCCGGCAAGACATATGCTCTCAGCGAACTTGCCAGAATTGTCGAAGAAAAGGACGTAAGGCAGATTTTCTATACCCTGTCGGGCAACGACGGCTCTCTTGCCGACATCATCAAGATCAGCGACGACCACTGCGTCGACTTCTACTATGTGCCGCAGATACCGAAGACGCTGCGCCGCCGCTTCGAGCTGCACAGCATAGGCGCGATGCCGGTGCTGACGATACGCCGCAACCCCCTGCAGAGCCTCTTCAACAGAAGCGTCAAGCGTGCCTTCGACATTGTCGTATCCTCGGTGTTCCTCTGCTTCTATCCCCTGATATATATCCCTGTGGCGATAGCCATAAAGCTCAGCTCGCCCGGCCCGGTCTATTTCAGGCAGGAACGTACGGGCTATCGCGGCCGCTCGTTCCAGTGTCTCAAATTCCGCACGATGCGCGTCAATGCCGACAGCGACTCGCGTCAGGCCACCAAAGACGACCCTCGCAAGACCAAGATCGGCGACTTCCTGCGCCGCAGCTCCATCGACGAGCTGCCGCAGTTCATCAACGTCTGGAAAGGAGACATGTCCATCATCGGGCCGCGTCCGCACATGCTCAAGCACACCGAACTGTACACCTCGCTCATCGACCAGTACATGGTGCGCCATGCCGTAAAACCGGGCATCACGGGCTGGGCGCAGGTCAACGGCTACCGCGGCATCACCGACGAACTGTGGAAGATGGAACGACGCGTTGAGCACGACGTATGGTACATCGAAAACTGGACCTTCCTGCTGGATCTCAAAATCATGGCCCGTACCATCATAAACGTCTTCGGAGGGGAGAAGAACGCCTTCTGAAAACACTATGCTGACAATCTATAAAGCCTCAGCCGGTTCCGGCAAGACATTTACCCTCGCTTACAACTACATACAGATGCTTCTGGGCGTTAAGGCCGGAGACACGGGCAGCTATGTGCTCAACTCCGACCGCTATGCCCCGGGAGGGCACCGTTTCGCCTGCCGCCACAAGGGCATCCTCGCCATAACCTTCACCAACGCGGCTACCGAGGAGATGAAGTCGCGCATAGTCAGGGAACTCGATGTGCTCGCAGCCGGAGGGGAGTCGCCCTATACGGCCATGCTGATAAAAGAGTACGGCTGCACCGAGGCAGAACTGAAAGATTGTGCCGGTCTCGCCCTCGGAGAGATGCTCTACGACTACGGCAATTTCAATGTCAGCACCATCGACTCCTTCTTCCAGACAGTGCTCCGCACTTTCTCGCGCGAAGTTGATCACCAGGGCGACTACGAGCTCAGCCTTCAGCTCACGGAAGTACTGACGCAGAGCGTGTCGCTGATGCTCGACGACCTCAACTACTCGCAGCCCGACAACGCCAGAGTCCTCAAGGATTTCATACGGTCCTACACCTTTTCAAAGCTCGGCGAGGGCAAGAGCTACAACTTCTTCAACCGATCCGGCTCACTGCTGACCAAGCTGTCGTCGTCGACGGCCTCGGCCCTCGACGAGGAAATATACACCGACAATGCCGACCGCGTGCACAACTATCTTGCCGACCCGGCAACGCTCGATGCCTTCGATGCCGCTCTTGCGGAGGCCATAAAGAAGATTGATTCCTGGCTCAAGATACGCGCCTCGGAATTCATCGCTTTCCGCGAAAAGGCCGGGATACCGCCGGATGCATACAACAGATATATCAACGGGCTGCTCGACAAGGCTGTCAGCGACCCGTCGTCGGTAGGGACCACACAGGCAGGGAGCAGCACGGCCCGGCTCCTTGCCGACCCCGGACCCGACCTGAAGCCCTTCTATGTCGCAGCACGTCTGAAAGCCAATATGCGCTTCGGCGACGAGCTTGTCACCCTTATGGACTATGGCCGACGTTTCGGTGAAGTACTCGTCGGCGACGTGCCGCGCAAAGTCCTGTATGCCGAAATCCGCCAGAACCTGCCATTGCTGAGGTTCATAGGCGTAGCAGAGGTGTATCTGCGCAACTTCATGCGCGACAACAACATAGTGCTTATCTCCGATACGGGCGACCTGCTTCGGCGCATCATCAGCGATGCCGAGATGCCATTCATCTACGAACGCCTCGGCATGCAGCTGCGCAGCCTCCTAATCGATGAGTTCCAGGACACGTCGCATCTGCAGTGGCATAACCTGCGTCCGCTCGTGGCCAACAGTATCAGCGAGGGTCACGACAGCCTCATTATCGGCGACGAGAAGCAGGCCATCTACCGTTTCCGCAACTCCGACAGCTCCCTGCTCGGCCATCACGTCGGCGAGGTCGACTTCCCGGTAGGGAAAGCCATGCGGGGCAGCGATGCCGCCGACAATACGAACCATCGCAGCTCCGGCGGCGTGGTGCGCTTCAACAACACGCTTTTCAGGCGTATGGCCGCCGACCTCGGTGTCGACAGTTACGGCAATGTAGTGCAGACAGTGGCAAAGGACAAAGCCTCCGAACCGGCATACGTGAAGCTTGCCTTCATAGATACCGACAGCACCGAACGGGACGAAGTGATCGAGGATATGGCACAGGACATGCTGCGCCAGCACGGGGCGGGCTACCGGTGGAAGGACATACTCATCCTTACGCGACAGCGCGAAGAAGCCAAGGCTGTGGCGGAATATCTCATGCAGCATCATCCCGATATCCGCATTCTTTCGAACGAGGCCCTGATGCTCAACAGCTCGCCGGCGGTACGCACCATCATATCTCTGCTGAAGCTTGTCGAGCAGTCGTACGGCAGCCGCAAAGACGAGGACAAGGCTTCCGAGGCCCCGCGCTATGCCTCGCGCGACGACATCGTCATGATGATAAGCCGTTTCAACTACTTCCGGTCGGCCGGACTGCCCGTCGAGGAAGCCCTTGAGACATCCCTTTCATACGATGCCGACGGCACTGATGCCCTCAACCGTAGCGTACTGGACATACGCATGAAGAATCCGGCCAATATCGTGGCTCTTATCGAGGCTATCATAGCCCTCAAGATTCCGGAAGAGCAACGCAGGAAAGAATATGCCTATATCACAGCCCTGCAGGACATAGCCGTGAACCACTGCGACAGCCCCGATCCCTCGATATCGGCATTCGTAGCCGAGTACGAGCGCAATATCGACAAGTGGGCCATCAAGGCATCGAACGACATCGACGCAGTCGAGATAATGACGATCCACAAGTCGAAGGGCCTGGAAAGGGCATGCGTCCATATCCCCTTTGCCGACTGGAAACTCAGCGTCCGCAGCCCCGAGATGTGGCTGCCCTTCGGACACCTGGACGGCTTCGACGACAGCATCGTCCCTCCTCTGCTGCGGGCTCCAGTGTCGGGTTCGAGCATTCTCCGTAATGAAACCGTATCGCCCTTCGCCAAATTCCTCGCGGACGACGACAAAGCCGTCGTCACCGACAACCTGAACCTTGCCTACGTAGCCTTCACCCGCGCCGGACGCGAGCTGTGCGTCCATTCGGGCGTGAAGAATGTCGGGGCTTGGCTCCACAAGGCTTTTGACGTGCCTGACACTTCCGATATGTCGTGCGACGACAAACTGATGCCCCTCGGCGAGTTTTTCGACCGCGAAACCGACAGCTTCACCTACGGCGAGCCCACAGCGCCCGACGGCAGGGAGAAAAAGAACGTTCTGCCTCCGATTGAAGCCGGCGAGTACAAGGTCTTTTTCCGGCGCGATGCAGGCACGCTGACATCTATCGACGATGTGCTTGCCGTAGACCCCGAAATCGGAGGCGAAGTCGAGAATCCCTGCGTCGACGAAATACCGGTTTTCTTCGTCAGTCCCGAGATGGAAGAAGCAGCCCGTCGTGGCAACGCCATGCACTCTATCCTTGCCGATACAAGGACCATCGACGACCTTCCGGCTGCTGTGGCACGTGCCCGCGGCAATATTACCGCCGAAGAAAAAGAGCTGTATCTGCGCGAACTGACAGCTGCCGTCAACGAAGCAGGCGCGACGGCTGCCCGGTGGTTCGACCCGGTGAACAAGGTATATGCCGAACGTTCCATCTTCCTGGCCGACACGGGCGAGTCATTTCGTCCCGACCGTGTCGTAGTCAGTCCCGACGGCCGTGCGACAGTCATCGACTACAAGTTTACATCGCGACCGTCGCGAAAACACGTACAGCAGGTCGAGCTATATATCTCGCTGCTCCGCCGTCTCGGCCGCGAGGATATCGAGGGTTATGTATGGTACCCCCTCCTATCTAAAATCATCAAAGTCTGAGCCCTCTCGATTTTTTTCCGTATCTTTGCGAGAATTAAGGATTGAACAATGGAACAAACACCGAACAGCACGCCGCAGGACCCTAAGAAGGCCTCATCGTTCGCCGACGAACTGCGCCGTCGCACAAAAGATATAAAGACCACACGCTGGTTACGTTTTGCCGCCGTCAGCCTTGTCTTCCTGCTATGGGTGATATGGATGCGGACATGGTGGCTCGCTATTTTCGAGCTGCTGCTCTTCGATATCTATATCACGGGCTTCATTCCCTTCACATGGTGGAAGAAAAGCAAGTCGAAATCGGTGCGCGCGGTGATGAGCTGGGTCGACGCCATCGTCTATGCCCTGATCCTCGTCTATTTCGTGTTCGCCTTCGTGGGGCAGAACTACCAGATACCGAGCAGCTCGCTCGAAAAGACCCTGCTGACCGGCGACTACCTGTGGGTCAACAAGATGGTCTACGGCCCCCGTGTGCCGATGACACCCGTCAACTTCCCCCTGGTCCACAACACGCTCTTCGGACATAAATCATACCTCGACAATCCCTCGGTTGGCTACAGGCGCCTCAAGGGTCTTCGCTCCGTCGAAGAAGGCGACATCGTAGTGTTCAACTTCCCGGCCGGCGACACCGTGGCCACCAAACTCGAGGAGGCCGACGCACGATACTACGACATGCTCGTCGAGGAATACGGCCGCGAGCGTCTCCATAGCGACAAAGCTACCTTCGGCGACATCATATACCGTCCTGTCGACCGCCGCCAGAACTTCGTGAAACGCGCTGTCGGACTTCCCGGGCAGCGTCTCAAAATCGTCCACGACACGCTCTACATCGACGGCGTGGCGCGTCCCTTCCCCAAGAACGTACAGTTCAACTACCTAATATCGCTCAACCAGCCCTTCTACGGCAACGACGCTCACGAATTGGGCATAGCCGAGGGCGATATCATCACCCCCTCGGGAGTGTCGCTCGAAAACCTGCGACAGTTCCTGCCCGAGTCATCGGCGACTGATGCCGTCTACCTCCTGCCTATGACACAGGCGATGCTCGACGAGCTTCAGCGCCAGGGCCGACTGACCGGATACGTGAAGATGAATGAGATCATCCCCTACTTCTCTGGCGACAACACTTCGTACGTGTTCCCCTTCGGAAACGATGCCGACTGGACGATTTCGGACTTCGGCGGCGCTGAAGGCCTTCTCATCCCCTCCAAGGGCATGACCGTCGAGCTCACACCCGAAAACTGGACGACCTACAAACGCGCTATCCGCAACTATGAGGGCCACAGCGACGCATATTTCGACGCGGCAAGCGGCAAGGTGGTCATCGACGGCAAACCGGCCGACAGCTATACCTTCGCGATGGACTACTACTTCATGATGGGCGACAACCGCGACAACTCGCAGGACTCACGCTTCTGGGGCTTCGTGCCCGAGGACCATATAGTCGGCACCCCGATGATAGTCCTCGCCTCCTTCGACAGAGAACGCGGCCTCTTCGACGGCAAGATACGTTTCGACCGTATCCTGCGCAGCGCCAATCCCGACAAATGAGCTCCCCACTGCTGGTCTACGGACCGGAGCGCGTCGTCGTGCTGCCTCCTCAACTGTTCGGGTCGGTCGGCTACTACAGTCTGATGGCCCGCTATGCCCGTGCGGTCATATCCAACGACCTGCGCTACGACAAACGCTTCAAGAGCGTCCATCGCTTCGATATTGCCGACACCCGCGGCGTGCTGACCCTTACCGTACCCGTCAGCCGTCCCGAGGGAGCCTTTGCGAGCGGCTCGCTCCGCTGGAGCGATGTCGATGTGTCCGCCCACGGACGCTGGTGGGAGCTGATACCGACCGCCCTCGAATCGGCCTACGGACGCACTCCTTTCTTTGAGTTCTACATCGACCGCCTCATGCCCCTCTTCGAGCCGCGCCCCCTCGACAAGCCTGAGAAAATCACCGACTTATGCAGCAGTGCGGATGCCATAGTGCGCTCCATACTCGGGCTGGAGACCGTCGTCGCCCATACTCTCGCCGACGACGGCGCGGCAATCGACGACCACCGTCGCGACAGGCTCTTCCCCTCCACTCACGGGCGCCGCTACTGGCAGGTTCGCGCCGACCGCCTCGGATTCATCCCCGACCTCTCCATCCTCGACCTCATCTTCTCCCTCGGCCCCGAAGCACCCCTGATACTGCAATAATTCGGTTTAAGGTTGAAGGTTTATGGTTTAGATAATGGCATCTATCATAAGCTATAACAGTAAGGCACAATAAAAAAGAAATATATTATCTCAAATAGACTAGTTCCACATTCGGATTATTCTTAATATCTCTAGCCATTTATCACAAATAGTAGCATAAACCTTACCAGCATCCGATAATTCTTTATAGTAAACCTAATCATTATTATATAGAGTAGTTCTAAAGCTATTTATTCAATGATTCCGTAACAGCTAATTCTCGTTATCGGCTACATAGGCCAAAATAGCAGATGCTACATACTTTCCTAAATTAACAGGAACGGCATTACCTATCATCTGTTCAATTTCACTCTTAGAGCCAATAAAATTAAATGTTTCGGGAAATGTCTGTATCATACTCCGCTCCTTAGTAGTTAGTGGTCCAACACCCTCTAAGCTCTTTATAGGGTCATTATGATGTATAGAATAACCACTAGGAATAGGCCTGTTTACACCTCTTATAGTAGGGCTAGGCTCATTCACACTAAAGATACCTCTTCTGGCATAACTTCTAGGGTGTCTGTAGTAATACTCTATATGTATCTTATCTCCAAAGTAATCTTTCACAGTCATTTCTTTGCTAGCTAGTCTATTTATAAGATAACCCTTTATAAAATCATCTTCAGCACCTAACTTGCCGATAAGAAAAAACCTTTTACGCTTTTGGGGTACACCACATAGAGCGGCATTAAGTACCATTTGAGTTAAACCATATCCAGAATCCCTAAATATCTCCTTCGCTCCAATTAACTTGTTAGTCCTGATTATGGTAGATACATTCTCCATTACAAACCATTCAGGACGTATAATGGATATTATCTTAGCAAAGGATAAGGTTAGATTACCTCTACCATTATCCTCATTCCTTAGTCCGGCACTACTAAAATCTTGACACGGTGGACCACCGATAATCATTCGTGGATGATATTGCCTTATGTGTTCTGCTGCAAATTCTTCATTCGATAAATCAACAGTATTAATAGGATGATTGAAGTTATTAGCATAAACCTTTACAGCAGCATCCCAATTGTCATAGGCTGCTACTACATTTATGCCAGCGGAAATAAAGCCTAAACTAAGCCCACCACAACCACTAAATAAATCTACTGTTCTCATTACTTGAATAGGTCTGGCGTGTTAGCTATAACTGCATCAAAACGCCTTTCTGGACTTAGGAAGTTTTGCCCTCCGCCTAGAATTATATCCTTTATGACATTCTTAGACATTCTAGGATGAGTCAACTCTTCACAGTGGAGATACTTATAGGTTTGAGTACCACTTATAGAGTATCCCTTATCATTGGCGATGTTATAAGAATGTTCCCTAATGGTATCACGATAATCAAACTGCCCATAAGTTGTATAATCGTGAAGCATTAGATATATCCAGATGATAGTTCTCATAGCTCTGGTAATTTTATCTATCTCTCCATTCTTATCCCTATGAGTTTTTTCACCATTGGCACACATTTGAATAACGGCTAAGTTACTCCATACAAAAACATCTAAGCAATCATCCGCCAAAATGCCTTTAGTCCCCTTGGTTTTCCAAACAGGTTCAATAATAAGGGGTGTTTGCTTATCGGTGAGGTATGAGCTTATTTTCTGAATTGATTCTAATATCTTTTCATAGTGGGGTAGCACCTCACTAGGCTCATCCCAATTCCGAATCTTAGGGACTAGGTTTAAGAACTCCCTTAACACATCTTTCTCTTCATTAGTCTTAAAGCTATGACAGATGCTACAAGCTATGAAGTTAATTGTGGGAGGTCTAACTACTATCTCACAGCTATACTCATCTTCATCTTTCTTCTTAGTGGTAGTATCTGGAAGAGCTGTAAGTTTTATCTCTAAGGCTGTAAGAAGCTCATCATTACTAGAATTCATCATCACTAAATCTATCTTCTCAACCTTACCAGTATAATACTTGCTATAGGCTGGGAAACCAGTTTCAAAATGATAGAAGGCATTTTCTGCCAAAGGGTCTATCCCATAAAGCTCCGTACCACTTATATATTCATGTATAACGTTATTATCCTTATCGGTTTTTAAATACACAGGTTTAACTCCCTTATAGCTCATATAAGCTACTAGGGAAGCAGGGAAAGAACTATTAAAGATATTTTTACCCCAATTATCTTCTTTGGTGTAATCTCTACTAGAATTATTATGTGTCTGTCCGAATAAGCCAGGTACTTCTTTTTTCATATTCTTTGTGGTAGATTATGAGTGTAAAGTTACTAAAAAAGAAACAAATCACCGCTATCTAACAGCATATTCAATTCTTTTCCCCTAATTTCTTAGTCCAAATCAATCACTATCCACACTTCTAGTAAGATTCACCTAAACTATAGCGTGCGGATGCCATAGTGCGCTCCATACTCGGGCTGGAGACCGTCGTCGCCCATACTCTCGCCGACGACGGCGCGGCAATCGACGACCACCGTCGCGACAGGCTCTTCCCCTCCACTCACGGGCGCCGCTACTGGCAGGTTCGCGCCGACCGCCTCGGATTCATCCCCGACCTCTCCATCCTCGACCTCATCTTCTCCCTCGGCCCCGAAGCGCCCCTGATGCTGTAGGCTGAGAGTCATATTTTATTCCGACTTTATTCTTTAGCCCTAAGGAAGTCGACCAGTCCTGGGTCATTGAAATGCGGAACATCCTTTGTTGTTATCTCGCCCGAGCGGTCAATGAAGAAATAAGACGGAAAACCTTGTATATTGAGTATTGCCATTATCCTGTTTGACATATCTTCATCCGGTACGAAGATATGTACGGCATTGTGTACGGCAGGTGCAAGCTTCTTCCATGATTCCATATCGGACTTGAGCCATATTATGGCAAAAGTTATGTCGGAGTCCTTGAAATACTGCCGTACATCTTCTGTGGTTGCCAGTGCAGCCCGGCATGGACCGCACCAGGTAGCACTCACGTCGACATATACCGGTTGCGAAGCAAAACGCTTTTTCAGCCATCCGACAGGATTCTCGTCGGAGATACTACTTACGGCGCCATCGGCCATCACGGCCATATCACCCGGCTCCAGTCCCGAAAAATCAAATGTAGAGTCTGTCAGGGCAAAGAGGCGGTCGTAATATGCCGGGTTGACAAAATCATCTCGGGAAGGTATCTTGGCATTCTCGCCTGCTGCATACATCAAATCGCGGATTACCGACTTTGGTGTCTTATCGATATATTCCGGATTCTTATTCAGCAAGGCACTCAGGTGATACGGGAAAATCATGACCTTGGTATTCCGTTCATTGAATATGTCAAAGAGCGAATCTGTAAAGAAGGCCGTCTGTTCCTCAATCCCCTTGCCTCGGAAACCCATAGCGAGGTTTGCCGGAATAAAAATGTTGTCAAGATGGAGTAACTCAGCTGTTTCCGACGATAGCGACTTTTCCTCAATATATTTGTCGACGATAGCCTGCAGCCGTACGACCTCGTTTTTAAACATCGGCATATAGTCGGACAGGGCAACGGTGTCTGGTGGAAGCTGCAATCCGTAGTAGCCGGGAGCCAGCTCTTGGGAAGCATGTGAATATTCCTCGTTAAGCCGGGCATGGTCGCCGGAAAGATGAAACTCGACAGGAGACTTGGCAGCATCAATACATACAAAAATAGAGTCGCCCGGTTCCGCAAAAGCATTTATAAACTGTCTGTTGAAGTTAACCGTAAACGTATGGCCGTAATAAAAGGGGATTCTAAGGTCAAAACGTCCGGAAGAATCAAGCTCTGCAATACACCGCTTGCTTTTCTCGCTGATATCGCATTCATTGACAATCAAAGTTTGCGGATTACCATCCGCTTCTCCGTTTACCACGCCGGAAACTTTGATAGACCAAGGGTCATGTGCAGTCTCCGGAACCGAAACCGCCGTAGCCGGAAGCATCAGCAAGCTCACCAATATGGTTGAAATAATTCTATGCATGTTTTGAATTTTCTGTCTATAATAATTTTCTGTCTATAATATATGTTCCCCAGATCAGTTGTCGCGGTGGAGGTTGCGGTATTCGCGGGGGGAGTAGCCGTAGAGTGTCTTGAACTGGCGTGAGAGGTTCTTCATGTCGATTATTCCGAGGGTCTCGGCGATGTGCGACACGGAGTCGTCGCTTGTGGCGAGGCGGTAGGCGAACATTTCCATGCGTCGGCGAAGGCAGTACTCGTGGATAGTGTGGTTTGTCGCCTTCTTGAAGCGCACTTCGAGCAGACGCCTCGACATAGGGACATGGGAAAGGATGTCGGCAACCGATATGTTGGAAGCTATATTCTGGTGGATGTACGACAGGGCCGCACGAATGTGTTCGTCGTCGGTAGCGAAGAAGTCGGTCGACAGACGCCCCATCACTTGTGCGCCGTCGATCACTATGTCGTGGAGAAGCCCTGGATTGCATCCCGAGGCAAAATACTGGTCTATCATTTCGCCAAGCTCGTAGCCGCCTTTCTCGACATCGAGATCTATGCTCGACAGGGGAGGCTCTGTCAGCGCCGATATCATTTCGTCGTTGTCGACACCGAGAATAGATATCGTGTCGGGGACACGTATTCCGAGCGAGCGGCAAATGTCGAGGACACGGCTGCCGTAGTTGTCGTCGCAGGCGAGCAGGGCGGTGCCTTCGGGGAGGCTGCGCACCCACTCGCGCAGACTTTCGATATCGTAGGACCAGTAGTCGGTATCGGGCACGGTCTCGAGGAGGCGCAGACGGCTTTTGACCTCGGCTTTTCGCAGAGTGTCGAAGAAGCCGTCGCGACGTTCCTGCGACCATACGGTGTCGCGTATGCCGAAGAATGCGAATTTCTGGAATCCCTGACGCAGGAAGAACTGTGCGGCGAGCTGCCCGGTACGGCGGTAGTTTCCCGTGATATTGGGCATTGTCTTGAAGCGTACGCGGTGGTCCTGCGCAATGCAGAGGATTCCACGTCGCTGGAACATACCGATGTCGTCGTCCTTCTCGAATCGGCCTATCAGCACGTTGACCCCATGATCGAGCACCCATGTCAATACTCCCGGGAGCCCTTTGTTGTTGCGGTAGGATTCGGGCATACGGTATATGCTCCAGGGCGAATGCGCCTTGGAGTAGTCGACGATGCCTTTGAGTAGCTTATAAGAGCACGATTCGGAGTAATCGGCCAGATAGGCGATACGGATCATTTCGCGAGCTTGGCACGCAACTGGGGCAGATTGTCGGTACCGATGATGTCGACACATTCGGCAATCTGCAGGTCCGCCCATGCTTCGGTGTCGGGGGCGCCCCAGAAGCGTATGAGCTTGCCGTCTTTATGAGCACGCGAGATGAGGTCGCGCATGATGGCGAGGTTGTCGGCATCTATTTCGCCGGTGCCGTCCCAGGTCATGAAGTCTTCATAGTTGTCGCTGACGACGGGGACGAGCGTGGTGGGCGTGCCGTTGCCGATCTCGGAGAATTTGCCGTCGAGGAAGGCGTAGCGTATGCTGTCGTTAGGAAGGGTCTCCATAGGTCGCGCACCCGAGAAAAAGAGAAGTATAGGGCCCTCGACGAACTTACCGTTCTCGACGCGACAGAACTTGTCGGCATGTTCGGCCAAGTACGGGCGTAGGGCTGTGTAGAACTCGTCGCCGTCGCGCTTGATGTCGATCATCAGGTAGAAAGGCTTTTCGGCACCGGGATAGACGCTTCCGATACGGTCTATACGGCTGAAGAGGCTGTCCATGTACATTTCCTGAAGCGTCGAGAGAGTCGACGGGTCTTCGGGAAGGTCGTGTGCCACCAGCATGCGGCCGTCGACGAGGTAGCAGTCGGCCTCGACGCAGTTGAATCCGTTGGCAAGGGCCTCTGTAAGGGCTCCGGGACGGGAGTAGTCGTTGTGGGAGAATGCGCGGTAGAGTATTTCGACGCTGTCGGCGGGAATGCTTTCCGATTCAGCTTTTTCAGTGGATTTGGACGTGCATGAAGCGCTAAGTATCAGGGCTGTGGCAGCCGCAATGGCGGGAACGATTTTGAGCATGATGGCGATAGGTATAAGATTTGGATTAGAGATACAAATGTAGTCATAATCCTCGATATTTATGCAGCACACCCTGAAAAACTCAGCTTTTTTGTTTACATTTGTAGTTCGATAAATGCCCGACGATGCAACGCCGATTTCTATGTGCTATAATGTTTTATACGGGGCTGGCGGTCTGCTGCCATGCCCTGGAGCTTAATTGCACTCCCGGTGCACTGCGTTCGCTTGCCGGCGATCCGTCTTCCGTGACAACCCTTACCGTCAGGGGCAGCGTCGATGCCTCGGACCTTTTTTTCATTGCCGAAGAAATGAATGCGCTCCGAAGTCTCGACCTTTCCGGCTCGACCATAGCCGCATCGACCATCATATCGCCTTCAGGGGTCAGCCGTACGTGGCCTTCGGGCATGATTCCCGACGGAGTCTTCGCCGCTTCGGGGCTTGAGGAGATTGTACTCCCGGCTGTCGGCACGCTGTATGTCGGCCCCTGTGCCTTCATGGGCAGCAAATTGAAGAAACTCGACATCGTTTCGGGCGAATACCGTTTCGGCGAAGCGGCCTTTGCCGGATGCGATGATATGCAGACTGTACGCATATCGGCTGCATCGACATCGGAAGGCTACCTATTCCATCGCTGCAAGTCGCTCATTTCCGCCGACATATCGGGTTTCACCTCCGTATCGGTTTCCGATTTCGCCGACTGCACGTCACTTCGTTCGGTATGCAGTACGGAAAGTCTTGTAAGCATAGGCCGGGATGCTTTCGCCCGTACGGCCTTGCAGGAAATCGACCTCTCAGAGGCCGGACACCTCGGCAGCATAGGCGACCGGGCTTTCTACGGCGACACTGCACTGATAAGGGTCATCCTTTCTGCAAACAGCGATATAGCTCTGGGCGAGGGCGTATTTTTCGGCTGCACCGCCATGCAGGCGCTCACACTGCCGTCCCGTCTCTCCGTCATTCCCGACTATGCCCTTGCAGATACTCGCTCGCTGACATCCCTCGCCCTGCCCTCCTCGCTCCGAAGTATAGGAAATAGTGCCATGGCGAACGCATCGTCGCTCGGCTATCTTGATGCCAGGGGGATTAAGGAAGTCCCTGCGACAGAGGCTGACGTATGGCGCGGCGTGGACCAGCCGTCGGCGAAGCTGCATGTCGACCTCTCGGTGGCCGAACTCTTCCGCAGTGCCCCTCAGTGGAAGGAATTCGATATCATCACCGTGGCCACATCTCTTGCCGATGTCCGTACCGGCAATGTCTCCGCAAGGTTCGAAGACAAGCTGTTGGTTCTCAGCTCGGTATCTTCATATATAGAGACTGCGACGCTCTACGACCTGGGCGGAGCCGTCTTGCTCCGCGCCGATATAGGCATGGAGGCAGCGACGCTCGACACATCGTCCTGCCGGGGCAATATCTTCATTGTGCAGTGCTCGCTTGCCGACGGAAGCACAGCATCCTTTAAGTTACTACGTAATAATTGATTGATGGGAAAGAATAAACTTCGCAAATTTGCCGAGATGGAGGATATCGACCTCGTGTTCCAATATCCTTTCGCACGCCTTCAGGCCGACGGTTTTCCACTGAAAGGCCGCTGGGGCAGCGATTTCTTCGGCAATGACAATCCTATAGTCCTCGAACTGGGCTGTGGCAAAGGAGAATACACCACCGGTCTTGCAGAACAGTTCCCGAACAAGAATTTCATCGGGATAGACATAAAGGGAGCCCGTATGTGGACCGGGGCCTGCCGTGCACGCGACAGCGGCCTTAAGAACGTTGCCTTCCTGCGCACGTCGATCGAGCTTCTCGAAAACTTTTTCGCCCCCGGGGAGGTTTCGGAAATATGGATCACATTCCCCGACCCCCAGATGAAGAAGGTACGCAAACGCCTCACGGGCACCCGTTTCATCGAATTGTACCGCAAGGTCATGTCTCCCGACGGACTTATACACCTCAAGAGCGACAGCCCTTTCCTCTACGCCTATACGTCCATGATGGCGCTGCACAACAGACTCGAAATAGAGACCGATACCTCCGACCTCTACGCCACCATAAGTCCCGACGACCCTATCCTCAACATACGCACCCACTACGAGCAGCAGTGGCTCGCCCGAGGGCTGACAATCAAGTATTTCTGCTTCCGCCCCGGCACCGTCGCGCTCAGCGAGCCGCCCGAAGCCGATACAATCCCCGAAGACACCTACCGAAGCTATTCGCGCGGTGTGATCCAGGGAAACATAGAGCCCGACGAAGACGATTTATAACAACGCAAACACAGGTATTTCAATGACACTATATCCATCTCTTATCACCGACGCGCTCCGCACCGTCCGCTATCCCGGCTCGGGACGCAACATCGTCGAACTCGACATGGTCGAGGACGATATCCGTATCGACGGCAATCATGTGAGCTTCACCCTCCTTTTCGACAAGCCTACCGACCCCTTCAAGGCATCGCTTGTGAAATCGGCCGAAGCAGCCATCAAGCTTGCCGCCCCCGAAGCAGAAGTTGAAATTAAGACAGCCAGCCGCATGCAGGCGCGTGCAAAAGCCGAGGCTCCCAAGGCACTCCCCGGAGTCAAGAATATCATCGCCGTATCGTCCGGCAAAGGCGGTGTCGGCAAATCGACCGTAGCCGCCAACCTTGCAGTCGCGCTCGCTGCCGAAGGCTATTCCGTAGGCCTTCTCGATGCGGATATCTTCGGCCCTTCGGTGCCAAAGATGTTCGGACTTGAAAAGACGGAGCTGTACATGCACGAAGTCGACGGCCGCAATCTTATCATCCCTGCCGAGGCCTACGGCGTGAAGGTGCTTTCCATCGGCTTCCTCATCGACCCGGGCAGCGCGGCAGTATGGCGCGGCGCGATGGCCTCCAACGCCCTCAAACAGCTCATCGAGCAGGCCGACTGGGGCGAGCTCGACTATTTCCTCATTGATATGCCTCCCGGCACGAGCGACATACACCTCACGCTGGTGCAAACACTCGGTGTCACCGGCGCTATCGTCGTCACTACGCCGCAGCTCGTCGCCCTGGCCGACGCGCGTAAGGGTATCGCCATGTTCCGCGACCCCAAGATCAACGTGCCGGTCCTCGGTCTCGTCGACAATATGGCTTGGTTCACGCCCGAAAAGCATCCCGACGAACGCTACTACCTCTTCGGCGATGTGAAAGATGTCGATGCCCTTGCCGCAGAATACGATGTGCCTGTCCTCGCCGAGATACCCCTTGTAGCCTCCGTGGGCGAACATTCCGACAGCGGCCGTCCTATCGTCACCGAGCCTACGGCCTCGGCGATGTCGTTCATGCACCTGGCTCATGAGGTCATCGACGCTGTCGACCGCCGCAACCGCGAGCTGCCCCCGACAGAGAAAGTCCACACGAAGTGATATGGCATATATAGAAATCATAAACGGCCCGAACCTCAACCTCTTGGGCCGTCGCCAGCCCGAAATCTACGGCACTGATACTCTGGAGAGTATCAATGCCGGGATAGAGGGGGCTTTCCCCGGTACGGAGTTCCGTTTCTACCAGAGCAACGGCGAAGGCGCACTCATCGACGAGCTCCAGAGAGCCGGATTTGACTCCGGCTGCCTCGGTATTGTCCTCAATGCCGGGGCATATACGCATACGTCGCTCGCCATAGCGGATGCCATAGCCGCGCTGCCTGTCGGCGTGGTGGAAGTGCATCTCAGCAATATATTCGCGAGGGAAGAGATACGCCGCCGCTCGCTCATCGCCCCCGTATGCCGGGGCAGTATCTCGGGATTCGGCAAGAAATCGTACATCTTAGCCGTCCGCGCACTGCTGGACTGAGGGTTGTCTATTCGCCGGAGTGGCCGCGTATAAAGGCCACCTTGGCCATCACCTCGCCTTCGGCACCGGATTCGGTACGCAATTGCGCCACGCCAACGCCCTCGACAAGGCGGCCCGTGCGCGTATCGACGATATGCCTCCGCTCCGCGCTGTCATTCCCCGAAGTCGTGAGAAAGCCGTCCTTCACGGGCCCGGGCACGTCTCCAATGGCCATTATCGAACTGTTGCCGAGGCTCACGAGGGCATCGCTGATGCCTCTGCCGAGCAGCATGGGCTTTATGCAGTCCAGTGCGTGGCCTTTGATGAAACCGGAGAGGTCAAGGATTATTCCGGGGCGCATGAGGGTGCATGTCCTGTCGGTATGACACAGGACTACGGCCCGGACAGTAGCGGCATCGTAGTCTTTCGAAGCGACAGTTATGTCGAAAAGGCCGTCGGTGCGACGGTTGTAGTCCTGGCAGATGCTGAGCATATCGAAAAGCTCGTCCGAAATCTTGACGGGCACTCCTTCGGGCGAGGCGCAGAGCCGCGAAATCTCGCTCTGCGGAGAAAAACGGTTCCCGACACTTTCAAGTCGGCCGATGACAGAACGCACGGCTTCCGCCGCTTCCAGAAGGAAGGCATGGGAAGCCGTGCGGCTTTTCAGCAGGATATCCACACGTGTATGCATGGCCTCGAACCATACATATACGGCCTTGGTGCCGTCGGGATATTCCTGTTTCAGGTGTGGCAATTTGTCAAAGCTCTTTGATCTTCACGTTTTTGAACCATACCTCGTCGCCATGGTCCTGCAGGAGGATATTTCCTTCGCTACGGTTGCCGAAAGCAGGCCAGTCGCGGTATTTGCTGTATGCCACCAGGGCATCCCACTGCTGGTTGTTGCGCTCGTATTCGAGAAGCTTCTGACCGTTGAGCCAGTGCTCGACATGGTTGCCCCGGACGATTACAAGAGCCGTGTTGAACTGGTTGATATCAAACGGTTTATCCGATGGAGCCGGGATGAGGTCGTAGAGGGAGCCGAGTTTGCGGTTGCCCTTCACGCCGAGCTTGGCATCGGGATGACGCTGGTCGTCGAGAATCTGGAACTCGCAGCCGATGGCCGAGCCTTCGCCCTTGTTGAGGTCGGGATCGACAAAATACTTGATGCCGCTGTTAGCACCCTCGGTAATTTTGAAGTCGACTTTGAGCATGAAGTCCTTGTATGGCCGTACAGTCACGATATCGCCGCCGTTGGCACTCTCGGCACCGCCTGAACGCAGCACTTTGAGGACTCCGTCGTCGATCACCCATCCTTTTTCGGGGAAAGAGGCGAGACGGGCACCGCGCCAGCCCTCGCTGTCCTTGCCGTTGAAGAGCAGCGTCCAGCCCTCGGCGGCCTCAGCCGGGGAGATGGTGTTGTCGATGCAGTTGACCTCCGGAGCCTTGACGGGAGTGAGGTATTTCTCGACATCCTTTGTGCAGATACGTATGTCGCGCCATGCTACTTCCTGCCCCTCCTGCTCCTTGCGGTCCAGGGCATGAACCTGAAGGGCTATGAAGCCCTCGGGAGTCATATCGTCCCAGATGTTGGCGCAAGGCACGCCGTTGATCCACGTCGCTATGCTGTTGCCGTAAGCCTCGACGCGGGCTTTGTTCCACTCTCCCTTGCGGAAAGCTGTCTTGGCCGAGGGATTCTTGATGAGGGGATAGAGCCATCCGCGACGCGCCTCGTCGTAGATGCCGCCCGACCATGCACGTGCCGAGGGGTCGATCTCGAACTGGTAGCCATGGACACGGCCGTTGTCGCGGCTCTTGATGCTCTGGCTGCGGAGCTGCACGCCGGAGTTGAGCAGGTCGTCGACTTTGAATTCGAATTCGAGGATGAAGTCGCCGTAGTTGTTCTTGGTGACAAGGAAGGTATTGGGCTCGCCCATCTTGTTCGAACCGACTATGGCACCGTCGCGCACGACGTATTCGGCCTTTCCGTTGAGGCGTTTCCAGCCGTTGAGGTTCTTGCCGTTGAAGAGCGGCTGCCATTCCTGGGCGTAAGCGCCGACAAAGAAGGCTGCGACCAGGGCTATGCTTGCAAATATCTTTTTCATAGGTTTCTGTGTTGTATCATGTCAGTTTATAGAAATCTTCCCAGCCGCAACGGGGTGGCATGCCCGAGAGGAGCGCGTTGGCGAAGGCATTGTTTGTGAACTGCTTGGTACGAGCGTCGAAATAGAGCTGCGTGTTGAGACGCTGTGCTATCACACCGAGGCAGAACACCTGGCTGAGGACACCGTTGATTTCAAAGGGCGAGCGCGTCTTCTCCGTTCCCTGGCAGGCACGGAGGAAGTTCACGTAATGGTTCGAGGGGCTCTGAGGCACTTCCGGCAGGCTGCCCTTTATGTCGGCGGCATTGGCCGAGGGGATGATGCTGAGGGTGCTTCCATGGCTGCCGCCCTTGAACGTAAGGTCGCGGCCATAGAGAATCTTTCCGGGATTCAGTTCCGACACGGGAGTGTTGCCCTGGTTGGTCGAAGGCACATCGGGATTATACTCCGACGCGCCGTAATTGGACGGGATGGGCGGCAGGTTGTCGATGCCGTCGTACCATGTCACGTCGCAGGGCGGCATGCTGCCACGGGCCGGGAAGCGGAACTTGATCGTCGAGGAATAGGGATAGAAATATGCGTTGTGACCCTTGGCGTACTCCATCCTGATTTCGTAGGGAAGGCCGAGCTCGAGGAACTCGTGAGCCGTGTCGAGGAGGTGTGCGCCCCAGTCGCCGAGTGCGCCCATGCCGTAGTCGTACCAGCAGCGCCAGTTGCCCTGGTGGTACTTGTCGGAGTAGCCGTGGTACTGGCACGGGCCGGTCCATGTGTCCCAGTCTATCTGCCCGTTGGGCATCTTCTCGAAGCCGGGCATATGGAGCATGGCTGAATCATAGCCATGCCAGCGGCGAGGATTGTTCATGTGGGCCGTAATGGCGGTGATATCCTTGATTATACCGGCATCTTTCCATGCCTTGAACTGGAAATAGTTAGCCTCCGAATGACCCTGGTTGCCGACCTGTGTGGCTACCTCGGGGTGACGGCGCGCCATCTCCATCATAAGTTCGCCCTCAAGGAAGGTACGGCACATCGGTTTCTCGACGTAGATATGCTTGCCGTTCGCTATGGCGAGCATGGCGATAGGGAAGTGCATATGATCAGGCACGGAGGCGCAGACGGCATCGAAATCGCCGGAAGCCTTGTCGAACATCTCGCGGAAATCGCGGAAACGCCGTGCCTTGGGGTACATGTTCATCACCTTCTGCGTGTGCGGCGCCCCCATATCGATGTCGCACAGGGCGGTCACCTCGACCATGCCCGTACGGGCGAACTCGTCGATGTTCTGCTCGCCACGGTTGCCGATGCCTATATAAGCTATCTTTACTTTGCCGTCGCGGC
Source organism: uncultured Muribaculaceae bacterium (assembly GCA_958436175.1). GTDB lineage: Bacteria > Bacteroidota > Bacteroidia > Bacteroidales > Muribaculaceae > CAG-873. The sequence continues at coordinate 70,104 of CAUBJF010000008.1, forward strand.
TGCCACCGGCTGCCGCCGAGGGTTCCGCAGCGAAGATACGGCCGGCACCCCCGAGCCCCACGCTGACGGCGGAAGCTCCGAGTGCCTTGATGAAATCTCTTCTGGATGTCATAGGTTTACTTTTTTGTTTTGATTTTCCGCCAGAGGCTGATGATGCCGTAAGCCAGGATGCGCACCACGACGGTAAGCGCATATATGACTACGGTGCAGACAAGGACGTAGAATAAAGATGAATATATCTCGCTCACGGGCGCGCCATAGCTCGCTACGGCCCATATGTTGAGGATATTTGCCACGACGAAGGAAGCCAGCAGCATCCATAGCTCCGTGCGCTGTCGCCGTGCGGTGATAGTGAAGTCTTTCATGATTGCTGTATCTGGACAACAGGCTGCCGGCGTGTGCCGTATGGCTCATAGTCGATTTTATATTGTTCGGGGAATGTCAGGATCTCGCCGCGCTCGATGGCCTCGTGGCCCCAGAGGCAGAGAAGGCTCGCGTAATAGCCTTCCTCGGCAATACGTTCGGGCTGCTTTCCGGTAATGACGGCTTCGACGAAAGCTTCGGTGAGGAGCGATGTTCCGTCGCCCTTGGGACGCTCGCCGAGGATGAATTCGCCGGTGTTCTTGTTGGCCGTCTCGGGGGCCCAGCTGGTGCCTGCAAAGGGTATCTCGTCGAAGAGTTTGTTCTCCCACGAATTTATCATCTGGAGGAAAGCCGGGGCCGGGGCAACCTCTTCGAAGAAATACTTGCCGTTCTCTGGCTCGACGGTGCCGAGGTTGCCCATAATCTTTTCTTCGAGGCCGTAGAACTTGTTGGAGATCACCGAGCCGTAGGTTATGGTCTCGCCGGTGTCGTAGCCGTAGACGCAGTGCACGTTGTCGTAGACTTCGCGTCCGTCCTTCCAGAAAGTGATGCCGCCGTGGCCCATCACCCTGTCGGGGAGTTTGCCGAGGGCCCATGTGCCGACCTGTAGCTGATGGCAGGCAAGCTCCGTCATCAATCCTCGCGACGATTCGCGGTATAGTCGCCAGTTGATGAAGCGTTCGAGTTCGGGAGTGGCTTCGCGCCGCCAGTCGCCGTTGCGGTTCCAGTAGGCATCGACATGCGACACCTTGCCGAAAAGTCCTTGATGCACAAGGTCCATGGCCTTTATATAGCGTGGGTCGAATAACCGCTGCTGGCCAGTGAAGAAGAGAAGTCCTGTCTCCATATGCTTCCGGTACATATTGAAGCATTCCTCCATCGTGTAGCCTATCGTCTTCTCGCAGTAGACATGCTTGCCGGCATCGAAGGCATCCATCACAATCTGGTAATGCTTGTGGAGAGGCACGGCGACCACGACGGCTTCCACATCCTTGTCGGCGAGAAGACGGCGGTAGTCGCGGTATACTTTCGCGCCGGGGACGATCTTCAGTGCTTCTTCGATAGAAGGCTCGTAGACATCCGCGATGGCGACTATCTCTGCCTTGGGATTGGCTGCTATAAAGCTCATCAGGAAACGGCCGCGCGACCCGGGGCCGATGATGCCGAGACGGCAACGTTCTTTCGCGGTATGATCGACATCGGCGAAGGCCGAGAGCCACGGACTCGATGCAGCAAGCACACCGGCCGCCATGCCGAGGTTGCGCAGGAAATCGCGTCGATTGATTTTATTATGATTCATAGGTAGGTAAAAGACTCAAGCGCAAGAAATTCATCTGCAAAGGTAAGCAAAAATAGCTCGGCCTCAGGCATCTTTCATCCGCTTTTTTCAAGATTTACTCACAGAGAGACACGCATGGCGTTAAATATTGCTAAAACAATCGACACAAAGCTTTTATTCGCTATCTTTGTATGTTTTATCTGTCGCACGACAGGCCGACATAATCGGGGCTGACCGGTTTTGACAGCGTGTAGAAGTGGTGGGTAAGCGTGCAGAGCTTTGAGTCTATGCTCTATAATCTCAGATTTCGAACAATTTAAATGGCGAAAACAACTACGCTCTTGCTGCCTAATCGAAGTACAGTAGATTACGCTTAATCGCCGCAACAGTTGCAGCGACAAGACATCGCCCGATTGTCCTTTTTCCGAGACTAATCGATCAGGCGGTGCAGGTAAATCGGAAATAGGGAGCCGACATCCTCGGGAAGCTTCCGAAATCTTAGAGGATAAGGCCGTGGTTGGTAGTTTCAGGCCTGCCATAGCACGAAAACCAACTTGAGACTACGCACGTAGAAAGCTCATTAGTTCCACGTTTGGACGGGGGTTCAACTCCCCCCAGCTCCACTCGGACAGATGTTTGATTTTCAGTAATTCATTGAGAATCAAACATTTTTATAGTGTTAAGCTTCTTCTGTATGCTCACTTGCGATTGGCTTCTTATTTTCTTCAGAACTTTTATGGTGTTCATCAGTTGACAAATCACCTCTGTTGAAACGGTCAAGCGTCAACTCCTGCTCGTCTAAGTAAATCTTCAATCCGAACAAATACAACTTTTAAGTTGTTAAGCTCGAAGAGAATTATTATCTTTGCACAAAATCTCAGACATGGAATTTGACAGGATTACAGACAACGAAAATCTCTGGGCAGTAAGGTATAAATGAAAACCAGAGAAGAAATACTATCGCGGCTAAAAGAGCACGAAAGCGCGACTCCCTCCCGTTGGCGGGAGAATGCCGAATGGCGTATGGCGAATAAGTCGTGGCTTCGCTATTCGCAACGCATAGCCATGATGATGCTCGACAGAATGGAAGAGCTTGGGCTTACACAAAAATCGTTAGCCGCAAAGATGGGGTGCTCTCAGCAATATATCTCAAGAGTCCTGAAGGGTACGGAAAACCTCTCGATCGAGACTATCTCCAAAATAGAATCTGCACTTGAGCTGGAGATTCTTGAGCCTGCATTTGCGTCCCGCTGATAGTGCAAACATTCGACATAAGAATCGTTAAAACTAACCTTCCGACTTGATTCTCAGCGAATAATTTGCTAACTTTCCACTACCTGAACACCTCATTTCAGTAACGGCAAGAGAGCCGTCGAGAGATACGGAGTTTTCCGTTACCATCTCGTTACCACTTGCTGATACCCCATATCTATATCATTGATATAACTGCATTTGGAGTGAAAGGTTCAAGTCCTTCCAGCTCCACTATTTAGTTCTTTGCCGGGGCAAAGCGCCTGCGGCGATGACCGGACACCTTCCGGACGACACAAGACTAAATTAAGACAAGCCGCGCAATATCAGCATATTGCGCGTTTTTTGTCGTTGCTCTATCGACTCAGGACCGATTCCGGACTGAAAAACATATCTCCGTTGTTGACCGATCCAACTCCCTAATTCTCAAAAGCCTCAAATAATACCCAACAAAAAGCAAATCCAACTAAGGACATTATCGTCTCAGAGCCATACGGTTCTGAGTCCTCGTTGTTTAGCAAGCATCCAAATCTCTATAAAAGAGAGTCTTTATAGATGCAAAGATACAAAACTATCTTGAAAAGACACCCCCTATGCTTATTTTTCTGCGGACAGCCTGCTTTTTTTCATCTCCGAAGTGATATTGTTTAGCTATACGCCTGACATAATAAGCGTAATCTATTATATCTCAATGAAATGAATTCAGTCACAATCTCTTTTATAGAGATGGCTTTCCCATTCGACATTTTTACGGAAAAAATCAATCCGTTTTTTGAATTTTTTTCTGAATGTGTCTATAATAATATCAAGAGACAGCCGAATCGCTTGAAAGGAAGTAGGCATTTTATCCTTAAGATTAAATACCAGGCTGTTATCAGGAAGACAATAAGAAAGAAGCAACACAAACTTATAGATAATGTGCTTAGGAATTATCGCCATGAATGAATACGTGAAATATTGGGACGATGTCATCTGCCGATGGGCTGATGGCGATGGCACTGTGCCTGAGTCGGAGGTATGTTGGTTTGTACCAGGTTCGACTCTACACCGCGACCTGATGCCTGAGCCTTATTGGGGCAATCCTGACAATTGTTCGGCAGTGCTGCTCAATTACAATCCCGGCGGACCGGACGGCACTCCGCTGCCCGACGATAACTGCCATATCAACAATGTCCGAAATGCCGTTGCCATGAAGATGTCGGGGGCAATGCACGGTTGCTACAGCCGCATCGCACTCGAATTTCCATGGCTCGATAAAACTGACCGCCAGGACTTCACGTCAATGCCAAGCCATCTCCCTACAAAACGGTGGATGTGTCAGCGCAATGGCTGGATCTCCCGTCTGGCAAAGAGCGACAAACGTCCTTTCTTCCTCGACCTCTGCGGATGGCATTCCAAAAACTGGCGTCTCGGCAATTATACTCCCGAGATAAAATCCTATATCGCAGAGCATATCATCCCTGTGCTCGACCAGGCAATACGCAAGTCCGACCTTGGCATAGGGCTATGTGTCGGCAAACAGCTCGGCGACGAGGTGCTCGGAGAGCTTGGATTCTCGGAAGTTACCGCTGACCTTGGATTCAAGACGGATAATACGGACCGTGGCTGGATGCCGCTGCCCGATGTCAACCGGTGGTATCGCATTTATCGCTCTGACGACGGACTATACGTCATCAACACGTGGACTCTCGGATCCAACCGCCAGCCCGGAGCTCGATTCCATGAATACGAAAAAGAAATAATAGACAAAATCAGAGAATATAAACAATGAGCGACAGAATATCGACCAAGGCCGGAATCTTTGAGAGCGGCGATAAGGATGCGGATGGCGTGCAGTACAAGGACGGCCGTCTCATCGCCTGCCGCAACCTGAAACTGACAGAGTATGCCGTTGCCTATGGTACGGAGGTGATCTGCGACCGTGCTTTCATGAACATGAAGGAGCTTCGGAGCGTCAGGTTGCCGGATTCACTGCGGGCCATAGGCGAATCTGCCTTCTCGGGGTGCAAGGCACTCGCTGACATCACCATCCCCGATGGTGTGACGGAAATCCGCCAGGTTACCTTCCGTGACTGCGACTCGCTCGCCGCCATCGAGCTGCCGGCTTCGGTAACTGAAATCGACAAGTTCGCTTTCGGTCGCGGCCTTACAACCCTTGTCGTCAACGCACCCGAGATGACAATCGATAAATATGCTTTCATGAACGCCCGCGACTTCGCCACACTGATGGTGCCCGCAGTCCGCGCCGATTACTACCGTGGTTTGCTTGCCGCCATGCGGGTGAAGGCAGATGTGGAGGAGATTGAAGACAAGACCGAAGAACCTGCGTCGCTGCTCGACGCTTTTGTGGCCGATCCGGATAAGGTGACGGAGGAAACTAAAGGAATATTCAAATCAAACGATATTGAAGAAGAAAAAAAGATGAAGACCGTTACTGTTGAGGTTTTCGGCAAGGAACTTTTTCTCGAGCCCAAGGATCCTGATGAGGAGGAAGTATATGACGCCTATTCCCGCTTTAAACGGAACGGCATGGTCTTTACCGTCGATGGCAGCGAATACGGGTCTATTGATCTCGGAATAGACTATAATGTACTGACGCAAGAGCAGATTGACGAATTCAAGGATTTTGATGTGGCAAAATTCTTTGAGGAAAGCGGAGCGAAAGAAGGTATGCTCTACACCAACAAGGCATGGACCACTATTGAGATAGAGATACCCGAGGATGAGGAGTTCAAAGCCAATAAAGCATGTCTTGTGACGAAAAAGTTCCTTTATCCTGATGGCAATTCCGATGTGACAGTCTGCGCCTTCGGCTACGACGGCAAGCTGTATGACTGTGCTCCCGGCGATTCGAACGGCATATCCGGCGAAAAAATCTGGCCCTACGACCCCGATGCCGAAAAAGAAGATGATGACGATTGGGGCGGCTGTGACGATGAAGTACCCAAAGAAGAAGAAGACTTCGCAGAAGAATCTCAGCCTGAAAGCGTATCGGAGAATGACTGCTTCAAGATAGAGATCTATGGGTGGGAGACTTTTCTTGATGCCTTTGATGAAGGCAACGAGAATGTGGCAACTCGAAGTGGAATAGGATTGCCAAAACTCATAGTCGATGGCAATGAATATGCAATGTCTGAGTTATCATCGGAAGCAGAATTAGTCTCAGCTAAAACTTCTGCACATTATAAAGATATTGTTGTGACTGAGCTCGCTGATTATTCAGATGCAGCAAGCATTTATCGGAAGCTTCGCAAGGGAGCAGTGGTTCTGGAGGTTCCAAACAATGGCAAAAAATTCAATCCCAAACTGGCCGCTGTAATAAAGCGAAAGTTCAAATATGCATATCATCCAGCAGCCGGAGAGTTCTACCCGACAACGGAAGAGGAGGTAGTCGTAGGATTTATCTACGATGGTGAGGCCTACAACGTGAATCCAAAGCTTAATGATGAATGCTCTGAGGATGAAGTATGGTGGACAGGATGTACCGATTCTGAATAAATCTATTGGTGAGACGGTTTTGTCGATGGCTGCTGCATTGAGGAGTCTGCTACAGTAGATTGCACATCTTTGCAGGAGTGTTAGAGTATTGAAATAAAGACCGACAATGACAGCACGATGCAATAAGTGCGGCAAGGAGCTGCCGGAGGGTTGGGGGTTTCCCTGCTGCCCCTTCTGCGGCTCGCCGCTTGCGGCTGAAGCCGCCGGTGTGAGCCTCGGGGATGCCAACGCCTTTGCCGGCGATGTGAGCATCTCGGTGAGCAACACCCATATAGAACGGCAGAAAAATGCCGACGAACTCAAAGCCGAGGCCCTCGGTCAGTATCGCCAGCTTTGCAAGCAGGCATTGGCCGACGGCATAGTGACCAACGATGAGCGCTCGATGCTCGAGGACGCGCGCGTGCGCCTGGGCATATCGCCCGACGAAGCTCAGCAGACGTTCGATGCCGTGAAGGCCGGAATGACACGCAACAGCAAGAACGCCCTCGGCAAAATCCAGCAGGTGACGCTCAACCAGGTGCTCAAGCTGATGGAGAGCGGCAAGATCGATAATCTGCGCTCATCGCTGGGACGCTTGGAGGCAATGGCGCAGAAATATGATGCCGACGAGGTGCAGTGCAACTACTGGATGATACTTGCCGGTCTTGACCCCGCGCGGTGTATCGCCGAATATGAGGCGCGCGCCACCGACAGCTACTGGCAGAGCTTCTGGGCGGCGATGGCCTATATCAACAACGGCGACTCCGCTGCCGCAGAAGGCCTGATAAGCGACCTTGAGGCGTGGGGCGACATGCCCTTCGGCAACATCGCATTACTAGCCGCTGCCAACTCGCTGTGCGAGTACTGGAAAGACCCGACGCTCTCCGATTATAAGGAGCAGGCCGAGGCTTTTGCCGAGGAGGGCGCTACGGGCAATACGGATCTTATCGACCCGTTCGCCCAGGCGCTGATGCTGCTGCTCGGTGCCGACGATGCCTCGGCTGTCGAGGAGTTTCACGACGATTTCCTGTTCCAGCTCGACTATGTGCTCAGTGGCATAACCGACCGGATCCGTCAGGCTTCGGCACAGAGCGAGCTTCCTCCTATGCCTAAAATCGACCTTTTGCCTCAATAAGCTATGGATATAATTGTAGGACGTGGCGGCAATCAGGCCGCCGACCTTTCGGGAGCAGGGGTGGCACCCGCACATTGCATTATCAGCAGCGACGGCACCTGTTACACCGTTAAGCCGGCCAGCGTCTCGCCGACACTGGCGGACGGCGAGCGTGTGTGGAACACCGGCGGGGAGACATTTACCGGCGACAGCAAGATAACGGTCGGGGAGTTTTCCTGTCCAATCACCGAGTTGGCAAAGCCGATGGATGTCGCCGAGATAAGCGACTGGGGCGTAGCCTCGCGCAGAATGAAAGACACCAATGCCGCCGGAGCGTTTCTTGACATCACGGTCTATGAATACTTCGATAGTGAGGAGGAGAACGGAGGCGCGGATTACGTGTTTCTCTGGGACAATATAGCCGCTTGCAAGGCTTTCCATCTCATAGATGAAGGCAAGCTTCGCGCCGCTCAGGAACTGCTTTACGAGGCCGGCGACGATCTCTATGCCGCCCAGGACGGAAGCATGAGGCTCAAAGGAGCATATGCGTCGGTGCTGGTGCTTCTCGGCAAGCTATACATTGCCGCCGGACGTGAGGATGTGGCCCGCGTGGCACTTGCAGGTGCCCGCAAGGTATTCGCTGCCGGAGTGGAGTGTTCAGAAGAGGTCAAGACATTGTTGAACTCCCTAAGCTTACAGTAATGGCTAAAGATACAATCATAATACCTGACGGGACCAGAGAGATAAGGGACTTCGAGTTTGCCGGACAGCGGGAACTGCGTCATGTGGTGATTCCCGACAGCGTGGAGCGCATAGGCGTAGGAGCCTTCAACGAAAGTGGGATTGAAGAGCTGGTGCTTCCTGCCTCGCTACGCAGGATAGAAGATCTCAGCGACCTCAAAAGGGCGGACATGTCGCGTTGTGTTCATATCCGCGAGATACTGAGTCCGGGCTTTTATCGCGGAGGAAGCGACGGAGTCGTGATTCTGCCACCGAATATCGAGCGCATCGGCGACCGCTGCTTCAACCGGCTTGACTATCTTTATGCCCCCGAGACACTCAGGGAGGTCGGCGAGATGGAAATGACAGGTCTGTACTGTCTGTCGCCTTCGCTGAAATCACTCCGGGGAATGAAGAAATGCATATTGCATCCGCTGGAAGCCCATTCCGAACGCTACCGCGAGCAGATGCGCCACGAGGGAGTGAGCGACCGGACACTTATAATTGACCCTATGCCTTATTACATGGCATATATGTACAAAAAATAACAATCAGAGAACAGATATATGCGTTGCCCCAAATGTAACTTCCCGGTATTACCGAAATTCGATAAATGTCCCAAGTGCGGCACCCCGCTGAAAGAGGAGGCTGCGGCTCCACGGCCCGCAGCCGATTTTGATTTCGATGCCCCGGCACCGAAACCTGCGGCCGACGATTTTGATTTCGATGCCCCGGCACCCGTCCGTGGGGCGTCGAAGGTGCCACAGCCTGTCGACGGCGTGAGCATCATAAGCGGCAAGGCCGTCTGGAGCCTCGGCCCGGGGCAGATTGCCCGTCGTGTAACCGAGCGCGAGATGGCCGACTGCGGCGCTGTAAGAGGCGTGGTGGTGCAGGATGGTGTCACCGCTGCCGTGTTTTCCGACGGTAAACTCGTGCAGACGCTCGACGGCGGTATCTATCGCTTCTCAAACGAGACTATCGTACGCGAGGGCAAGCGGCAGACCATAACCCCGCAGGGTACGGTGTTGCCGGCACCCCCTACTCCTCAGGAGCCTAAGACCGAAGAGAAGAAGCGCGGATTCCTCAGCCGTCTGTTCGGCGCGAGCAAAGAGACTCCGGCCGCGCCGCAAGCGGCTCCCACACCTAAACCCGTCGTAAAGCCCGCTGTAACCGTGCAGCGCAATACCTCGGTTGTGGTGATCTATCTCATCTCGAACCGTGTGTTCGAAGAGTCGTTCGGCAGTGCCGGTTCTGTGGACTATGTTCCTTTCGAGGTCACGGCCTCCGGTACGCCCCTTAAGGTAGGAGCATCCATGCAGATGCGTGTGACAGATTTTGAGATATTCCGTCGTCAGTATCTTGTCGATAGCAACGAAGTCAGTGTCGAGACCATGCGACGCCTGATGACACCCTGGGTGAAGCAGATTCTCGAGCATGCTTTCAGTACGATGCAGGTGACAGACGGGCATCTTACCTCTCAGCAGCAGGAGCACCTGAAGCAGACACTTGGCTCAATGCTGCAGAACCGCCTGTTCGGTGTATCCATAATCAATATATTCGACCTCGTTACCCGTGATGAGGATTTCGAACGGCTGAGTGAACAACAGCGCGAGCTGGCAAAGGCTGAGAGAGAAAACGAGTTCTATGTCCGTGAGACGGAATTCCGCAACCGCCTGACCGACTTCGAGATGCAGCAGGAAGCAGAACGGCTTGTCAAGGAAAACGATGCCAGTCTCACCCGGGAAAAGGAGCAAGCCCGTTTCGAAACGGCTCTCGCCGAGCTTAACCGCGACAAACTTCTTACGGAGGATGAGCTGAAACAGTTCGTGGCTCAGCATGAGATGGAGATGCGTCTGGCTGAGGCCTCCCGCAATGCCGACGAACAGACCCGCAGATATGAAAGCGAGAAAATCCTCAATGAATTAGCCGATAAGAAACTCATCGATGACGACGAGCGTAAGGTGCTGCAGGAGCGTGTAGCAAACGGTCAGTTCGAGCGCGGCCAGCTCAATGACCTGCTTCGTCACAAATCTCTGGTAAGCAACACTCTCGAGAAACTGCGTCTCGACACCGACCTTGCCCTGCAACAGGCACAGGCGAGCCATCAGCTCGACATCAATGCTATGCGTCAGGAGACAGAGCGGACCGACCTTGAGAGCATCCTTTATGGCAAGCGGTATGCTATTGACCGCCAGAGAGCTGTCGATGAGCTTGAACTCAGCTCGATAAAGCTCGATGCCGACCTTGAGACGCGCCGCAAAGAAGATGCTTACGCTGAAGAGAGGTATCAGCTTGACCAGAAGCACAGTCACGACGAATGGGCTGAGAAATTCATGCGCGAAGGCAAGGAAATGGACCGTAGCCGTGAAAACCGCCGTGCCGACGCGGATCTCGACTTCGATATACGTTCGCGCAATGAAGAGCATGATTTTGAGATGGGGCGCAAACGGGATGAGCATGACTTCGACATGACATCACGCAAAGCGGAGTTTGATTTCGACCTCGATGACCGCCGTCAGGACAAGGACATTGACCGCACAGTCCGTCTCGACGAGCACGGCCAAAATATTGCCGACCGCGAACTTGACCGTGAGCTCAATGCTCAGGCTCGCCGACAGGATCTCGAACATCAGCATGCCGACCATGAATTTGACATTGACTCCAGGAAGGCTCAGCTTGATTTTGACCTCGATGACCGCCGCCAGGACAAGGACGTGGAGCGTACCGTGCGTCTCGACGAGCATGGCCAGGACATAGCCGACCGTGAGCATGCCCGAGCCCGCGCTGACAAACGCGATGATTTCGACATGGAATCCCGGCGCAAGACACAGGATTTCGACATGGAATCCCGGCGCAAGGCGCAGGATTTCGATCTTGACTCCAGGAAGGCTCAGCTTGATTTTGACCTCGATGACCGCCGTCAGGACAAGGACGTGGAGCGTACCGTGCGCCTCGACGAGCATGGCCAGAACATAGCCGACCGTGAGCATGCCCGTGCCCGCGCTGACAAACGCGATGACTTCGACATGGAATCCCGGCGCAAGGCCCAGGATTTCGATTTCGAGACCCGGCGCGCTCAGATGGATCTCGATGCCGCCGACCGCGCGCATCAACGTCGCATGGCCGAGAAGAATCTCGACTTTGACCATCAGGAGACACATGCCGACAAAGAGGTCGACCGTACCGTAAGGCTCAGTGCCGTAGAGCAGGAAGCCGCCGACCGGCAGCACGCCCGCGACATGGAGATGCGCCGCCAGCAGCAGGAGGAGTTGCGCTTGAAGGGCAACATCGCCATGGAGAACATGAAGGCCATGATGGAGGCCAAACGTGCCGCCAAGAAGGACGAGCTCGACGCGGCCACCGACCAGCTCAACATCAAGAGCCAGATGTCGGCAGAGCAGCTTGCCGCCGAACAGCTTCGCGACCTCGATGCATCGGCACAGGCAGGTTTCATGGATGCGCTCAAAGAGAAATCATCGTCTGCCAAGGAGGCTGAACTGGCCCGCCGTGAAGCTGAGATGACGCGTCAGATGCACGAGCAGATGATGGGTCGCGCCGATTCGATGCATGAACAGAACCGCAACGACCTCAAGGAGATGATGGCGCAGATGATGCAGATGCAGCAGATGAGCCAGCAGCAGGCCATGGATCTGGCGCGCCACAGCATGGACACCAGCGCAACCATAGCGTCGGCACAGGCCGCGTCGAACGCCTCGGCTGCCGAACGGCGTGCCGCCGACCTCGAACGCGACAACCAGCGCTATCGCGAGGACGCACGCCACGCCCAGGAACGTGTAGACAGCAACCAGACCCAGAGCCTCAACTATACGACACGCGTCACCGAGACAGACATGAAGACATCTCAGCCGGCTCAGACAGCTGCCGAAGCACAGGCCGCACGCGAGGAGGTCAGCACTGTGCCTCTGAACACAGCATGGCTGCGTAGTCATGGCTTCGCCGGCAGTTTCAACGAGCTTGCCGGACAGTTGTCTTCGCTCGGAGCTTCTATCTCCAAGGATTTCGATGCCGACGGCAACCCGATTATCCTTGTCGACGGGATACCCGAAGGACAGGTGTTCGATACATTGCAGGCATTTGGAGTAGAATTCTAATGATACCCGCAACAAGATGAAAGCATTATTATTACAGGCACCGTACAACTTTACAAAGCGGATGCCCAAAGGTTTTATACTTCAGGTGGTGACCCAGAACTCATGGAATTGTCCAACCATCGAGGAAGTCAAGGCTGCGATGAGACGCATGGGCCTGGAGAAGGAGGATCTTGCATGGTCATCTCCGACCAACTGGAAAATTGCAGAAATCAAAATCTAAAAGAGAAAGCCGAGTCGCTTGAAAGGAGGTAGGCGTAAAAAATTTCTTAAACATTTCATACAATGAAAGAGTACAAGAAAGCCAAGATTATCGCTAAGAATCTTCCTACGGGTTCTTATGCCGCCGGTTGTGGCAATTATACCAACAAGGCCAGTTGCCTGAGCACTTCACCGTCGAAAGGCTATTGCAAGGATTGTGAGCGCAGTAATTAATTACACCGATTAATTACAACCAAGCGAAAAGATGTTGAGGCTCATTTTATGTGCCTCAACATCTCTCCTTGTATGCTCGTCGTTAAATCAAAATCGGTGCGTTATTTTGACAGGATAATCCACTTCATGAAAGTTCGTTTGCCTAAATACGTCTATGTAAAGTCAACTGAAGAATTCGGCTATATAGCCGATATGCTGACCGGGAAACAGGTCACGCTTGATGGCAGCGGATCGGCGCTTATAAGGTATCTGACACACGGTTGGCGCGATATTGATGAAATAGTAAATGATATCATTCCAATTTATTCAGAAGAATATAGATTTGAAATTCAGAAAGATTTTGAATCGATACTGCACCAGCTTCAGGACGAAAAATTAATTGAGATATATGGCGAATTTAAGGATTCCGACTGTATGCCTCGCAGGTATATGCCTGATAATAAAAATATTCCGCATATAGAGGACCTGACAATTGAAATCACTAATGCCTGCAATGAGCGTTGTATACATTGTTATTTGCCCGACTCCATCAAAGATAACTCGGTTACGCTCAATGTCAATGAGATAATACGCATTATCAGTGAATTTGTTGAATTAGGGGGAAAGTCTGTGACTCTAACGGGTGGAGAGGTTTTTCTGCATAAAGATATTCAGGCTATTATCAGGCATATAAAGTCGGTCGACCTCCAATATGGGTTATACTCCAATTTGATTTTATTGTCAGACAGGCACCTGGATTTCTTATGTGAAAACAGGCCTTGTCTGGTGCAGGTGTCTTTATATGCGATGCAACCGGAGCTTCACGATGCCATTACAAAAATAAAGGGGTCATGGCATAGGTCGATGAATGCAATAACGAGACTCCGGCAAAAAGGTATTCCGGTAAAGATTGCATGTCCGGTGATGCGTGAAAATGTAGATAGTATTGTGGAGCTTATAAAATTCACGCAGGATAACGATATTGAATTTGAGCCGTCGTTCGTCATATCGGCACGCTGTGATCAATCCGATGACAATTTGGTTCACAGGCTGACGGAAGACGAATTCGACAGAATGGTTAAAACTTTGCTATTGGAGGCCCCTGCATTTGCAAAAGAATATTTCTTGCGTAAAGCGCCGGATTATACTGTTGATTATGATTTTATTGAATTTCTGAATTCTCCATTGTGTCCAGCCGGTCATTTAGGTCTGTACGTTACAGCGGGAGGTGAGGTAACGGTGTGTCCCCAGCTTCAGGGTAAGCCTATCGGGGATATTTCCGGTGTTACCCTTAAAGAAATATGGGAACAGTCAGAATGGTTGAAGATGCTTCGGTCCCTGACGAACGGTTGTTTTGAAACCTGCATGGACTGTACTTATATTGATTTTTGTAACCGATGTTATGCGGTCAATCATACCGAAACCGGTTCAATCCTAAAAATTCCGAAAGAGATATGTGCTCAGGCAAAGATCCTTTGGAAGAATATGAAAACATTAAAGTAGAAAGATATGCTTGTCAGACAGTCCAAGAACTCGTTTATCCGTTGTACTGAAAAATACGGCTACATAATAAATCAATTGACGCGCCATGACCGTACTTACGATGAATATGGTGCGGATATCTTGCGTTTGATATCCCGCGAGCCACAATCGATAGATGAAATTGTGGGAAAACTGATGCCGCTCTATGAAGATGCGGACTACTCGACCGTAAAAGAAGACGTGGTCGGCTTTATGGAAAGTTTAGCAAACGACTGTTTTGTAGTAATAGGTGATACAATAGAAGAACTGGATGCGAAAGACCAAAGTTTCACCTATGACATCGACAATCCTAAAACATTGCGTAATGATTTCTATCAGGCGACAGAGGAGGAAGTTAAAATCAGCACGGCGGAATTTTTCAGCAGGGAAATCGTAGAGAAACCCCAGATTTCAAATCTACAATTCGAATTGTCAAGCCGATGCAACGAACGATGCATCCATTGTTATATCCCGAACGGTAAAAAGAATCATGGTTTTGATATGCCCGTCAGGAAAGTGAAATCACTTATCGATGAGTTTGCTGAAATGGGCGGTATTCATGTGACATTGTCGGGTGGAGAGGTCTTTCTCTATAAAAACCTGCGGGAAGTAGTGGAATATTGTCGCCACAGGGATCTTAAGATTTCGATTCTTTCAAATCTGATAGCGCTGAAGGATGAGGATCTTATATGGTTGAAGGATGCGAATATTTCCATAATACAGGTATCCCTTTATTCGATGGATCCTGAAAAACATGATACAATAACGACTGTAAAGGGTTCTTGGCAACGTACCAAAAACGCAATTGAAAAATTGGTTTCACATGATATTCCGGTACAAATCTCATGTCCGATAATGAAAGCCAACGAAGTATAGGCTTATCATAAGGAAAGAATAATCGTACAAAAAGAAATATAACTGGTTAAATATATTGTATATTAGGTATTTATAATCTTTTCCGATTTTGTCTAAGAAAGCATATCAAACAACGGTTTTAACGATATTTTGTTGCATATTTGTTGCGTGATACAGAAAAAATTGGTAATTTTGCAGCGTAAAAACAGAAATAAATCTGCCTGTGGAAAGAATAATATAAGGAAAGGAAAACATCATGGCACGACCGAAGAAAGTACAAAAGGTGAAAGAGCCTGTCCGCATCCGTCAGCGAAAGTTGGCTAACGGAAACATGAGCCTGTATCTCGATGTCTATGTAAAAGGAGTACGCAAGGTTGAATCTCTCGGATTGTACCTTGTTCCCGAATCGACACCGATAGACCGCCAGCAGAACATCCATGCAAGACAGGTTGCCGAGAAAATCAAAGCCGAGCGCATCCTTGCACTGCAGAACCACGGTGTGCGCCAGTGGGACAAGGTGAAGCGGTCGTGTATAACGCTTGTGGATTTTCTGAAAGAGTATGAGCAGGAGAAATTCGGTTTTTCTACATCCACCCTCAAAGGCAGGCGTGACCTGCGGCTGAAAATCGAAACGTATCTAAAAGAAGCAAACTGTCCGGATATTGTCTTGGCAAACGTAGATGTGGATTTCTGCCGTGGCTTCATAGACTTTCTGCGCTATGCGAGGAATGCGGTGCGCAAGGACGGCAGTGTCATCAGCAACGGTGCGGCGCATCATCATCAGGCAGTTCTGAACGGTGCGCTGAACAAAGCCGTGCGTGACGGCATCCTGTCGGCAAATCCGCTGAAGTCCATAAGTTCAAAAGAGAAGTACCAGCCAACCGAAAGCATGAGGGAATACCTCACGTTGGAGGAAATGAAAGCGGCGATGGCTGCACCCTGCCCTCATGAGGATGTGAAACGTGCGTTCCTGTTCTCCTGTTTCACCGGGCTTCGCCTTAGCGATGTACGTTCACTTACATGGGGAAAGATTGTCAAAGCCCCCGATGGCAAGACCTTATATATAAGAATAAAGATGCAGAAGACTCAAAAACTGGTAAACGTGCCGTTGTCAAAAGAGGCTGTCGATTGCCTGAATCCCAAAGAGAATCCCGATGAACCGATTTTTACCTTGCCGACAGGAACTTCTAACATTGAGCGCAATATTGAGAAGTGGATGCAGAACGCACATATAGACAAGCACATAACCTATCATTGCAGCCGCCATACCGCAGCTACCATGCTGCTGACACTCGGTGCGGACATATATACGACATCGAAGTTGCTCGGTCATGCCAACGTGAACACGACCGCCATTTATGCAAAAATTGTGGATCAAAAGAAAGTGGAAACGGTCAATCTTGTTGATGACTTCTTTTCAAAACAACCGCAAATGGAGGGAAACAGATGAAAATAACGATAAGGACACGGACATTGAAAACAGGAAGCCGCTCTATATACCTCGATTTCTATGAGAAGGGTAAAAGGTGGAGCGAGTACCTGAACCTGTTTCTTGTGCCGGACGATGCACCCGATGCAAGGCGGCTCAACGAGGCGACTATGGCAAAGGCGAATGAGATAAAGTCAAAGCGGATGCTCGGCATTGACGAGGACGAAACGGAAGCAAATAATGGCAATTCAAAGCAACTGCCCAAACGGATTTTTGCGGATTGGCTTGACAGCCATATTGAGGGGATTAGACGCAATCCGTCCTATTCCCCGGCAACGTACCGCAATTACCGCTCCTGTGCCAATATAATAAAGGAGTATCTGAAACACCGCCGCAGACCCCGCTTCCTGATGTCGAAAATTGACAAGAAATTTATTGTGGGACTGCTTGACTTCATGAAGAACACCTACAAGAACACCAAATCGCCCGACAATCCCAAAGAGTTGTCGCTACACACGCTGCATCTACACCAGAGTACACTGGTACGAATGCTCAATGTGGCGGTAAAAGAGGGGGTGATGGATAAAAATCCTTTCTATGCTTTGGGCAGGCACGAGCGGATAGCCAAGCAACAGTCCGAAAGGGATTATCTCACAAAAGAGGAACTGCTTGCGCTTATCGAGGCTCCGGCAACCAATGAGACCACCAAACGGGCATTCCTGTTCTGCTGCTTTACCGGATTGCGGTATAGCGATGTTTCCGTACTGACATGGAGGAATATAAAACAGGTCAATGGTGGACTGGTTGTTTCAATCCAAGCCATGCAAAAGACAGGGAAACAGGTAACGATACCCTTGAACCAGTCTGCGTTGAAATGGTTGCCGGACAGAAATGGCTGCAAGCCGGGACAAAAGGTCTTTGATATGACCTGCCTTAGTGCCTGCGACAGATGTCTTAAAAAGATGGCTGCTGCCGCAGGGATAGAAAAGAATGTCAGTTTCCATACCAGCAGGCACACGATGGCTACACTGTCATTGGCTGCCGGGGGCGACTTATACACGGTCGGCAAGTTGCTCGGACACACGAGTATAAATTCAACACAAGTCTATGCAGATGTAGTTATGGAAACTAAAATAGAAGCCGTCAACAGGATTACAGACTTCTTCTCAAACCGAGAAGGCTAACTTGATGTTCTCGCAATACTCTTTCGGGCTTTGCCCAGTCTCTTTCTTGAACATTCGGCTAAAATGTTGCGGATATTCAAATCCCAATTTATATGCCACTTGCGCAATGGTAGCACCCGTTGCCAGTTCGTTTTTTGCCTGTTGGATAACGTATTGGCGAATATGGTTACTTGCTGTGTCGTCCGTAGCCTTCTTTATCAGGTCTCCGAAATAGTTGGGCGACATGCAGAGCTTGTCGGCGCAGTATTGCACTGTGGGCAAACCGAGTGTAAGCTGCCGCTTCTCGTCGAAATAATCGTGCAATAGAGTGTTGAACTTCATCAGCACATCCGAGTTTTCCAACTTCCTCGTAATGAACTGGCGGTTGTAGAAACGCATACAGTAATTGAGCAAAAGACCTATATATTCCACTATAATACGGTCTTGCAGAGTATCGCGATTGTTCGCTAACTCGTTCTTTATCTGCCGCATTAGCATTACAAAAACATCACGTTCTTCATCCGTCATGTGCAGTGCTTCGTTGATTCGGTATTCAAAGAAAGTACATTCTTTAATAGTTTTCTCTAACGGAGTACCACGCAACAAGTCGGGATGGAACAGTAATGCCCAACCATCCAGATTTATTCGTTCGCCGTTGTCCTCCTTGCCGCCTACTTGTCCGGGAGCCACACAGATGAGCGTGCCGCCCGTATAGTCGTATTTACCGCAACCGTAGGTCAGTTCCACTGGCAGGTGCTCGTGCATGAACATACCGTACACGTTGTAGCTGTTCAGGCTATGGCGGATGGGCGATACCTCTGCAAAATCAATGACGCTGACTAACGGATGCCTGTCTACCTGTCCAAGATATCGGCTATAGTCGCCGGTATTCCTTACTTTATATATTTTGCTCATAATATGTTATCTCCCTAAATAATAAACGCAAAAATAGCGATTTTATTGCTGAATAGACAGATGTATTCTCTAAAATCTGTAAAATTGGTATGAACATCCCATTTATCGTCACGTCCGTCATGCTATATCGTTATAATTTTGCAGCGTAAAACAATGAGATTATATGGACAGAAGAAAATTCATCAAAACTGTTGGGATGACTGCTGGAGCGACGTTGTTCTCCGGATTAGGATTGGCCGGGACGACTGAATTGTTTAATGATAAAACAAATTATAAAATGAAAATTGTAGTATTGACTGGAAGTCCGCGCCGTAATGGGAACACCAACTATCTGGCAGGACAATTCATCAAGGGAGCGGAAGAAGCCGGACATGAGGTGTTCCGTTTTGATTGCGCCCAACATAAGGTATCGCCCTGTATTGCCTGCAACCGTTGCGGCATGAACGGGCAGTGTGTGTTCGATGATGACTTTGCGGAACTGCGTCCGCATCTTGTAGCTGCCGACGTTGTTGTTTTCGCCACGCCGATGTATTACTTCGGTTTCTCCGCACAGCTAAAAACAGTCATAGACCGTTTCTATGCAATCAACGGACAAATCAAAGGTGTTTCCAAACGTTCAGTGTTCCTTATGGCATACGCCAATACCGACCCTAAAGAGGCAGAGCCGATGATTTCGCATTACCATACGTTGCTACACTATCTGGACTGGAAAGACAGCGGTATGGTGGTGGCACCGGGGATGTGGCCGACAGGTGCAGTGAACAATACGGAATACAGTCGTAGGGCATACGAATTGGGACGTAATATAAAATAGGTGACGATGAAACATGATACGAATATCCCAATGGAACTATATGAAGACGATGCCGTATGTTACATCGCAAGCCGCTACCATGTCAGCACGCAGGAAGCCATAAGAGGTTTCCTCGTACAAAGCGGCATGGTTCATGGTGAAATGTCTGATTTTCATTTGGAAGACAATGAGATAGAAATCATGAAAGGACTGATGGACGCATATAGTTCAGCGAATGTAAAGAACGTAAATACATAGAATGATGGACAGAAGAAGTTTTTTGAAAAGGTCATCGGTGGCTGCATTGCTGGCAGTCAGTGAATGGAGCGGATTGACGAAGGCTTTTGCGCAATCCGAAAGTAACAATAGTAAAGGAAAGGCTATGGCAAATAGTGAAAAGAGAAACAACATGGAACATCGCAGGCTTGGCGGCATGGATGTGTCCGCCATCGGGCTGGGGTGTCTGCCAATGGTAGGCTACTATGGTGGCAAGTATGAGAAGAAGGACATGATTGCCCTCATCCGCCGGGCTTACGAACAGGGAGTGACGTTCTTCGATACGGCGGAAGTGTATGGACCGTACACCAGTGAGGAATGGGTGGGCGAAGCCTTGCAACCCGTGCGCGACAAAGTGAAAATAGGGACTAAGTTCGGTTTCGGAGTGGAGGAAGGCAAGCCGACCACACTCAACAGCCGTCCCGACCATATCCGCCGTGCCGTGGAAGGCTCGTTGCGCCGCCTGCGTACCGACCATATCGACCTGCTTTATCAGCACCGTGTGGATCCACAAGTACCTATGGAGGAAGTGGCGGAAACGGTTAAACAACTTATGCAGGAAGGGAAAGTGTTACATTGGGGATTGTCGGAGGCGAGCGCACGTTCCATCCGTCGCGCCCATGCCGTATGTCCGCTTTCTGCGGTACAGAGCGAGTATGCCATCTGGTGGCGTGAGTCTGAGACGAAAATCTTCCCCACGCTGGAAGAACTGGGCATCGGTTTCGTACCCTATTGCCCGTTGGGACGTGCCTTCCTCACAGGCGTAATCAACGAGGACAGCCGTTTCAAGCAGGGTGATCGCCGCTGGAACCTGCCACAGTTCACACCCGAAGCTTTGAAGCACAACATGCCGCTCGTCGCCCTTGTCCGCAAATGGGCGGAGCGCAAAGGCATTACCCCGGCACAGTTTGCCCTCGTATGGATGCTTTCTCGCAAGTCATGGATTGCCCCGATACCCGGCACGACCAATCCCGCACATCTTGATGATTTCCTCGGTGCAGCCACCGTCCGGCTCACGCCCTACGAAATGGAAGAGTTCGACAAGGAGTATGCGCGGATAGACCTTATGGGACACCGTGCCGACCCGTTCACAGAAAGCCAGATTGACAAATAAAGACAGCAGATTATGGACTATTTGACATTGAACAATGGGATAAAGATGCCGATGCAAGGTTTCGGTGTCTTTCAAGTACCAGATGCCGACATCTGCGAACAGGCGGTCACCGAAGCCCTGTCAGTCGGCTATCGGCTTATCGACACAGCATCGGTTTACGGGAATGAACAGGCCGTTGGAACCGCCATACGCAAAAGCGGCATTCCACGTGAGGAGCTGTTCATTACAACGAAAGCATGGATTCCGGAAATGGGATATGACAGTACGCTGCGTGCTTTCGATGCCTCACTCTCACGATTGGGACTGGAATATCTTGACCTCTACCTTATTCACATGCCATTCGGAGATTACTACGGGGCATGGCGCGCCATGGAAGAACTCTATAACGCCGGACGTGTCCGCGCCATCGGGGTATGTAACTTTGAGCCGGACAGGTTGATGGACTTGTGCCACAACGCAAAAGTCATTCCTGCTGTCAATCAGGTAGAGATTCATCCTTATACGCAGCAGACCGAAGCCATAAGAATAATGCAGTCGCTCGGCATACAAGCCGAAGCATGGGGACCGTTGGCGGAAGGAAGAAACGGACTGTTTACAAATGTTGTCCTGTCAGCTATCGGACGGAAATACGGAAAAACAGCAGCACAGGTCGTATTGCGGTGGCTTCAGCAACGCGGAGTGGTTGCCATTCCAAAATCCGTACATAAAGAGCGCATGATAGAAAATCTCAATGTCGGGGACTTTGCTTTGACAGAAGATGATATGATGGCAATCGCTGCCATGAATACGGGCAAGAGTTTGATTCTTGACCTTCATTCTACTGCGGAGGTTGAGAGATTATATGGTATAGAATGTAAAAACTAAAAATATGAAGGTATTATTATTGATTCCGTTTCTGTCGCTTGCAGTTCTTTCAATGGCGGCTTGCGGAGGTAGTGATGAGGAAACGTTGCCCTCCATACAACCAACACCTACGCAACCGGATGAGGATGAAGAGAGTGGAACAGCTACATCCATGAAAATGAATATCATAGTAGGCGACCGGACAATTACTGCAACAATGGAAGACAATGCTGCCGCACAGGATTTTCTTTCCCGTCTGCCGTTGGAAGTGATGTTGAATGACTTCAACAATACGACAGAGAAAATATTTTATCCCAATCCTGCATTGACGGTTAAGGGAGTGACACGCGGTTGCGCTCCATCACCCGGAGACATTACAATTTATGTGCCGTGGGGCAACGTGGCGATTTTCTGCAAGAGCTGGTCGCATAGCAATGACCTGATTAAAATTGGGCATATTGACGACAATGGGATTGAGGCTCTGAGCATCGAAGGCGATATAACTGTAAAATTTGAAAGGCAATAAATATGACGACAGAAGATTTCAAGGTATACGTCAAGACGGGAAATCCTCTTGATACAGAGGAAATTCACCGTTTCATGGATGACATGAGCGACAAGGCTCGGCGCATCACGTTCCGGCTGAATGCCGTCTACCACACGCCGGACGAAGTGCGCGGACTGCTTTCCGAGTTGTTCGGCTATAAAGTGCCGCAGACGCTCCGCGTGTTTCCACCGTTCTACACGGATTTCGGAAAGAACATCACCGTGGGCGAAGGCGTGTTCGTCAACGCCTGCTGCCATTTCCAAGACCACGGCGGAGTGACTATCGGCAACGGATGCCAGATTGGGCATAATGTGATCTTTGCCACGCTGAACCATGAGCTGGCTCCCGAAAGGCGGAAGAAAACTTATCCCGCGCCTATCGTATTGGGCAGGAACGTATGGGTAGGCTCCAACACCACCATCTTGCAAGGCGTTACCATCGGCGACAATGCCGTTGTTGCGGCAGGCGCAGTCGTCACGAAAGACGTAGCGGCAAACACGATGGTGGGCGGTGTCCCGGCACGGTTTATCAAACGCATTGAAGATTAGCAAGTATGAAACATTTATCTATTCTGTCCTTGTTGCTTATGCTGGCATTCTGCACGACTGCCGCATCAGCGCAGGGACAACAAAACGAAACGATTATGGACAAGAAGAGCATCGGGAGCCTGCTGGCTCTTTATCCGAAGCCGCTGACGGTTGTCGGCGCGGAGGTGGGCGGTAAGGTGAATTGGCTCATCGTAGGACATACGGGCATCATAGGGCATGACCGCATCCTTGTGAGCATGAGCAAGAGCCACTACACCAATCAAGGAATCAGAGAATCGAAGAAACTTTCCATCAATCTTGTAAGCCGTGAGATGCTGCCGAAAGCCGACTATGTGGGCAGTGTAAGCGGTGCTTCGGTGGATAAGTCACAGGTATTCGCCTATCATTGGGGCAAGAATGGTACACCCGTAATTGATGCCTCACCATTGACGATGGAGTGCAACGTGGTGGACATCTTTGAGACGGACGGCTTCGACAATTTCATCTGTTCCGTAACGAACACTTACGCCACCCCTGATGTACTTGATAACGACGGCAAATTGGATTATACGAAACTGAAACCTGTTTTGTTCGAGTTCCCGACATACTCTTATCTTGCTACGGGAGAGGTAATCGGCAAATGCCTAAATCTGGACAAACAGCCGGGAATGTGCGCCAAGCAACCAATGTCTGTCGATGAAATCGTACGCCTGTCTAAGATAGAGGTTTATCCGCAGTTCCTTGACGAATACATGAAATATGCTGTTAAGGTGGGCGAAATCTCGCTGCGCACAGAACCGGGCGTATTAACCATGTATGCAGTCAGCGAGAAAGAGAATCCCTGCATGGTAACTATTCTTGAAACATACGCGAGCCGTGAAGCATACGAAAAGCACATCGCATCGAAACACTTCCAAAAGTACAAGCAGGGGACGCTGCACATGGTCAAGTTGTTGGTACTGTCCGACCAGATGCCGCTCAATCCTGCAAACCGAATCAATAATTTCATCCAATAAAAATCATGAACAGAATCATTTTAATTTCAGTATTTACAATTTTAACAATCAATGTTATGGCACAGGAAAAAGTAGTACAGACAGCAGGAAGAGACCAATTAGGAGACTTCGCCCCCAAGTTCGCAGAACTCAATGATGACATTCTCTTCGGAGAGGTGTGGAGCCGGACTGACAAACTCAGTCTGCGAGACCGCAGTCTGGTGACAATCACATCGCTCATCAGTCAGGGCATCACGGACAATTCACTTTCCTATCATTTGCAGACAGCAAAGAAAAACGGGATTACTCGCACGGAGATAGCCGAAATTATCACGCATATCGGTTTCTATGCCGGTTGGCCGAAAGTATGGGCTGCGTTCAATCAGGCAAAAGCGATATGGACGGAAGATGATGCCAAGCAGCAAGATGGCAAGAAGTGACAACCCAATAAAAAACAAAGAGCATGAAAAAGCTGATTTATCTGACAATGTTGCTGGGCATATTCCTGGCATTCAATGCTTGCAGCAGTGACGATGACGAACCGGACAAGCCGCAAACGGAACAGCCGGACGAACCGGGTACAGATCCGGATGATTCGAATAGCCCCGACCCCAATCCGGACGTGGAAAAGACGCTCATCGTTTATTACAGTTTTACGAACAACGTGCATACCATCGTCAATGACCTGCACACACAAATCGATGCCGATTTGGTGCGTGTGGAGCCTGCGGAAAAAGGCATTGACTATGCCGCCAATAATTATGCAGCAGGTAGCGCGTTGATTCAGGCAATTCGTGACAATCCAAACAGTGCAACATCATATCCGGCGATAGACCCGGTAGAGGTGGATTTTGAGGAATACGGCACTGTCATCGTGGCGGCTCCGCTTTGGTGGAGCAACATGGCGGCTCCGTTGCAATCGTTCTTGTTCAGCCACGGTGCGGAAATGGCTGGCAAGAACATCGGTCTGATTGTGTCGAGCGCAAGCAGTGGTATCAGTGGTGTGGAGGCGGATGCCAAGCGGTTAATCCCCGACGGCAACTTCCTTATGCCGAGCCTTTGGATTCGTTCTTCACAGACATCAAGCTGCCATTCGATGGTTGCTGAATGGCTGGAAGACATTGGCTATAACAAATAAAACTTACGATTATGAACAAGTTGAGAACCTTATTATTATCCGCGCTCGCCGTCATTGCCGTATGCCTGACCGCCTGCGCACAAACAAGAAAAGAGCAAACCATGAAAGGGAGTAAAGTATTGGTGGCATATTTCTCCGCCACGGGAACGACCAAGGTGGCAGCCCAACGTCTGGCGAGTGTCACGGGCGGGGAACTTTATGAGATTCAGCCCGAACAACTTTACACGGATGCCAATCTCGACTGGAACGACCGGCAGTCACGCAGTTCGGTGGAAATGAACAATCCTCAGTCACGTCCCGCCATCAAGGGCAGAAAGGAAAATATGGCAGATTACGATGTGGTATTCATCGGCTATCCCATTTGGTGGAACCTTGCGCCGACCATCGTAAACACGTTCATCGAAAGCCACAATCTCAAAGGCAAGACCGTGATACCTTTCGCCACCTCTGGTGGAAGTTCGATAGGAAACAGCGTGTCAGCATTGAAGAACGCTTATCCCGAAATCCGTTGGCGCAACGGCAAGCTGTTGAACCGCGCAAGTGAGAATAGCATCCGTGAGTGGGTGGATGAAGTCCTAAAATAAGCATCACTATGACAAGGTTATTGTTTATCGGCGGTATCGGTATGCAGGAAGTGCTGCTCATCGCCTTAATCGTGCTGCTGTTCTTCGGCGGAAAGAAAATCCCCGAACTGATGAAGGGACTCGGAAAGGGTGTACGCTCTTTCAAGGATGGGATGAACGAGGTGGAAAAGGACATACCCACCTAAGAGTGTATGTCCCGAAGTGCCACTTTATGGTGTGCAAAGAGCCACTTTGTGGTCGAAGTGGCTCTTTGACAAAAAATTATTATTTGTTTATTTGCTTCGATTTTGGGATTCCTTTCTAACGGCTTTGACTTGTTTCCAAAATACAGTCAGCGTAGAATCTGCGCCGACCGTTTCTGTCAGTTTCTCGTAAGCCCCAACGGTCACTGCAAGTTCCGGGTGCAGTTCGTTGAGCATGACCGTAGTCACTTGGTGTTTGTCTGCAACCGTTCTCAACCGCCTGTTTTCTTCCCGGTATTCATGCCGTTGTACCCAACTGATAGTAAACAGGGCAAAGAATACGAGCGTACAACCGATACCAGCCCATGCGTAAGGATTCTTGTGCCAGCCATCGGGAACTTTGCTCCATAATCGCCTTATTGTGTTTATCACCTTGTCCGGGCGGATTGCCTGCCACAGTCCTGGTATGACACCTTGCTTTTGCCGCGCCTCTTCCGAAGCCTGCTTGTCATTCTCAATGTGGTTTGTCAGCAGTTCCAGAATCTTGTTGAGCTGTTCCTTGATAGTGGGAACGCCATGCTTGCGCATATCCTTCTCATTGGCATTCAGGTATAGCCGCAAACTCGCCATCATTTCATCGCCCAATGATTTCTTGTATTCTTCGATGGCTTTCTTGCTTCCGAAAATGGCATTGACATTTTCCGGTGTGTTGCCATTGAAGAAACTTATAACAGGCTCCAGCCTCTCCACCAGTCTTTTCAATGCCTCGTCCTTGTCCGGGCTGTCCTTTGCGTCCAGTTTCTCCTTGATTTCCTCGATGTCCTCCGCCAACGCCCCGATAAGGTCGGCTATGTTTTGTAAGTTGTCTTTCATCTTCCTCTCCTTTTTGGCTTATATTTGTTCTTCTCATTGTCGTTATCGCCCCAGCCGCTTTCATTTCCTCCACCGCCTCCGCCGGATGAAACCTTTGCCTGATGCGGCTGTACGCACAGCTCCATAAGTGCGCCGATGGTCACTTGAACGATGTTCGAGCCGGATTCAGCAGGATTGCCACCGTTGCCGTCCGCTTCCGTTCCGGTCGGTGACGACTGCCCTATAAAGGTGCTTGCCGTATAACTGTCTGATGCCACATCCTGCCGGATTGGTCGTGTCCGTCCGTCAAATCTGTTGTCTGGCACACGGGGCTTCCATTCCATACCCTCGGCGATTTGGTTCTCGAACAGCCTGTCCAATTTATAAAAGCTCATGCTCCGGTCTATCCGTGAGCCGCTGAACGAGATTTCATCCTTCGTGAACGACACACCGAGGATTTTGCCGTTGCGCCTGTCGTATCTGAAATTCACCCCGATGCCTTGCTTTGCCAGCCTGTCGCATAAATCCGACCAGCAGTTACAACGGGGCAGAGCCGCCTTGACAGCGTCATAGATTTGGTATTTTACCTTGTCCTTCCCACGCAGGCGGTCACGCTTCACGTTCATCTTGCCCTTGGAGAAGTGCAGCCCGTATTCCCTCGTGAGAGCCTTGCATATCTTCACGTTGCGCACTCGGTCGTTGCTGGCACTGATGGTGTTCCCGTCATTGTCCACCCTGTTCGCCACGATGTGCAGATGCTGGTGTTCCCTGTCGGTATGGCGGCTCACTATATACTGGGTGTTCACAATGCCCATGCGCCGCATATACTCACGGGCGATTTCGACCATCAGAGCATCTGTCAGCTTGGGTGCGTCCTCGTGAGCGAAGTCCAGTGAGATGTGGTACACCGGATTTTTCAGCTTGCGTCCCGGCTTGTCGTCCGCCTGTCCCTGCATACTCCTTGCGATGGTGGTATTGTCATCCAGTCTCACGTCCTTGCTGTCTATGAGCCGTGCCTTCTTCGGGTTGTTCACATAGTTCACCACTCTGGCAAAACTTGCCCGTTTCTTCAAGTCGCCCATCATATCCTCTCAATGATTTTATTGAACTCGTCCAGCAAGTTTATGATTTTGCCTTTCAAAAGAGAAAAGCCCTGTTGGTGTGCCAGCTTCGCCAGTTGGTTCAGGTTGTTGCATCCTCCCTCCAGCATCCTTATCTGCCGCCTGTCCTCCTGTGTCCGTGCCGCCTCGACTTTGCCGTACAGCAACAGTTCGCGTAGGAAGTGCGACGGTTTCTTGCCGGCATCGGTTATCCGTTTCATGACTGCCTTCCACTCGGCAAGCGTGAGCCGTGTGGATATGGTCTTTGTCCGAGCCTTGCCCTTTGCGGACTTCGGTCTTCCGCCTTTATGTGAATTGTCGTTGTCTGTCATACGCTTGTTTTTATCGGTTATAATTGGAATGATGTTTTAGGGCTATAATAGGGATGTTGCCGTTTCCGGTGTGACCGGGTCGCCGCTTGTGGCGTAGTTTTCGTGGACGAAAACATAAACTTGCCAGCCCTAAAACATCCCCCTGTAAAAACGCCCCTGTCTGTCATGCCTGCCATTTACGTACAAGAGGTATTACCATCAAATGAGGTCTGTTCGCCCGGCACGGTTGGCGGTCTGCCCTCCGTATAAGTTGCGGTTAAGCCGTCATTCCCCGATACCGGTTGTTGGGATGATATTCGGTCTGGTTCTTCTTTCCCTCTTATCGCTTTTGCAAAGTTTTCGGCCTCCTGCTGCGAGTTGAAGATGTAGCCGCCCTTGCCGAAATCGCTCCAATAGCCGTTGAAACCCCGTGCCATCTGTACAAACTTCCGCTCTCCGGCGGCTTCAATTTCCTTTGAGAAAAGCACGGCGAAGATGGTCGCTCCGCTTCTTGAATGTGTCCGGCTTTCGATGGAATACGGTGTATGTCCGCACTCCAAAACGGTATTTTTGTCGTTGTTTTCAACAACATTTTCTGAGGAAATTTGTGCAGAAGTTGAGCTGCTTTCACTTGGATTTTCGTCCGGCTTGCTCTCCGGTTTCCGCTCATTATCCGTAGATATTTCATCATCCTGCGGCTTCCGTCTGCGCTTCGGAGTATCTTTCGGAACGACAGAATCCATGAGCCACGACTGGATTTCGGAGCGAAGAAAATAGAGCTTGTTGCCCTGCTTGCGGTATGGAATCCTGTGTTCGGAAGTCATCGCATAGATAGTGGAAACGGACTTGCAGAGCATGGCAGACACGTCCTCAACCGTCATTATTTCCGGCAAGGGAGTGACGGCGGTTGAGGAAATAATCTGCTCGAACATTCCGGTCAGGCGGTCTATCTTCTCATGGAGTTCTGCCACCGACCGGGGGAGATTGTCAAAAGACAGGTGTAGATTTTCGCTTTCAGTCATATACGGATTGTGTCTGTGTTTGAAGAAAGGGAACTAATCATTTTTGGCGAGGTTGCGCATGATGGTTTTCGCCTCTTCCGCAATCTGCCCTTGTGAGGCGACTGGATTCTGCCGGAGCCATTTCAACAGTTCGGACTTCTCGAAGTACACCATCTTGTTGTTGGGTTTGAAGTACGGGATGACCTGATTGTGTGTCATCTTGTAGAGCGAACTTTTGGAAATGCCTAAGAACATGGCGGCTTCCTCCAGATTCAGAACCTCCTTTGAGGCGTAAACCACGTTCTTGACTCTCTCCAGCTCCTGTTTCAGTCCGTCCACCACCTTTCGGAGCAGGGCGGTTTCGTTCGGTTTTTGTTCTGTTTTACACATAGTCGTTATTTTATAATTTGATTTATTTTTTTGTCGGTTGTGGTTGCTTCCGATTCGATTTGTCAGTGCAAAGTTAATGCGAAAAGAATCTGCAAACAAACACGCAATTTCTTGTTTAACAGTCTGTTTTGCGATGTGTTATGGCAACATAGACAGTCTGTTTTATTCTTCCAATGTGTGCATTTTCGGCTTTTTCTGTCAGATGATTATCTGGCAAGGATGCCGGATAATTTTTGCAATATCTTGTTCATAGCAAAGGCGGCTAATCTGACAGGAAATTTGTAACTTTGCCACATATTTATCTGTCAGTCCTGCCAGATAATTTTCGCCAATGAGGGAGATAAGTTTGCTTCATCAAATGCCGGAAAAACGGCATAGGTTAAAAAAGGTGAATTAACATATCATACTCTCAGAGTTTGATTTTAACTGGCGAAGCATATAGCTCAAATGCACGCGCAACATTTTATGATATTTTTGTTGCAGCTTTGTTGCGTAAGCCTTAAATGGTTTAATATAATATCTGATATACAGTTAGTTATAAAATATCGTGATATTACAAAGTAGGATATGGTGAGGTCCTCGAATATGCCCGCTCATTGAAAATAAAGGCGCAGACAGACTATATAATGATGGCCAGATCCGACCTGGCCACGGATAATCTTGCGAATAGACTCTCCATTGAGGAGACGGAAGTCGTTATTCGGGATATAATTGCGAATGATCCTGATTATGAGTCAGGAACGTTAGAGCAATTATCCATGTCAGATGAATTCGAGTTTAATCCTGAGAAGTTTAAATCGATGCCTGTCTGTGGGGTGGGCTATGATAATTGCTGTATCACAGCAAACGGAGATGTATATCCTTGTGCAGGTTGGCAAGACCTTGTTCTGGGCAATGTATATAAGCAATCACTTAAAGACATTTGGGAAAACAGTGAACGCTTAAAGGAGTTACGTCAGATTACTCAAAGTTCATTCCCGGAATGCCTGGAATGTGAAGCTATGGATTATTGCGCACGCTGTCTGGTGAGAAACTATAACGAAAGCGGAGGTGATATGTTTGCAATCAACAAACATTTTTGCGAAGTGGCTTTTCTCAATAAGAGACTTGTTGAAGAGGCATTTGAGAAGAAAAAAAGTAGGGATGCAAAAGATAATTGACGCGCATGTTCATTTCGGCCGTTTTTACAACAGATACTACAGGCCTGATTGGGTTATAGACCTGCTGAAACAATTAGGTGTGGATTATTTCGCGATTTCCTCTACTACCACCTGTAGTGAAGATTATCCGAAAGTCAGACAAGAATTTGAGTCTGTCATGGCGGACCCGGGTCTACTCCCAGTTATGTGGATTACACCTTACAGCCTGGAGGGAAACATAGCTTGGTTGCTGGAATCGGATGTGAAATGGCGTATGATTAAGATTCATCCCTTTCTTAACAAGACTGAATGGAATCCCGGCGGGAGCTTATTTGCCGAGGTTCTCGACATCGCAAGAGAACTCTCATTGCCGCTCCTCATTCACACTGGAGATGATGAATGCTGTCGTGCTGATTTATATGAGGATGCTGTCCGATGTAATCCTGACATAACGTTTGTGCTTGCTCACGGCCGTCCTGTTGAATCCGCTTCTGGCATCGCGCGCCAGTATGACAATGCTTATGTGGATACCGCATTTATGCCGATTGAACACATAAAAGACTTTGTAGATGCGGGGCTTTCCAATAAACTTCTATGGGGAACAGACTTATGCATACCAAAATATTTCAAACCTGATTTGAATTTGCATACATATTACAGCAAGCGACTTAATGATGTACGCTCTTTTTGTCAAGACTTCCAGTTTCAGCAAATCATACACGATAACGCAGAAAAAATATTCAGAATTTAAATATCTTTTGCGGCTATTTTGAATTTACTCGAGAAGGTTTCTATATTGCAGACATGATAATTCCTGAAAGACATAGAATATTGATTGTCCCCGATTTCGGCACGGATGCAGAAATCGGAAAGATGCCTGCACTCAAAGAAGCTATCGAGAGTTCGGGAAATGCAAGCGTCATTGTGGCTGATCTTAGGAAAATGGTTCTTGACGAGCATACGGGTGAGGACCTGAGAGAGTCCGACGTGATTGAACTGGCGGCACGAAAACTCGAATCGCTTGCTGCCGACAGCAATCTCGACTGGGGGACGTGTGTTGAGGATGGACCGGGAGACCCTCTTCATGAACTTGAAATTGACGAGGCTCTTGCCCCTTTGCACAAGGGTTTGGGTGATGAAACGGAAAGACACAAAGAAAGCCCTCGTACCATCAGCCATAATCTCGGCAACGGTCGCTCCTTGACCATCCATGTGTCTCAGTCAAACAACAATGTGACCGGTGCGCCTCACACTATCGTAGTATTCGGCCGCTCGGCCATGTTTGCTGATGGAGTAGGGGAAACTTATGTATTGTTTGTCAATCCGGAATATGACTCCGAATGGCCCTGGAAGAAACAGTATTATGCCGGACGCAGAGAGGCTCGGAATTATTATTCCGATAAACTTTTTCCTCGTGAACGAATTGAAACTGCCTACAGTTTTGGTACGGTAGGTTACGGGCGTTTCCCGCAGCCGACCCGTTACGCCGTATTCTCCTCAAAGAAGGCGTTCAGCGACGACTGGGATTTCGAAGAACGTTATCCGCGACTCTCGATGGTCAATCCGGCAATCCATGACAACGTCGAAGCAATGGCTGCACTGATTTGCAGTTTCGACAGCCGGGAGATGGATATTCCGCTTCTTGATATCGACAGACTGACGTTGGATTGTCCGCGCCGGCAACTCATGCGAAATCCTGATTATTGCCGATTTGTAGAGCCGATTCATTTAGCCGGAATATCAGCCGTTGCCTTTGGTTTTGAATTCAGAGTGCCGATGGGTAACGGACTTTCGGGACTGAGGATAAGGATGGAAGGAAGTAACGAAACTATACCGATTGAAGCATTCACTCATTACAGCAGCCTCGCTGCGCTTCGCGATGCCATTGCCAAGGCACGTGAGGTGGCAAAAGAATTCGAGGAGACTGTCATGCGCATCATGATTGTGCCCGACTATTTCACTCCTCATGATAGTCCGGCCGTGCTTGAACTGCGCCGGATGCTTGAAGAAAAGGGCTATCGTGTGACGGTCTTTTGCGCCGGGAGCACTCTTGAAAAATCGCGCCTTGGACTTGAACGCATCTGTAAGCGGCGACGGTATGATTTAATCCTGACCATCGAGACCGGTTGCCTTCTCGCCGCACGGCTCTCTGCAAGCCATCGCATTTACGTCAATCCCGACTGGACGGCATGTGAATGGATGGAACTCCGACTTGGCGAGGAAAAGGTAATGTCCGACCATCGCGGAGACCATGAAGGACCGATGTTCAGCTATCGCATAGACCGGGATGAAATCGATATGGCCCGCGACATGGCCCAGCGCTATAACATCAGGAAGGGCGACAAGATGTCACTCGGATGGTTCAGCGAAGACATCCTTGAAACGGGCGAAGATTCGCGCCTCACCCAGGAACACATGAAACGGTTCAATTCCTGTTTCTATATACCTTATCTTCGTCTTGACACAGAAGAGGGACTCCAGATCCTGGCAAATGAAACCGACAAAATTCTTAAAACGTATGAAGACTAAATCTCAATACGCCGATTCCGAAACTAACGACAATGCCCTGACGGACGCTCACGGCCATACCATGCACAACCGCGAAGAGTTGGAAGCCTCACAGTTCTGTTACTGCATCTCCTGTCAGACATTCTTAAGGCCATCTGAAATCGATGATTATGCCGATGGTGGCACCACTG
This sequence comes from uncultured Muribaculaceae bacterium, assembly GCA_958436175.1. GTDB lineage: Bacteria > Bacteroidota > Bacteroidia > Bacteroidales > Muribaculaceae > CAG-873. The sequence goes on from CAUBJF010000008.1 coordinate 103,205, forward strand.
CCATCTGTCCTTACTGCGGCTGCGACACCGTCATAGGCGAAGCCTGCGGCATCAAACTGACTGATGAACTGCTTGAGCGTCTTCACCACAAATATTTCAATTACGATGATATCGAAGAGGAATAATAGGCATGGATAAAGGAATTGATTTGCTCGACCGGAAACTCTCATTCGAGGAATTCGAACATCTTGCCGGGATATCGGCACGGAATACGGCAATCATTCCCACACGCAACTATGCGATATTATGGTTCCACGCTTTCCCATACCCGAAGAATTGCGCCGGAAGTATGAGGACTATCTCGTCTCAAGCCGGACTCCGGAGCAAATGCATTCACAGGTTTCAAAATTCTAAAAAATGAAAACCGAACAAAAGACACCCAAATCCACTAACAAAATGGTTGACCTTTGCCTTGAGATAGCCCTGAAGGCTCATGGCGGTCAGCACGACATTGACGGCAACCCCGTAATACTCCATCCCCTCACCGTCGGACTGTCTGGGGAAACTCCTGAAGAACAGTGCGCCGGATTTCTCCACGACGTAGTTGAGGATACCCCTTATACCTTCGGCGACCTCCTTCAGATGGGAGTGAGCGCTGAGATTGTAGACGCCCTTCGTCTCCTCACTCACGATGAAAGCGAACCCTACCTCGACTATGTCCGCCGCATCGCCGGGTCCGGCAACAGAATCGCCATTGCCGTCAAACTCAACGACCTGCACCACAACCTTGAACGCGGTCGCAAAATGGGCTATCAGGCCCTCGTGGAGAAACATGAGGCGGCCATAGAAATCTTTAAAAGCATTGGATTATGAAGGATTTGCCGGAAGCACGCAAAACGATTGCCGATATTCTTGAACGACGCGACAGCGACCGATCCGTTGAATTGTGGCGGTCCGACATCATGCGTATGACAGACATGATGCTGTGGATTTTCAACGAATGGGCGAAACCAATGTCATACGACAAGGGAAATCTTATTGAATTCAGCCAATTCGACCATTCGAATGTTGTAGAGAGCAACCACATCCACGGCATTGAGAAAACAGATTCGGGATATGTCGTGAACGTCGATGGTTTCACCCGGAATCTTGTGGAAATTTCCGAAAATGCTATTTTGCATCCCCTGTTGGGACTTCTTCTCTTCAAAGAATATTGCAACTGGGACTGCTATTGCGATTTATGTTGAGATAGCTTCGGTTGCTGATACCTTCATCGACAATCAATCTGAAATGATACAACAGATAGAATTCCGACTACCGGCAATGAGGCGTGGCTGTCATCTGATAACGGGCGAGATCGAAATCGCGAAGCTAAAAGTACAAGTTAAAAACACCATAAGCTAATTTAAGTTAAAAAAACATACGGGTCACGACGGAGACGAAAAAACCGACGGATCCGTTATGGCGGAAAAACAGCAAGGACAACAGTATTTCCATACCGACCTCCTTCAGGGGCACACTTTCATTGGCATACGTACGGATACTAACGCAGGACGTCTCACGACGTCCTGCGTTAAATACACAATTATCTATAAAACAACTATTTGTCTCGTTACAATTAGTTTGTGATGACCGAAACTTCCATTTAGGAAGATATATGCATCCTCACGGATGGTCTTACTCAATGCAAAGTCATAAGGACCGGAATGTATAGGGAACATATCAGGACCCGGCCTCGTAATGAGTTAGTATCGCAAAGTTAATAATAAAGGTTAACCCGACAAATAAAAAATTGTTAAATTTTATGATATTGACAAATCCCTTCCGGTCACTTTCGGGCAGGAGGATACTTAGCCTCGTATTTTAGAAGAACTTATATTTGAGAAATAATGTTGTATCTTTGTATTGTAATTAACTAAACACAGAAATATGCCAACTTTTGAAGAACTGGGTGTACGCCCCGACCTGCTGCGCGGCATTGCGGAGCTTGGTTTTGAAACTCCGATGCCAATACAGGAAAAAGTCATACCTCAGTTGCTCAACGGCGACCGCGACCTGGTAGGTCTTGCCCAGACCGGTACGGGCAAGACAGCCGCATTCGGCCTGCCCGTGATACAGCGTGTCGACATATCACGCCATGAGCCCCAGGCACTGATCCTCGCCCCCACCCGCGAACTCTGTCTCCAGATTGCCGGCGACCTTGCCGACTTTGCCAAATATACTCCCGATCTCGAAATACTGCCCGTCTACGGCGGATCGAGCATCGAGAGCCAGATACGCGCCCTCAAAAAAGGCGTACAGATTATCGTCGCCACACCCGGACGTCTTATCGACCTTATAAACCGCGGTGTCGTCAAACTCGCCGGTGTGCATACCGTGGTCCTCGACGAGGCCGACGAGATGCTCAACATGGGATTTATCGACTCTATCAACGACATTCTGTCCCACGTGCCCGAAGACCGCAAGATGCTGCTCTTCTCGGCGACGATGCCGAAGGAAGTGGCTCGCATAGCGCAGCGTTTCATGCACAACCCCGAGGAAGTCGTGGTCGGAAACCGCAACGAAGGCGCCGAAAACGTCCGGCACATTTATTATATGGTGAATGCGCGCGACAAGTACCTCGCCCTGAAGCGCATCGCCGACGACACCCCGAATATCTACGCCATCATCTTCTGCCGCACACGCCGCGACACCCAGGAGGTGGCCGACAACCTCATAGCCGACGGCTATAACGCCGACTCCCTGCACGGCGACCTCTCGCAGCAGCAGCGCGACACCGTGATGAAGAAATTCCGCGACCGCGTCATCTCGATGCTTGTGGCTACCGATGTCGCTGCCCGAGGCCTCGATGTCGACGACGTAACCCACGTCATCAACTACGGCCTCCCCGACGATACAGCCGTCTACACACACCGTTCGGGACGTACGGGACGTGCCGGAAAGACAGGTATATCCATCGCTATCATCCACTCCCGCGAAAAAGGCAAACTGAAAGAAATCGAGCGTATCATCGGAAAGAAATTCGAGCGCAAGGAAGTCCCGACACCCGAACATATCATCGAAAAGCAGCTCTACTACCTCGCCGACCGCCTCGAACGTGTCGAAGTCAACGAGCAGGAGATAGAAAAGTACATCCCCGGCGTCATCAAGAAACTGTCGTGGCTGTCGGCCGAAGATCTCCTCAAACGTGTCCTGTCCCTGGAATTCAACCGACTCCTCGACTACTACAAGGACGCGCCCAAAATCGATTTCATCGACGAGAAACCCTCGCGCAAGGACCGCAAGGAAAAGCCAGCCAACAAAACACCGCGCACCGACAAGGAAAAAGACCGCCGCACTGCCGAAAGAGGCATGGAACGCGTCTACATCAACCTCGGCAAAGGCGACGGATTCTATGCCGGCAACCTTATCGACATGCTCAACAAGAACGTCAGCGGCAGCCGTGTCGATGTGGGCCGTATCGACCTCCTGCCGACATATTCGCTCTTCGATGTCAAGAAATCGGATGCCAAGCGCGTCGTTTCGTCCCTGAAAGGTCTCGAATTCTTCGGCAAGCAGGTTTTCTGCGAAATCGCCGACAAGGAACGCGACTACGCCCATGCCTCCGAACGCAAGGACAAGAAGCAGAAAAGATTCAAGAATAAAGAATGAAAATCTTAAGAACCATATCAGCGGCCGTCCTCGTCCTGGCAACTCTTGATGGCGGGGCAAGGACGGCTGCCGAGGTCTTCGTGGACGCTCCGGTAGGGATAGTGCCCACCTTGGCGAAGAACACACGCATGGACATGCTCGACTATTTCCGCAGCGGCTTGCAGACACCATCGTCGAACAGCCTCGACGGCAAGTCGCGCATCACCGAGGAGACTCCCGGCGCGCTGAGCGTGCAGCTATCGCGCGATGCCTCGATGCAGCTTGTCGTGATGCCCGAGCGAGGCGACACCGTGGTAGCAGTCATAGAGACTGTCCTTACGCCTCTTGCCGACAGCAATATACGCTTCTACAGCCTCCGGACCTGGAAACCGCTTTCCAGACAGGCTGCCATACCCGGAATTGAGCAGTTCGTACAGCCCGGCACATCCGTCAAAGACTTCAAAATGCCGCCCTATCTCTTCGTCCGCGCAGAATACAAGCCCGACGAAGACCTGTTCGTCTTCACAAATACCACCGAGGCATTCTATGTCGGCGACGACCGCCCCGACGGCATGTCGCGCCTGAAACCTGTGCTGAAGATGAAGTATACGCCCCGTAAGTTCGTCGAAGTCAAGGAATGATGCAGCCCCTCACCGCGATATCGCTCCTGGAGCTCAACCGCCGCATCCTAAGGGCCGTCACCGATGCCCCGGGATTAAATGACATCTGGGTCACTGCCGAGACTTCCGATCTGCGCGTATCCGGAGGCCACTGCTACATGGAGCTGATACAGAAAGACGAGGACACAGGCGCCCCCCTGGCGAAGAGCCGTGCCGTGATATGGGCTTCGGCCTACCCCCGTATATCGGCCCGCTTCGTCAGCGAGACAGGCACGCCCCTGCGCTCCGACATGAAGATAATGGCACGTGTCAGTGCCGCCTATCACCCCGTCTACGGCCTCTCGCTCGTCATCTCGGACATAAACCCGGAATATACCGTCGGCGACCTCGCCCGGCGCCGCAACGCCATCATAGCGCGTCTGCGTGAGGAAGGTGTCTACGACCTCAACAGGACCTTGCCATGGGAGCCCGTGCCATGGCGCGTGGCAGTCATATCGGCCCGTGGTGCAGCCGGATACGGCGACTTCATGAAGCATCTCCTCCTCAATCCGCGCCGCCTGCGTTTCCGCACCGAGCTCTTCGAGGCCACCATGCAGGGCGATCGCACCGTCCCCAGCATAATATCCGCCCTGGAAGCCGTCATGGCGCGTGAGGATGAATTCGACAGCGTGGTCATCATCCGCGGGGGCGGAGCCGTCAGCGACCTCGCCTCCTTCGACGACTACGACCTGGCTGCCAACGTCGCCCAGTTCCCCCTCCCGGTCATCGTCGGCATAGGCCACGAGCGCGACATCACCGTGCTCGACTATGTGGCAAACACACGTGTCAAAACCCCGACGGCAGCCGCCGAAATCCTCATAGGCCATGTCGCCGCGGCCTACGACCGCCTCTGTGTCGTCGGACGCGAGATAATGACCACCGTCTCGCAGCGTGTCGCAGCCCAGCATCAGCAGCTCGCATACTACAGCGGCACCCTCCCGGCACTTGTACGCAACATCCTCGACAGCAACCGCCGCCGTTTAGGGCCCGACGTGGCCGCCGCGCTCGTATCGGCAGTCCGCAACAGCCTGCAGCGCAGCGGCGACCGCCTCGAAGCTATGTCGCAGCTCCTCACCGCCGTTTCTCCCGAAGCGACGTTGCGCCGTGGGTTCTCGATAACGCGACTCAACGGCCGCGCCGTGACCGACAGCAGCGTCCTGCGGCCCGGCGACAAAATCACAACTACCTTCGCAGGCGGTCCCGAAAAGATGTCGACCGTCAACCCCTAACAAGCCCCTAACCATGCAGAAATCATACAAGGAATCGCTCGAAGAACTCGAAAAAATCCTGACACAGTTACGCTCGGACAACTGCGACATCGACACCCTCGCCGAGCGCACCAAACGCGCCTCGCAGCTCCTGCGCGAATGCCGCCAGCGCCTCACAGCCACCGAAGAAGAACTCGCCTCCATCCTCTCCGACCTCGAATCGACCGTCGGCTAAGACGGTCCGCCTTCCTCCACCTCCCAGGATATCGATACTATAGAATACAAAAGAGGCCGTGCTCGGGTGAGCATGGCCTCTCTCTATGCGTTTGGGCGGACGGGGTTTACTTACCGAGGCCGCAGGCGGAGCATTTCTCGCGGATCTGGGTGAAGAAATCGTTGCCCTTGTCGTCGACGAGGATGAATGCGGGGAAGTCTTCGACTTCAATCTTCCAGATTGCCTCCATGCCGAGCTCGGGATATTCGAGAAGCTCGACTTTCTTGATGGAGTTCTGGGCGAGGACGGCAGCGGGGCCGCCGATGGAGCCGAGGTAGAAGCCGCCATGCTTCTTGCAGGAGTCGGTGACGACCTTGGAGCGGTTGCCCTTGGCGATCATGATCATCGAGCCGCCGGCGCTCTGGAACTGGTCCACGTAGGGGTCCATACGTCCTGCCGTCGTGGGGCCGAAGGAGCCGGAGGGCATGCCTGCCGGGGTCTTGGCGGGACCGGCGTAGTAGATGGGGTGGTCCTTGAGGTACTGGGGCATGGGCTCGCCCTTGTCGAGGCGTTCCTTGATCTTGGCGTGGGCTATGTCGCGGCCTACGATGATGGTGCCGTTGAGCGACAGGCGTGTCGACACGGGGTACTTGGTGAGCTCGGCGAGTACTTCGGGCATGGGACGGTTGAGGTCGATCTTCACAACCTCGCCTTCGCCTGCCTTGCGGTATTCTTCGGGGATGAGTTCGCCGGGATTCGAATCGAGTTTCTCGATCCAGAGGCCTTCGCGGTTGATCTTGGCCTTGATGTTGCGGTCGGCGGAGCAGCTCACGCCCATGCCGATGGGGCAGGAAGCGCCGTGACGCGGCAGACGGATCACGCGGATGTCGTGGGCGAAGTATTTGCCGCCGAACTGTGCGCCGAGGCCGAGGTCTTCGGCTGCCTTCTTGAGGACGGCTTCGAGCTCGATGTCGCGGAAGGCGTGGCCGTACTCGTTGCCGTGGGTGGGCAGGTTGTCGAGGTACTTGACGGAGGCTTTCTTGACGACTTCAAGGTTCTTCTCTGCCGATGTGCCGCCGATGACGAAGGCGATATGGTAAGGAGGGCAGGCTGCTGTGCCGAGGGTGCTCATCTTCTCGATAAGGAAGGGCACGAGCTTGTCGGGGTTGATGGTAGCCTTGGTCTCCTGATAGAGGTATGTCTTGTTTGCGGAGCCGCCGCCCTTGGCAACGAAGAGGAAATGGTATTCGTCGCCCTCGGTGGCGTGGATGTCGATCTGTGCCGGGAGGTTACAGCCGGTGTTTACTTCCTCGTACATTGTCAGGGGAGCGTTCTGGCTGTAGCGGAGGTTGTCGGTGGTGTAGGTGAGATATACGCCGTGCGAGATCTTCTCCTCGTCGTTGCAGCCTGTGTACACGTTCTGGCCTTTTTCGGCGTGGCAGATGGCCGTGCCCGTATCCTGGCAGAAGGGGAGCTGGCCTTTGGCGGCGACCTCGGCATTGCGGAGCATCGTCAGGGCGACGAACTTGTCGTTGTGACTTGCCTCGGGGTCGGCGAGGATCTTGGCCACCATGAGGTTGTGCTCGCGGCGCAGCATGAAGGCGTTGTCGTGGGTGCACTGGCGCGCAAGGACGGTCAGCGCTTCGGGATCCACCACGAGGAATTCATGGCCGCCCCAGTTTTCGGTGTGTACATAGTCGGAGGTGAGGTGATAGTACTCGGTCGTGTCGGGGCCGAGGGGGAACATCTCCTGGTAATGAAAAGGTTTTGTAGCCATAGCTGTATGTTGATTGCTGTGTTTTAGTTTGATGCAAATATACTAATTTATTTGGTATCGGCGGCAGCTGTGTCTTGCGAGGCCGTGCCGTCGTGACCAAGGATTTTTTCGAGTGCGCGAGCCACGCCGTCGTCGCCGACAGCCGTCGTCACCATGTCGGCAGCGGCCTTGACATCGTCGGCGGCGTTGCCCATGGCCACTCCTATGGCGGCACGGCGCAGCATCGGGATATCGTTGCCCCCGTCGCCGAAGGCCACGGTATCGGCCATGTCTATGCCGAAACAGGCCGCAAGGGCCTCGATGCCGGATGCCTTGTCGATTCCGCGCGCCGTGATGTCGACGAACTCGGGGTGCCACCGGTTGAACTCGCAGCCGGGCAGCAGCTCCGACATGGGCCTGTCGAGCTCCGGCCTGAAGAAGGGTGTGAGCTGGAAAATCTCGCGCCCGAGGATATCGTCGTAGCTCTCTTCGGGCATAGGCGCAATCCCCAGAAACTTCTCGAAGACCTCGCGGTAGTATGTCGAGGGGTTCGCCACGCCGATGCCGCTCTCTCCCATGTAGACGCATGTGAAGTCATGGCTGCGGCACACGTCCACTATCTTGCGCACGTCTTCTTCGGGCAGCGGATGGGAGGCTATCACCTTGCCGCAGGCCCATATGACGGCTCCGTTGAGCGTCACATAGCCGTCGACGAGCCCCACGTCGGTAAGTCCCGGTATGTTCACCAGCACGAGCGGACGGCCCGTGGAGATGAATATGCGGTGACCGTCGGCATGAGCCTTACGCAGGGCTGCCAGCGCCGAGTCGGGGAGACGGTGCGTGGCAAAGTCCAGCAGGGTGCCGTCGACATCGAAGAAGAGTGCTTTTTTTCCCATCTCAGATATCGTCGTGCTTCTCCATGAGCTCGCGGGCGCGCCCGGCATCCTCCCTGGCTACATAGAGCTTTATCGGGGCCCATGTCGCTCCGGCGGCGTAGAGCGTCGCCATGCTGTTGCTCTCGACGTAGCTCTCTATGCCGTTGTTTTCGAGCATGCCCTGGGCTATGCGCGCGTCTATGTCGGTGCTGAAGTTCGCTATCAGTTCAAAATCCTTGTCCATGGTCAGGTGTTCAGCGTGCTATGATCAGGAAATAGTTCTTCTTGCCGCGCTGGGCGATGATATACTTGCCGTTGAGGAGCATGTCGGCCGATGCGGCGGCCTGCGGGTCGGTCACCTTCTCTTTGTTGACGGAGAAACCGCCGCCCTGTACCATCTTGCGGAATTCGGCCTTGCTGGGGAACACGGCGGCCTTCTCTGTCATGAGGTCGGCGAGGCGTATGCCGTCCTGGATGTCGCTGAGGGCCACTTCGAAAGTAGGAACGCCTTCGAACACGTCGAGGAGCGTCTTCTCGTCGAGGTGGTGGAGGGCATCGGCGGTATTGTTGCTGAAGAGGATCTGCGAAGCCTCGACGGCGGCGTTGTAGTCTTCCTCGCTGTGTACCATGGTGGTGATTTCCTTGGCGAGACGCTTCTGCAGGGGACGTGCGCCCGGGTCGGCCTTCTGGGCCTCGATGAGCTGCTCGATCTCCTCGCGGTCGAGGGTAGTGAAGATCTTGATATATTTCTCAGCGTCGGCATCGGAGACGTTGAGCCAGAACTGATAGAACTTGTAGGGCGAGGTGTAGCGCGCGTCGAGCCATACGTTGCCGCTCTCCGTCTTGCCGAACTTGCCGCCGTCGGCCTTGGTGATGAGGGGGCAGGTAAGGGCGAAGGCGTCTTCCTTGCCTTCGACGCGGCGTATCAGCTCGGTACCCGTGGTCATGTTGCCCCACTGGTCGGAGCCGCCCAGCTGCAGGTGGCAGTTGCGCGTGCGGTAGAGGTTGAGGAAGTCGTAGCCCTGCAGGAGCTGGTAGGAGAACTCGGTGAACGACATGCCCTCGCGGCTCTCGCCCGACAGGCGCTTCTTCACGGAGTCCTTGGCCATCATATAGTTGACGGTGATATGTTTGCCGATGTCGCGGATGAAGGCGAGGAAGCCGTAGTCCTTCATCCAGTCGTAGTTGTTGACCAGCTCGGCGGCGTTGGGAGCGTCCGAGTCGAAGTCGAGGAACTTCGAGAGCTGTTTCTTGATTGCTTCCTGGTTGTGGCGCAGGGTCTTCTCGTCGATGAGCTTGCGTTCCTGACTCTTCATGGAGGGGTCGCCGATCATGCCCGTGGCACCGCCGATGAGGGCGAGGGGCTTGTTGCCCGAACGCTGGAAGTGCTTGAGCATCATCACGCCCACGAGATGGCCGATATGGAGGCTGTCGGCGGTCGGGTCGATGCCCAGATATGCCGTTGCCATGCCTTTTTTGAGTTCTTCTTCAGTGCCCGGCATAACGGTGTGGATCATGCCGCGCCACGTCAATTCTTCTATAAAGTCCATTGTATCTGTTGGTTGTTATATTTCAAAAATCGGTGAAAGCCAGAGGCAGCAGCGATGCCACCGACGGTACACGGTATATGCAGTCGGCACCGGCCAGATAGACGGGCACGTCGTGACCGGCGCGTGTCTCGTACTCAAGCAGTGCCTGGCGGCAGGCCCCGCAGGGTGCCGTCGGGCGAGGTGTCGGCTTACCGTCGGTCCCGACAGCCGAGATGGCGATCTTGACGAAATGCGCGTCGGGATAGTTGGCCCCGGCGTAGAAGCAGGCCGAACGCTCCGCACAAGTCCCCGAGGGGAAGGCCACGTTTTCCTGGTTGGCCCCGGTGACGGTCACGCCGTTGTCGAGAAGGATGGCGGCGCCAACGTGGAAATGGCTGTAGGGGGCGTATGAGCCCTCGAGGGCGCGCCGCGACTCGTCGACGAGGGCACGGGTGCTGTCGTCGAGTTCTTCATAGCTGTAGGAACGTACAGGGATGAGGATATCGATGTCTTTCATAGCTTTCAATCGTTTATAGTATGCAAAGATACGGATAAGTCGAGTGTAATACCAAATTTATTTGGATATTACCGAGCGAGAGTATCTAAGGCGGAGCCAACGATACTCAAAACCCGAGTGTAATGCCAAATTTATTTGAGTATTACCGAGCGTGAGTATCTAAGGCGGAGCCAACGATACTCAAAACCCGAGTGTAATACCAAATTTATTTGGATATGTAATAGGATTCTTTAGATGGAGTACGCAGCTTATTGAAGACAGTGAGTTTGGCTGACAGTGATAATTGGTACGCAAAAGAAATCGGACAGCATTGAAAGTGTCGCTATAGTGAAGTTGTGTTGTCCGCTGAGCCATTTGGTCACTTCGCACGGACGTTTGCCAAGAGCGTCGGCAAACTGTTTTTTGGACAGGCCGCGTTGCTGCATCAATTCATAAATGCGGTCTGAAATCTGGAAAGAAAGCTCGGTTTCCTTTTGCAGACTCTCCGGTATCGGGCCTAACATTTCTTCAAGAGATTTAGACGTACGTTTCAAATAGAGTTCTACTTCACTCATTGTTCGTATCTTATGTTGATATTATAACGCAAAGATAACACAAAGATTTTACTTGAAAATAAAATATGTCTAATTTAATTGCTTGGTGCTCATGCAAAGACAAGAGAGCGCGGGGCTATCGGCGGTAGGAGGGGTTGGTGAAGATTATGGATGTGAGCATCTCGCGGAATCGGTCGTAGAGGCGTTCGCCGTATTTCTGGCGCAGCTCGTCGGTGCAGAGGTTCGAGGTCACGATGGTGATCTGCTGCCGTGCGTAGCGCCTGCTGAGGATGTCGGCAAGGGGTCGGAGGGGCATGCCGTAGACCATCACCTCGAGGGGTTCCTCGCCTAAGTCGTCGATAATCAGCATCTTCTCGTTGAAGAGGCCGCGGTATTCGTCCTTGTCCTCCTTGAAGCGTTCGGAGAGGGCGCACAGGCGGCATATCTCCCCGGCGGTCACCATGCGTATCACGGTGCGGTGCGAGAGGCCGTATTCCTTGGCCGTTACGTGCTCTATCAGGGCGGCTATGGCACGTGCGAGGGTCGTCTTTCCGTTGCCGCAGAGGCCGCACAGGAAGAGGCCGGGCTTGCCCTTGCCGTCGGTGAGCCACTGTGCTGCCGTCAGTATGCAGTTCTTAGTTTCCTCGTCGCCCTCAAAGCTGCCTCCACGGTACTCCACCTCGGCCTTCATGGCGGCATAGAGGCCGTTTGCGGCATCGCGGACGGGTATTTCGAGGCTAAAACGTTCCCTTGAAA
>CAUBJF010000009.1 GCA_958436175.1 uncultured Muribaculaceae bacterium
GGAGTCGATTTCGAGTTTAAGTTTGGAAGCAGCCTCGTCGACAAGGTCGATGGCTTTGTCGGGGAGGAAACGATCGGTGATATATCGTTCGGAGAGCTGCACGGCTGCGATAATAGCCTCGTCGCGGATACGTACCTTGTGGTGGTTCTCGTATCGTTCCTTGAGGCCGCGGAGGATGGCGATGGCACTTGCCTCGTCGGGCTCGTTGACCATGACTTTCTGGAAGCGGCGTTCGAGAGCCTTGTCCTTTTCGAAATATTTCTGGAACTCGTCGAGTGTCGTTGCTCCGATGCTGCGGAGCTCGCCGCGGGCGAGAGCCGGTTTGAGGATGTTGGCGGCATCCATGGCACCTTCTCCCTTGCCTGCTCCGACGAGAGTATGGATTTCGTCGATGAAGAGTATTATTTCGCCGTCGGCCGATGTCACTTCGTTGACGATGGCCTTAAGACGTTCCTCGAACTCGCCTTTGTACTTTGCGCCGGCGACGAGTGCGCCCATGTCGAGCGAGTAGATCTGCTTTGTGCGAAGGTTCTCAGGCACGTCGCCACGAACTATACGCTGCGCGAGACCTTCAGCGATGGCCGTCTTGCCGGTACCCGGCTCGCCGATAAGCATAGGGTTGTTCTTTGTACGGCGGCTCAGGATCTGGAGCACACGGCGTATTTCTTCGTCACGGCCGATGACAGGGTCGAGCTTGCCGGCGCGAGCGCGTTCGTTGAGGTTGATGGCATATTTCGAGAGAGCGTTGTATGTCTCTTCGGCTCCCTGGTCGGTTGCTTTCTTACCCTTACGTAGTTCTTCGATTGCTGCTTCAAGTTCTTTTTTGCCAAGACCGGCATTCTTGAGGATTGTTGAGGCAGGTGAGTTCACTTCGAAGATGGCCATGAGTATGGCTTCGAGAGTGACATATTCGTCGCCCATCTTCTTCGCAATGTCGAGGGCTTTCTGGAGAACATCGTTCGATGAGCGGCTCAGGTAGGGTTCCTGACCGGAAACCTTCGGCAGGGATGCTATCTCTTCCTCGACCTGGCGCTGAACCATGCCGGGATTGGCTCCTGTCTTCTGCAATATGAAGTTGACGACAGATTCGCCTTCTTCCATCACGCCTTTGAGAAGGCACACAGGTTCGATGGCCTGAGTGCCTGCGCCTCGGGTGATTTCGACAGCCTTCTGGATGGCTTCCTGCGATTTGATGGTGAAATTGTTGAAGTTCATATCAGTAATAGTAATATGTAGTTCTGTTCAGTTTTTAATATATTTAACAAGCAAGCCTTGAAAATGTTCCGTCCCCTATGTGCAAACATCGTGCCAATGCTTTTTTTTGCCATCGGGACATAAGGAAAATGACAGATTTTCATGCCAGGCATGTAAGAAAATCATCTTTTTTGCGTCTATATATATGAATCAAGACAATAGCAATGGATTATATTCTGACTGCAGAAAACATTACAAAGGACTTTACCGGGCATCGTGCTCTCGACGACGTGTCGATAGCCGTTCCTCGCGGTAAGGTCTATGGTCTGCTCGGCCCTAACGGTGCCGGCAAGACGACACTCATACGCATCATCAACCACATAACGGCACCGGACCGCGGATGCGTCACCTTCCAGGGACATCAGCTGACTGCTGCCGATGTCATGAACATTGGATATCTGCCAGAGGAACGTGGCCTTTACAAGAAGATGAAGGTCGGCGACCAGGCCCTCTTTTTCGCCCGTCTTAAGGGTCTGGGACGCAGGGAGGCCGAGGCGGCATTGCGTTCATGGTTCGATCGGCTCGAAATATCTTCCTGGTGGGATAAGAAAGTAGAAGAGCTCTCGAAGGGTATGGCTCAGAAAGTGCAGTTCATCGTCACGGTGCTGCACCGTCCCTCGCTGCTCATCTTCGACGAGCCCTTCTCAGGATTCGACCCCATCAACGCCGGTGTCCTCAAACGCGAGATACTCAAGCTTCGCGATGAAGGAGCCACAGTGATTTTTTCGACGCACAACATGTCGAGCGTCGAGGAGCTGTGCGACAATATCAGCCTCATCAACCGCTCGCGCAACATTCTGACTGGTTCAGTCGCCGAGCTGCGCGAACAGTATGGGGGGAATCTCTATGAGCTTACCTTTGTCGGTAATCCCGACACGCTCCGCTCGTCGCTTGCCCCAATCGTCAGCGAGTTCAACCTCGGCGGTATCGACGATGCGGGCTATGCTACGGCGACGGTTTCTCTTCCGGCTCCGGATGCAGTCAAACCTCTCATTTCCGCTGCCAATGAAGCCGTGACCATCAACTCATTCCGACATGTCCTGCCCTCGATGGACGATATATTTGTGTCTGCCGTTTCCGCCTATAACAAGGCTCAGGACGATAATAATACTCAGGAAAAGCAATGAAATCAGGACTAAGCATAATAATAGAGCGCGAGTACATGTCGCGTGTCAGACGCAAAAGCTTCATAATCACGACTATCCTCATGCCGGTGCTCATGATAGCCATATCGGTAGCTCCGGCGCTCGTCATGATGTTCTCCTCGCCGGAAGAAAGCAATATAGCCGTCATCGACGATACAGGACGTATAGCGGGTCTTCTCGAGGATAACGACGAGGTGCGTTTCGTCGCCATGACCGAACCCCTCGACAGCCTGCGCAACAATGCCGACTTCCAGTCGATTCTCGTCATCGACAGCAAGGCTGTCGACAATCCCGACGGTGCCATCACTCTTTACACAAGGGGCACTCCGGCACTTATGACCAATTCCTATATCGAAGGTCAGCTCGACGACGCAATCCGCGACCTGCGTCTCGAAGCATACGATATCACCAACATCAAGCAGATTCTCGACGAGGTGTCGGTCGATGTAAGCTTTCCTACGATACGCATAGACAAAGAAGAAGAGACAGAGACCTCTGCCGGACTTTCGTATGCTCTTGGTCTGGTGATGGATATGATGCTCTATATGTTCATCCTCATCTACGGTCAGATGGTCATGAACTCAATCATCGAAGAAAAGAACAACCGTGTCCTTGAGCTTGTAGTGTCGTCCGTCAAGCCGACCTCGCTCATGCTCGGCAAGATTGTCGGTATAGGTCTTGTGGCAGTCACACAGATACTCATCTGGGCCGTACTGCTGGGCGCTTGCTGGGGCTGGGGACTGCCTATGATGGCCAGCCTTCCGGAAGCTGCCGACAGCGAACTGGCCGGCATGCTCGGCCAGCTATCAGACGGAGGATATCTTGCCTCCCTGTTCGTATATACCGTCCTCTTCTTTATAGGCGGATATTTCTTCTATTCGGCTATCTATGCAGCTATAGGCTCAGCTGTCGACAACATCCAGGATGCCTCCCAGCTCTCGACTGTAGCCACTATCCCTGTCATCCTCGCCATTGTCTGCTCAATGTCGATTCTCAACAATCCCGGCTCTACGCTCGCGTTATGGCTTTCAATGATACCGTTCACCTCGCCTATGTGCATGATGACGCGCATACCGTTCGGAGTTCCGACCTGGGAAGTGATTGTGTCGCTGATCGTGCTTTATATCTGCTTCTTGTTCATGATATGGGTATGTGCCAAGATTTACCGTGTCGGTATCTTCATGTATGGTAAAAAGCCTACGATTGTAGAAGTGATACGTTGGGCACGGTACAAGTGATGAAACAGTCCTGCTTTTTAGTGGGATGACAGAAGTTAAAAAATCGTAAATAGATACAGCTTGAGGCTGCCGTACACAACGCCGGGGCCTCAGGCTCGTTAAACATACGTCGAAGATTCAAAATATTTTTGTAACTTTGCACGTTAATTGCATCCATAACGGTACCATATAAGAGACATGAGACAACTAAAAATCACCAAATCAATAACAAACCGCGAAAGTGCCTCACTTGATAAATACCTTCAGGAAATAGGCCGCGAGGAGCTTATTTCCGTAGATGAAGAAGTCGAGCTGGCACAACGCATCAAGCAAGGTGACCAGGCGGCTCTTGAAAAACTCACCCGCGCCAACCTCCGATTTGTCGTATCGGTCGCAAAACAGTACCAGAATCAAGGTCTCTCTCTCCCGGACCTCATCAATGAAGGCAACCTCGGTCTTATCAAGGCTGCCCGCAAATTCGATGAAACCCGTGGTTTCAAATTCATCTCTTATGCTGTTTGGTGGATTCGTCAGTCGATTCTTCAGGCTCTCGCCGAGCAGAGCCGTATCGTCCGTCTGCCCCTCAACCAGGTAGGTTCGCTTAACAAGATAGGCAAAGCCCTCTCCAAATTCGAACAGGAGAACGAACGACGTCCCTCGCCCGAAGAACTCGCTGAGACTCTCGATGTACCGGTAGAGAAAATCGCCGATACTTTGAAAGTTTCGGGCCGTCATATATCTGTTGATGCCCCCTTCGTCGAAGGCGAGGACAACAGTCTTCTCGATGTGCTTACAAACGACGACTCGCCTATGGCCGATGCCGCCCTCAATCAGGAATCACTTTCGAACGAGGTAGAACGCGCTCTCCGTCAGCTCCACGACCGAGAACGTGAGATTCTCAAGATGTTCTTCGGTATCGGCTGCCAGGAGATGACTCTCGAAGAAATCGGAGCGAAGTTCGACCTTACCCGTGAACGCGTCCGTCAAATAAAGGAAAAGGCAATTCGACGACTCAAAGGACAGAAAAGCCGACTTCTCAAGAGCTATCTCGGCTCCTGACCAAGCTGACGTGTCCCACCCTATTACCGCACTTCGGCTTGCTTCAGGAGCATTCCGGTGCGGTTTTTTTATTTATTACATGACTAATTTATACCCCCTATCCCATGAGATTAAGCTATATAGCAGTTTGTCTGACTTTTGCAGCCATGTTGGCATCGTGTTCCACCATCAACAAATTTGCGGGCACCAAGCCGCGCAAGACGATAAAGACAGAAGCTGTCAAGCCTGATAATAAAGAGGTGCAGGATACGCGTATCGACCTTGGGGTGATGGGGGTAAAGCCCAGCCCTGAAGAACTTGGGGGAGCTCAGTGGGTAATTTCGTCGGTCGGGGACCATAATATAGTGGCGGAAGACGATGCTCCTTACATCAATTTCCAGCCTTCGACAGGACGCTTCTATGCTTCCGACGGTTGCAATATCATCAATGGTGACTACGTACTCCGTTCAGACGGTGTCATATATTTTTCAAATACGGCATCGACGCGCATGTATTGCCCGAATCTTGAATATGCTGCCGCGATTTCCGAGCTGTTGTCCGACAAATCCAGCCTTTCTGCCGACTGGAGGCGCATTGGCCATGAAAGCTACCTTATGCTCCGGGATACAAGGGGCGTTGTCAAGATGACGCTGCGCCGTCACAACATGGAATTTATGAACGGCAACTGGCGTGTGGCAAGTATAGACGGGAAATCTGTAAACGACGATGAATGTAATATATTTTTCGATATCGCCGAGCTGAAGCTGCATGGCAACACCGGGTGCAACTATTTCAACGGCGATATCTATATCGATCCTTCGCGCAGTAATGCTATCGACTTCAGCAATATGGGAGTTACACGGATGTCTTGTCCGAATACCTCCCGTGAGACGGCCATGCTCGTTGCCCTTGAGCAGACAGTATCCGCAATCTCCGGCAAGGACGGGGAAAGTGTCCTGCTGCTCGACCGTAAGGGCAAAGAACTCATGATACTCAAACGTCTACCTATGCCCGAGAAAGACGGTAAGCAATAGGGGTCCTCTCTCTAAGATTCCATAAAAGAAGATTTTGTGGTCAGACAGGTGTTTTTTTTGACAATGGCGAATATTTTTGCGTATATTCGCATTGTCGAACAAACCGATATCTGAACCATGGAAGTGAGATTACCCAAAAGACGTGACGGGAATGCTCCGGAAGCCCTTACCATTGGGCCCGGCGATAGTTGTGTCATCATCGGTGCCAATGGTGCCGGCAAGACCCGTTTTACATCAGAAGTAGTACGTTTGCTTGGTGAAAAAGCTTTCAGGATATCGGCCCTGGACGGTATTTACAATCGTCGTCGCCTCACCCAGACTTCTGCTACTTCCCTGATGTCGATGCTTGATCCCGCTATTCTTGCAACGGCCGAGAAGGGGGCTATAGCCCCTACGACCCTCGAAATGCTCCTCTCGCAGTTGATGCATGAGGAAATGTTGAATCTTATAGGCTACAAGCTCGCATTGACGACTAATCCTAAGGCTGTACTGAACCGTACCCGTCTTGATAAGGTCGTGGATCTTTGGCAGGGAGTCTTTCCCGGAAATAAAGTTCTCATAGACAGCGGTAAAATCTTATTTTCCCGCGGCCTTGACCCTGAGGGATATTCATCTATAAAACTGTCGGACGGCGAGAAAGCGGTACTGTTCTATGCCATAGCTGTCAGCTATGCCCCAAAAGGAAGCGTCATATTTGTCGATTCTCCCGAAATATTCCTTCATCCTACGATGGTTGCTTCCCTATGGAACAGACTCGAGTTCCAGCGTCCGGACTGCTCGTTCTGCTATACGACCCATGACCCGGAATTTGCATCGTCGCGTAACGGAGCCCCTGTCGTATGGGTTCGCGACTGCGATACTGCCCATCTTGCATGGGACTACGACACGCTGCCATCGCAGGACGGTATGCCCCCGGAGCTATATATGAGTCTCGTGGGCGCCCGCAAACCTGTCCTCTTTATAGAGGGCGACAGCCGCCGCTCCATCGACGCGCGTCTCTATCCGCTTATTTTTCCCGACTATACCGTGCGCTCGCTCGGAAGCTGCAACAAGGTGATAGAGGCGACAAGGACATTCAACGGACTTTCCTCTTTCCATAATCTCGATTCCTTCGGCATTGTCGACCGTGACCGCCGCGATGACGGGGAGGTGGGCTACCTGCGGAGCAAAAATATCATGGTGCCGGAGGTGGCGGAAGTCGAGAATCTCTTCCTTCTCGAAAATGTCGTCAAGACTATGGCGACTATGAACCGTAAAGATCCCGAAAGGGTATTCGCAAAGGTAAAGTCGGCAATCATCAGTCTCTTCCGCGGAGAGTTGCGGCAGCAGGCTCTCATGCATACGCGCCACTATATGAAAAAAATGGTCGAGCGACGTGTCGATGCACGTTTTTCCGATATCACGACCTTGGAGAAGCATGTGGCAGGTCTTGTCGACGAACTCGACCCGCGTTCCACTTATGAACGCCTGTGCCGCGATTTCCATAGCTTTGTCGATTCCGGTGACTATGCATCTGTCCTGAAGGTCTTTAATCAGAAATCGATGCTCGGAAACTGCAATGTGGCACCCCTGTGCGGATATAACAACAAGGACAGCTATATTAATGCCGTAATATCAACCCTCCGAACGAAGACAAAAGAAGCGGAGAGCATAAGGAATGCTCTCCGCCGAGGTCTGGGTCTTTAGTTGTACGCTTTCTTATTTAAGAGTACCGTTTTCAGCCTGCTGCACCATTTCGGGACTGGCTGTGATATATATTTCTACACGCCGGTTCTGTGCGCGCCCTGCAGGGGTGTCGTTCGATGCAACGTAGTCGGCCATAGGAATACCCTGTGCGCTTAGACGGTTGGGGGCTATGCCTGCGTTTGCGAGATATGTCAGTACAGCGTCGGCACGACCTGTCGATACTCGTTCGTTCACCTGGTATGAACCGGTATTGTCGGTAAAGCCCATGATCTGTACGTCGGTTAGAGGATTTTCACGCAGAGAAACCGCGAACTTGGCGAGGTCGGCCTGTGCTCCGGCGCTCAGCGTAGTGCCGTTCGTCGGGAAGAGAATACCGCCCGGGAACACTACCTTGATGGCTTGCAGGCCGTTCTGGTCTGTTGTCTTTTCGACCTGTGTATCTTTAGGCAGGCTCGCTTCGAGCTCTTTCTGCTGTTTGTCCATCTTGTTGCCGATGAGTGCGCCTGCACCAGCTCCGACAGCAGCTCCGATTGCACTGCCTATTCCGGCACCCTTGCCGCCACCGATTATAGCACCGAGTCCTGCACCCAGGGCTGCGCCGCCACCACCGCCTATGAGGGCGCCTTTACCTGTCTTTGTCATTGACGAGCAAGATGTTTCGCCGATGAGGATGCTGCATCCCAGGAGGGCGATAGCTGCGATTTTGAATACTTTCATCGTTCTATGGTTTTTTATGTTAGTATGTTGTCCGTATATTTTGATTATTATAGTAGACAATCAAAATGGGGTAAAGGTTTGTTTTCGACTACAAAAATACGTAATTTTGTGAAAGAATCATGAAGCACACCTATGCGAATGTCATCTTATCGCTCCCGAATGTCAGGAGGAACGCTCATCGGTCACTTGGCCGGAATAATTACAGTCTCCATGTGGGGATATTCTTTCGTATCTTCCCGTGTGTTGTTGGACCATGGCATGGGTCCGGTCGAAATCTATGTCTGTAGATTTGTCTTAGCCTATTTTCTGGTTCTCGTTTTCTGCCACAAACGACTGTGGGCATCGAATATTCTCGAGGAAGGCATGTTTGCCGTATGTGGCCTATGTGCCGGTTCTCTATATTTCATAGCCGAGAATACAGCGCTGGAGTATACGCTTACGACAAATGTGTCGCTGCTGACTTCTTTGTCGCCGCTCATCACAGCCATACTCGTGGCCTTGATATATAAGAGTGAGAAGCTTGGCATCGGGACATGGGTAGGGTCTGCCATTGCCATATTGGGTGTTGCCTGCGTTGTCTTCAATAGCTCTACCTCTCTTGAAGTACGGCCTTTCGGTGACTTCCTTTCCTTGGCCGCTGCGTGCAGCTGGGCGGTATATTCCCTTGTGCTGCGTCGTCTTAACGCGAACTATGATGTGTGGTTTATAACGCGCAAGACCTTTTTCTACGGCCTTGTGACTGCAGTGCCGTTCCTGCTTTTCGAGAAGGGCGATGTCAATGTTTTCAGTATCATAGGCGAACCGTCAGTATGGGGAAATCTCCTTTTCCTTGGTATGGGGGCATCTACCATAGCATACCTTCTATGGGCTTTGACAGTAAAGCAACTGGGCGCTGTCAAGGCCAACAACTATATGTATCTTCAGCCAATCGTTACCCTCCTTGTGTCGGCAATAGTGCTTGGAGAGCATGTCAGCTTGATCGGTTGTGCCGGGATTGTGCTGATACTCAGTGGCCTCTGGATCGGCGACAATATCAACCGCTACCTTGCCCGAAGCAGATGAATTATATAGAACAACGATGAATTTGCCTAAAGACCCTTATATGCTGCTTAGCTTTGTCAATATGAAGCTTCGCGACGAATATCCGTCCTTGACGGACATGTGCGATGATTTGGATGTGGATATGTCGGATATCATAAAGACTCTTGCCGAAACCGGATTTGAGTACATTCCCGAAATAAACCAGTTTCGCTGATGGCAGCGACAGAATATATCGAACAACTTAACGAGGCACAGCGCCTGGCCGTCGAATATCTCGATGGTCCCGAGCTTGTAATAGCAGGTGCCGGATCGGGCAAGACGCGCGTCCTCACGTGCAAGATTGTCCATCTTCTGGAGATGGGCTTTTATCCGGGTTCTATTCTCGCTCTTACTTTCACCAACAAAGCTGCGCGAGAGATGCTTGAGCGTATCACCTCCATGGTGGGTAACGATGTGGCATCAAGGCTATGGATGGGTACTTTCCACTCGATTTTCGTGCGTTTCCTGCGTAAGCATGCCGACCTTATAGGTTTCAAGCATGATTTTACAATCTACGACAGTGCTGACTCGAAATCCCTGGTGAAGAGTATTATCCGCGAGCTGGGCCTGGACGATAAGATATACCGCCCCGGACAGGTGCTCAACGACATTTCTCATGCCAAGAACAATCTCTATTCTCCTGAGGACTACGCTGCCGATAAAGCTTTAGTCCGCAGCGATGAGAATGCACACCGGGGGCGGACAGTCGATATATTCCGTCTCTACCGCGACCGTTGCAAGATTGCCGGGGCTATGGACTTCGACGATTTGCTCTATTACACAAATGTCCTTTTCCGCAACAATCCCGATGTCCTGAAATCATATCAGGAGCGTTTCGCCTATGTCCTTGTCGACGAGTATCAGGATACTAATTTCGCGCAGAATCTCATTGTCCGTCAGTTGTGCCAGGCTCGCGGTATGCTGTGTGTCGTAGGCGATGATGCCCAGAGCATCTATTCTTTCCGTGGAGCTAACATCCGCAACATCCTTGATTTCCGCAAGACATTCCCGACCCAGAGAACTTTCAAGCTTGAAGAGAACTACCGGTCGACACAGAATATAGTCGGCGCTGCCAACAGCCTTATTGCTGCCAATAAGGAGCAGATCCCGAAAGAGGCATATTCGCGTAAGTCGCCGGGCGAACGTATAGAGATTGTCCAGGCATATAACGACTATGAAGAAGCGTATATCGTTGCTGCTCGTATCCTTCAGGTCAGAATGCGCCTTGGTGTGCCGATGAATGAAGTCGCCATCCTGTATCGCACGAATGCCCAGAGCCGAGTCCTCGAGGAGGCTCTCCGGAACAGGAATATAGCATACCGTGTATATGGCGGCCTGGCATTCTATCAGCGTAAGGAAATAAAGGATGCCATCAGTTTCTTCCGTCTCGCTGTCAATCCTGACGACGACGAGGCATTCCGCCGAGTGATAAACGTGCCAAGAAGAGGTATCGGAGAAACAACTGTCCGCAAGCTTCTTGCAGCGGCTATGGAAAACAGCACGAGCATGTACCGCGCCGTCCTTGATGCCGACAAACTCTTGCTTAACTTCACAAAAAGCACTTATACCAAGTTACAGGCCTTTGCCGGCATGATCGACACATTCCGTAAATATGCCGAGAGTCATGATGCCAAAGCTGTCGCCACGAAGATAATCGAGACCACGGGCTTACTTAAGGAATTTATGTCGGACAGTACGCCTGAAAACATATCAAAACGAGACAATCTACTCGAGCTTCTCAAAGCTGTCGACGATTTTACGAATGAAGCACGTGAGGCAGGCAGTGAAGCTAACACTATCGGTGATTTCCTGGTCAAGGCTTCGCTCCTCACCGACCAGGATGTGGACGAGGCAGGCGAAGAAGACCGCGTTACCTTGATGACGGTTCACTCTGCAAAGGGTCTTGAGTTCGACTGTGTGTTCATTGTCGGTGCTGAAGAGGAGCTTTTCCCGTCCCCCCTGGCCCGTACAGCTTCGGAGGTCGAGGAAGAACGCCGTCTAATGTACGTCGCTATTACGCGAGCCCGTAAGTTCTGTATGATTACCTATGCGCGTCAGCGTATGATAAGCGGCAAGACACAGCAGACATCGCCATCGCGCTTCCTGCATGAAATCGACAACAGGTATCTGCGCATGATGACGGGTACTAACATCGGGCAGGCTCCCAAGCCCCGACGTTCAGCCGTTGAAAGCTACGAACAGTCGTACTCTGTGCCGGAACCTCATAGGACAGCACCGTCACCAAGACGAGAAACCGTTAGCCCGGCAGTTCGTCCGGCTGCACCGCAAGCCGCGACCGGCGACTTCGCCTTGCATGCCCCTGATGAACTTAAAACGGACATGCGGATACGGCATCCCCGTTTCCAGACAGGAACTATTACAGATATAGACACAAGCCGGACGGATAGCCGTATTACCGTGCTCTTCGATTCCGACGGCCAGCAACGCACCTTGTTATTGAAATTTGCCAAATTCCAGATTATATGAAGCAAGAAGTTCTCGCCACTCCGTACTATATAGTCTACGAGGACAAAATACGTCGTAACCTCGACCTTATCTCCGACGTAGGCAGTCGCAGCGGAGCAAACATCATCATGGCTTTCAAGGCCAATGCCCTCTGGCGTACTTTCCCTATTGTAAAAGAATACGGATTCGGTTGTACGGCAAGCTCTACCAACGAATTGCGCCTTGGTCGTGAATACCTCGGTGGCGAAGTCCATTCATATACCCCGGCATATACCGACGGTAATATCGATGAGTTCCTTGCCGACAGTACACATGTCACCTTCAACTCCCTCAGCCAGTACCGTCGCTTCGCCGACAAGGTTGCGAAATCCGATGTCAGCGCCGGGCTCAGGGTCAACCCCCACTGTTCGGTTATAGAGACAGACCTATATAATCCGGCCCTCCCGGGATCTCGTTTCGGCGTGTCGGCATCCGACCTTGCCGACGGGCTCCCCGAAGGTATAGAAGGCCTTCATTTTCATGCTCTCTGCGAGTCCGACAGCCATGACCTTGAAAAAGTCCTGAAAGCTTTCGAGAACCAGTTCGGACATCTTCTTCCGTCGTTAAAATGGGTCAATATGGGCGGCGGTCATCTTATGACTCGTGAAGGCTACGATATAGAGCACCTTGTCCGGCTAATACGTGATTTCAAAAAACGTTATCCGTGGCTTGAAGTCATTCTGGAGCCGGGCAGTGCGTTCATGTGGCGTACAGGCGACCTTGTATCGACCGTTGTCGACGTTGTGCGTAACGACGGTGTCCCTACCGCTATTCTCGATGTCTCTTTCGCGTGTCATATGCCTGATACACTTGAAATGCCATATCAGCCTGATGTTGCGGAATCTGTATGCAAAGAGGACTCCGATGGTGAATCGTGGCAACTGGGCGGTAATTCATGTCTGAGCGGTGATTTCAAAGGCAATTACTATTTCGCAAAGCCACTTGAGATTGGCGACAGGATAACACTGCGCGACATGAATCACTACACCAATGTCAAGACCACGATGTTCAACGGCATACAGCATCCATCGGTTGTGCTTTGCCATTCCGACGGGGACTGCGAATTACTGCGCAGCTACGACTACGAAGATTATAAAAACAGAATGTGCTGACTATGGAGCCTAAATATTCCGTCATAGTACCTGTCTACAACCGACGCGACGAGGTACGCGACCTTGTCGATAGTCTTCTCAAGCAGACAAACAAGGATTTCGAACTTCTTATTGTCGAGGATGGTTCTAACGAGCCCTGTCGGGATATTGTTGAAGAAGCGATAGCTAAGGGTTTAAATGCAAGGTATTTCTGGAAAGAGAACGAGGGAAGATCTATAGCGCGTAATTATGGACTCGAACGAGCCTCTGGATCCTATTTTGTATTTTTCGACTCTGACTGCGTGATACCGCCTCGATATTTCGAGATTGTCGATGAAGCTCTCTGCTGTAAGTATCTCGACTGCTATGGGGGGCCTGATGCTGCCCATGACTCTTTTAGCGACGTGCAGAAGGCTATCAACTATTCTATGACATCCTTTCTGACTACCGGGGGGATCCGCGGCGGCAAAGTCAGTATGGAGAAATTCACTCCCCGGACATTCAATATGGGTTATTCGAGGAAAGTCTTCGAGACTGTCGGCGGTTTCCGCGAGATGTTCTCCGAGGACATCGACATGAGCACGCGCATACGCCTTGCCGGTTTCTCCATTGGTCTCATTCGTGAGGCTTACGTATGGCACAAGCGACGTATCGACTTCCGCCGTTTCTTCCGTCAGGTCTATGTCTTCGGCATGTCGCGTATCACTCTTAAACTCCTCTATCCCGGCTCTATGAAGTTGGTGCATCTGCTTCCGGCTGCTTTTGTCGTAGGGTCGGTGCTCCTTATCCTGTTTGGGATTTTTGTCTCTCCATGGTTTCTGCTGCCTCTTGCTGTCTATTTTCTGGCGGTATTTGTTGGCGCTTTGATTTCGACACATTCACTCCGTATCGCGTTCTATGCTGTCCCTGCGGCAGTCATTCAGCTCGGCGGTTATGGCCTGGGCTTCCTGAAGGCATGGTTCACCAGGATTGTCCTTGGCAGAGGGCGAAATATCGAAGAAGAAGTATCGATACGAAAGGG
Organism: uncultured Muribaculaceae bacterium; assembly: GCA_958436175.1. Classification (GTDB taxonomy): domain Bacteria; phylum Bacteroidota; class Bacteroidia; order Bacteroidales; family Muribaculaceae; genus CAG-873. Next base: position 13,789 of record CAUBJF010000009.1, read on the forward strand.
AAAATGAACGAGACAGATAATACAACCGATATGGGTGTGTCGAAAATGTCGCAGCTCAAGGATGCCTTGAAACCCAGGGAAAAAGCAATGCGCTTCGGCATCAAGTCGCTCAGCGATATAGAACTGATGGCCATAATCTTCGGGACAGGGGTACAAGGTAAGGGCGTTCTCGAGCTTTGCGAGGAGATACTCGACGACAATAAGGGTCATCTGTCGAAGGTGGCCGCTATGTCGACGGAAAACTTTATCCGTCGGTATAAAGGCATAGGGCCGGCCAAAGCCCTGACTCTCATGGCAGCCCTTGAATTAGGGGCGCGTTCGTCGGCAGATGGCCGACGTGTCGAAGATCCTCCGATGTCGAGCTCTATGGTGGCTTACGAGTATATGCAGCATCATCTGTCGAATCTTGACCATGAAGAATTCTGGGTCTTGTTTCTCAAGCAGAACAACAAAGCTATCAGTGAACTCAAGGTAGGGCAGGGGGGCCTGACAAGCACCCTTGTCGATGTCAGGATAATTGTCCGGGAGGCCTTGTCTCTCAGGGCCGCGTCGATGATTCTTTTCCATAACCATCCTTCCGGGTCCTTGAAAGCCAGTCCTCAGGACATCGACCTGACACGCAAAATAAAGGAGGCCGCAGGTCTTTTTGAAATCCGGGTGCTCGACCATATAATCGTAGGTAACGGTTCCTATTTGTCGCTTAACGACAAGGGGTTTATGCCAAGATAACAGTTGATCTACAGATATCTCTGGGAAAGCATTTGAAACGTTTCTGTTTCCTTGAATTGGCTTAGCCATGTATTGAGAGAGTCAAGCAAAATGCTGTCGCCTGGAGCTACAGCCCAGCACTGGAACTGGCTGAATGAGACAGGTGTCGATATATCAAGAGCCGGATATTCTTTAGCTATCTTACGTGCTACAGCTTCGTTGATTACAGCTTGTCGGACATTGCCGAGTGCCGTAAGTATGCCGAGCTGTTCGGCTGAGTATCTGGGGTCGGATACCACGACGATTGTATCTCCAAGCTCGTGGGCAAGGTTTCGTAGGCGACTCTGAACCGGCGAACCTTCCGGAATCCAGACGGTGTCCCCCCTGAGTTCGAGCTGTGTGGATATATGTTTTTCAGAAAGAGAGTCCTTAAGCTGGACGAGAACTTGTTTATCGATATAGACCGCGTCGGTAAGAGGGAAAAAATCTTTGAGGGCTTTTGTGGACGGGATGGAGGCAACAAGCAGGTCGTATTCTCCGTCGTACAGCCCCTGGAATGCGTCGTCGAGCTGTGCGAAGGGATGAAATACGACGGGTATGTGATGCTTTTCGGTTATATCTTTTAGCATAAGGTAGTCGAAGCCTTCTGCCGTGTCGTTGCGGAATGTATATGTCAAAGGCGACATCTCTATTGCGACCGAGAGGGTGTCGTTGCCTGGCCTGACATATTTTTCTATGAGTTCGCTGTTTTTTTCGAGTCGGTAACGTCGGGCTATACCTATTCCTATCATAATCGCAATGACTATGCCGACTATGAGTGGTCCGGAAATCTTAAATTTGTCCGATTTCATATGTTGAAGTTCCTTTTAGATAAATCTATTATAATAGAACGCCCGTCTGGCCGTCTTGGTTGGGAGCATGGAGTGCAGGCACGGTAAAATCAAATTAAATTTGCTTAAGCGCACTACTTATTCGTATCTTTGTGGTCGCAATGAAGCGCATATATCAAAACTATAGTATATTGAGGACTGTCGCGGCAGTCTTTGTTATTGTTGCCACGACTATGTCTGCTATCGGACAGTCGTCGCTGCCTTCGGGTGCTGGAAGCCGGGATCAGTCAGGGCATTCCCATACGGGTCATCCCAAGGTGAAGCTGGCACCATCTTTTGCGTGGAAAGTGCTCCCGCCTCTTGGGCTGCATGAAGAAAGCAGTATCGATACTCTTCTTATCGACTATTGCCGTCAGTCAGTGCCATCGGCGGTATCTGATGCATGGGCTACTACAGGCAATCTCGGTGCAGAGGGCATGAATATGATTTTCTACCAGAGAGCCCCGATGAGCGATTTCTTTTTCCGCGACGCTCTCTCGGCATGGATGCCGTCGCTGTCGAAGACGAAGTTCTATAACACCCGAATCCCGATGACACTGCTTTCATTCAATTCTTCGGGTGGGAGGGAGACTGCACAGGAGCGTCTGCAGACTGTTTTTTCAGGAAATATCAACGCCCGGGCCCAGATTGGAGCAAACCTCGACTATCTGTACTCGAAGGGCAGCTATAGCAACCAGGCTGTAAAGGATCTTAACTGGGGCGGTTCCGGGTCATATATGGGTGACAGATACGAGTTTCAGGGTATATTCAACCATTGGAATATGGTCAACAAGGAGAACGGCGGTATCACCGACATGCTGTATATCACTGACCCTGCGGAGGTCCAGGCCGGCATCACAAAAGTTGACCCGAAATCTATCCCCACGCGTCTGCGTGATGCTCATACACGTGTGTCGGGCGACGAGCTATGGCTCAACAACAGATACAAGGTCGGATACTGGCATGAAGAACAGGTCAATGACACGACAGTGAAACGCACCTATATTCCTGTGTCGTCGTTCATATACACTTTAAAATATAATTCTGCGAAACATACTTTCATCAACAGCTCCAATCAGGATAACTTCTTCGAGAATACATACTATAATCCAAATTCGACCCGCGACCAGACCCGATACTGGTCTCTGTCCAATACTTTCGGTATCTCCATGCTTGAAGGTTTCCACAAGTATGCGAAATTTGGTCTTGCGGCTTATATAACCCATCAGGTCCGTCATTATGAACTGCCCGACGACACTGTCGATATGTCGGCATCGGAGAGTCTCACGCCGCTGCCCGAAGGGCTTGCTTTTGAACCTAAGAAAACAGAACAGCTCGCCTTCGTCGGTGCCCAGCTGACAAAACAGAAGGGTTCGATACTCACTTATGAAGCTACAGCCGAGCTGGGCATTATCGGTCCTGTTGCCGGAGACATTAAGGTCGACGGTCATGTGTCTACACGATTCCCTTTGCTTAAGGACAGTGTGAAAATCAAGGCATTCGGCTCTTTCCATAACGAAGAGGCACCGTACCTGATGAAGAACTATCGTTCGAATCACTTCGTCTGGAACAATGACTTCGGAAAAATTCGCAATCTCACATTCGGCGGCGAACTGAACGTACCGAGGACCGGCACTCTTTTCCGAGCCAGTGTGAGCAACATACAGAATCATATATATTTCGGTGCCAGCGGCATGCCGTGTCAGGAAGGCGGAAGCGTACAGGTTCTGTCTCTGTCCCTTCAGCAGAACTTCAAGGTAGGGATACTTCATTGGGATAACTCTGTGACCTACCAGACTACTTCCAACGACGCCGTCATCCCCCTGCCTCAGCTCGCCATATATTCGAATCTGTATCTGCTTGGACGCATCGCGACGTTAAAGTTCCAGCTTGGCGTTGACTGCGACTATTATACAAAGTACTATGCTCCGGCCTATTCACCCTCGCTTGCAAACTTCAATAACCAACGTGAGATGAAGCTTGGCAACTATCCATTCTGCAATGTCTATCTCAATATGAAGTTGAGCAAGACACGTTTCTATATCATGTATTCTCATGTCAATCAGGGACTTTTCGGCGGCAGCAACTATTTCTCGATACCATATTATCCTCTTAATCCAAGAAGAATGCAGATTGGCATATCTGTCGATTTTGCCAACTGAATCTGTCGGCTTCCGCAATGCTATTTTTTAGTCTCTGAAAGAGTGTAGTTTTTTTGCAAGGCTGACATATTATTCCTATCTTTACAATCCAGATTTGAAATAACTGAACCAATCATATGTCTAACAGATTTTTTTAACATGAGAAATTTCTACTGTTTCATGGCGGCTGCTTTGTTCTCAGTCGCACCGGTTGTGGCAGGGAATGTAGTTGAGAAATCAGCATCAGTTCCTGCCACAAAATCCGAAGTTTTCTCAGGCGTAAGTACCAACCGTACTGTACTTGCTGAGAAACAGCTTGCAAAGGGTATTACTAAACGTGTAGTACGCGATGAAAAAGGTCGTATCTTCTGCGACATGGTACGTGAGGGTGTGGCGACAGTCAAGCCCGAGACAACAAAGAGACCTTTCAAGGCTCCTGACAATGCTTCGTTCTTTGAAGACTTCGAGAGTCATGTCGACCAGCTTGACTGGCTTCCTGAGGGTTGGACGGAAATCAACACCCCCGAAAACGAATGTACTCAGGAGATGGCATCCCATAACATCAACAATACTTGGACAGCTCAGGACACGGGCGATGGCTATTGGACGGCCATCACTTCTGACGGCGTGAAAGAATGCTGGATTCATTTCACTTATGGCTGGAGTTACGTTAATGCCGATGGTGAAACCATTGAGGGTGCAGCTTCTCCGCAGGACGAATGGCTGATCAGCCCTGCATTTGATGTTCAGACTGGCCACGATCTCTTCTTCCTCTGCGAAGCTGACTGTGGAAGTGTATATTACTACGATTGGTCGTCAAATAAATACGATAGATCCGTTGTAGAATGCGACCTCGAAGTGCTTGCTTCCACTGACAACGGCCAGAATTGGACATCACTCTGGAAGCTCAGCAGCGACGTGTGCGCTGACATGACCGACGGCGAAATGTATGATGTAATGGCCGAACTTAAGTACAATACATACAAAATCGACCTCACCAATTACTACGGACAGAACATCAAGCTTGCATTCCGCTACACCAACACCTCGAATGGCGGCTTTGCCGGCAACTCCATGGCAGTCGATGCCATCACTGTAGCTGCTCCGGCGGCAGAAGCATACTACGCTATTCCTGAGAATATGCTTCTGGCCGGTATCTCAAAAGACCTTCATGTTTATACCGAGTCCTATGCTCTCATGCCGGCCTACACCGACGTTACATGGACAGCTGCATCCAATGCTTACACAGAATCCAACTCGTGGACTTTCTATGATGCAAATGGTCAAGTGGCCGAGGAAATAACAGGCAGCACCGCTGTCAGGAGCAATCCCTACAGTGCCGGTGAAGCCATCGCATGGCCTATGCTGACGGCATCCAATTCCAATAGTTCCGATACCTATACCTTCGACGAGGCCGACGAAGAAAAAGGCGGTGTATTCTACGGTGGTCGTGTACCCGACATCCAGGAAAATGAAGAAGTGTATGTAGGTAACTACGACTACCAGCACAAAAGAATGATAGTTCCTTACCTGAGCTATGGTGATTATGTCTATGGCACCCATTCTGACGGAGTCTGGGGCGACAATATCAAGGAAATAGCTTGCGGCAACCTTTTCTATGCTCCTGCTGCACCTCTTACTGTAACAGAGGTCGTGCTCACTCTGGGTGAATTCGATGCTGATGACGACGCAGAATTCAAAATGGAAATTTTCACTGTAGAGGCTTACGGCCAAGTTGCTTCCGAACCGGCCGCCACTTCGGTCATTCATGGTTCCGACATCACTGGCTTTGGTTTCTACAATGCCGTATTCCCTCTTGCAACTCCGTATATCATAGACAGCAATGTCCTGATTATGGTCAGCGGTTATGATTCCCCCAAGGTCCGTACTTTCGCAGCCTGCGCTCAGTCTGTCGGTAACGATGCCAACCATAACTACGCGTACATGCTCTTCGACATCAACGGCACAAAGTCTCTGTATTCAGCTGCCGACGCATTGACGGACTACTCGTCTGCTCTCATCATGAGCCTTAACGCCACATACCATTTTCTCAACACTGATGATGAAATTGTGGATCTTGATCCTGACACCAATGAATACGAAATGGCTTTCGAGGCCTCCAATGCTCCTGAAAACTGGTGGATTGCCGATGGCGAAAATCATCTGCCTATTGTTGCTGAAGGTACAAGCTACGACTGGCTTACGATCACTCCACTGACTAAAGAGGACGGAAACTTTGCTCTTCGCTTCTCTGCTGAAAATGCTGTATCCGCACGCGCCAAGACAGTCATCCTCTCCAACGGAGGAAATGAAGTCAGAGTCCGCATCCGTCAGGATAAAAGCTCCGGTATCTCAAGCATTGAAACAGCTGATAAATATGTTACCGTTGTCGGCGACGTTCTTTCAGTCATCGGCGAAAGCAATGACGTCCGTATCGAGGTCTACAGCATAGCCGGCATGAAGCTTGCCTCCGGATCTAACGGCATTGATATCTCTGGACTTCCCAAGGGTATATTCCTCGTCCGAGCCGCCGGAAAGACATATCGTTTTGTACGCTGATATTATAACTTAGAATACAATGAAGGCCGTCAGCTATCGGTAAGACTGCTGGCGGCCTTTTTTTTTCCCGCAGCCTCACAGGCTCCTGAAGAAATCGTGGAAGTCCTTACGCCGTCCGAAAACTGTGAGCACATCGCCTTCACTGACAGTCAGGGAGGGATCGGCCTTGATATCGAGGACTTCAAGCGAAGGACGGCAGATTCCGAGTATATTGGTCCTTAATACTTTTCGGGCAGCAGCGATGAGCGTGAGGTTGAATGTCTGGAGCTTTTTCAGGTCATCGTATTTCGAACGGTAGAATAATTCAGGCGCCTTGAATTTAATCACGGAATAATCTTTGTCGATAGGCAGAGTCTCGATGCCGCTGCCCAGCTCTATTTCGTGAGTGAGGTCGGAAGCGGCACGTTGCTCCGGAGTCAGTATGCGGTCTATGTTGAAGCTCTCCAGTATTGATTCGTGAAGTCTGTCGATAGCACGTGCAAAGATATGCTTCACCTTGGCCTTCTTCAGAAGAGCCACCGTCTTTATGCTTGCGCCGAAATTTTCGCCGATCGCTACTATCACGAGGTCGACGTTATTGAGCGGAAGTACGGACAATGCGCTCTCCTCGGTAGTGTCGATGACATAGACAGTCGAGATATAGTCCTTAAGATTTTCAATCGTGTTTTTGCGTATGTCGACCCCTATCACTTCATGCCCCATGGCAGTAAGGTCGCGTGCAAGGTTTTCGCCGTAGATACCAAGACCTATTATAAGAAATTTCATGATGCGTCAGTTGATTATGATATTATCGTTGGGGAGGAAGTCCGAAATATCGTTATGTCCGTGACTTATGAGTCCGCTGAGTACTGATATAATGCCTACGCGTCCTAGGAACATTGCCGATGCAATCACCATTTTCGAAATATCGCTCAGTTCCGGAGTGATACCCAAAGATAATCCTACCGTGGTTATCGCAGAAAAACACTCGAAGAGGACCTCTTTGAAACCAAGCTCAGGCTGTAGTGCCATGATGATGCCTGAATACAGGAATACAGCCAGAATGGAAAGACATACGACTGCATTGGCTCTTCTCACGGACGGAAGCGCTATGTTGCGATGGAAAGCTACGACTCCTCTGTCTCCCCGTACAACCGAACGGAGATTGAAAAGCACAGCCATGAAAGTATTGACCTTGATACCGCCGCCCATGGACTGAGAAGAACATCCTACCCACATCAGGAATAACATGACAAGAAAGCTGACGTTGCTGAACGATGTGATGTTCATCGAACAGAAACCGGCAGTTCGGGGTGTGGCTGAATTGAAGATGGCCTGTACTATTTTCTCATGAATCGGAAGCCCCCTGAGGACACCGTTGTATTCAAAGATGAAGAATAAAACAGTACCTCCGACAAATAGGGCAGCGGTAGCCACGAGAACGAGCTTTGTGTTCAAGTCGTAGATATGTATACGGCGTGTCTCGCGATGCGTACCGGTAATGCGTGCTTTAAGCCGGAGAAGGTATTCGACGGATGCGTCCTTGAAGTTGACCAGGTTGGGGAATCCAAGTCCTCCTGCAAGAATCAGTACTGTCATCACTATATAGAACCATTCGTTGCCATTTAGCAATGCCGGGGTTTCCAGGCCGTCATGCAGTGTTGTGAAGCCGCCGTTACAGAATCCTGACATGGAGTGGAAGATGGCAAAAAAAATGCGTTTGTGCGTGTCGCCAAGGAAGTCATCGGGTAGAGTGAAGTATATGCAGACGGCCCCTATAGCTTCGACAGTGACTGTGAATGCTAAAATATAGAACATTACAGGCAGCAGGGCGCTCATGCTCTTGGAATATATGAAATCGCGTATCAACAACTGGTTGTAGATGCTTTGGCGGCCGCTGAAGAAGACGGCGAAAAAACTTGTGAATGTCAGTACGCCGAGGGCTCCGATTTGAAGAAGTATGGCTATAACAAACCATCCAAGCGGCGTATAGTGTGTCGCAAGATTAACTGTTGTGAGACCTGTCATGCTGACGGCGCTCGCCGCCATAAAGAGAGAGTCGATGTATGACACATGACCGACGGTGCATCGTGGCATCATTAGCACGAAAGAACCGATAAAGATGAAGAATAGAAAGCTTGCCGAGAGGAGCAATGAGGGGTTGGTACGCTTTCCGATTACATTCATTATGCCATAGCACGTCTCCGCTATGGAGTATAGGCCGAGGATACTGTACAGGTAGTAGCGGCTATGGAAGAAATGTATGAAAGAGCCCAGTTCGCCGGAGGTATGGGGCCATAGGGCCGGAATGACAGTAAAAAGAACTGAAATGTCGGCCAGTCGCCGTACCCAGTGACTTCGGATCCAAGTGTCGCGAAAGCGGAATATGCTGCAAAATAGAATATTCAGAATGAAGACAGACTGACAGACGGAAAGTATGTGTCTAAGTTTGTGTCGGTCGATATCCCTGCCGTCGAAGCCTCCGTAGAGAATAAGGCATGTGATACAGGCGACTGCGGCTATGAATACGAGGATGCCGATCCAGCGGTATGCCGTCGTCGAAAAGAATTCGAAACGCCGCTGGAAGCTTAGTAAGTGCAGTCTCATATAGGTCGCGCTGTTGCGCAGTCCGAGTCTTTCCGTCCTTCTTGAGCCCGTATCTTTCATATCTATTCAAACAAATCCTGGAAAAATAGGTTTAAAAACCAAAAAGAAGAGGAGCCGATTATTCCGGCCCCTCTTCTTTGTCAATGGGTATATGTTTGCTCTTAAAGAGCTTACTTTCTGCCTTTGATAAAACGGATAAGTGCGTTCTCTTTTTGGTGGCTATGATGTTTTTCCGGTTTGTCGCCGTAGCCATAGCCATACGAGTATCCATATCGGCCATAGTTGCCATAACGCTGATAGCTGTAAGAACGCGAGTTCATGTTGACATCGTTGAGCACGATGTATGGCGAGCTCAGTTTGTTTGCGGCGATAGCGTCATGAAGTTCCTTGATGTTGCGGCGCGAGGAATAATCGGCACGTGTCACAAATATCTGGACATCGGCGTACCGCGTAATCAGATATGTATCGGAAACGAGGCCGATAGGAGCACTGTCGATGATGATGATGTCGTATTCATTCTTGAGGGTGTCTATCATTTCCTCCATTTTGTTAGAAATGAGGAGCTCATTCGGATTCGGAGGTATTGGGCCCGCTGTCAATATATGCAGGTTGGGTTTCTCCGAATAGGATTTAATCAAATCGTTTATATCATTGACCTTCCCGGAAAGATATGTTGTCACACCCTGGCGGTTGCCGCAACCGAAGATATTGTCGAGACGTGGCCTGCGAAGGTCAAGTCCTATAAGAAGTACTTTCTTGTTGGAGAGGGCGTATGTCATGGCGAGATTGGAAGCCACGAATGACTTGCCTTCGCCTGATGTTGCCGAGGTGACGAGTATGACTTTGTTTTTGCCGCCGGCCTTTGTGAATTCGAGGTTGTTACGCAGGAGGCGGAAGAGCTCGGCAATTGAAGTGGCAACATTTTCGCCGATAACGATAGGTTTGGTATTGTCCTTCGAACGGCTTATTTCGCCCAGGATAGGTACTTTGGTGATACGTTCGAGGTCATCTTTTGTCGAGAATGACGGGAAAAGGCTTTTGCGCATGAAGATGAGACCGGCAGGAATGGCAAGTCCGATGATGATGGCGAGAGCAAGTATTAACGGTTTCCTGGGTTCTACGGGACCTTCAGGCAGGGGGTCATCGATAAGTCGGGCTGTGTTGGTAGCGAGTGTTTTCTGAAGCGCTATTTCTTCACGGCGCTGGAGGAGGAAGGTATAGATGTTGACCTTGACCTGCTGCTCTCGGAATATTTCCTGGAGACCCTTGTCGACAGGAGGCATCGATGCCAGTTCGCCGGAAGCGGCATTTTCGAGTCGCTTGAGGTTTGTTCTGCGTGCGGAAACGTTTCTCTTACCGGTGGCGATTGTCTGCATGATGCGCATTCGGTCGCCGTTAAGTTCTTCGAGCATGCGGCTGACAAGTGGGTTGTTGACCGTACTGCCGGCAAGAGCGCGATTGTATTGATTGACCTTACTGTTGTATGTCTCGATGATGGTTGTCAGCGCAGGATAGTTGATAGCTGTCGGGAGGGTCTGGTGTGTCTCGGAGTTGCGTACGAGAGCTTCTATTTCGTCGAAGAGAGCCATATCGGCATCAATCTCGGCCATTTGCTGTTCGTAGTTGCTCTGCTGGGTGAGGTTGAGCTGCGTCTGTGCCTGAATATCGTTGATGTTATGAGCTTGCCGATATTCCTGGAGGCGGTTCTCGACATCTTTGAGCTCGTTGTTAATCATCACGAGACGGTCGAGGATGAAAGCCTCGGTCTGTATCGCTGACCGGTTTTTTTCTTCGATGATATCGCGGTTGTAGAAATCAAGGATAGCCTCGATGATATCGCTGCCACGGCGGATGTCCTGATCCAGAAGCGAGATACGAATGATCTTCTCTGAGTTTTTTGCGAATTCGATGTTGAGGTTGCTTGTGATTAATCCCGCCATGGCACGGGGGCTCTGGATTACGGCTACTACGGGATGCTCGAAATCGGGAATAAGGGAGTTGCGTTCGACTGTGACGCTGCCGTGCGAAAGTTCAAATGCAACAGGCAGCTTGCTGCTCCTGATCACTTTCTCTTCTTTGACACCATTGAAAACCGTTTTGGCTGTAATAGTGAAAAGATCATTGTCCTCCGGGTCGATAGTAAGGGTGATCGGCGATTTCAGGGTACGCAGTGCAACAGAGTCCATCTTTACGGCGACGGGGGAGTTGAGGTATAATGGCTCGTCGCGTAAAGCCCCTTTATAATAATAAGTTGAAGTAAGATTAAGGGAGTCAACAATCTTGATGAGGTTGTTGTGGCTCTTCATTACTTCAAGCTCTGTCTCGTCGATGAAGTTCTTAAATGCTACCATGGGGTCGGTTGCATTCATACTCAATGCATTGGATGCAGTCTCCGATGTTTCGCGGAGATAGATGGAAGCATCCAGCCGATATGTCGGTATCACCGATGCTATGTAGATGACGGCTATGGCTAGACAGATTACGACACTGAGAACGAACCATTTCCAGTGGTTCAAAAAAGACAATAACAATCCTTTGGTGTCGAATGTCGATTCGGATTCCACCATTTGGCCGTTGTTTAGATTTTCGGTCTGCATGTCGCTAGTGCTTAGTTTTTGCTTAGGTTGATGATGCCGATGACGAGGGATGCGAGTGATGACATACCGCCTACAATAGTGATAGTAGCCGAGATGCCGGGATTGAGCTGCCATGCAGACTGACGCATGGAACTATTTGGCTGTACGTAGATATAGTCGTTCTGCTGAAGAGTGAAATATGGCGAGAGGAGGAACTCTTTGTCGTGGATGTTGAGCTTGTGTACTTCACGGGAGCCGTCGGCGTTGGTACGGTAGAGGAGTATATTTTCACGGTCGCCCCTGATATCAAGGTCGCCGGCCATGGATATGGCCTCAAGGAAGGTCATACGTTCGTTTTTACTCTGGTAGACACCCGGATTGCGTACAGCACCGGCAACGGTGACTCGAAAGTTCATCAGTCGGATATCGACGGAGGGCTTTTCCGTAACGTATTTAGGATATATGGCATCGGTAATTTCTTCTGCCACTACACTTTTTGGCTTGCCTGCTACTTCGATTTTGCCAATGATGGGGAACTCGATAGTGCCGTCGGCATTGACGAGATAATAGTCTGTAGATACTTCAAGAGCTGTCTGGGAAGTATTGGTCGTGCGGTTAAGTGTGTTGATTCTGCCGTCATTATCGACATAGCGGCCACGGTTGAAGGCTGCAAGGGCAGTCATGTTCGAACCAGAGATATCGATGTTGAGGAGGTCTCCTATATTAATGATAGGGTCCTTGTTTACAGGAAGTTGTGAAAGAGTCTCTGTCGAAATGGTCTCTGCATCCAAAAAATAAGGTACTTTCTTAGGAGAAGATGAACATCCTGCTAATATGACGGCAGTCACTGCCCCCAATATCAAGTTGAATCGTGTAAACTTCATTGGATCTTGGTTTTTATCCGGCAATTCTAATACATTGTTTTTTCAGCGCCTGCAAAGATACGCTTTTATTACCAATTACGCAATCTTTTGGATCGTTTTGGCTAAATTATATAATGTATTCATTGGTACGTGGTGTGTCTTAAAGACCTTGGATCTGTTATTCATACTAAATGGTTATTATATTCGTTGCTAAGTAAGGTATATTTCAAAATGTGGCCGTATTCTTAAATCATATGTCTTCAAATACGAATTCTTCTCCATCTGTCTCTCTCGAAAGACATCCTTTCGCACCATGGATTCCCGAGGGGGCAAAAGTACTCATTATGGGTACCTTTCCGCCCGGCCGTCATCGTTGGGCGATGGATTTCTACTACCCAAACCGCACGAATGACTTCTGGCGTGTTATGGGTCTTATCTTCGAGTCGAACAAGGATGCCTTCTACGACCCGGCGACAAAGAACTATCGCCTTGAAAATATCAAAAAGATGTTGATCGATAAAGGTATAGCTATGTCCGATACCGGTGCGTCTATACGTCGGCTTAAAGGCAACGCTTCAGACAAGTTTCTCGAGATAGTCGAACCCGTCAATATCAAGGCACTTCTTGACGCTATGCCTTCTTGTAGGGCAATTGCTACGACAGGCGAGAAGGCAGCCGAGGTGTTGGCCTCGCTTTCCGGAACACTCATGCTCGGCATGGGTTCCCATACATTGTGGACTCCAGAATATCACAGTCCTGTCGAGATTTGGCGTTTGCCTTCTACCTCAAGGGCTTATCCTATGCCACCTGAGAAAAAAGCTGAGTACTATCAGCGCTTTCTCAGCTCTGCCGGAGTTAGCTGAATATCAGAAGGAGAACATGCACATTGCCCCGACTCGTTGGGCGGTGTGGTGCTGGCCATTGAAATTTTGTCGTTTACCAATATCGTATTCGGCTCCGACTTGCATCCTTGGTGTCATGTTCCAGAATATATTGACGGCGCCGGTTAGGCCGTATTTGTATTCTTCGGGTGAAACAGCTTTCGAGGGCAGATAACGAGTCTGGCTGGCGCTTGCGCTTACAAACAGGTTGGGCTTGAAGTTATATTGGAGTCCGAGACACCATCCAAAGGACTTCGGTGCATATAGTCTTCCCGGACGGTCCGGATTGCCGACCAGGTCATAACTGCCTATGAGGAGGTCGCCACCCAGTCCGGCATAGCCAGCACCGTAGTTCACCACAGTATATATCGTGAGTGGGTCGAGCGGATGACTGACACTGCTCAGCATCAGTCCCCACCCGGCAACATTATGATTCTTCTCTTCTTTGAGGTCGCGATAAGTGAGAGTGCGTAAAATTCCTGAGAGACGGACATGCTGTCCTCTTGCCCATTGATATTGAAGGAATGCGGCCCAGTCCGGCATCCAGCTGTCGGCATTCCCGGTCAATTTGTTGTCGACTGCAATGGATTTGTCCGGAGTCTCGGCTGATAGTGCTGCTGTCCAGTGGTCACGGAAGGTAGGCATATATCGGACAAGGACAGTCGTAGGTGTAATCTTGTTATTTGCCCCTTGAGCATCTACCATTGGCGGCTGAGCTGACGGGTCGGAGAATGTTGAGTTGGCATATCCGACCGTGAAATCATGAATTATTGCATAGGCTTTTTTCAGCTTGAAGTCACGCGACTGATAACCCGTGAAGTTAGCTTCAATGTATAGCTGATAAGTACCGAGAGCCTTGTTGCGGCCTAAAACTCGAAAAAACAGACAGGTTCCGGATGGAGTTGTCGCAAAATGTCTCATCCTCGCTGGATCAGGGTGCATTGGTATCAGGTATGGGGCAAAACCCGACGCAGGAATAGCGCCGCCCCAGTCATAATAGCCCCTCATTCGAACTGCTCCGCCTATACCCATGGCAAGTTTGGCATCCTTGCTCATGAAGAGAAAATAGGGAGCTGCCGGATCGGAAAAATGACGGAACTGGTCGTAGTAGAATGTCGAGATTACCTGACGTATGGAGTCAATGTACTCCTGTGTCGAGGCATCGGCCGGCCGACCGTCGATATAAACAGGTTTATGATTGTCAATCAACGAATCGATTTGGCTGTCGACAAGACTTTTGGCATTGGCTACGACACCTGAGGCAATCAGTAGCGAAATAAGTATGAAAAGTTTGCGCGGCATATGGTTTGCGATGAATTTTATTCATAACAAACCATGTCGCGCAAATGTTCGTAGGCGGAGTATTGCTTAGCCGCAGTGGAAGAATTCCTCGACCATCTCCTTCATAATATCAGGATTGGAGAGGGCTTCGGCTGTACGCTTTCTGTCGTAAGAGCGCAGCTTGGCAGCAACACCTTCAAGCATGTCTTTATGAAACACGCCTTTTTCGGCGAAGACATCGGACTTGCTTTCGAGACAGTCGGCAGAAGCTGCACAGTCTATTGGCAGAGTCGGAAGAGCTGCAAGACGGGCAGCGTTCTCGGGTTTGTGTATGTCGACATCGACATAGAATCTGTCGGCAATCTTCAAAGCCTCTTCTTCAGGGAGTTCGAGGCCATGGCGCACAGCGACGGCCAGCCCTGCAATTAGCTGATAGACATCCGCCGATCCGTCGGCTGAACGTATTTCGAAGGTTTGTTTTATGCGAGGATCTACTTCGGGCGATTCGCCGGCTGCTATAGCGCCGTTCGCCGATATGTTCATCGTGCTTCCTCCTGTCCATCCGAGGGGTACACGGACAAGAACGGAACGGTTGCGGTCGCCCCAGCACACATTGGTAGGTGCTTCCTGATGCGGCACAAGGCGGAAATATGATGTTGGGTTCGTATTACCGAAGGCTGTGATAGCCGGCGCAAGTTCCATGAGCCCGGCAATGGCACGACGGGCTTCCTTGCTCAGACCATTGCTGTCGACGGTGGCCGAAGTGCCGTCCTGGTTCATGAGGCGCATGTGGATATGCAGACCTGAACCGGCTTTGCCGACAGTGATTTTGGGAGCGAAGGTGACGTTGAGCCCATGTTTAGCGGCTGCATTGCGTATAGCCCATTTGGCGAGTACGAGCTGGTCGGCGGCATCGCGAGCATCGACTGGCAGGAATTCTATTTCATTCTGTTCATAGATCTTGTCACCGATGGTGAAGTTGCCGACTTCTGAGTGACCGTACTTAATCTGTCCACCGGTGGCTGCAATTGCCATCATGCAGAGTGTACGGAAATCATTGAATTTGGCGAAGGGGGCTGATTCGTGATAGCCCCTTTGGTCGGTAGCCGGAAAAAGTCCGGGATTGTCGGCGATAACATAGAACTCGAGTTCGCCCATGGCATGGAAAACAAGGCCTGTTGTGTCTGTAAAAGCCTTGCAGGCTTTTGCGAGGGTATGCTCGGGAGCACTTCCGAGAGCTTTGCCGTCTTTGTCGAAGAAGGAACACAGCATGCTCAGGGTCTTGACGGGGGCGAAGGGGTCTACAAAAGCCGTTCGGTAGCGTGGAACGACGTATAGGTCACTGCTTCCCGCGCTGATGAAGGGGAAGAGCGACGAACCGTCGACACGCTCGCCGAGAGTAAGGATTGTGTCGAGATATGCCCGGTTGTTGACGACGAAGTTGAGGGTCTTGAGTCGTCCATCGCCAGCCGGGTACATGAAGTTGACCATCTCGATACCTTCGTTTTCGACAAAATTCATTAAGTCGGCTTTGGTGATGTCAGCCGGTTCTTTCTGAAGGTATGCCACCACGGCATTCTTGTTCAGTCGGATTGTGTTGTTCATGGTATATATTTAAATTATGGCTATTTAGACAGGTACAATACCTATACCCGGTCTGTCTGTGAGAGTCACTTTTCCGTCAACAATCTTCATGCCGTCGAAGATGTCGTTGGCAATGAGGAGGTTGCCGTCAAGGTCGGCCCAGTCGGCCATAGGTGCGAGTTGAGATGCAGCCGATACGGCACAGCTTGTCTCGGTCATACATCCAAGCATCACTTTCATACCGAGGGCTCTGGCGAGGACAGCCATCTTGTATGCCTCGTGCATGCCCGTGCTCTTCATCAGCTTGATGTTGATGCCGTCGTAGGCCTGCGCGGCACGCCGTACGTCGGGAAGACGCTGCAGGAACTCATCGGCTATGATAGGCAGTGGCGAGCGTTCGCGAAGCCATGCGGTGTCGTCGATAGCTTTTTTGTCCATCGGCTGTTCGACAAAAAGACAGCCGCGCTCCGCCAGCCAGTGGCACATTTCCAGGGCTTTCTCCTTGTTGTTCCATCCCTGGTTGGCATCGACACAGATAGGAACATCAGTGTGACGGCGAAGAGCATTGACGATCTCCTTATCATGGTTGAGACCCATTTTGACTTTAACAACTTTGTAGGGCGAAGTTTCCTCGATTTTTTTCTTCATCTCAGCCGGATCTTCGTCATAGCTGATGGTGAAGGATGTGTTAGGACATTTGTCGGGATCAAGACCCCAGATTTTGTACCAGGGCTGTCCCATGATTTTGCCGAGGAGGTCGTGCAGGGCAATATCCACCGATGCCTTGGCCGCACGGTTGTCGGGAGAGATATTATCGACGTATTCAAGTATTTCTTCAAGACGGAAAGGGTCGGAGAACTGCTTGAGGTCCACTTTGGAGAGGAACTCACATACGCTTGCCACATTTTCGCCAAGATATGGGGGCATCGAGGCCTCTCCGTATCCCGTAAGACCGTCGTATTCGATCTGTACCTGTACGCCGGGGGTGGTGGTACGTTGCGATCGGGCAAGGTTGAAGGCATGACGCAGCTGCAACTCATAGGGCCGGAATGAGAGATTCATTTTGCCTGGACTGAGTATTTTTTTTGTTGCACTGTCGAGAGCTGACATAGATATAGGGGAGGCGGCTGCTATGACACCGAACATGCCGGCCTTTAAGAAGTTTCGTCTGTTCATTATGAGATATGATAGGCTTGAGGATTCAATAATTAAAAATACCAGCTGTGGTTACGGGCGTGTGTTATGCCCGGTGTTTCTTGAAAACCGTTGATGCGGACAGCATGTAGGAATGGGGTTGTAAGGTATGCCGGACTGTCGGGGTCGATGCTGTTGCGTTTGACGCGTCCTGAGGAATGGACATAGTCTCCGTCATGGTCGTAGATGGCGACGTGGGTGACTTTCCCGGAAGAATTGCCGAAGAAGAGAAGGTCGCCGGGAAGACATGAGCGCCAGTTCCGGGCTTCGATACGTCCTCCGGTCTTGGCCTGCTGAGAGGCATCGCGCATCAGTATAATGCCGTTGGAGAAGTAGCTCACTTTGGCCAGACCGGAACAGTCGAGGGCCTTTGTCGAAGTGCCACCCCACAGATAGGGTGTTCCTTCCATAGAGTAAGCTGTGTCGAGGATTTTCTGTGCGTCGAATGGCTGGGACGCCCATTCCTCTATGGGGCTGACAGATGATGAGTCGACATATCCAGTACGTCCGTCGGGTAGCTTGACATGGATGCGTCCGTGGTCCAGGACGGGATGCTCGTCTACGGCCTCGACGATGCAGCCGAGCACTAAGTCGCTGACGACTTCGCGTACAGATTTGGTGTCCGGAGTTTTATATGCCCGTATCTGGTAGGGAGCAGTGACGATGAAACGACGTGCCGAACGCCACTTGGCCATTTCGTCTGCTGTCTTTTCGACTATGGATGAGGAAGGGACATAAGCTATGTATCCGTCAGGACACTGTACGCGGAACCATTCTCCGGCGGGTTCGAGGATACGGAGAGGAGTACCCATCACTGCTTGAGTCGCCATTTCGGCGGCCTGCCTGCCTGCCGTTCGAAGGCTGGCTGCCGAGATGCGGACCTGAGCCCAGCGGTCGGTGGGGTATATTGTTATATCTTCAGTGTAGTCCGAGCCTGTTGCTGCAAGTGCTTCAGTAAGCTTCGAAGCCGTCGCAGGGTCGGATAATTTGCCGCGGACGACAAGTCTGCCGTCCTGGTCGTTGAAAACTTTGATATCGAACACGGCCTGACGGCTGTCGGGCGCAAGACTGTCCTTGACAGCATTAACGGCATTCTCGACACGACGGCGTTCATCGGCCGACGACTGTGCGAATGCGGCGAAAGCAAGTGTTGCGAAAAAAGCTATAAGAATCAGCTTCTTCATTTCTTGGGTGCTTCAATAGGTTCAACAGATATGATTTCAAGTCCTGATTCCCATGCAGGATAGAAGAGATTGCCGCGAGATGTCTCGACCTCTCCTGCCTGGAAATCGACAGTCTCACTGCGTATATATCTTTTCTCGGGCCACAGCTTGCCTCCGATTCCCTTATTGGTAGCGAAACGATGCGCATCCATGCCGTGCGAGTAAAAGTTACGTGCATCTTCCGTTGTAGCGTTGCTGTAACGGCTGAAAGACGCATCTACAGGTACCCAGCCTACTCCTTCAAAATAGACTTCCGCCCAGTCGTGATAGTTCTTCTCTCCGGGATGAATCATCCATCCGCTTTCCCAGCGTGCAGGAATGCCGAGAGAACGCATAAGCGAAATATAGAGCAGTGCCACCTGGCCGCAGTCGCCATGCTTTACGTCAAGGACATACTGCGGTATACAGTCGATGGTACTGTATTCGCGGGCGCCCGCCCAAGGGAAGCGTGTGATATAGTCATAGACGAGTTCGCTCTGGCGCAAGGGGTCGGTCTCGTCGCCTACTATAGATTTTGCAACTGCTTCGAGATTGACGATATGGGGTGCTTCGAAAGCGGTATATTGCTGATAAAGGTCCGAATTCGTGTCGTATGGCTTGATCTTTTCTCTTATGGTGGAGTAGGGTACGAAATCGCCGAAGGTATCGTAGCGGCCGACGTATTCAAAGTGTGCTGTCTCCCCTTCTTTTGGCGACGGGGCTTCGAAGTAGATGGTGTTATGGATGGACTTATCGCCGGAAAGGATGTATTCAGCCGGTTCGGTGGCTGTAATCACGACCTTGTCCTGACGGTCGCATCTGTCGCCGGAGAGCGGTACTGGCATCCATACACGGAGCGTATCGTCGGCGATGGCTACGTCGTATGGGATGTCGACTGTGAATCTGAAGGTAACGCGATGTCCGAGTCCCATGTCGTTCTTGCCTTGATAATAGTCGAGCACAGAATCGACAAAAGCCAGTCTCTTTTCGGAATGTACAAGCTCTCGTCCTTCTCGTCCTCCGTTATATGCCGGATTGAGGATGTCGAGATTACGTATGGATTTGCGGTACACCATTGTCCGGCCGTCGATGTCGCGAGTCTCGATGTAATGACGGGCGATGAAAGTGTCTATGTCAGCCTGCGTCACCTCAGGATGTTTTTCTTTTATCTGGGCAACAGCCTCCTCGAGAGTCAGCGAGAAATCACCTTTGATACGGTTTTCAATAGCTGTTGCAGAGTCTGCTTCAAGCCATGCCGGCGAAGAGAGCTCGGCTGCTTCAGCACGTTTTTGCGACAGATAGAATGCTCCTGCCGCACCGAATGCAAGTACAACTGCAAGTATGGCAGTCTTCTTCATCTTGTAGGTTCTTAGATTAAAGTAAAACGATGCGACCGAAACATTCGGGACGATGATAGTCGGGCTTGGGTGCAATGATTGGATTCCAGCTCAGATAATACTCCTGAGAGGCTCCGCTCGAGCATGAATAGAAGTTCCCGGTCATCTCAACTGATCCTTTGTCTGTCTTTATTCCGAGGATATCAAAAGGCAGTGCATAGCAGATGTCCCAGCTTCCCTCTTTTTCACCTTCAGCAAAGCATGGATGTCCGATATAGGTGCCGATGCGTTCGATGCGGGCGGTTTCCGAAGGGGTAAGGCTTTCGAATACCTCACGCGATAGTCTGCGTGCGGCATTCGGAACACCGATGCAGTTGAATTCGAGATTGAGGTATCGTTCGCTTCCTGCCGGTTTGAGAAATGCTTCGACACAGGAATCGTCGCATACTGCAGACTGTTCCTCTCCGTGTCGGGCGAGCAGTCTGTCGCCGTCGACATGAAAGTGGAGATAGAGCTTTTTGCCGTCGTGTGCGGCACTGAGACGTGTCGGAGGCGCTGTCGGGAATTCATCCCAGTTGATAACATCGATATAGGTTTGCACTCCGTCCCGGTCAACGACGGAAGATGCTTCGGCCAAGGATAATTGTCCCAGGGCCTCAATACGAGGTACAAATAGCGTCTTGTTTTTCATTGGATATTATAAGTTGTCGATCAAGGCTGTGACAATACCGATTATCGCCAGTATTATCAGCAAGATGCCTATGATTCGGTTGATTATCTTCAAAGACCTGACATTGATGCGTTTACCAAGATGGTTGACAAGAGCTGTAACGCCGTACCACCATCCCAAGGCTCCTGCGAATATCGAAAGGTAAGCTACGATATAGTGATGGATGCCGTAGTCGGGCTGTATGAAGCTGAACTGAGCGAATAGACCAATTATGAAGAAAAGTATCAAAGGGTTCGAGAATGTCAGGAGGAAACCTGTGGCAAAGTCGCTCCAATAGTTGCTTGCCTTTATTTCAGCACCTTTAAGGGCACGGGTAGGGTTCTTGCGGAGAAGATAGAATCCGAAGATGGTCAGGACCACACTGCCCAGGATGGTGAGCATGAACTGATTGTTATCTATGAAGTCGGTTATGAAACTGAGGCAGAAGCCTGTCAGCAGACAGTAGATGAGGTCGCTTAGAGCTGCGCCTACACCAGTGAAGAAAGCTGGCCATCGTCCCTTGCCGAGGGTGCGTTGTATCACTAACATACCAATCGGCCCCATAGGTGCCGATATCAAGGCCCCGATAGCTATACCACGGGGAAGTATGTAAAGCATCTGCTCCATATTTTGATAAACGCAATTGCAAATATACACATTTCAAGAGAAATGAAAGCCATCATGCCTGTCTGAAAAGATATAAAAATGACCTCTATCCGGCTAATCGAAGAAAAATGAGTTAGTTCTTTTTCTTACCTTTGTGACCTTGACTGATATATAGATCCACACTTAGGGCGTATATTTGTAGTCGAGATTGTTTATAAACTGAACATGGTCAATAAGGAAAACAAAATAGGTTCCAAGCTACGGTTTCTTCGGCATATATCGATATTGTCGGTAATATTAGTGCTGTCGGCCTGTCTTTTGTCTGCGTCAAGGTCCAAGAATCCGTCCAGTGGCGAGCTGAAGACTTCGAGGTATGTCTATACCGGAGGCGTTGTCGACGGCAAACAGCATGGCTTCGGCATCTGCCGATATAATGATGGTTCGGTCTATACCGGGAACTGGAATATGGGCTACAAGGAAGGTCTCGGAAGGATAGAGAAGGCCGACGGGTCTATGGATTTCGGTCGTTGGCGGCGCGGAACTCTCTCCGCACCGGCAGGACGCAAATTCAAAGTCGGGAAGAGGTGCTATGGCATAGATGCCGCGAAGTACCAGAAAGACATCGACTGGAAGAATCTGTCGCTGTATGCAAATGCCGATGGCACGATATCAACGAAGAAGAGCAAGTACAGGCAGCCGGTACTCTTCGCTCTTTTGAAGAGTACCGAGGGCGTTACTATTCGCGATCCCTATTTCAAGAAGAATTTCGCCAAAGCCAAGGAATGCGGCATCATCCGTGGTGCCTATCACTTTCTAAGTGTATCATCGCCTGTCGATGAACAAGTCAAGTTCTTCATTGCCAACACGCCGCTCGAAAAAGGTGACTTTCCGCCTGTGCTCGACCTCGAAATCAGCAAGAAAACGATGGCGAAGTACCATTCCAAGGTCGTTAAGATGGCCAAACAATGGCTCAAGGCTGTTGAGAAACACTACGGCGTTCGCCCGATTATCTATACCTACGACAACTATTACCGCGACTATATTCGTGGTCACGGTCTCGATGATTATGACTATTGGATAGCACGTTACGGCGCCGAACCGTCGGCTCGGCATTGGGAAATATGGCAGTTGACCGACAAGGGGATATGTAGCGGCATAAATCACAAGGTGGACGTCAACCGTTTCAAAGGTTCTTATGCCGACTTGAAGGAATATGTCCGTAAAAAAGGAATAAAGGCCGGTGCGAAAAATTGAATATCTTCGACTCAGGATGCTTCCTGCACCCTATAGTGGTGATGGAAGTAGAATAATGCCCAGGCTCCTATGATTGCTGCCGGAATTCCTATAAGGGTTGTCGAATCATAGCCCCACCCTGCATGGATAGCTGCTCCGCCCAAGGCTGCTGCTATGGCATTGGAAAGGTTGAAGGCTATTTGTATGCCTGCGCCTCCCAGCATCTCGCCTCCCTTGGCAAACTTTACGATGAGATATTGAAGAGGACCTCCGAGGGCGAAAAGACATCCTGTGGAGATAAACATAAGTATGACTGCCGCAAACTTATAGTCGCAGAATAGATATATCAGAATCATACATGCTCCGGCTATGGCTGAAGACCATGCAGATACTACTGAAGCAGGGAAGATTTCACCGAGCTTACCGGCAATGAAGTTACCGGCGACCATCCCTACGCCGGCTATTATCATGATCATGGTCATGCTCGAGACAGGGAAGCCTGCGACATCTGTCATAAGAGGCTCTATGTAGCTGAAATAGCAATAGACACTCATCTGACCGAAGAAGACACCCGTGTAGATGAGCCATGGGGTTCTTGATTTCAAGAAAGAGAACTGGCTTTTGATGCCTCCGCCTTGCAGGGCGGCCATTTTGGGAACCCATGCCCTGATGCCGATAAGACATAATAGTCCCGAGAAAGCGACTATCGCAAAAGCATATCTCCAGCTCAAGACTTCGGTCACGTAAGTAGCTCCCGGAACGCCGACTACGTTCGCAATAGTCATTCCTCCGACCATCATTGCGATTGCCGCAGTGCCGCGACCGGGTCCGGCAAGACGTGAGCAGACTATAGCTCCGGCACCGAAAAATGCTCCGTGGGGCAATCCGGAGATGAAGCGCGAGATCAGTAGGACGGCATAGGACGGGGCTACAGCGGCGAGAAGATTGCCGATTACGATGAATGACGCGAGGAGGAGCATAATCCTGTGCAAGGCCATGCGTCGCAGGAACAATAGTACTGGCGCGCCTACAACAACTCCGGCTGAGTAGGCTGAAATAAGATGTCCGGCTGTAGAAATTGAAATGTTCAGCTCTTCGGCAACACTTCCAAGTATGCCCATCATGCCAAATTCGGCAATTCCGAGGGCGAAGGTACCGATAGCTAATGCTATAAGTCCTTTGTTCATATAATCTAATATCAAATCAAGCCCCCGGATGTTTGTCCGAGGGCATTATGACTTTATTTGCGTCGGCGTACAGAACGTGTCGCCGATGAAGATGAATTTTGCTTTTTGGGTTCTTTGATTTTCTTGGCTTTAGCCGATCGTTTGTTCGACCGAGAGCTTGCACGTGTCTTGGATGTCTTGGGGGTAGCGGCTTCGATGTTTGTGCCTGTGGAGTCGCCGGCAGCGAGGGCTGCTTCGCGGGCTTCACGTGCCTCACGCGCAGCTATTACTTCTTCGCGGCTCGGTACCCAGAGTTTCTTTTCGAAGTCGTCGAGACGTTTCTGTATGCTGTCCTGAGCCTTTTTAAGGTCGTCAGGGTCAGAGTACATCTGGACCATCGAACGGTTCTTGAGGTTGCGTGTCTTGTAGATGTCTCCGTCGTACATATTAAGGGTGAAGAAATCGTCGTATGTGCAGGTCGGCAGATTGTTGTCGTCATCGACGAAAATTGTCTGTGCGGCAAGATATGGCCGAAGGTCGGAGAAACGAACCCAGAACATCGGGTACTTCAGGGCATCTCCGCCAAAATCGCCGGCACGGTGCAGAACGGGACATATAGCTTCCACGACAGGGCGCAGGCGGTTGTTGCGGGTATCGTATTCCCAGCGCTCTACGACATAGTATGAGAGGACTTCGTTGGTTGGCACGTCATTCTCGTTGATATCGAATTTCGGATTCTTCTCTGTCGAGCCTTTGGCATCGGTGAAGGGAATATAGAAACGTTCGAGAACGTCACGTGTCTTGATTTTGTATTCATCCGTGAAAATCTCGCGACCGTCGAGGTACTCATATGCCGGGATGGTGTTCGAAGCAAGAAGACGGAGAATGATACGGAAGAGGTTTTCCTGACCGGCTATAGGCTCCTCGGGGAAATAGAGAGGGGCATTCTTGTCTTTGTCGAGGTCGAGAGATCGGTATATGACCCGCATCCACTGACGGTCGGCATCGGATATGGAAGAGTTATCGTCGGTATAGAAATTCTGCATTCTTTCCGTAACAACGGTGCCGTCCTGCTGCTTGGCGGCGTTGCGGTCATGTCCACGTCGGCGTACGACGCCTGTCTGATCCTGTGCGGAGGCGCAGACAGCGCAGAAAAGGATCGACAGCAATATACTTATGCGTGATAATCTATGCATGGGATTGTTGGTTTCTTAGTTAACGATAACTTCCATCGGAGATAGGTCGCGGGTGAGTCCGTCGGGGCCCTTAGCTTTTATCCTCGAGATATAGAAACGTTTCCCGCGTCCGAGGCGCTGGAATTGCTGTTTCTGTCGGGGCGAGAACTGCGAACCGGCACTAACTTCCGGCATGGCGTTACCGGAGGAGTCGAAAAAGACTGTTTCGAAGCTTTCGACAGTAAATGGAGTGTCGAGGAGTCCGTCGTCGATAGCCGCTTCAAGGCCCGGCGATGACAGAAGAAGTGCTTTCTGGAAGGGCTTACCGCCACGGTAGTGGTCGATGTTGCCCGAAGCGTCTTTGAATGCAATGAATGGAGTCGGGTCGGGGAGTTTGCGTACGCGGAAGTTGGTCGTAGCCACGGTGACGGGGTGACCGTCCATGTTGGCTGTCACAGTTACGACGGCATCAGAGCCGACTGTGGTCGGATGCGCTATCCATTGGTCGCCTTTGCGTGTAAGGCTTCCGTTTGTCATGGTGGCGGATATATCGCCCATGGCGACACCGGGTACAGAGATACTTATCGGGTTTTCGATACCGG
Organism: uncultured Muribaculaceae bacterium; assembly: GCA_958436175.1. Lineage (GTDB taxonomy): Bacteria > Bacteroidota > Bacteroidia > Bacteroidales > Muribaculaceae > CAG-873. The sequence goes on from CAUBJF010000009.1 coordinate 39,061, forward strand.
CATAGAGGACATTCATCATCGTGGCCGAAACGGTTGCCATTGGTTCTATAACCGTATAGGACGAGGAAAATTCCTGACGGCTGCTTGTGCCGTCGCTGTTCTGTATCTCAAGCCAGCCTTTGTAATCGAAATTACCTGTCGAGCCGGTATTGATTTCGTAGAGGCCGTTGGTGTTGTCGAGTTTCTTGCCGTCGATGAATATTTCGGGGCGCTGGGTGGTGTCGACAGCTGCCAGGACAATGTTTGCTGAGTATTTGCCACCGCGCATGACCAGGCGCGACTGGGGTATCACATAGGCGCTGAGCTCGTTGACACGGAGATCGCCTGCATCGACCTGTGAAAGTAGTGATGACAGGGCCTCTCCTTCAGCGTACAGAATGTCGTTCTGCAGTTTCGAAAGGAGGGTGACGGCCGCAACGACGGGTTGCTGGTCGAACTTAGACTCTTCCCATGTCTGGGGTGCGAGCGTACCTGCTCTGTGCACAGATTCTGTAGCGAGTGCCTCGCGTATTGTCGAGCGCTTGAGAGTGTCGGCAACCATCCCTGCGATGAAATCGCGGTATATGTCTATGCGGTTTCGAAGGTCTTGACCGCGTGAGTTGCCCGGTGCAAGCATGATGACGGCGGCGCTTTCGAGGTCGTCGCGGTTGAGTATGTTTGCAGGGTCTCCTTCGCTTCCGTCGGCCTTGCGGACAATCAGGTATTTGAGTGTATCGACATAGGAATAGAGAATATCTGTTTTCTGCCGTACTTCTGTCGCTTTGTCGTACCAGGTCTGGCCTTTACCGGGGTTCTGTTCGGCAAAGGCAGCCAGCTGGCCATAGATAGCACTGTTTCGTTGTCCTATATTGTTGTTTGAGCGGTTTAGGCCTTCATGGACCTGGGTGAAACCGTCCAGAACGTCGCTGCTCACATTGAGCGCGAGCATGGCTGTCAGGACGATATACATAAGGTTTATCATCTTCTGACGTGGCGACAGGCGGTTTGTATTTGCTCCCATTGATAAGCTTGGTTTATATATTATTTGTTTGCCTGAGCGTGTACGGTGTGCTCAGGTGTCACAGGTACGCCGTCGAGGTCTGGTGTCATGACGGGGCGGTACATGTTGACGGTCATAGCCGTAACCATCTTTTCGTATACGCTGTTGAGCTGCTGCATATAGCGAGCCATCTTTTCTGTCTCTTCGCAGTAGCGCGCACTCTGGCTGGCACTCTTTTCGTACATGTCGCGGATGTCTTTGATACCACGGTTGACGCGGTCGATTGCGTCAAGCTGCGATGAAACGCTGCGGAGCTGGAGCTCATAGATAGTGTTCAGTCCTCCGAGGTTCTGGTGTAGAGCCTGCATCTGGTCGACGTAGCCTTGCGAGCTGTCGCGGATGCTTTCGGAGTTCTCTGTAATGGAGCGGTAGCTCTGGAGAAGGACTTCCGACACCTGGTTGAGAGCTGTCGTGCTGGCGTGGAACTGCTGGAGATCGTTGGCGATGGTTGCCATCTGCTCGGCCGCATGTGCCATCTTGGCGATGCTGTCGGCAACAGATGCCGTCTGCTCGTCGGTGAGATTCACGCCTTCGGCGATACCGACTGCTGCGGCTGCATGTCTTTTGCCGTTAGCAGAGGGATATCCGGCGACTACCTGCCCACCGAAACCGCCACCTGTGATTGGTTCGATACCTTCCTTGTCGCCGTCGCCGAGAGCCGGGAATACTTCTTCCCACTTATATTCTTTCGGGGGACGGTCGAACGCTGTCAGGACGAACATGAGGACTTCCGTACCCATGCCAATCGACAGCAGGGTATTGCCGCCGGGGAGGTGAAGGATTTTGAACAGTGCGCCCCAGATTACCACGGCTGCGCCGATGGAGTAGGCGAAGTTGAAGAAGCGCTGGCCTTTCTCGCTGCTGATGAAGGCGCTGATACCTCTCTTGTATGTCTGTACTTTTTCTATAGTCATGGTAAATTATTTCTTATTGTTCTGTTTCTGGCCTCTTGCGAAACCTATCTGGGTGCGGACGCAACGGAAGCCGATATAGGAGCGCTGCTCGTTCTGGTATTCCCACATGCGTAGGTCGGAGCGTACGTTGTGGGCCACGTCTTTCCAGGAGCCGCCGCGTATGATCTTACGCTTCATCTTGTAAGGGTCCTCGATGGCTGCATCGTAGCGATACTCGGGGTTGAGGTCGTTGGTGAGACGTCCTACACTCTCGGTAAATGCTGTCGAGGTCCATTCGCTGACGTTACCTGCCATGTCGTAGAGTCCGAAGTCGTTCGGCGAGTATGTGCCGACACGCGATGTGATGACGTGACCGTCCTTGACGTAGTTGCCTTCCTGGGGCTTGAAGTTGGCATAGAAGCATCCTTTGTCTTCGCTCATTGTGAGGTCGCCGTCCCAGGGATACATGTTCTCGTCGACACCGGCACGGGCAGCATATTCCCATTCGGCTTCTGTCGGGAGACGGTAGGGTTCTACGTAGATGCCGTCTTTGCCGAGCGAGCGGCGAAGGTAGTCGGTGCGCCAGTTTGCGAAAGCATTTGCCTGTTCCCAGCTCACACCTACGACGGGGTAGTCGTTGTAGCCGCCGTTGGCGAAGTACATACGTACGTATGGCTCATTGTAGGCATTCTCGAAGTCATTGACCCATGCTGTCGTGTCGGGATAGACGTTTACTATATATGTATTGAGGAAGTCGTATTCACCGGTCAGCGGTCGTGATATCGTCTGACGTATGATTTCGCCGTCTTCATTTATATAGGCCGTGTCTTTGGATATCACAGGGTTGTCGGTCGGGGTAGGACGGTCGGTATTGTATTCGCGACGCTTGGGATCCATGCGGTTGCGACGACGCGAGGCCTCCGTCTGGTTGTATATTTCGTAGCGATAGTTGAGCTGGGCATCATCGAGTTCGCGTACACCGGTGATGGGATTGGTGCGATAGACGCTTTCGATTGCCCTCTGCTCGTCCTCATTGGCGTTGCGCCATGGGATAGGTTTGTTCCAGTTGAGGTGTGGCGTGATGGGGTTGCCTTCGCGGTCTTCCTCAATCTTGAATTCCTCGTTGCCGCCATAGGCTGGATCGGCGAGGCGTTCGCGGATGATGGAGTCGCGTACCCAGAGTACGAACTGCTTGTATTTGCCGTTCGTGATTTCTGTTTCGTCCATCCAGAAACCATCGACTGAGATGCCTCTTGCATTAGCTTCGAGATTCCATAGAGAATCAGCCTTTCCCACTCCTACTTTCATGGAGCCACGATCGACGAGGACCATACCATAGGGTGTGGGTTCGGCCCAGGAACTTGCGCTGACACCGGTGACCTCGCCTCCTGACGACGAGCGACCTCCGGCACAGGAGCTTGCCACGAGGGCTGCTGTAAGGCACGAGAAGAGTATGTTGGTTGCTTTTTTCATATTGCAAGACTTGGAAATCTAACTTACATCAGGCGTACGCTCTTGTGACGATGACGGTTCTTTTCGGAGAAGTCGAGTTTGAGGCTGTAGCCTAAGAAAAGCTCGTGGCTACCGGAGGAGGCGCTTCGGATAGCGGAGGTGACGTAGTCGTAGCTGTAGCCGATATAGAAATTTTTGATTTCGGCGGCCACGGTAGCTATCACGGCATCGTCCCAGCGGTATCCGATTCCGAAGGAGAAGAGCCTGCGGTAGCGTGCTCTGGCCGTAATCTCGCCGGTGGTGAACGTAAAATCGCTCTTGACAAGTACCGAAGGTACTATTTCAAATAACGTGTTTTTAATTGGAATATTGCAACCGGCCGTAAAATATAAAGTGCGGTTGGCTTTGAACTCATATTTAGCTTCGCCCGAGGTTTCGGAGCCTCCGGAGCTGTTGGCTGTGTTCATAGATACTGTCGGAGACGACAGATGTGTGCATGAGACACCGGCATAGAAACGTGGATGCTGGTACCAGAGACCGGCAGCGAAGTCGAAGGCGGTGCCGTGGATGTCGGAGGTGGGGATACCCTCGTCAGTGCCCTGGTGATAGTCGTCATCATCGGGAAGATAGACTTCGGATCCTTTGAAAGACTGGTCGTACATGCCGAGCTGTATGGCGGCTGTCCATTCTCCGCCAAGTTTGCGGATTTTGTATCCTAACTGAGCTCCGGCAATGAGGCTGCGGAAAAGGCCGGCACTTTCCTGGTTGATTACAAGGCCTACACCGATGCGCTTGCCGAAAAGCTTCAGGGGCATGTCGCCGGCGGCAATGAAACTCTTGGGGGCATTGTCAATTCCGACCCACTGAAGACGACCACCGCCACGGATTCTCAGGAAATCCGTCGAGCCGACAGCGGCAGGATTGTAGAAAGTCGGGACTTCGTAGTATTGAGAAAACTGAGCATCTGTCTGGCCAAGGACTGGGAGCGCACCGGTCAGCATGGCCAGAACAAACAGGAAGAACCCGACGTGTTTAATCATCATCTTCATACTGGATAATAAACGAGGAATGAAGTCGTTTATTGCGCCAGAAGTATGGATATGAAAAAAGGGTAAGCTTACTACAGCGCACCGCTACGACCCGATACCCTTGCTTCGGTCAAGACCTGGGGGATTCTCGGGGAGCTGGTCGTGTAGGACTTACCCGGCTGCAAAGGTACGACCTTTTCGCGGCATGGCAAGTGCTGAACGTGAATTTAACGTATTTTAATGATTGCTAAAGGTTCCCTTCTCGTTGTCTTTGTGCCTGGTTTACAGCGTTTACGCTGTAAAAAAACATCTGCCCCTGTCGTTGCAGCCAGGAGCAGACACTATTTCGTTAAAGGGACGGGATTATTTTTTAGCCTCTTCGAGCGAAAGTTTGCGGAATTCCTTCATAAGCTTTTCAAGTTCGAGAGAAGCTTTGCGGGCGCGTGTGCCAGCGGCTTTGTTGTTCTTTTCAGCCTGAAGGTTTGCATCGGTACGGAATGCTTCGTAAGCAGCCTGGATTTGTTCAAGTAAAGAAACCATTGATTGATTTTTAAGAGGGTTGATAAATATATTTTGTTGTTCTCTGATCTATTATGCTAAGTCATCATCGTAGACGGTTTTGTCTTCGATTCCGGCTTCAGCAAGGGCCTTGCGGCGTTCGAGGCAAGTGCCGCAACGGCCGCAGTGATGTGCTCCACCTTTATAGCATGAGTATGTCGTTGCATAGTCTACGCCGAGACGTTTGCCGCGGATAGCAATGTTGGTTTTCGACAGATATGTGTATGGAGCTTTGATGGTAATGCCTTCGTATGTGCCTTCGCTTATCGCACGGCTCATGGCATCGATGAAGCTTCCCCGGCAGTCGGGGTACAGGGCATGGTCGCCTGCGTGATTTGCGATCATCACGTACTTGAGGCCATGGCTTTCGGCAAGACCGGCAGCAGCCGAAAGCATGATGCCGTTACGGAAAGGAACGACGGTCGATTTCATGTTGTCGAAGTCATAGTCGCCTTCCGGGATGGCATCCGCTCCTTCGAGGAGGGAACTGTGGAAGTACTTGCCTATAAAGGAGAGATCTATCTCGAGTAGCTCTATTCCGAGTTCTCGGCAATGCTGCCGGGCACATTCAAGTTCGCGGGCATTGTGGTTCGAACCGTAAGAGAAGTTCACGGCGAGATCGATTTCATCCTTATATTCGTGAAGCATGGTGACGGAATCCATACCTCCCGAGAGGACTATCAGGCTGTCTTTTTTCTGTCTGCTCATTGTTGTCTGCACTTAGAAATCAGAAGGAAAGGACTCGGCGAGACGGCGGCGTACTAAGTCTTGATGCTCGGGGTCGCCCCAGTTGGCAAAAGGTATGATCGATATCCCGCCCCTGGGCATGAAAATGCCGCGAACTTCGAGATAGCGCGGATTCATGACACGTACGAGGTCTTTCATTATTATGTTGACGCAATCCTCATGGAAGTCTCCATGGTTACGGAAGCTGAAGAGATAGAGCTTCAAGCTCTTGCTCTCAACCATCCTGGCCGCAGGAATATAGTTTATTATGATACGTCCGAAATCGGGCTGCCCGGTTTTGGGGCACAGAGATGTGAATTCCGGACAAGTGAAAGTCACCAAATATTCGTTTTCTGGATGCTTGTTCGGGAAGGTTTCGAGAATGTCCGGGGCGTAGTCGAAAGGATACTTCACTCCCGAATTACCAAGGAGTGTGCAGTCTTCTATTTCGTTAAGTTCTCGCGACATATAAAGATTGGTATCGTATTAAATCAAGTTGTTTTGATGTAATATTTGGCAAACATACAAAAAAATGGTGTCCTCACAAAAAAAATTATTAATTAATTCGAATAAGTGTGCATTTTTTGTACGTAATGCTTGTGAGTTGCGTTTGCCACTCCTTTTTTGTATATGTTTTTTACTCTTTGCCCCAGGCGGATGGCTCTGTACCCATCTGAAGCACGAGACAGCCTCCTTTTGCGATATCCTCATGGCTGAGATAGCATTTGTTGTATGCTTTGCCGTTGAGCGTTGCGCTCTGGACGTAGATATTTTCAGGACTGTTGTCGATGGCTTCTATCGTGAAAGTCTTACCGGAGGCATATTTCGGATCAAGACGGAACTCTACCTTGTTGAATACGGGACTTGTTATTTCATACCTTGTGTCTCCTGGGCATATAGGATGGATACCTGAAGCCGCGAGGACGTACCATGCCGACATCTGTCCGACATCCTCGTTCCCGACAAGTCCCACCACATCATTGTGATAAGCATTGCGGCAGATATCGCGAGTCCATTTCTGTGTGAGCCACGGTTCGTTGAGTCGGTTGAACAGGAAGGGTATATGATGGACTGGTTCGTTGGCATGATTATAGTTCTGGTTCCACAGGTAGTCGGATGGCGTGTTGTCGAACATATTGCATAAGTCTGCAAGGACATTTTCGCGACCTCCCATAAGACTTACCATGCCCTCGACATCATGGGGGACGAACCAGCCCTGCTGATAAGGATTGCACTCGATACATCCATAGCCTTCTTCGAGGCGGCCGTTCGGAGGTAGGGGCATGAAGTCGCCATTGTCGTCACGAGGACGGAACCACCCTGATTCATTGTCGAAAATACTGGCGTAGCTCCGTGCGCGTCGTGCGTAATAGTCGCGTTCTACGTCCTTACCAAGTCTTTCGGCAAGCTTGGACATGCACCAGTCTGAATAGGCATATTCGAGGGTGAGCGAGATGCTGTTTCCCCCGGTCGAATAGCCTTCATCAAGATTCCCGAATAGTTGAGATGTGTTCTCGGCGTATTTATAGGCTTTGTCGATGTCATAGTCACGAATACCTTTGGCATAGGCATCAAGGATGAGTGAGATGGCAGGATTGCCTATCATACAGCCGGAATAAGCGTTGAGAAGTTCCCAGCGTTCGAGATATTCGTTGCCGCTTTGTTCGGCAATCTCGACGAGCGAGTTTATTTCGTCGTTAACCATCTTGGGGTTGATGATAGTCTGGAGCGGCATTTGACTGCGGAATACGTCCCAGCCGCTGAAGATGGTGCGCTTGTCGAATTTTTCTGTGTGGTGTTTCTTCTTGTCAGCGCCGTAATAGTCCCCGTTGATGTCGCTGCAAATTCTGGGATCAATCATGGTATGATATAGGGCAGTGTAGAAGACCGCTTTTTCATCTTCCGTACCGCCCTTGATACTGATCTTGGCGAGTTCTTTGTCCCACATTTTGGCACATGTTTCGTGTGCTTTATCGAAATTCCAGCCCTTGATTTCCGATTTGAGGTTTTGTTCGGCGTTCTCAAGGCTGGTGTAGGAGATACCGGCTTTGAGCATGATTTCTTCACCTTTTTGTGTATCGTAGTCGGCGAAGAAGCCGAGATGTTTCCCTGCGGCTTCTTTAGCAGCGGGGATGATACGGGCATTGCGGACCACTTCCTGATAGCGTTCGCCAGTCACTTCTTCGCGTTTCCTTGTCCAGCCGTCGGGTATTGCTGCCGACCATACGCCCCAGTCTTTGAATGGCTTGGAGAGTTGGGCATAGAAGAATATTGTGTAATCGGCTTTACCGTCGCCGTTGCCCCAGCCTCCACCTTCGGGAGTACATACCATCTTGCCTTTGATGGTCCTATTGTCGACGATCTCGATTTCCTGATACACCGATGTCCCTCCTACGCGTCGGGCAAGGTCTATTTGTATATGGGCCTCATTGCTTTCCGGGAACGTGAAACGCAACATGCCACTGTGGAGCAGGGCAGTAGCCTCTGCCTTGATACCATAATCGCTGAGCATGACTGAGTAATATCCCCCTGAGGCGTGTTCGCTCTTTTTATCATAGTGAGAACGATACCCCACGTCGGTATTACCTGGCTTACCGGCTACAGTATGGAGTTCGCCTATTGTGGGCATGACCAGGAAGTTGCCGAGGTCGCCATACCAGCCTATGCCGGACATCTGTGTGAAGGCAAAACCCTCTATAGTCGTGTGTTCGTAGCTGTAGCCGCAGCCATTGTCGCCGCCTGTTATTGTGTTTGGACTGACTTGCACCATGCCGAATGGAGCTGTCGCGCCGGGGAATGTCTTGCCGAGTCCGTGGTAGGAGCCTGCGGCTTCCTGGTTGGTGGTCGCTCCGATGAAGGGATTTACATAGTCCGAAAGCCTCTTCTCATTAGGAGTTTCGGAATGTACTGTCAGTGAGATGCATAGCAAAATGGCAATTAGAAAGATAGGTGATAGTTTAAGTCGGGTCATGATAGTATGGGAGGGTTGAAGAATCAGTTAAATAAGCCTTAATTTCGCATCGGGTTCAGCGATAACCAAGGGAAATTTGTTCATAGGAAGAAAGAGAGTAAGATATGTATGCAAAATTAGCAAAAACTATCCTAAGGGACAAGGAAGACTTCAAAAGAGTCCTTAGAGCATGAAAATTTGCGATTGACAGTCTGAATGAGTATATTTGCCGTTAATTTCGTAAAACACATCCACATGGAAAAGATTCAAGTTATCACCAAAGGTATAGCACCGTTTGTAAGTGAGGCCGATACGGAAGCTCTTGCTCCGGAGGCAGCCAAGAGCCTTGCCAAGCTTACCGACCATACGGGCCTCGGAAATGATTTCCTTGGCTGGGTCAAGCTCCCCGAAGAAACATCTAAAGAACTTCTCGACGATATCAACGCCACGGCAGCCCGTCTGCGCGAGCTCTGCGAGGTCGTAGTGGCCGTAGGCATCGGCGGTAGCTACCTTGGTGCGAAAGCCGTCATCGAAGCTCTCAGCAATTCCTTTGCTGCATATAAGAGTGAAGGTACGAAGGTTCTCTTTGCCGGACAGAACATCGGCGAAGACTACATGGCCGAACTTCAGGAATACCTTAAAGGCAAGAAATTCGGTATCATCGTCATCTCCAAGAGCGGTACGACTACAGAACCCGCCATCGCCTTCCGCCTGCTCCGCGAACAGCTCGAAAGCGAGCTCGGTCGTGAAGAGGCCAACAAACGCATCGTCGCAATCACTGACGCACGTCGCGGTGCTCTCCGCACACTTGCCAATACCGAAGGCTACAAGACCTTTGTCATCGAGGACAATGTCGGCGGTCGTTTCTCCGTGCTCACTCCTGTAGGCCTTCTGCCTATTGCTGTCGCAGGATATGACATCCATGCACTTGTCAATGGTGCTTTCGAAATGCAGAAAGGCACACTCAACGGGGAAGACAAGTCGTCGGTCACATACGCTATCGCCCGCAATGCCCTTTATCGTTCCGGCAAGAAGATCGAGATACTCGTCAACTTCAACCCGAAGCTACATTTCTTCGGAGAATGGTGGAAGCAGCTCTATGGCGAAAGCGAAGGTAAGGACCATAAGGGAATATTCCCGGCAGCTGTCGACGATACCACCGACCTTCACTCTATGGGTCAGTGGATTCAGGACGGCGAACGTTCGATTTTTGAAACCGTCATCTCAGTCAAGAGCAGCGAACACGAGCTCCGCATCCCCTTCGACGAAGCCAACCTCGACGGTCTCAACTATATAGCAGGCAAGCGTATCGACGAAGTGAACAAGATGGCAGAACTCGGTACACGTATCGCCCATATCGACGGAGGTGTGCCCAACATGCAGGTCATCGTTCCCTCGCTCTCCGAATACTATCTCGGCCAGCTCATCTACTTCTTCGAGGCAGCCTGCGGCATCAGCGGCTATCTTCTCGGTGTCAACCCCTTCAACCAGCCCGGTGTTGAAGCTTATAAGAAGAATATGTTCGCCCTCCTCGAAAAGCCGGGCTACGAGGCCGAAACAGCTGCCATCAAGGCAAAACTCTAACAATCAGATAACTTGCGGGAATGTACGAATACATTCCCGCATTTTGTATTTTATAGATGCTACATCCAATCGGCGTATTTGATTCGGGCTATGGCGGCCTGACGATACTCAAGGAAATACGCAATGCTATTCCAGATGCCGACTATATCTATCTGGGAGACAATGCCCGTGCACCTTACGGTACACGCTCTTTCGGACTCGTCTATGAGTTCACGCGCCAAGCCGTTAGTTATCTCTTCGGCCAGGGTTGCCCCTTGGTCATCCTTGCATGCAACACTGCTTCGGCGAAGGCTCTACGCAGTATTCAGCAGCTTGATCTTCCGGCTATGGATGATCCGGCAAGGAGAGTGCTTGGAGTGATACGCCCTACTGTGGAAGCCGTCGAAACAGCTACGAAAACAGGGAGCATAGGTATATTCGGTACTCCCGGTACCATTGCCTCACATTCCTATGAAATAGAAATAGGCAAACGGCAGCCGGACGTTAAGGTATATACCCATGCATGCCCTATGTGGGTGCCTCTTGTCGAATATGGTGAAGCTCACGGTGACGGTGCCGACTACTTTGTGCGCAAGGATGTCGAAGCACTCTTCAGCCAGGCTTCTGACATAGACACACTCATACTCGGGTGCACTCATTATCCTATATTGCTTGAAAAAATAAGGAAATATGTGCCTGATGATGTCACAATCCTCTCGCAGGGCGATATCGTGGCAGCATCGCTTGCCGAGTATCTGCGCCGCCATCCTGAGATGGATGAGCGTATAAGCCGTAAGGGGACCATACACTATCTGACAACAGAGAATGCCGACAAATTTTCGGAGTCGGCATCTAAATTTATGGGAACCAAAGTCGAAGCCGTCAGTGTCAAGCTTCCGGGATGACATGTGAGACTAAAAAAATTCGGCTCGGCTCGCTCTGTTTTAATTATAATATGTATCTTTGCATAAGATAAACACAGCTTTGCAAAAAAACAATTAAATATTAATACTATAAACTAATCACCTCAAGTACCAATGGAAAAAACCAAAGTACAGGCAAAGGGCAGCAACACGGTGGCCATCATCACTATGTTCTTCATCTTTGCCATGATTTCGTTCGTCACGAACATGGCAGCCCCCTTCGGAAATATCTGGGGCTTCCGTTATGAATGGGCCGGCATGGCCGGTAACCTCATGAACTTCACCGCCTACCTTTTCATGGGTATACCTGCCGGTAACATGCTTATCAAATACGGCTATAAGAAAACAGCCCTCATCGCACTTGCCGTAGGTGCCATAGGTCTTGCTATACAGCTCACTTCCGGCTATCTCGGAGGTGGCGAAGCTGCTCTCTTTGTTTATCTTCTCGGTGCTCTTGTCTGCGGTTTCTGCGTATGTATGCTCAATACCGTTGTTAACCCCATGCTCAACCTTCTCGGTGGCGGCGGCAACAAAGGCAACCAGCTCATCCAGACCGGCGGAGCCCTCAACTCCCTCGCCGGTACGCTGACACCTCTGCTTGTAGGTGTTCTTGTCGGAACCCTGACCAAGGAGACAACTATGGCATCTGTAGCACCACTTGTGATTACCGGTATTGTCATCTTCGTTCTTGCATTCGTCATCATCTCGTTTATCAAGATTGTTGAACCGCAGGCCAACCTCAGCAAGATAAAATACGAGCACAGCCCGCTTGCTTTCCGTCATTGCCGCCTCGGTGTGATTGCCATCTTCTTCTATGTCGGTGTCGAAATCGGTATTCCCGGTGAAATGAACGCATGGGTGAGCCGTATGTCCTTCGAAGGAGCTGCTGCCGTTGCCGGTTCTCTTGCTGCCCTCTACTGGCTCATGATGCTTGTAGGTCGTTTCCTCAGTTCTATCATCAGCGGCAAGGTATCGACACGCGCACAGATGGTCACAGTATCCTCCGTCGCTATCGCTTTGATGCTCATAGCAATCTTCCTGCCGGAGACAGTTACTTTCAAGTCTCCTGAGATCAAGGCTCTCAATATCACCAGTGGCGAAGTGCCTATGAAGTGCCTCTTCCTCTTCCTCGCCGGTCTCTGCACCTCCGTTATGTGGGGCGGTATCTTCAACCTTGCAACAGAAGGTCTCGGCAAATATACAGCCAAAGCTTCCGGTCTCTTCATGATGATGGTAGTCGGCGGCGGCATCATGCCTTTCATCCAGGACTGGATCGGCCGTAACTTCGGCTACATCAACAGCTACTGGCTCGTTGTAGGTATGCTCGCATATATATTCTTCTACTCTTTCTCGGGAAGCAAGAATGTCAATACCGACATTTCCGTGGAAGACGAAATGCCCGACCTCCGCGATCTCTGATAAATACAATTTTTTTAAATATCAAATGCCCTGTCCGTGGCACTTCGGACAGGGCATTTTGTTGTGCAACGGCTCATTGCGAATTTTTTTATGTGAATGTAGAAAGATTACCGTTGAACTTATCCAGCCTCGGGGATGTTCTACAATAGAGAAGCAAAATAATGGCTTTCATACAGATTATTCAATTACATAACCGCATAAACTAACAAAACAATGAACACAGCTCCTCTTCAGGGAATAAAAGTCGTAGACTTCACAAACGTGCAGTCCGGCCCTTCTTGTACACAGCTACTGGCATGGCTCGGTGCCGATGTTGTAAAAATCGAACGTCCCGGTACCGGTGATGCAACCCGAAATGAACTCCAGTTCATGGAAGGAGAACCGAGTTACTATTTCCTACAGCTTAATTCTGACAAAAAATCGCTTGCGCTCGATGCTGCAACCCCCGACGGCAAGGCTATACTTACCAAACTCATCGAGCAGGCCGATGTATTTATCGAGAATCTTCACCCGGGCGCAATGGACAAGCTCGGGTTCAGCTGGGAAGTAGTCCATAAAATCAATCCAAGATGCGTCTATGCGACTATAAAAGGTTTCCCGGTTAGTTCCCAGTATGCAAACCTCAAGGCTTACGAACCTGTCGCACAGGTGACAGCCGGTGCCGCTTCGACGACAGGCTGGTACGAAGGAGAATATAACATCCCGACACAGAGTGGCGCGGCCCTCGGTGACTCCAATACGGGCATGCACTGTACTATCGGCATTCTGGCCGCCCTTATGCAGCGTGAGCATACCGGAGAAGGGTCCTTCGTGTATCAGTCGATGCACAATGCCTGCCTCAACCTCTGCCGTATCAAGACACGCGACCAGCTGACTCTCGACAAAATAGGCTATCTCACACAGTTCCCACAGTATCCTAACGGCAAGTTCGGTGATTTCGTACCGCGTTCGGGTAACCAGGAAGGTTCCGGCGTTCTCGGCTGGACTTACAAGTGTAAAGGCTGGGAGACAGACCCCAACGCCTATGTCTACGTTATCCTTCAGCGTGGTGCAAAAGATTTCGAAAAGGCTTGCGCCGTACTCGGTTTCGAGGACTGGCTCACCAACCCTGACTTCAATACTGCCGACGCGCGCGACAGACATAAACAGGAAATCTGGGCTCGCATCCAGCAGTTCTGTATTGACAAAACCAAGTTCGAGGTTACCGAATTACTGTCCAAAGGCGGTGTTCCTGTCGCTCCAGTCCTTTCTACAAAGGAAATTATGGACGACCAGAGCCTTTACGACGGCAATACCCTTGTCAAAATCAACCAGGGCGGCAAGATTGGTGAATTCGTAACCGTCGGTGTTCCTTTCACCATATCCAACTATCAGCCTACTTACGGTCCGTGCCCGACTCTCGGTGGCAATACCGAAGAAATCCTCAGCGGTCTCGGATATACGGCTGAACAGATTGCCCAGTTCAAAGCCAACGGTACTACCGCACCAATGCCTAAGGCTGCCAAATAAGACTGGGACATTCATGACATCGGCGGGGATGAAGGTAAGTTAAAGCTCCGTAAGGCGGCTCTTGCTTACATCCCCGTCTCTTTCAATAACATTCGCCATATAAACGAACTAAGAAATGACAACTACTGCAACAACTCCAACAGCTCCCCACTATCCGGAGCAGGTGACAGGAATGGATATTCTTGTCCGGGCCCTCAAGATGGTAGGCATAGACACAATGTATGGTCTGGTCGGTATCCCGGTGACCGAAGTGGCTTATATCGCCCAGGCACGCGGAATCCGCTTCGTCGGTTTCCGTCATGAACAGCAGGCCGGTATGGCAGCTGCTACACACGGCTATCTTACCCATACTCCCGGCGTTCTCCTGACTGTATCTTCCTTAGGCTTTATGAACGGTCTTACGGCTACTACCAATGCTACCGTAAACTGCTATCCTATGATACAGATCAGCGGCTCGAGCCAGCGCGATCCCATCGACCTTGACCAGGGAACATACGAAGGTCTCGACCAGTTCAATGTAGCCAAGCCTCTTGTCAAGGCTGCATACCGTGTAAACAAACCCGAAGATATTCCTACGGCTGTCGTACGCGCTTATCGTGCCGCTATTTCCGGGCGTCCCGGCGGTGTGTACCTTGATTTTACAGAGCCATGTCTTGCTGCTATCATGCAGGCTTCTGATGCCGACAAACTGTTCTATACCCCTGTCGATCTCTGCCCTGCGATGCCTGCAGCTCCGGAAGCAGTGAAGCGTGCGGCCGATTTACTTGCCTCGGCGAAGAAGCCGGCACTCCTTATCGGCAAAGGCGCTGCCTATGCACGTGTCGAAGACCGTCTCAAAAAGCTCGTCGATACCTACAAACTCCCGTATTTCCCCATGTCGATGGCCAAAGGTGTCCTTCCTGACGATGGCGAACTCAGCGCACTGTCGTGCCGCTCGACTATCATGGAGGAGGCCGATGTAGTCATCCTCGTCGGAGCGCGTCTCAACTGGCTGCTTTCGAGAGGACACGGCAAGTGGAGCCCCGATACAAAGTTCATACAGTTCGAAATCGACCCTGAAGAAATCGATTGCAACCGCCCCATCGCGGCTCCTGTGGTCGGCGATATGGCCAGCTCTCTCGATGCCTTCCTCACAGAGATGGAAAGTCGCAAGATGAGTACAGATCCCGGGTGGATCCCGTCCTTGCAGGCAGAGACAAAAGCCAAGAATGAAAAGTTCAAGGCTCGTCTCACAGCCAACGCAAATGTGCAGCCGATGGATCATTGGACCGCACTGGGCGCTATCAAGCCTATTATTGAAGCGAACCCAGATGTTATCCTCGTAAATGAAGGAGCCAACACCCTGGACGATACACGCGATGCAATCAGCATGTCTCTGCCCCGTCATCGTATCGACTGTGCCACATGGGCTATCATGGGCATGGGCATGGGGAGTGCCGTTGGTGCCGCAGTATCGACCGGAAAGAGCGTAGTCGCAGTCGAAGGTGACAGCGCATTCGGCTTTTCGGGCATGGATTTCTCGACAATCTGTCGGTTCAAACTGCCTGTGACAGTCGTAATCTTCAACAACGGCGGTATCTACAATGGTATCGGTGTCAACGCGAGCGGAGGTACCGATCCTGCTCCTACCACTCTCGACATACATGCCCGTTACGACAAGCTCGGCGAAGCATTTGGTGCCAAAACATATTATGTCGCCACCCCTGAGGAACTAAGCTCGGCACTCAAGGAAGCTCTCGCTTCCAAGGCTCCCGCACTAATAGACGTCCAGCTCGCAGCCGACTCCGGCAAGGAGTCCGGGCATATCGGGTATCTTAACCCCGAAGCGC
Source organism: uncultured Muribaculaceae bacterium (assembly GCA_958436175.1). GTDB lineage: Bacteria > Bacteroidota > Bacteroidia > Bacteroidales > Muribaculaceae > CAG-873. The sequence goes on from CAUBJF010000009.1 coordinate 54,950, forward strand.
TCGAACATTTCACCGTCTGAGCCGAGGACTATTATTACGCAGCCGCGCTCTGTCGCGAGCATGGCTGCGTTCTATCCATCTAAACTCAACGTTTCATCTCTCATTACATCAATTTTATGGAACATGTCATCTTATATGCCATAGTGCCTATCATCGTGGTGATGCTTGCCGGTTATATTTCTGGTAAGAAAGGTATTTTTTCAGGTGAGGATGCAAAGAAATTCAATAAGGTGGTGCTCGACTATGCCTTGCCGGCAGCCTTGTTTGTTTCTATTGTCCAGGCAAGCCGTGAAATGCTTGCCGCCGATATCAAGTTGTCGCTGATATCGCTTTTCGGTATCATGGCCTGCTTTATGCTGGTGTACTATGTATTCCGCATGTTCAAGAGCAATACAGGGGCTGATGCCGCCGTGTCCGCTCTTATTAGTGGTTCTCCGACAATCGGTTTTCTCGGATTTGCAGTGCTGGAGCCAATCTTTGGAACCAATCCGACCGTTGCTCTCGTTGTTGCAATCGTGGGAATCGTCGTCAATGCGGTAGGTATTCCTGTAGGCCTTTCCCTTATGAATGCATCTCTTGAAAAGCAGAATCCTGGTTCGACGAAGAAAGAAAGTGCTTGGAAGCCTGTGATTCACGCTCTCGAACAGCCTGTTGCCTGGGCTCCTATCCTCGCTGTAATCTGGGTTGTTGTAGGAATTCCATGGCCTGCATGGGCAAGTCCTTCTTTCGATCTTATCAAGGGAGCAAATGCGTCTATGGCAGTATTCTCCGCAGGTATCACTCTCTCATCTATAAAAGTCCAGATCAACTTCCAGGCTATCCTCGGTTCGATCCTCAAGATGGTGGTTATGCCGGCTGTCATTCTTGTCCTTGGTCTTCTTTTCCACATGGAACCCCTCAACCTTAAGATGCTGGTAGTCGCCGCCGCTCTTCCACCGGCATTCTCGGGCATTATCATAGCCGACGAGTACAATACCTATGTTGCAACCGGTACGTCGTCGCTTACTCTTTCGGTCATCCTGTTCATAGGCTTCTGTCCTCTGTGGATATGGCTGACTGATCTGTGTCTCAAAGCGTTCTAATCACGCGATACAATATAAAACGACAGTCCGGAGCCAAGCTCGTATTCGGACTGTCGTTTTTTTCGTACCTTTGTATGCAAAAATTCATCCTTATGCTAAAGACTCATCACCACAAATATCTGCTTACGGCAGGCGAGAGCAATGCTTCAGGACGTATGCCTGTAACTCTTCTGATGGAGCGTATCATAGAGACAGCGACAGAACATGCCAACGCTCTGGGTATCGGCTATGCCACCCTTATTGAGGGAGGCATAGGCTGGGTCCTTAGCCGTGTCTCTTTCGAAATGAAACGCTATCCTGCTATCAACGAAGAATACAGCCTCACGACATGGATCGAGGGTTACAATCGTCGCTTCAGTGAGCGAAACTTCGAGATGCACGGCGGAGACGGCTCGGTGATCGGATATGCCCGTACGATATGGGTCGCTATGGATTTCAAGACCAGGACGGTGGCCGATCTGTCGCGCTATGAGAAGGATTTGTTCCCTGTCGTCAAACGCGATTGTCCTATAGCTCCAGCTCCGAGGCTGGCTCTTCTCGGCGACGACTGCGAGCATAAGGAATATACTTTCCGCTATTGCGATATCGACTTCAACCGACATGTGAACACTGTACGTTATCTCGTAATGATTCTCAATCAGTGGAGCATGGAGCACTACGACAGAAATATAGTCGGGCGCCTCGACATGATGTTCCATCATGAATGTCACTACGGCGAGACTGTGTCGCTGCGTATCGGGACTACCGAGGGAGGTGATGTCTGCGAGATTGTACGCGACGGCATCCGGGCAGTCACAGCGAGAATCCGCTGGACTCCCGTAGCCGAGGATTGAGTTTAAAGACTCTTGCAGAGCTTTTTATTAGCTTCCCTGACACGGTCTTCGTCTACTTTGACAACTTTACGGTCGTAGGTCATCAGGCCGTTGACTTCGTTCTCGACATCTGTTGTCTGGGTGTAGACTGCCCCGGTGTATCCTGCTCGGGCCAGGTCGAGCAGCGTATCGATATAGCCGACATATACATCGGTCACTTTCTTGGGACTGTCGAACTGGACATAACCCCAGTTCCGTTCGGGCGACCATATATGTTCTGGCAGCACGAGTCCGAGACCGCCGAATTCACCGAGGACGTTGGCCCGCTGAGGATCTATGAGTTTGATGGCGGGGTTGGGATAATGGTGGATGTCAAGAATGTCGCCGACAGGGTAGTGGTTGCCGCCGCTGGCGGGATTGACAAGTCGCGAGGAATCGTATTCCTTGGTCCATTCGACTATTTCGGGAGTTTTGAACTGACCCCAGGCTTCGTTGAAGGGCACCCATACGGCGATACAGGGATAGTTTACGCGGGAGTCGATGATTTCTTTCCATTCGCGTCGATAGTTGGCTTCGCTCTCGGCACTGCGTTTCATTTCATTGCCGTCGAAGTACTTCATATTCTGCCATTCGGGGCTGCGGTCTCCGCTGGGCATATCCTGCCATACGAGGATGCCTTTGCGGTCGCAGTAGGCATACCAGGTAGCTGGTTCAACTTTCACATGCTTGCGGATCATATTGAAACCAAGGTCTTTGGTCTTGTCGATATCGTAGATCATGGCATCGTAGGAAGGAGCCGTATACAGACCGTCGGGCCACCAGCCCTGGTCGAGGGGGCCGTAGTGGAATATGTCTTTGTTGTTGAGTTTGAAGCGTACGATGCCGTTCTCGTCGCGGCCTGTTGAGACCTTGCGCATGGCGGCATAGCTCTTGACCTTGTCGAGGATCTTGTCCCCTGACTTCAGGGAGATCTCGATGTCATAGAGATTCGGTTCGTCGGGGGTCCATAGCTTGGCATCGGCAGGCATGGCGACTTCGACAGGCATGGATGCAAGGCTCTGGCCATGTGCAATTACTTTGCCGTTTTCGATCACTGTCACGTCTGCTACGAGGGATTTACTCTTGTCGGCAGGGGTGACATCGACAGTGAGACGGTGGTTGTCTATATCCGGTACAGTCTTGATTGATGCTATATGGTTGGATGCTGGAACGGGTTCGAGCCATACTGTCTGCCATATGCCGGTGACGGAGGTGTACCAGATTCCTTCCGGGCGATTGACCTGTTTGCCACGGGGCTGGTAGCCGTCGCTAGTCGGGTCGGTGACGCGCACTACTACAGTGTTTTCGCCTTTAGCTTTGAGAGCCGGAGTAATATTGAGGCTGAAAGGACTGTAGCCGCCTTTGTGACCTCCGACTTTGATTCCGTTGACCCAGACGTCGCAGCTCCAGTCGACAGCTTCGAAATTGAGCATCACATCGTTGCCTTTCCATGCAGCAGGAACTGTGAAACTACGTTTGTACCAAAGAGCATTGTCGCGGCCGACGTTCTTTCCAACTCCGGACAGACTCGATTCCACAGCAAATGGAACGAGGATTTCGCCCTGCCATTGCTGAGGCTCTGCTTCATTGGCCGGAACGATGGCATACTGCCATAATCCGTTGAGGTTCTCCCAGGCATTGCGTTCCATGACAGGACGGGGGTAAACGTCCCATGGTTTTTCCGGATTTACTTCGCTGGCCCATGGAGTGGAGATATGTCCCTCGACGGGCTTCCAGTCGCCTGCCGATGCCGACAGTGCGGCAAGCGCAAGGGCAATCGATAAGAAAGTCTTGTTCATAGGTTATGTTATATTTAAATAAGGTTTATCTGTCTATTGAACGAATCCATGAGCACTTTATTGTTACAGTACAGGGACGCGGCCGTCGGGATTTGTGAGTTTAGGCGATTTTGTCTAATTTTGTAGCCTGAAAAATAGACATAGTAAATCGATATGATAACACAAGAACAATTAAAAGAGACTTTTGAGCGTATGCTTGCGCTGAGGAGGTATCTTTGACATCGACGGGAAGAAAATAGCTGTCGAAGAAGAACAACTGCGTACTATGGCCGACGGATTCTGGGAGAATGCCGAGGCCGCGCAGCGCCAGATGAAGAAAATCAAGGACTTGCAGAAGTGGATAGCCGATTATGCAGAGGTAGAAGGGGCTGTCGACGAGGTTAAGCTTGCTATGGAGTTCTATAAGGAAGAGCTCGTTTCCGAGGAAGAAGTGGATGCCGCCTATGCTAAGGCAGTCAAGCTTCTCGAAGACCTCGAGCTGCGAAACATGCTCCGTGGTGAAGGCGATATAATGAGCGCGGTGCTGAAAATCAACTCCGGAGCCGGTGGTACCGAGAGTCAGGACTGGGCTTCGATGCTGATGCGCATGTATCTGCGCTGGGCAGAGAAAAATGGCTATAAGACATCTATCGCAAACCTCCTCGAAGGCGATGAAGCCGGAATCAAAAGCTGTACCATCAACGTCGAGGGTGACTTCGCTTACGGTTTCCTCAAGAGCGAGAACGGCGTACACCGTCTTGTCCGCGTATCGCCATACAATGCACAGGGCAAGCGTATGACATCTTTCGCTTCGGTCTTCGTAACACCTCTTGTCGACGATACTATAGAAATCAAGGTCGAACCGGCCCTGCTGTCGTGGGACACATTCCGGAGCGGCGGTGCAGGCGGTCAGAACGTGAACAAAGTGGAATCCGGTGTCCGTCTCCGCTATCAGTTCACAGATCCGTACACAGGCGAAAAAGAGGAGATTCTCATCGAGAACACCGAGACACGCGACCAGCCCAAGAACAAAGAGAACGCTCTCCGTCAGCTACGTTCGATTCTATACTCCAAGGAACTTGAGCACCGTATGGCCGAACAGGCAAAGGTAGAAGCCGGAAAGAAGAAAATCGAATGGGGTTCCCAGATACGCAGCTACGTCTTCGACGACCGTCGCGTCAAGGACCATCGTACAAACTGGCAGACGTCTGATGTCGGCGGCGTGATGGACGGCGACCTCGACGGTTTCATCAAGGCTTATCTCATGGAATTCTCCGAGAGAGACGCTGAACAGTGATATGAAAACGCTGCTGATAGTCAATCCTATTTCGGGAACGAAGTCGAAGCATCGCATCGTACCTTTTGTCATAAAAAAGATGGCCGGATATGGCTTCGACGTCGATGTGGTGCGGACAGCCTATCCCGGCCATGCTTATGAACTTTCCTCAGAGGCCGAGAGAAAAGGATATGAGGCTTTGATAGTGTGTGGCGGCGATGGTACTGTCAATGAAGCGGCTTCGGGTCTTGTTGGTTCCAAGACGGCGCTCGGTATCATCCCTGCCGGTTCGGGCAACGGCCTTGCCCGACATCTTGGCATCACTGTCGATGTGCGTCGTTCGCTCAAGGTGATTGCTGAGCGTAACATCATCGCAGCCGACTATGGTACTGCCAACTCCAAGCCCTTTTTCTGCACTTTCGGAGTTGGATTCGATGCCGCTGTCAGCGAGCGTTTCGCGCGTCAGAAACGGCGAGGCATGATGATGTACCTCAAGAGCGCTATCGATGAGTACATGAACTTCTCCCCTGAAGAGTATACTATAGAGGCAAATGGGATGATGTTGACAGACAAGGCTTTTCTTGTCGTTGTCTGCAATGCTTCGCAATACGGCAACAATGCTTTTATCGCCCCTGACGCATCTGTCACCGACGGGGAGCTGGACATCACTATTGTCCATGCAGGGAATGCTTTCGAACATGCCCGTTTCGGGCTTGACCTCCTTACAGGGTTCGTAGGGAAAAATGCAAGAATTGACACTTTTCGTGTAAAGTCGGCGAATATTCGACGCAACCATGAAGGAGTGGCGCATATAGATGGCGATCCGAGGATGATGCCTAAGGAAATACACATAGAGTGTCATCCCGCCAAGCTGCGCCTATTCGCTCCTACCGAGCAGACACGATTCAAGCCCCTCATTACGCCGACAATCCTTTTTGCGCGCGATGTTGTTCTCTATGCTGCCAATTTGTTTCAGGGCTGGAAGGCCTGACAGGCAATAAACGGGGTAGGGGAAGCGTTTTATTGTTGATGAAACAAAGACTGCGACATATTCTCACCTTGCTGGCGATTCTTGCTGTATCGGCATGGGCTTACGGACGTGATTTCAACGACAAGCTCCTCAACCGACCTTATGCCGACAACCGTGCGTGGCATCTTGGTTTTTCTGTTGGTGCCTTTGTCTCCGACCTACGCCTGACACATAATGGCTTTGTGACTGAGAGCGGTCAGGAATGGCGTGTCGACCAGCCTGGCTATCAGCCGGGATTCTGTGTCAACGGCCTTGTCGATTTCCGTCTCAATGACTATTTTGCCGTTCGACTGTCGCCAGGTATGTATTTCGGCAGCCGCGACTTGACGTTCAAGGATGTGCGAAGTGATGCTACCGAGCGCCAGAACCTAAAAACGACTTTGGTCGTGGTCCCTCTGGAATTAAAATACTCGGCTGTGCGTATGCGTAATGCCCGGCCCTATATGCTTGCCGGAGTCATGCCAGCTTTTGATGTGGGCAAGAAGAGAAGTGACTTCCTAAAACTGAAAGCTACGGACTTCTTCCTGTCGTTTGGCTTTGGATGTGATTTCTATCTTCCTTACTTCAAGTTTATTCCGGAGGTCAAATTCTGTCTCGGCCTGAGCGACGTGCTGGATCATAAAAGAAGTGACCTCACCGACGATCCTGAGAAATTCAAATTCACCCAGAGTCTCGGCAAGGCAACCTCGAAGATGGTAGTGCTCACTTTCTATTTCGAGTAGAGGTCAGCGCGAAAGTATCATGGATTTCTCCCTGACATTGCGGCGCATATTGAGTATGGCATAACGCATGCGGCCCAGAGCCGTGTTTATGCTGACACCGGTCTGTTCGGCTATTTCCTTGAATGAAAGGTTGTTGTAGTAACGCATGGTTACCACGTCGCGTTGTACGTCGGGAAGTTCGTGGACGAGACGGCGGACATCGTCTTCAATCTGGAGGTCGATGATAGAGTCTTCGATGGTCTGTTCGGAGAGCTCGCGGCGGTTGAGGATGTCGTAGTCAGTATTATCGGTGCTGAGCGTGCCTTCCGATTTCTCAGCGCGGAAAGAGTCGATGGCAAGGTTGCGTGCTATCCGGCAAATCCAAGCGGAGAACTTGCCCTGGTCGTTGTAACGTCCTTGTTTGATTGTGGTTATGGCTTTGACGAAAGTTTCCTGAAATATATCGTCGGCCAGTTCGCGGTCGCGTACAATCTGATATATGAAGTTAAACAATTTTACCTTATGTCGAATCAAGAGGGCATCGAAAGCTTCGTTGCACCCATTGGCGTAGGCAACTACCAACTCCTCGTCGGTGTGCTTGTCAAAATTTCGCATCTTTTCTATTCTTGTTAAAATTAGAGTAGAGCTGTAACTATAGGCGAAATGTGGTTTAAGTGATTAAAAATTGGATATTAAATACAGACCTGATCTGTCTTAATGCAAAGTTACGAAATAATTCCGATTCTGCAAAATAAAACTGAGAATCCCGCGTTACATAATTGATTTCAATTTTATAACCCTTAGGTCTTTTGCCTATGAAGAAATTCTCTACCCCTTCCCCTACCGCCGAACCGTCTTTTGTTCAGATGGAATGTGATATCAGATTATCGGAAACGATGGATGACGATGATGTCTTTGCCAAGGCAGGACCCTCGCAGATAGTGATAGATAGTATTCGCCAGTTTGCGAGAGCTGCTTACGCTGTTTCTCCTCTGTCACATTTAGGTACTATTATTCTAAATTGATTTTTTATTTGATTCACCCAATTCTGACCCGATTGGGTTTTGTGTATTATGCAGTTCGTTATTCTTGCAGCAGGTCTGGGGTCCCGGCTCCAGAATGAAGGCGTGACAGAACCCAAGCCTCTTGTACCGATCCTGGGTGAGCCGATGATAGGACGCCTCATTCGCATCCTCATGTCCTGTGGGGCAACAAAAATCAATATCGTAGCCAACGAACGTATGCCACAGCTTGTCGAATACCTCGACAAACTGAAGGCCGAAAAAGGATATCCTTTGGATGTAAGGCCGATAATCTCGGACAATTCATATTACAGCCTCTCGCAGGCAACCGCCGGGCTCGAAGGCAAGTTCATCGGCATGACTGTCGATGCTATCTTCCCGACCGATGAGTTCCGTCGCTATGTCGAAGCAGTAGAGGCGATGCCGGAGGGCGAAGTCCTTATGGGCCTGACACGCTTTGTCGATGATGAGAGCCCTCTCTATGCCCGTATGCTTACCCCTGACGAGGTTGTCGACTACCGCTATGGCGGCAAGCCTTTTGAAGAGGATACGATTGTATCGGCAGGTCTCTACGGCATTACATCTGAAGCTATGGATGTCGTGGCCCGCAGGGATGGATATCCAAAGTCGCTCAGTGATTTCCAGCGTATACTTGCCGCAGAGACGGATATCAAAGTCCGTCCATTCGTCTTCAGCAAGGCTCTCGATGTCGATTGCACTCACGACCGCGTCGTAGCCGAGCAGTTCCTCACCGAAGTCAACGGTGAAAAAGAAAAATAAAGAGACATAGCCATGTTTGAAAAAATGAAGGAGGAGTACCGTGCCTCCCTGAAATCGAGCGATACGGAAGAACATATCGACTTGTGCTTCTATCGTCCTATCGGTTTTGCCTGGGCATGCCTTTTCCGCAAACTTCATGTGACACCCAACGCGGTCACCGTAGCCTCGATATTTATAGGTGTAGCAGCAGGCATCTGTATGTACCCGACGAATATATGGATCAACCTTCTCGGCATATCCCTGCTCATCTGGGCTAACTCCTACGACAGCGCCGACGGTCAGCTTGCGCGTCTCACCAAGCAGTTCTCACCTCTTGGCCGCATCCTCGATGGGATGGCAGGCGATTTCTGGTTCATATCCATCTATGTCGCCGTCTGCCTGCGGAGCGTCCATACTATAAACTTTTTCGGAGATCATCCGTGGACAATCTGGGTGATTGCTGCCCTGGCCGGATTGTGCCATGCCAAACAGGCTGCCGTGGCGGACCGCTACCGTCAGTTCCACCTCTATCTTGTCAAACGTAAACTCAACAGCGAGCTGGATTCCAGTTCCGACTTGCGTCGCAAGCTGGGCGAGATGCCCTGGAAAGGTAATGTCGTCAGGAAGCTTATCCTTATGCTTTATGCCGCCTACACCGTGCAGCAGGAAGCTCTGTCTCCTGAAATGCAGAAATTGTGCCGTCTCATGGTCGCCAGGTTCCCCGACGGGACGATTCCGCCCGCTATAGCTTCCGAATTCCGTTTGTGGAGCTTCCCTCTCTGTAAATGGGAGAATTTCATGACTTTCAACTGGCGCTCGATATTTCTCTTCGTCACACTCCTTGCCGGGTATCCATGGCTGTATTTCGTTGCCGAACTCACCGTGTTCAACATCGTCATGGTCTATGCCATGCGCGAGCATGAGAAGATGTGCAGTCGCATGATTAAACGTCTTGAGAGCACACACGGCGACGCAGTCTGAAGTCTTTCAGGACATTCGAAAAAGAGTTGTGGCATAGCTTGCAGATATTTTGTTTAATGGCTTGACAAATCCAAAAGTTTCACTAAATTTGCAAGAGTAACCATCAAAACAAACGACATGAAGAAACACAACTTCTATGCAGGACCGTCGATTCTGAGTGAATATACCATTCAGAACACTGCCGACGCTATTATCAATTTCGCCGACATGGGTCTATCGATTCTGGAAGTATCACATCGTAGCAAGCAGTTCCAGGCCGTCATCGACGAGGCTACAGCTCTTGTAAAGGAAATCCTCGATATACCCGAAGGTTTCAGTGTCCTGTGGCTCGGGGGCGGTGCTTCCATGCAGTTCTGTATGATACCTTATAACTTCCTGAAGACAAAGGCATCCTATCTTGACACCGGCACATGGGCATCCAATGCCATCAAGGAAGCTCGTCTTTTCGGAGATGTCGACGTTGTCGCTTCCTCGAAAGATGCCAACTACACATACATACCCAAGGGCTTCGAAGTACCGGCCGATTCCGATTACTTTCACTATACGAGCAACAACACTATCTACGGTACCGAAATCCGCGTCGATCCCGACGTTCCGTGCCGTATGATTGCCGATATGAGCTCTGATATCTTCTCGCGTAAGATTGACTTCACAAAATACGATGCTGTCTATGCAGGCGCACAGAAGAATCTCGCCCCCGCAGGTGTGACACTCGTCATTGTCCGCGAAGACGCTCTCGGAAAAGTCGACCGTCAGATTCCTACGATGCTCGACTACCGCACGCACGTCAAGAAGGGATCGATGTTCAATACGCCTCCGGTACTTCCTATCTTCTCGGCTCTCCAGACGCTGCGCTACTATAAGCAGCTCGGCGGTATAGAAGAACTCGAACGTCGCGACCTCGAGAAGGCAGCTCTTCTCTATTCGGCCATCGACGAGTCAAAGATGTTCCAGGGCACCGTTACCGACCCCAATGACCGTTCGATCATGAATGTATGCTTCGTGATGACTCCCGAGTACAAGGATCTTGAAGCAGCCTTCGTCGATTTCTGCACCGCCCGCGGCATCGTCGGCATCAAGGGCCACCGCTCGGTAGGCGGCTTCCGCGCTTCGCTCTACAACGCGCTTCCCATCGAGAGCGTACAGGTTCTTGTCGAAGCGATGCGTGATTTCGAGTCCACTCATTAATATATAGAGTCATGAAGATACTTGTAGCGACCGAAAAACCGTTCTCGGCAAAAGCCGTCAGCGAAATGAAGGCCGTCGTCGAAGGTGCCGGTCACACCTTTGCCCTTCTCGAGAAATATACCGACCCCGAAGAACTGCGTGAGGCTGTTGCCGACGCAGAAGGTCTCATAGTTCGCAGCGATATTGTCAATGCCGCGCTCTTTGATGCTGCCAGGAATCTCAAGATCGTTGTCCGTGCCGGTGCCGGCTATGACAATATCGACCTCAAGGCAGCTACAGAACATGGCGTGGTAGTCGAGAATACTCCCGGCCAGAACTCCAATGCTGTGGCCGAACTTGTTATCGGCATGGCCATCATGGCAGCCCGTAATAATTACGACGGTACCACAGGCTTCGAAATCAGCGGTAAGCGTCTCGGCCTTCAGGCTTTCGGGCAGGTGAGCCGTCATGTTGCTGCCATCGCCAGAGGTTTCGGTATGAAAGTCACTGCCATCGACCCCTATTGCCCTGTCGAAGTAATGGCTGAGCATGGTGTCGGTGTAGCCGAATCCCTCCCCGATCTTTATGCCGGAAACGATATAGTCTCCATCCACATCCCGGCTACCCCCGAGACTGTCGGTTCTATAGGCCGCAATCTTATTGCCCGGATGCCCAAGGGGGCGATACTCATCAATACAGCCCGCAAAGAAGTAATCAACGAGAAAGAACTTTTTGAAATTCTTGAAGAACGTCCCGATATCAAGTACTTTGCCGATGTCAAGCCTAAAAATGCCGATGAGCTGACAGCTCGTTTTGGCAAGCGTGTGTTCTTCACGCCCAAGAAGAGTGGCGCCCAGACTGCCGAGGCAAACCTTAATGCCGGTGTGGCTGCCGCCAGGCAGGCAGTCGCCTTTATAGACAAAGGTATCGACCGTTTCCGTGTCAACTGATTCTAAAATAAGTAACATACAGGCCGGGTCATCGAAAGGTGTATCCGGCCTTTTACTATCTATCTCCTCGTTGATTAAGGCTGATTTACCGTAATCCCGGAATAGATGAACATGGAGGAGAACAAAAATGCTTAACATTTGTTTGAAAAAATAGATATTTATTTGTCCAAATAAGATTTAAATAAAGAAAAATTCGTACCTTCGTTACTGCGTTTTGAAGATTCGTTGGTTTCTTCAATCTCGAACATTTATGCCTGATGACCTCAAACTGATAGAACAGCTTTTCCGGCAGTACTATAGGATACTCCGCGCTTATGCTTACCGCTTAGTCAACAATACTGAAGCGGCAGAGGACATTGTGCAGGATGTCTTCGTCGCCCTCTGGAACAATCGCTCCACTCTCGACGAGCAGACCGTCAAGTCGTATTTGTTCCGTTCTGTCCATAACCGTTCAGTCAATTATCTGTCCCGCGATAAGGGCTCCCAGTCCGACTCGCTTGATTCGGTTGTCGACTATCTCAAAGTGGCAGATTCCGATGTCGCTCTGCAGGAGAATATGTTCATGGCCGATGAGCTGCGGAATGAGATTCACAGCTTTACGGAGAACCTGCCCCTCAGGCGCGACGGGTTTTCGAGCTTAGCCGGATGAGGGGTCTCAAAGTAGCTGAAATAGCCAAAATCATGGATATCGCTCCAAAGACAGTGGCAAACTATCTTTATAAAGTCCTTGTAGATCTCAAGGCCCACCTTCATGCCAAGGGTTTTATAGAGTTGTTTATGTTTTTTTATGTTTGCTGCGATTTTTTTTTGTAAAAAAAGTTTAGTCTGATAGGGTGATATGTTTTTTTATGTGTATTAATAGTAAGCGCCATCGACAATGGAAGAAGAAATGCGAGATATAAATGACTTAATCATAAAATATCTTGATGGTTCTGCCACGGGACCGGATGAAGAATCGCTTAAGGCTTGGCTCGAAGAGTCGGATGCCAACCGCAGTGATTTTTCACAGATTCGGGACCTCTGGATTCTAAGCTCAACGACCTATGGTGAAGATCCGGCAACGGATAAGGCACTCGCCCGTTTGATGCGAAGGATTCGGGTTCGTGAATCGGGCCTGCGACGGAATCCATTCTCCTTGGTGCTTAAAGTCGCAGCAGCAGCCATTGTCCTGCTTGGTGTCGGCTACACATGTTATCAGTTCGGCAGCCGCACTCCGCAAGCTCCGATTGTCATGAACAGGCTCATTACCGCCGACGGCAGTACAGGCCGCTTCATGCTTCCGGACAGCTCTGTGGTATGGCTCAACTCAAACAGTACTCTGGACTATCCGGAACAGTTTGAGGAATCGTGTCGAGAAGTAAGCCTGATGGGAGAGGCATATTTCGAAGTGAAGCACGATGAGAGTTGCCCTTTTATAGTGAAATCGGGCGACATAGATGTCAGGGTTCTCGGCACTAATTTCTTGGTCGAGAATTACAAGCATCTGTCGACGGTCGAAGCTATACTCGTGGAAGGCAATGTCGAAGTGAGCGGACGTGGGATGCGTAAGCCGAGGCTTCTTGTTCCCGGCGAAATGCTGTCCTACGACCGCGGTTCCTCTTCCGCTGATGTTAAGTTTGTCAATACAGACCACTACACCAGCTGGATACACAACAAGGTGGTGTTCGACAACAGCACTCTGGGTGATATCTCCACAAACCTGAGACAATGGTTTGTAAGAGATATCTATTGCGATCCCAAGGTTGCCGCATCGGTGAGACTCTCGTTCACGCTCAAAAGAGGTGATGAAATCGATGAGATCCTTTCTCAGATATCCAAAGTCGCACCTATCACCTACCAATGGCAGGACTCCACCCTGTCGATTCTTCCCAGATAACTTTTCTTTATTAACTTAAGACCGAACTTCCTATCAAGTCAGAAAACTAATCAAACCGTAAAGTAGTATCACCGCGATACTACAGTGCTGCCGCCGACTTACTCCCATACCTGTCGCGGCGACCTTAAATCTTTTTATCAATCTAATCACAGTATCTATCTATGGATAATGTCAGGAAACCTTTGTCTCTTTTACACAAGATGACAGAAATCCGTTGGCAGAGATATCTTGCTATTGGCCTTCTTGCTGCCGCATCTCAGATAGCATCGGCACAGCAGGCACGTATCTCTCTGAATCTTCAAAACGTACCAATCAAGGAAGCGTTGAAAGCTATAGAATCCAAATGCGACTATACCTTCCTTTATAATAACGCTGCCATTGATGTCAACCGCAAGGTGAGCATTAGCGCAAACAACGAAGAGCTCAAGAATGTTCTTGGGCGTATGCTCGATGGCGTGACCTGGACAGTGGAGAACAAACGAATCATCCTCAGTCCGGCCAAGGCCGAAAATACAGAACCTGCAAAGGCTGCTTCCCAGCTGAAACTGATCACAGGTACAGTCCTTGATGAGAAGGGCGAACCTATGATTGGTGTGAGTGTCAATATTCCCGGCACTAATCGTGCGGCCGTCACAAATATCGAAGGCCGCTACCAGATTAAGGCCGCTCCGGGCGAGACACTCAATTTCTCGTATATCGGCTACTTGCCCGAAAAGGCAAAAGTCGGTACTAACGACGAGGTAAACGTCAGCATGGCCGAAGATACCCAGAATCTTGAAGACCTCGTTGTTGTCGGTTACGGTGTCCAGAAGAAAGTAAACCTTTCCGGCTCTGTATCGACTTTCAACACCAAGATGCTCAACGACCGTCCTGTTGTCAACATAGGCCAGGCTCTCCAGGGTGCTGTTGCCAACTTCAACGTCAATGTATCCAGCGGCCAGCCCGACAGCAGTCCTTCCTACAACGTCCGCGGTTATACATCTATCAACGGTGGTAGCCCTCTCGTAGTTATCGATGGTGTCGTTTCTACCGCCGATATTCTCAACCGACTGAACCCCAATGATATCGAGAATATCTCCATCCTGAAAGACGCATCGTCGGCAGCCATCTACGGTAGCCGTGCCGCGTTCGGTGTCATCCTCGTCACCACAAAGAAAGGTAAAGGCGAGAAGCTGACCGTTAGCTATGGCAACAACTTCGTATGGCACAAGAATTCCAAGCTTCCCGATATCATCACCGACCCGTATATCGTAGCTACGACACGTAACAAGATGGCTGAAGGTTGGCATACATTTTACGATGAAGAAGATATCGCATATGCCAAGAGGGTATCGGAAGATCCGTCTCTTGACCCATACTATACTCACTCTGACGGCTCCGTCAAATCCTTCGGTCATACTAACTGGCTGGACGAACTCTTCAAGAAGAGCAGTTTCTCGATGCTCCACAACATCGCCATTTCCGGCCAGACTGAACGCGTAAACTACTACCTCTCTGCAAGCTACAACGACCAGGGCGGTATCATCAGGCCTGCTACTGATAAATACAAACGCTACAACGTCCGTTCGAAACTTGATTTCAAGCTCACCAACTGGTGGAACTTAGGAGCAAATATCAACTATATCAACTCTACTTACGACTATCCTCAGGGTATGTCCTGGGATATGTACTGGAACATCATTCGTTCAAATCCTCTGGAACTCGTACATCATCCCGACGGTTCCTGGACTGATACTTCTGTCGAGAACATCGGTACCCTGACCGACGGTGGTCGTTCGGTCGACAAGAAGGGTAACGTCGATGTAATGTTTACTACCAAGATAGACATTCTCAAGGATGTCCTCTGGGTAAACGGCAGCTACGCATACTCCAATACGACAACACGAAGCAACTGGTACAATCTGCCTGTTCCTTATCGTAAAGCCCCCGGTCTTCCTATCCGCTACTATAACCTCTTTACCAAGAGCCATTCGGACGCTTCGAACAGCAGCAGCGAGACATGGCGCAGCGTATGGGATGCTTATATCACATTCAACAAGACCTTTGCACAGAAACATGCAGTTACAGCTCTCGCAGGTTTCAATCAGGAAGAATATCACTATGACTATTCCCGTATGAACCGTGTCGACCTGATTACAGGCGAACTTCCTACAGTAGCTCTTGCAACAGGTGAAAAGAACCTTTCACAGTCGAAGTCCTCATGGGCTACCCGTGGTGCGTTCTTCCGCCTTAACTACACCTTCGACAATCGCTATATCTTCGAATTCAACGGTCGTTACGACGGTACTTCCCGTTTCCAGAAGAGTGACCGTTTCGTGTTCAACCCCTCGGCATCTGCTGCATGGGTAATCTCGAACGAAAACTTCTTCGAACCTCTCAAGCCATTCGTCACCAACTTGAAGATCTACGGTTCCTATGGTCGTCTCGGCAACCAGGATGTAAGTACATACGCATATATAGCAACGATGGGTGCATGGAAGATCAATCAGATTCTTGACGGTGAAAAGCCGCTCGGTATCTGGGCTCCGGGCCTTGTCTCCGGCTCGCTGACATGGGAAAAAGTAACTACCGGCAATATCGGTGCTGATATCTACCTGCTCAACAACCGCTTGAATATCAACGGTGAATATTATGAACGCCGCACTACCGACATGCTTACCAAGGGCCAGACTCTTCCCGGTGTTCTCGGTGCATCCGTTCCTGACGAGAATGCTGCCAATCTGAAAACCAAAGGTTGGGAAATCACGGTTAACTGGCGTGACCACTTCATGCTGGCCGACAAACCGTTCAACTATACCATCGGCTTCAACATTGCCGACAGTCGTGCATGGATCACCAAGTTCTCCAATCCTACCGGTACTCTCAATGACTACTATGAAGGTCAGGAACTCGGCGAAATCTGGGGCTTGGAAACCGAAGGTTTCTTCACCTCACAGGAAGATATCGACAACCATGCCGACCAGAGCTGGAGTACTTCTTATCCCGGCTTGCGTCCCCTTGGCCCCGGCGACCTCAAGTTCAAGGACCAGAACAATGATAATGTCATCGACCGTGGCAACTGGACCCTCGAAGACCATGGCGACTTCAAGGTCATCGGCAACTCCCGCGCCCGCTACACTTACGGCATCACTGCCACAGCACAGTGGAACGGCTTCGACTTGAGTATGTTCTTCCAGGGTGTTGGTCGTAAGCACTATTATCCCGGAACACATGACTGCTACTTCTGGGGATGTTACTATCAGCCTTATAACAATATTACTATAGGTAACTGGGTAGATCGTTGGACAGAAGAAAATCCTAATGGTTACTTCCCCCGTCTCAAATCTTACGTTGCTGAGGATGAAAACCAAGAGTTAGGCCTCACGCAGACGCGTTATCTCCAGAATGCAGCTTATATTCGCCTGAAGAACCTTACCGTCGGCTACTCGCTTCCCACAGCTCTTCTAAACAAGGTAGGTATCGAAAGCTTCCGTATCTTCTTCACCGGTGAAAACCTCTGGGAATCCAGTAAGCTCTACAAATACTTCAAAGTTGATCCCGAAACTCTCGGCAACCTCACATATCCTATGCAGCGTTCGTACTCTTTCGGTGTTAATCTAACTTTTTAAATCAAGGAAACCATGAATTCTATTATAAAACACTCTCTTATCGCTCTGGCAGGCATAACTTGCGTGTCATTCATGAGCAGCTGTAACGACAGCTTCATGGAGCGTTTCCCGGAGACTGATATCAGCGAGAATATGTTCTTCCACAATCCGGAAGACCTCGAGATCTACTGCAATAGTTTCTACAGCTATTACGGCTTAGGCTGGGGTGAACAGCTCTCCGATGCGCCTTCTGACAATACACTGTATATCGAGGATGACTACTGGTTCCAGCTTATGCGCGGTGAAATGACTCCCGACAAGATGTGGATGTGGTCCTGGGGCAGCGTCCGTAATATCAACTACATGCTGGCCCGCATGAACCAGGTCGGTGGTGCCGCTGAAGATATCGCTCACTGGGAAGGCTTCGCTCGCCTCATGCGCGCTAAAGTCTACTACGACATGGTATATAACTATTCTGATGTACCTTGGTATAACCGCGATCTCCAGACAACGGATACTGAGCTGCTCTATAAGACTCAGGATTCCCGTCAGCTCGTTGTCGACTCGATTATGGCCGACCTCGACTTCGCTGTAAACAACATGAAGTGGGGTTCCAGCAGAACCCGTATCTTCCGTGAAGCTGCACTTGCTTGGCAGGCACGTATAGCCCTTTACGAAGGCACTACACGTAAATACCATCCTGAACTCGGCCTCAACGATGGCGACCGCTTCCTCAAGGTTGCTGCCGAAGCAGCCAAGAAGCTTATGGATACAGGCGAATTCAGCATCTCTACTCAGGATCCCGACGGCGTGGGCGCTTATCGTGCAATGTTCTGCCAGCAGGATCTAACCGGCAATCCCGAGATGATTCTGTTCCAGCACTTCGACTCGAAACTCGACTGGACTCACAACCAGCAGTACACTTTCGATAATAACTTCAGCTTGAGCCGTAGCCTTATGGAAGACTACCTCTACATCATGGACGGCAAGGCAGTTCCCTTCCAGACTGTCGAGAATTACGACAAGAAGACTTTTGCTGAAATCTTCGAAAATCGTGACCCACGTATGGCTCAGACATTCATGACTCCTGGTGTTGTTAAGACCGGTTATTCAGGTCCCTATCGTCCCAACCAGCTCCTTGGCGGATATCCGCAGGTCAAATTCCTGCCGCTGCTCAATCAGGATATGAGCTGGACTCAGACTGCTACTGATGTACCATACTTCCGTTATGCTGAGATACTTCTTATCTATGCAGAAGCAAAGGCTGAGCTCGGTACTCTGACCCAGGATGATGTGGACCAGACTATCAACGCTATCCGTGACCGTGTAGGTCTCCCTCACGCCAACCTGAGCGAATGGCTTTCCAACATCGACCCCGTACAGAACGCTCGATACTCCAATGTACAGTCAACCCAGAAGGGTGCTGTTCTCGAAGTTCGTCGTGAACGTCGTATCGAGCTCGAAGGTGAAGGCTTCCGTCTCACCGACCTCCGCCGTTGGTGCCTCGGCAAGCTCATGGAATATACCGAAGGTGCGTACATTCCCGGTCAGGGTTACTACGATGTAACAGGTGATGGCGAACCTGATATCGCTTTCATGATGACCCAGGCTGACACCGACAATATTCCTCAGGAAGACCGCGACAAATACAGCCTGACTGTCTATACCCTTGAGTCAAGTACTATCGGTCTCTCGCAGGGCGACCATGGTTATATCTACATCAAGTCGCAGAAGGGCAAATACAACTTCGTCGAACCTAAGTACTACTACTATCCTATGGCTACCCAGGACCTCGTGATCAACGAGAACCTCAAGCAGAACAAATATTGGAATTAGTGTTAGACCTATGATATAATGGAGAAAGGTTAGTAAGTCTGTCAAATCCCGGGAGGAGGGTCTATCGCATTGGCATAGCTTGTTCTCAAGATTGACAAAAGTAATCCGAAATCTCAGGATTTGACAGATTTATTGAGTTTTTTGATTAATTAGGTTAGATATTTAGACAGGGCTGAGAGTCTTTGGCAGACTCTCAGTCTTGTCTTTTGTTTGATTGAAACAATAATGTGAGTAGATGCAAAAAAAGAGCCGGACTTTTGATCCGGCTCCATGGTATAATTGAGAATTGGTTTATTCTTCTGTGTTTCTCTCGGCGTATTCGCGGAGCAGTTTCTCCTGAACGTCGGAAGGAACGAGTTCGTAGGAAGCGAACTTCATCGTGAACGACGAGCGGCCGCCGGTAATAGAGCTGAGCGAAGTGGAGTAGCTCGACATTTCTTTCAGCGGGACACGTGCGGAGATCTTCTCGAAACCGTTCTCGCTGCTCATGCCCATGATGATAGCGCGACGGCCCTGAAGGTCGCTCATCACGTCGCCCATTACGTCGGCCGGTACGAATACCTCGACATCGTAGACAGGTTCGAGAACCTTAGGATTGGCTTCGCGGAATGCCTGGCTGAAGGCGTTGCGGCCTGCGAGACGGAAGGAGATTTCGTTGGAGTCAACGGGGTGCATCTTGCCGTCGTAGATGCAGACACGTACGTCGCGGGCATAGGAACCTGTGAGAGGACCCTGTTCCATGCGATCCATGAGGCCTTTGACAATAGCCGGGATGAAACGTGCGTCTATAGCGCCGCCGACGATACAGTTGCAGACAACGAGCTTGCCGCCCCATGCCAGAGGTATTTCCTGGGTATCGCGTACGCTCATCTTGAATTCCTGATTGCCGAAGCGGTATGTGTCGGGAGCCGGCATACCTTCGGTGTAGGGTTCGATGATGATATGCACTTCGCCGAACTGACCGGCGCCACCGCTCTGTTTTTTGTGGCGGTAGTCGGCACGGGCTGCCTTGGTGATAGTTTCGCGATATGGAATCTTGGGTTCTTCGAAGATGATGGGCAGTTTGTCGTTGTTCTCGACGCGCCATTTGAGTGTGCGGAGATGGAATTCGCCCTGGCCTGAGAGGATGGTCTGCTTGAGCTCCTTGGACTGCTCGACGATCCATGTAGGATCTTCCTCGTGCATACGTGTCAGTATCTGGCTGAGTTTCTCGGCATCGCTTTCGGTGACGGGTCGGATGGCTCGCTGATACTTGGGAGCAGGATATTTGATGAAGTCGAAGCTGTAGTCGCAACCCTTTTCATCGAGGGTGTTGCCAGTGCGTACGTCTTTGAGCTTGACGGTAGCACCGATATCGCCGGCTTCGAGAGCATCGACGGGAGTCTTGATCTGTCCGCATACGCAGAAGAGCTGTGCAAGACGTTCCTTGCCGCCGCGTGTCACGTTTTCAAGGTCGGCACCGGCCTTGAGGGTACCGGACATCACTTTGAAGTAGCTTACTTCGCCGATATGCGGTTCGACAGTTGTCTTGAAGATATAGACGCTGAGAGGACCGTTTGCGTCGGGCTTCACTTCGTCGCCCTGGGAGTCGACGGGAGCAGGCATGTCGTCTACAAAAGGAACGACGTTGCCGAGAAATTCCATCATGCGGCGTACGCCCATGTCCTTTTCTGCACTGACGCAGAAGACGGGGTACATGGAGTTGTCGATAAGGCCTTTGCGGATACCGAGGCGGAGTTCGTCTTCGCTGAGATGTTCTTCTTCGAAGAATTTCTCCATGAGTGTCTCGTCGTTTTCAGCAGCAGCTTCGACGAGGGCGCGGTGCAGTTCCATGGCGCGCGGCATTTCGGATTCCGGGATATCTTCGATTTTCGGAGTTCCGCCTTCGGGCCCCCATGAGTATTTTTTCATCAGCAGTACGTCGATCATGGCATTGAAGCCGGGGCCGCATGCGAGGGGATACTGGATAGGCACTACTTTCGGACCGAAGATTTCGCGCATCTGTTCGATGACGTTCTCGTAGTCGGCTTTTTCGCCGTCGAGCTGGTTGAGGGCGAAAATGATAGGTTTCTTAAGTCCGGAGGCCGTGCGGAAGATGTTCTGCGTGCCTACTTCGACACCATACTGTGCGTTGACTACGATGACACCTGTGTCGGTGACGTTAAGGGCAGTGATGGCGCTGCCTACGAAGTCGTCTGCGCCGGGGCAGTCGATGACGTTAAGCTTCTTGTTGAGGAATTCGGCGTATATTAATGTAGAGAATACAGAGTAACCATACTCTTTTTCTACCGGGAAATAGTCGGAGACGGTGTTTTTGGCATTGACAGTGCCGCGACGTTTTATAACGCCACACTCGTAGAGCATTGCCTCAGCGAGTGTGGTCTTACCCGAGCCTTTGCTACCAAGCAAGGCTATGTTTTTGATTTCTTTGGTTTTGTAAGTCTTCATGCTATCAGTTTTTGTTTTTCCGAATTTGTAGAAGGTGAGAAAGAGGCTTTGTATCCTTTTTCGGGTCGCAATTTAAGAATATTTTTTGTCACATTGTCATTTAAGGATTATGTTACACAACATAAAAACCGAAAAACAGGCTATCGGCGAGTCATTATGAGCTACCAAAGTACTTTTTAGAACGTCATTAGGTTGAGTTCGGCTCTTTTTTTGTAATTTTGGCACTCTATTTGCATGAGGCAATATAAAACCACAAGTCAAGACAATCAATGAGCAGCAAGAACGACAATAACGATACACTCGATATGGGTTTTCAAAAAATTGAAATCGACATATCCCGATTCCAGACCATACCCGACTATGACAACCTCCCTATACTGGCGACACGCAACCTTGTCCTGTTGCCGGGCCTGACTGTCACGTTCGAGTTAGGGCGTGAGTCATCGCTTGCTCTGGCTAAGGCTGCCGAGAAAGAACCGTTCCCTATCGGTATTGTCTGTCAGCTTGATCCGGAAGAGGAGAACCCGGCTGTCACAACCGGTCTCTATAAATACGGGACCATCGCCGATGTCCTGAATGTCTTCGAACGTCCCGATGGCACGCACGGAGCCCTTGTACGTGCCCGCGAAAAATTCCGTATCCTCGGCCGAGGCAAGAGCGAAGTGTCGTCTCTTGCCGCAAGGGTTAAGTCTATCGCTGATATCGAATGCAAGGATGCCGAATACGGCATAGTGTGCAGTTCTATCCGTGAGAAGGTAGGCGAAGCACTCAAAAATTCAGATCCCGGACATATCATCGCCACCATATCGCAGATCACCGACGACGATATGCTCGTCAACTTTCTCTGTACGAATCTGCCTTTCGAAACCAAGTCCAAGAACGAGCTTCTTGCCAAGTCGCGTCTTTCCGACCGTGCCATAGGCCTTCTCGGTGAGGTGCAGCTCCTTGGCGAGCGTCTCTCCATCACCGAAGAGATTATGAAGAAAGCTCACCGCAGCCTCGAGGAAAACCAGAAGAATGCCTTCCTCCAGCAGCAGATGGAGGCCATTCGTGAAACTCTCTACGGAGATGAGAGCGACGAAATCGACGAGCTCTACGCCCGTGGCGAGAAAGCCGGTATGCCAAAGAAGGTTTTCGAGCTTTTCTCGAAAGAAATCGACAAACTGCGCCGCTACAACCCCAGTTCGCCGGACTATTCCGTACAGTTTGGCTATCTCGATACGCTTGTCTCACTCCCCTGGAACAAGTTCACCGACAAGCTTCCGAAGCTGGATCAGGCATGGAAGATCCTCAATGACGACCATTACGGTCTTGACAAGGTGAAAGAACGCATCCTCGAACAGTTGGCTCTCATCATCCATAATCCGGAGGGCAAGGCTCCGATTCTCTGCCTTGTTGGCGCGCCAGGTGTCGGTAAGACTTCTATAGGCAAGTCGATAGCACGTGCGTTGGGCCGTAAATACGAGCGTGTATCCTTCGGCGGCCTTCACGACGAGGCTGAAATCCGTGGTCACCGCCGTACTTATATCGGAGCTATGCCCGGTCGTGTCATCGATGCCATGAAGAAGGCAGGAGTATCAAATCCGGTTCTCGTGCTCGATGAAATCGACAAGATAGGCAATGATTACAAAGGTGACCCCGCTGCCGCGCTCCTTGAAGTGCTCGATCCCGAGCAGAACTGCCACTTCCATGACAACTATGTGGATGTCGACTTTGATCTTTCGAAGGTACTGTTCATCGCCACGGCGAATACGACTTCGACTATCGCCCGTCCGCTTCTGGACCGTATGGAGCTGATTCAGATCGATGGTTATTCTATGGAAGAAAAGATGGAGATAGCACGTCGCCATCTTATACCTCGTATCCTCGAAAGTCACAAACTCGACAAGCTCAATATCTCCGACGAGGCGCTCAAGGTTGTGATCAGCGATTATACAGCCGAAAGCGGTGTCCGTCTGCTTGAGAAGAAGCTTGCAGCCATAGCCCGAAAAGCTGTGCTGCTGCCCATGCAGGGCAAGGAATTCCCGGATCCTGTGCTTCCAGAACATCTACACGACCTTCTCGGCCTCGCTCCTCATATCAGCGAGAAATATGAAGGCAATGAAGATGCCGGAGTTGTCACCGGTCTCGCTTGGACGGAGGTCGGAGGCGAGATACTAATGGCTGAATCGTCGTTGTCGAAGGCCAAGAACGGTTCCTTACAGCTCACCGGCCATCTTGGCGACGTGATGAAGGAATCGGCATCGATTGCCTACCAGTGGGTAAAGGCACATGCCGACAAGCTCGGTATCAACTCCGATCTTTTCGACAAATACACTCTTCATGTCCATTTCCCCGAAGGCGCTATACCAAAGGACGGTCCGTCGGCAGGTATCACCATAGCAACGTCGATGGTATCGACCTTCCTTCAGCGACGCGTCGCCCCACGCATAGCCATGACAGGCGAGATCACTCTTCGTGGCCGAGTACTTCCAGTCGGTGGTATCCGCGAGAAGATTCTTGCAGCCAAACGTGCCGGTATCAACCATATCATCCTTTGCAAGGACAACCGTCGCGATATCGAGGACATTCCGGCAGAACTTACTGCCGACATGCAGTTTACCTATGTCGAGAAAGTCGAGGATGTCTTAGCCGTTGCGATCACAGATGAACCGGTCGCAGACCCCGTTTCGCTCTGAATCGACGGGAGCCGTTCAAAAGGTCTAAAAAATCTACATGCTATGAAACATATTCTATTGGCTCTTTTGTGGATGCTCGTAGCTTTGGGGGCTATAGCCCGGGAAGTGACTGTCCTCGACCAGGAGGAAGGAAATCCCTTAGCCGGGGTGTCGGTAGTATCCTCGAATGGTGTCATCGTAGGCTTTACCGATGATAATGGACAAATCCGAGTCAATGACAAGGACTATCCGTTGTCGCTTCGATGCCTGGGTTATGAGGCGGTCAATATCGAAATAGGCGGAGATACAATACGTCTGCAGCCAGCCCAGTACCGTCTCAAAGAGTTTGTCATCACTCCGGGTGAACGCCCTATTATGAGGGTAGTGGCCTATGCCCGTGAGTATTGCACCGGTGCGACTAAGGCCGATACTATGCAGCTCTTCAACGAATACATGGTGGAAAGCTTTTTTGCCGACGGCAAGGTGAAAGGATATAAGAAAGGAGATAAGAACCCCAGAATGCTCAATAAGAGGTCCTATGGGCGAATTGCCAATTCCCGGGGCCTCGACAGTCTGATGTGCCCGCGTGTTGGCGACGATATCGATATGCTTTCTTTTTCAACGGTTCTGTCATTTCCCGAGAAGGAGAAAAGAGAAACAGATGCCATGCTTAACGGGGCATCGGCCGACACAGTTCAAGGCAAATGGTTCCCGAAATACAAATATCGGAAGTCCGATAATATTTTCACTATAGATTGCGATTTCCTGGCAGATGAGGAAGACCACAAGGTCGATCTCTGGATCTTTAAGTTGCTCGGCCTGACAATGGTCTTTGAAAAGTATGACTATTCTTTGGCTTACCGTCCCAATGATACAGGAAAGTATGGTATAACCGACTTTCTGTATAGTACTTACAATCTCCACATACTTGGGAAGGGCAAGATGCTGAGAATGATAATCGGTGTAAAGGACAACATCGATATGGATTGCTTTATGGAGCTCTACCCTGTGAAGATAGAGCATATGAGCGTCGAGGACTACAAAGTACACAGGAAACTGGACATAGTCGAAAAGATTGAGCCCTTCGTTATTCCTGACTATGCTCAGCCGCTTCCACCGGCTGTTACCAACCTCGTCGACCGCGTCAATCTCGAATTGCCTCGCGGCAAGTGATGACTTTCTTAGGAAGCGAGGAGTGTAACAAATCGTAAACCGCAAAGAACGAGGCAAACGATACCGCTCCTATGAAGATGCAGCATAGTATATTGCCGACAATATTGGATGCGCCTCCCATCAGAGACAAAGCCGAGCATATCAATGCCGAAAGCTTCAACATAAAGGGATAGACCAAAGTCAGCAATATGCCGACGATGAGCCCGCAGATGGCAGCGATCCATGTCGCACGTATATCCTTGCGGCGTTGCGATGCCATTTTGTCGCGTATAAGTTCGACAGCATCGAGCTTGTACCGAAGACATTTCATGAAGGAGTCTTCCGAAGTCAGTTCGGGTCGGTAGCTGTTGAATAAATCTTTGAGTACGTCGTCTTGCATGGTTCTTATCTCCTTTCGTCGAGTAAGTCTTTGAGGTGCTTGCGACCTCGGTTGAGTTGTTGCTTTATAGCGTCCTGGGATGCTCCGACCGTGTCTGCGATTTCCTGTATGCTGTAGCCCTGGAGATAGAAGAGCAGTACGGAAGTTCTTTCTTTGTCGGAAAGACGGGCGAGGGCGGAATAGAGGGCTTCATATCTGAAAGCGTCGTCCGATCTGACGTCACTTCTGTGTGAGGCGGCTTTTTCTTCCGGTTCAAATACATGACGGCTTCGCTGCGCACTGATGAAGGTGTTGTATGCGATGCGGAATACCCATGCCTTAAAACGGGATGTATCGTGTATATCGTTGCAACTGAGGTATGCCTTCATGAAAGAATCTTGTGCTATGTCTTCGGCAAGCGCCCTGTCACCGCAGCAAAGAGCCGTCAGGAAACGGCGTAGCCCTTCCTGACAGCTTGTTACGAAGTTCTCGAATTCCTGCCGCGTCATGATTCTTTCAATCGCAGGGTTCGTCCTTGTCTATAGTTTTCTTGGAGACAAAATAGACGATGAGGTATGCTATGCCTATCGCGAGGCATATACCTGAAATCAGTCCTAAAATAAGTGCGCCCATTCGTTCATGCCGGTAAACAAGCATTGTAGAAACTTCACCTATTACTCCGATAAGCCCGAACATACATCCGCGCAGCAATCGGAGGTTTAGGATTTCGCGAGGTGTTTTGGTTGTGGCTGAGGAACTGAGCGATTTGACCATCTCGTCGACATTTGTATTCGGGTTTGCTTCGATTGCTTTCAGGATGATTTCGGATCGGTTATTGTTGTCGTTGATTTTGGCGCGTATAAAGAACCAAACGATGAGTACAGGCAATACCACACAGATGCCCAGGGGAATACAAAGACCGAGTATTATATCTTCTGCCATATTATTGTAGTTTTAGAGGGTTATAGATATGTTTCTTTTGAGATATCTCGACTGTAAGACGCATCGAAGTATCGAAAGGTGACATCGGGTGAAGATTTTTTTGCATCCGTATTTATGCCGGAGCTCAAAAGTATCTTTTTTATGTGAATATGTCGATAACATTCAGCGAGAATTCGTATCTTTGCAAAGTGATAATACGCCTTTGGGCTGTCTTTGCTATCCGACATGAACGTAATTGGCCGACATATCAAACATTTGCTTACCGAGCGAGGCATAGTTGCCGTGCCCGGGTTCGGCATGTTTATGGTCGTCAGGCAGCAGTCACATTATGATGACGATACCAAGCTCTATGTAGCTCCGTCGGAGTCGGTTTCCTTCACCTATATGCCTGCTTCGGAGTCGGACGACATAAGTGCGTCTCTCCGCCGTGCTTCCGGATTATCTATGGAGGAAGCTGTCGCCATTGTAGTACGAGAAGTTGCTGTGATGAATGAGGCTCTCTCCGGGGAAGGAAGCTGTTTCCTGCCTGAGGTTGGGCGTTTTGTCGTTGACAATGATACAGCAGAAGTACGTTTCGAAGCATCGGTATCACTGTTGGATGGTTCTCCGACTCGATTCCTCCCGGCTCTCGCCATTACCCGGCTTGCTATCCGCAAGAGGGCAGAGGAGCCTGTCGAAGCAGCTGAGGTACAGGAATACCGGCATAGTATGCTGAAGAATTTGCGTCGCACAGCTTCCGGAGCTGCCGCTATCGCTTTGTTTGCCATTCTTGCCTTTGTCGCCTCGCATCTTCCGACATCCAATAAGCCCGAACCTCAGACAGCTTCAATCGGCACAGTCACTTTGAAGACCGACGATCCGGAAGATGCCGTACCGCAGGAAGCGAACAAGGCGCTTGTCATCGTCCTCAATACACCTGCCGACGGTATGAGTATAGTCGAGCCCCGACAGAAAATCGAGAAGGTCGCTGAGGGCTCGGATACTAAGTACTGTCTTGTCGTTGCTTCTCTTGCTTCGAAGTCCGAAGCCGAGCAATTCATCTGTTCGTCGTCCATGCCTCTTGACCTCCTTGAGAAAGACGGCCGTTACCGTGTGTTCGCTATCGGAGGTGCCACTATCGACGAGGTGAAGAACCGTGCTGAGGTCGAAGGCCTTTATGAAAAATATCCATCGGCATGGATTTGCCGTAAATAATACACACAATGGAAAGCTTACACGAAATGTTGCTGCGTCGACACAGCATCCGCCGTTATACAGATGAAGACCTCAAAGCTGAGGACGTTCGTACAATCCTTGAGGCTGCATTGCTTGCTCCCTCTTCGAAGAATGCCCGTTCCTGGCAGTTTGTTGTAGTCGAGGACAAGAATATGCTGCTTCGTCTTTCAGACTGCAAGCCTGTCTATGCTGCTTCTATCAAAGGCTGCAAGCTCGCCGTTGTCGTCACTGCCGACCCCGGGAAAAGCGAAGCATACATAGAGGACGCTACAGTAGCAGCTATCTTCATGCATCTTCAGGCAACTGCACTCGGCATCGGTTCCTGTTGGGTTCAGGTCCGAGGCCGTCAGGCAGCCGACGGTGAGTCGTCTGAACAGGTTGTTCGTGAAGCGCTCGGAATTCCTGAAAATATGGTTGTGGAATGTATCATGACTTTCGGTTATTCTGATGAGCAGCGCCGTCCTGTCGACCCGTCCAAATTACTGTGGGAGAAAGTACATCTCGGTAATTGGAATCAAAGTCAAGCCGATTGAAAAAAATGGATGTCGTAGTCGTAGGAAGCGGGAATGTCGCCACACATCTGACAAAGGCTTTCTCCGATTCCGCAAACGTCAATCTGCAAGCTATAATAAGCCGCAATGCGGATCATGCCAAGGCTCTCGCCGAAAAATTAGATTTTACAGGTTATCGGGGTAGTGACTATGGCAAGATAGACGAATTATGTCCGGACATCGTCCTTATTAGTGTCGCGGATAATGGTATTCATGAACTCGTCGAAGCGATAGGTACGTTGAAATGTAATCCTTTGGTCTTGCAGACTTCAGGCACTGTAGGGAAAGAGGCATTATTGCCGCTCGGTAAGCGTGTAGGCGTGTTCTATCCCTTCCAGACATTTTCGAAAGACGTTGCTGTCGATGTCCGGAGTGTGCCGATAATTACAGAGGTCAACCAGCCCGAAGACCAGAAACTCGTGGATGCACTGGCATTATCAGTTTCTGATTCAGTCCATCATGCCGATGCCCGTTCGCGTAATGCCCTGCACATAGCAGGCGTGTTTTCGTGCAACTTCACAAACTTTCTCTTACAGCTTACTCAGGAACATCTCGAAAATAACGGCATGTCGCTCGGTATTGTAGAATCGCTTGTGCGGACTACGGTTGACAAAGCGTTCAAAGTAGGGCCTTATGCCGCACAGACAGGACCTGCCGTTCGTGGAGATTTCGAAGTCATGCGTCGTCAGAGCGAAACGCTCGAAGAGCCAATGAAAAGTTTATATTCAACATTCAGCCGTCTCATCCTTGAGGCGCACGACATAGATTATGAGCAGGATAAACTATGATTTAAGCAAGATAAAGGCAGTAGTGTTCGATGTCGACGGGGTACTGTCGCCGAATACAGTTCCCATGTCGCCCGACGGTATTCCCGAGAGAATGGCGAATCTGAAAGACGGCTATGCCATGGTGCAGTCTGTCAAAGCAGGGCTTAAGCTTGCCATAATTAGCGGTGCGGACGACGAAAGAGTACGTCATCGTTTCCAACACATAGGAATCCACGACATATTTCTCAAAACCAAAGCAAAACTACCTCTGCTCCGTCAATGGATGACTGAAAATGGATTTGAGCCTGAAGAAGTGGCATATGTGGGTGACGATATCCCTGATTTGACTACGATGAAGGCCGTCGGACTTTCTGTAGCACCTCGTGATGCCGCGAGCGAGGCCAAAGAGATTGCTACGTTTGTCGCTGGTTCCGACGGCGGTCACGGTGTAGCCCGAGAGCTTCTCGAAGAGATACTCAAAGCCCAGGGCAAATGGCTTCTCGATACTAACGCATACGGTTGGTGAGACATGAAAGAAATATTTGAGAATCAGCTGAACCAAGATCCCGAAACACCATATCCGGCACCAGTTTATGGGGGGATAAAGGTCATGCTGGCATCAGCTTCGCCGCGTCGTCGTGAACTTTTGGCCATGGTGCTTCCGAGTTTTGATATTATCAGTGGCCGTGATGTCGATGAAAGCTATCCTGATGATTTGCGGCTGGAAGAAGTGCCTGTCTACCTTTCTCAGTTGAAGGCCCGAGCTTATTCCGACATTCTGGCTGACAATAAGCTGCTTATAACTGCTGATACTGTAGTGATTTGTGATGGCGAGGTTCTCGGTAAGCCACATTCGGCTAAGGGAGCGGAAGATATGCTTCGTCAGCTATCCGGAAAGACGCATACAGTTGTGACCGGAGTGACGCTGAGCTCGCTTGCAGGCAAGCGACACGATAGTTTCAGCGAGACGACACAAGTTACTTTCGACAATCTTACGGAAGAAGAGATCCGACTGTACGTCGAAAGATTCAAGCCATTCGACAAAGCCGGTTCTTACGGTATTCAGGAATGGATAGGAGCCGTTGCGATCAGCGGTATCCGAGGCTGTTTTTATAATGTGATGGGCTTGCCGCTCCATGCTCTATATATACATCTAAGAAATTTTTTCTAAGGATATGTCCCGTAAAAGAAAAACATTACCAATCATAGAGAATCTTGAAATCACCGATGTTGCTGCAGAAGGCAATGCCATAGGTCGCAGCGACGGTATGGTCGTTTTCGTGCCTTTCGGCGCACCCGGCGATGTCGTGGACGTGAAGCTTGAGAAGAAGAAAAAGAGCTATGCCAATGGCCGCATAGTGCGCATCGTCCGTCCCGGTGAGATGCGCCAGGACCCACGATGCGAGCATTTCACAGTCTGTGGTGGTTGCCGCTGGCAGCATCTGCCATATCAGTATCAGCTGAAGGCCAAGCGGCAGCAGGTTGTCGACGCCCTGGAACGTATAGCCCAGGTCGAGCTGCCCGAGATAGCAGAAACTCTTGGAAGCCAGAAAATTTGGGCGTATCGCAATAAGATGGAGTACACTTTTTCGAACCGTTGCTGGCTGACTTTCGAGCAGCTTGAGAGCGGGGAGGAGTTTCCCGACCGCGATGCTGTCGGTTTTCACATCCCTGGAGCTTTCGACAAGGTGCTCGATATCAAAGCCTGTCACCTACAGGACAGTATCGGAGACAGAATCCGTCTGTTTATAAAGAATTTTGCCAAAGAACACGGCTATGCCTTTTACGACCTGAAGAATCAGACCGGTTTTGTCCGCACGCTGATGATACGTACAGCCTCGACAGGTGAGATTATGGTTCTTCTCGCTGTTGGTGAAGACGATAAGCCTAAGATTGACACTTTGTTGAATGCTGTAGCAGAACAGTTCCCCGAAATCACGTCCCTGATGTACACTGTCAATACCAAGGTAAATGACAGCTACGCAGACCTTGAGATCAAGCTTTTCAAAGGCAAGGAATACATAGAGGAGGAGATGGAGGGATTGCGTTTCCGTATCGGCCCGAAATCTTTCTATCAGACCAACTCACTTCAGGCATATGAGCTATATAAAGTAGCACGTAATTTCGCCGGACTTACAGGCATAGAGCTGGTTTATGACCTGTATACGGGAACAGGAACGATAGCGAATTTCGTGAGCCGATCAGCTTCCAAAGTTATAGGCATAGAATATGTGCCGGAAGCCATTGAAGATGCAAAAGTCAACTCTGCCGTCAATGGCATCCACAATACAGAGTTCTTTGCCGGTGACATGAAGGACATACTGACCGACGAGTTCATCGCCGAACATGGTCGTCCCGATGTTATGATTGTCGATCCTCCGCGTGCAGGCATGCATCAGGATGTTGTCGACACAATACTGCGTGCCGAACCTGCGTTGATAGTATATGTGAGCTGCAATCCAGCTACACAGGCTCGCGACATCGCATTGCTCAATGTGAAGTACAAGGTCGAAGCTGTGCAGCCTGTCGATATGTTCCCACACACCCAGCACGTCGAGAACGTCGTACGTCTCGTCCGCCGTCCCGTCGATCAGATGCCTGCCAGCGAGGAGTTATAGTATTTCGGGTCGCCTGTCACTTCATCGCCAATGAAGGATGGCATCGATATCCGGTAGCCCGGTTCCGGCAGTTCTATCTCGGCAACTACGAGGCCTGTGTGCTGCCCGTGGAAGACATCGATTTCCCATGTCAGCCCATGTTCGGCAGGGACGAGATATCTTGTCTTGTCGATGATATTGCTCTGGGCGCACGTATCTATCATCTGCGAGGCATCGTCGACCGGGATTTCGTACTCCCATTCGTTGCGTACTGCACCTTTGTTGCGGCTCTTGACAGTGAGGTAGGCCTTATCGTCGGCGATTCGCACACGTACTGTTGCGTCGGGGTTGACCGACAGATATGCCTGGACGATATGTCGCTTTCCGCATGCTTGGTTTATGAAGGACATGTCGTCCACAAGATATTTACGTTCTATTTCTTTAGCCATCTCTAAGTTGAATTATCATCGCAAATATAAGCAAAACGGGTCGGGAAACCAAGTGAAGAGACTCTTTCCCGTATTTGTCCTCTTTCTGTTTTTGATTACATCGCTTCCGATGGCGGCTGCGACGAAATTAATCAGAGGCATAGTTCGCGACTCTGTTACTACCGAAGGAATTCCTTATGCCTCCCTCAATGTCACCGGTACGAAAAAAAATGTTCTTACCGACAGTCGTGGCATCTTCGAACTAACGGTACCCGACGGAGCCAAAGCCCTGACTGTTTCTACCCAGGGATATCAGAAAAAGACTATTCAGCTGGTGCCCAATTCTTTTAATATGTATGACATCTATCTTTCGCCTAAGGCTACGAAGCTCGACGAACTGACCGTCTACAAGAAAAAATATAGCAAGAAGAATAATCCTGCGGTAGATTTTGCCCGTAAACTGCGTGACAGTGAGTCGCTGACCGACCCACGACGTAACGATTATTATTCCTATAACCGGTATGAACGTATATCTTTAGGTGTCAGCGATTTCAATCCGGACTCAGCCTCTGCGCTGATGCGTCGCTTCCCTTTCCTTGTCGAACATGTCGATACTTCTGAAATCAGCGGTCAGCCTGTTTTGAATCTGTCCGTTGGAGAGAAGTCATCAAAGAACATATACCGTAAGAATCCGCGTTCGGAGAAAGAGATAGTGGAAGGTCGGCGCACAAGGGGTCTTTCCGAACTCTCCGAGGAGGACAATATGTCGGTTGTCATGGAGGATATCTTCCGCGAGGTAAATCTCTACGACAAGGATATAGCCTTGATGCGTAATCGTTTCGTCAGTCCGTTGTCGCCTCTTGCTCCAGATTTCTATCGGTTCTATCTCACGGATACGACTGTGGTCGACAACGTTCCATGTATAGTGCTTGCTTTTTACCCACGAAACAAGACTTATAATGGTTTTACCGGACACGTCTATGTCGAGGCCGCCGATACGAATATGTTCATCCGAAAGGTAGACTTGAGGACCAATCCGGAAATCAATCTGAACTTTGTGAAAGGCATGGTCATCAGCCAGAAGTTCGATAAGGCTCCTGACGGTTCTCGCTGGAAGATGGAAGACCAACTTATACTCGAAGCATCTATGCTGCCGGGGACTCCGCCTGTCTATATTTCGCGACGTATCAGTTATAAGAATCATAGCTATGACAATCCCGGAATGACTGAAGATTTCAGCAAACTGGGCGAGGTGATTGTCACAGACAGTGCCGAAGTACGCGATGAGGCTTTCTGGGTTGAAGCACGCTCGATACCGGAACGCAAAGGGGAAGGACGCATTGGCCAACTGACTTCCCGATTGAGAAAAGTGCCGCTTTATTACTACGGGGAAAAATTCATGAAGATAATGTTCACCGGCTATGTCAAGACCGGCAATCCGAGCAAGTTCGACTACGGTCCTGTCAATACGACGATGAGCTACAATTATCTTGAAGGTCTGCGACTTCGTGCAGGAGGTATGACTACGGCGAACCTAAGTCCTCATTGGTTCGGGCGTGGCTATCTTGCTTACGGCATTCGCGACCATCGCTGGAAATATAGCGCCGAACTTGAATATTCCTTCAACAGGAAGAAGTACCATTCGCGTGAGTTCCCGATTCATTCGATTATCTTAAAACATGAATACGATGTAGACCATCTCGGTTCGCATTATCTATATACAAGTCAGGACAACTTCGTGTTGTCGTGGACGCGTATGTCGAACCGAAACGATACTTATCGACGTCTGACATCGCTCAAATACACTCTTGAGCTCAATTCTAACTTCAGCATCGAGGCCGCTGTCGAGAATATACGTCAGGAAAGTAGTCCGTATCTCCGTTTCGTTTCCTATGATGGGCGAGATTACGGCCATTATACAGAAAATTCCTTGACCGTGAGCCTTCGTTATGCGCCCGGCGAGACCTTCGTGCAGGCTCGCTCGTTCCGTGTGCCGGTAAATGAAGATGCTCCTGTCTTTATCCTCTCGCACAAGTTTGCTCCGAAGGGATTCTGCGGTTCGAAGTTTGCCATCAACAAGACGGAGTTCAATTTCTCCAAGCGTTTCTGGCTGTCGATAGCAGGCAGTCTCGATGTCATGCTCGGAGCCGGTCATGTCTGGAGCTCATCGCCTTTCCCGGATTTGCTTATTCCTAATGCCAACATATCCTATACTATCCAGCCTCAGAGCTTCTCCCTGATGAATCCTATGGAATTCATCAACTCCTCGTATCTTTCATGGGACCTGACCTATAAGGCTCACGGACTCCTCTTCAATCTCCTGCCCGGTATCAAGAAACTTGGTGTTCGCGAAGTCGTTGGCTTTCGTGGACTGTGGGGACATCTGTCGCGTAAGAATATGTCTTCTGCCGACAATCCCGAGCTCTTCGTCTTCCCGGGAGGCGTTTCTACAGGAGCCATGGGTCATACTCCTTACATGGAACTGTCTGCAGGACTGGATAATATATTCCGTTTTCTGTGTGTAGACTATGTATGGAGACTCAATTATCGCAATGTTCCCTACGATATAGACCGATCCGGGGTTAGAATCGCTTTGCATTTTACATTTTAATAGCTAATTTTGCCGAGCTGTTATAGTTGCTATGTTAGATAGATTAATCGGTATATTGTCGTACGATCCCGGTGCGCCGCTGCTCTTCAACACCGGATTGTTCATGGCTCTCTTCGTAGCCTTCATGCTTGTCTATCATTCGGTGAAGAACAGACCAACACTCAAGATGATAGTGGTGATATTGTTCTCCCTGTATTTCTACTATAAATCGAGTGCTGAGTGCGTGTACATTCTTTGCGCAGTCTGCGTTTCCGACTGGTTGCTGGGCTTATGTCTCGGCGCTTCGAAGTGGCAGTGGCTTAGAAAGACGATAGTATGCCTCAATGTTGTCGTCAACATCGGTATGCTGGTGTATTTCAAATACTTCAATCTCCTTGCCGATGCTTTTGCGAGCATAGTGTCGACAAGATTCGACCCTATCGATGTCATACTTCCGGCCGGCATATCGTTCTTTACATTCCGCTCTATAAGTTATATTGTCGACATCTACAGAGGACAGCTGGAACCTTGTCGCAACCTGCTCCAGTACAGCTTTTTCCTTACATTCTTCCCTCCGCTGCTTGCAGGTCCCGTTGTGAGGGCCAAGGACATGCTGCCGCAGATACAGGCAAACAGCAACCCTACTCCGGAAATGACTGCTGAAGGTCTCTTCCTGGTCATGACAGGCCTTGTCAAGAAAGTTGTTATCGCCGACTATATAAGCGGTAATTTTGTCGACCGCATCTTTGACAACCCCATGCTCTATTCCGGCTTCGAGAACCTTATGGGATGTATAGCCTTTACTGTCCAACTCTATTGCGATTTTTCTGGTTACTCAGACATGGCTATCGGCCTTGCCCTCATGCTTGGGTATCGTTTCAAAGATAATTTTTCGGCTCCCTTCAAATCTCAGAATCCCACGGAATTCTGGCGGCGTTGGCACATATCTCTGTCAACCTGGCTACGCGATTACCTCTACATACCGCTTGGAGGGAATAGAAAAGGAACACATCGGGCATATATAAATCAGTTCCTTACAATGCTTCTCGGTGGTTTGTGGCACGGTGCTTCATGGATGTATCTCATATGGGGCGCTTACCACGGGCTTCTTCTTTGCGCTCATAAAAGCCTTCGTAAAAGGTGGCATCTTCCTGAATTCCTTAAAGGAACACCTGAAGTAAAGGCTGTAAACATCGTTATAACATTTACTCTTATAGTCATAGGTTTCACTTTTTTCCGCGCCCCCTCGCTGACTACAGTAGGTGAGATTGCGACCCAGATATTGACGAATTTCCATCTGTCGGTAGCACCTCAGTTCCTGGAGGGCTATATGAGCGTTTCTCTTGCCCTTGGGCTTGGTCTGCTGGCTCATTTCGCTCCACGTTCCATATGCGACCGTACGGCTCAGGCATACGTAGGTCTGGGAGCTGTATGGCAGGCTTTTCTGCTGGCTGCCGTCCTCTTCATGGTGGTACAGATGCGTCAGAGCGATCTCGTCCCTTTCATATATCTACAATACTGAACCATAGTTTGACGAAGCGTGTTATTTACTAAAACACGTTAAACGTTGAACTATGAAAATTTTACGTCTACTCGTCATTGTAGCTGCAATTATCGGACTTTCTGTAAAGGCCGATGCATGCTCTCGTGTTGTATATATCGGTGACAACAACGGAATAATCCTTGTGGGCCGTACGCTCGACTGGCGCACACCTATCCCTACCAACCTTTATGTCTACCCGGCCGGTATTTCCAAACAGAGTATGCCGACGGGCAACAGGCTTCAATGGCAATCGAAATACGGCTCAGTCCTTGCCGTCGGATATGATGGCGGCGTGACGGAGGGTATGAATGAGAAAGGCCTTACCATGAACGGCTTATTCTGCAAAGGTTCTGTCTATAAAGAGGCTATAGCGGACGATACTATCCCTGTGATGAGTCTGGCGATGCTTGTAAGTTATTTTCTCGATAATTTTGCAACTGTCGATGAAGCTGAGTCTTGGTTGAAAAGTAATGAGTTCGCAATTTACGGGAAGACTTTCGACGGGGGAACGGTATCACTTCTTCATTGGGCCATTACGGATACTACCGGGACGACTCTAATCATGGAATACGTCGATGGCGACCTGACTCTCTATAAAGGTCGGGACTTTCAGGTGCTGACAAATGACCCCGCTTTCAATAATATGCAGGCTATAAACAAGTACTGGCAAGGTGTCGGAGGTGTCAATATGCTTCCTGGTACCGTCCGAAGTGCCGATCGTTATGTCCGTGCTGATTTCTTCATCCATCATGTCCCATCAAACTTTGAATATCCCCAGGCTCTCGGAAGTATCAGCAGTATAATGGGAACTGTCAGCGTTCCTTATGGATATGAGATAGAAGGAGAGCCAAACGTGTCGTCGACCCAGTGGCGCAGCATTGCCGATGCTACAGGGGGCAAATATTACTTCAAGTTCGCCGATTCTACAGGCGACATGTGGATTGACCTTGGCCGTCTCCGTCTTAATCCCGGAGCTCCTATACTGAAACTCGACACAAGTGTCCATACGGATTTGACAGGTTGCGTGAACGACCGTCTTGTCGAAACCAGGGGATTTACTCCTATGTGGTAATTAAGCGTAGAATAATCTTTCATAAATAGATAAAACAATGAAGAAACTTCTTGCTGAAGGTATCGGGACAATGTTTCTGGTTCTTCTTGCCTGCGGTAGCGCAGTGCTCGCCGGTCCATCCATCGGCGGTCTTGGTATAGGCCTTTGTTTTGGCCTCGTTTTAGTGTGTCTGTGCTATGCAATAGGCAATATCTCCGGTTGCCATGTCAATCCGGCTGTGTCCTTCGCTATGTTCTTAGCCGGTCGTATGTCGGGTCGCGACTGCGTAGGCTATATAGTGTTCCAGCTCCTTGGAGCTACTATCGGTGCTGGTCTCCTTTATTGTTTCGTTCAGCTTTCACCCGGTTTCAACTTCGGCGGCACAACACCTCCCGACAGCTATCTTGCAACCAATGTCGTGCAGCCCGGCGCAACTTCCGGTATGGCGCTTCTGTCCGAAGGTTTACTCACTTTCTTCTTTGTGCTCATTGTTCTCGGAGCCACCGATCCATCCAAGGGCTTCGGTAAATTTGCAGGACTCGCTATCGGTCTCGCCCTCGGTCTTGTGAATATCGTAGGTATTCCTGTTGATAACTGTTCGGTCAATCCTGCCCGTAGCTTCGGACCTGCAGTCTTTGACCCTTCCGCATGGGGCGATTTCTGGATTATGGTCGTAGGGCCAGCTGTCGGTGCTGTCATCGCAGTCCTCTGTTGGGTGGCAATGGCGGGCGGACGAAAGGCTATCAAATAAAAGATATACTATAGTCCTTATTGATTCGTTAGAAATTAGGCATGGGTTCGGTTGAGCTCATGCCTATTATTCTAATGTGTTTATCCAATGATACGTCAGGTAAAATTGTCGGATACTGAGGCTATAGCCGGGATATACAACGAGTATATACAGCACAGTACCGCCTCTTTTGAAACGGAAACCCTCACCCCCGAGGAAATGGGGATGAGGATTTCGGCTTTTTCATCAGTATGTCCTTATTTCGTCTTTGAGGAAGACGGAAGAGTCGTAGGGTATTGCTATGCGCATCCTTGGAAAGAGCGTGCCGCCTACGCCGGAACTTACGAGACCACGGTATATATTCATCCTGCCTATCTGCATCGCGGTATTGGAAAGGCGCTTATGGCGAAACTTATTGAAAGTTGCCGACAGCGAGGATTCCGTGCTTTGATTGCCTGTATTACTGCCGAGAATGAAGCGAGTGTCAGTCTGCATCTCGGGCTCGGGTTTGAGAAGGTGTCTCATTTCCGCCAGGTCGGCAGGAAGTTCGGACGTCTTCTTGATGTCGTGGATTTGGAATATATCCTTTGAATCAATCAGCGGCACATCTCATCTCTCAGCTCCTCAGGGAGTACGGGCATAGCTCCGTTGTGGGTGCATACGAAGGCAGATGTGCGAACTGCAAGGGCATGAGCCTCGGCGACGCTCTTGTTTTTGATTATGGCGGATATGAAGGCTGCTGTGAAGGAATCACCGGCACCGACCGTGTCAGCAACTTCGACTCTTGGTGTCGGCAAGAAAGAGACATTCCCTGGTGTGAATACGTAGCTACCGTTGATGCCGCATGTCAGGATGAGCATCTTGAGATTGTATTTGCCCAGGAGTATCCAGCATTTATCCTGCAGATCGATACCGGGATAGCCGAACATACGGCTGACCGTCACAAGCTCTTCATCGTTTATTTTCAAGATGTTGCAACGCTTCATCGAATCGCAGATAGTCTCTTTGGTATAGAAAGACTGGCGAAGGTTCACGTCGAAGACAACGAGGGTATCATCTGTCTTGGGCATCGCATCGAGAAAACGGTTAATAGTAGTTCGTGACACGATGTTGCGCTGTGCGAGTGAACCGAAGCATATTGCCCTGGTTCGTTTCGCAATTTCTTCGAGTTCGGGAGTGTAGGGGATATTGTCCCAGGCTACATTTTCTTTGATTTCATACTGAGGAACACCGGCGGGATCGATTTCGACCTGTACGGTACCGGTAGGATATGGAACAACTGCGATATGCTGGTTAAGACCTTTGGAGGTGAAGTTCTCTTCTATCTCCTTGCCGAGGGGATCGTCGCCGATGGCGCTTACCACGCAGCTGGGAAGACCGAACTGCGAAACATGATATGCGAAGTTTGCAGGTGCGCCGCCGATTTTCTTGCCTTCGGGCAGTACGTCCCAAAGGGCTTCGCCCATCCCTACTACTATTTGATTGTCCATTATTTTACGCTTTTGATTTTGAATGTGTAATAGAGGAGATAGATCACGCCTACAGTCATGACGGCAACTGCACCGGCCTGGCCGGCTGCATCGGCTGCATATCCCATGGCGAGAGGGAAGATTGTACCACCGAAGAGTCCCATGATCAAAAGACCCGAAACTTCATTTTTTTCGTTGGGCGACGACAGGAGGGCCTGCGAGAATATGATGGAGAAGAGGTTCGAGTTACCGAAGCCGATCAGGCCGATACCTGTATAGAGGACCGGGAGTGAGGAGCCGGTGAAGAGTATGGCCATACCGCCGAGGAGCATGATAACGCTGATGAGGAAGAAGAGCTTCGGCGACAGGTAACGGAGCAGGAAGGTGCCGAGGAAGCAGCCCAGGGTACGGAAGATAAAGTAGACGCTCGTTGCAAATCCGGCCTCTACAAGGGGAAGGCCGAGACGCTCCATGATGATTTTGGGTGCGGTAGTGTTTGTGCCGACATCGATGCCTACATGGCACATAATGGCTATGAAGCAAAGGAGTACGAAAGGACGGCCAAGAAGTTTGAGACATTCTCCGATACCAGATGCTTTGTCGGGACGTTCTTCTTCGATAGGAGTGGCAGCGAGAGCGGCTACAGAGAGTACGCAGACGACGGCATAGATTACGAAGAGAGCTCGCCAGCCAAGCCCGAAGGTAGGCAGATAGGTTGTTGCGCCCCAGGCTGCGAGAATCGGTGCAAGGAAGGATGCTATAGCTTTGACGAATTGGCCGAAAGTAAGTGTCGATGCCAGTTTGTCGCCGCTGATGAGGTTAGATACAAGGGGATTAAGCGAAGTCTGCATCACGGCGTTGCCGATACCGAGAATAGAGAACGATATGAGCATAATCATATAGCTGTCGCCGAAAATCGGTATCACGAGGGATACAGCTGTCAGGACAAGACTTATAAGCACGGTATTCTTACGGCCTATATGGTTCATCAGCATTCCGGTCGGAACGGAGAAGATAAGGAACCAGAAGAATACAAGCGATGGGAAGAGGTTGGCTTGCGAGTCGGTGAGGCCAAGGTCTTTCTGGACGTAATTCGAGGCTGTTCCCACAAGGTCGACAAAACCCATGGAGAAGAAGCATAGCATCACGGGGATGATCTGCAGAAGGAACGATTTCTTGTCGCTCGTTTTAGTAGTCAATGCGGCGTTCATATCAGTTTATTTTCATTATTCATTTATTGGATGGCTCGGTCAGTCGGCAGTGACAGGCTGGGGGATGGTTGCTTCCTGCATGTCCGAAGTGCCAATGGCTTCAGAGTCGTAGTCGCCGTACCAGTAGATAGTGGTTGAATAGTCTGCCACTCCGGGTTCCCATGAAAGCATTTCGATATCGAAATGGAAGTCATGGTTGAAGGGTATGTCGTCGAGATTTCTTGTGCGGAAGAATGTATTGAATCCGTGCGAGCTTGTTTCGTCGGCTCTCGGCGCACCGCCGAAGGGGGTATAGAAGGGATAGACAGGTGCCCAGGAGCTGTTGTAGTAGTCCTCTGTGCCTGTGCCGAAATGCGAGGGGAAAGTGTCGTCGTCTACCCATATCTTCTCGTCGCCTTCGCCGTACCAGCGGGGCGAGTGGTTGTAGAGCGAGAGAACATCGCCCTTATAGATGCCTTTGCCTTTGATAGTTGCGAAGTTCCAGTCCTGGCATTTCTCGCCTTCGTCGGGCATATTGTGGACGTAGATGCTGTCTTGACGTTTCCATGATGAGTGGAAATAGAGCGAACGGTCGTCCCACTTTAAAGGAGCGA
The DNA here is from genome assembly GCA_958436175.1 of uncultured Muribaculaceae bacterium. Lineage (GTDB taxonomy): Bacteria > Bacteroidota > Bacteroidia > Bacteroidales > Muribaculaceae > CAG-873. The sequence continues at coordinate 96,169 of CAUBJF010000009.1, forward strand.
CTACTGCGCTCATGCTGACGAAGACGTTTTCTGTAGAAAGATTGCTGAGGCTGATTTCGCCGGTGCGGCTGTAAGGCATAAGCCATCTGCTTGTCACATATTCTTCGCCGTCGGAGTCAAGGAACCAGCTGTCGACTTTCGGAGCTCCGATACCGCCTCCTGAGAAGTCGGCGAGGGGGACGGCGACGGTCTCTTTGCCGTCGAAGTTTGCCTTGAGAATCACTCTGCGCATGGCATCCTGATATGTGGCTGTATCTTCGGGGGCTACGGACATTGTCAGTTCATAGACGGCATTGTTGCCCTCGGGCAGTTCTATAGTCAGGCTTTCTCCGGGTTCGAGATTTTGCTCTTCTTCAATTACTGAGGCATTTTCGGGAGCCTGCATGTCGGGTTCCTGAAGCTCATGGTTGACTTGTTTGATCTTGTCGGCGGCACGTTCGAGGACTGCTGTCGAGAAAGTCTCGACCTTCACGTCTTCAGGGTACTGGCGATAGTTGATGTGATAGTATTTCGGGGTCGGTTCTATACCGGTCTCGTCTTCGAAGGTGATTTTACAGCTCTGTGCGTAGGGTATGGGAAGAAAAGAGGTATTGCCGCCACGGCCTTGAGGGTCATAGCTTGTATGGGCGATGATAAGGCCTCCTTCTGCATCAGGTAGACCTGCTTTCATCAGGTCATATGCCGGGATAGTCCATCCGGGAGTCTCCGAGCCGTCGAAGTAGAAGCGCCAAGTGCCACGGGTATCGAGAGTGGTGATCCAGATGCGTGTTATTGCACCGGGACCTTCCTGGTCGAACATGACGCGTTCTAAGCGTCCGTCGACGGTATCGGTACGGATGATTCCGAAGCCGTCGTTGTTGGCGAACCAGCCGGTCGAGTCGGGGGAGACAGAGCGGCGGTCATAGCTGCTCTCCTGCTTGGCTACATATGAGGGTTCGGGAATACGTGCCTGTTCTTCGACGGATACCATCTCATCGAGAAGGTCTTCGAAGGTCACTGTCTGTTTCTTTTGATTGCACGAGCCCAGAACTAATGCAATCGAGAATATACTTATTAATTTTTTCATGTGCTGTGATATCTTTGGCTGGCCTTAAACACTGCTCCGGCAGGCAGCTAAATGTCGATTTGTCAATGCGATAGACAGTCTACGACCGCGACTGCCTGGCGGGAGCAGCTTTTATAGATTTATTTGTTCCAGATGGAGTCTACTTTATATACCTGGAGGTTTTCGATAGTAAGGTTGTTGCCGCCGAAACGGAATTCGAGGTTCTTCTTGGCGTTTTCGTCGCGGCCGAAGGAGTAGGAGAGGAGTCCGCCGTCGATGAATGCTTCGACAGAAGTACGGTCGATGAAGATGTCGGCCGAGATTTCCATGCTTGTAGGATCATCGGGAGAGTAATGCCATCCGTTGATTGTCGTGCCGTTCATGTCGTAGTCGAGGATGCGCTGACCGCCATAGGATATATAGGCATCGGTAGCATGCGAGAGCTTGATAGTTACCTTGATGCGGAGGCCGTCGGTTCCGGCGAACTGCTTCATGACTTCGTCGGCCTGCTGCTGGCTGAGATTATTCCATTGTCCTACTTCCTTGCAGATGGAGTCTATCTCGCGTACGGGGACGCTGACCAGACGGGGACCGTCCTTAGTCGTACGGAGCGACAGTTCGGTAGGCAGGAGCATCATGCCGTTGAAGTGCATGCCGGGATGCGACAGACGGCCCCAGCCTATCTGGATGCGGCGCCCGTCGGCGGCCGGGATGTTGTTGTAGGTCTGTGCGGCATAGACGCTGCCCTGGGAGTAACGGTATTTTCCGGAGACGGGGGTGAAGGTATAGCCGTCGAAATTACCGAGCATATAGGTGCCGGACGCGCCGTACATGACCCAGAGCTTGTTGTCGGGATTGCCGTCAACTTCGAGCTCGAAGAGTTCGGGACATTCCCAGAACCCCGTCGTATGGCTGCGGTAAGTCCAGTCGCGGAGATTGTCGGAGGTGTAGATGGAATGGCCGTCACGTTCGTTGAGTACGAGCACCCAGTGGTCGCCGTAGCGGAACATCTTGGGGTCGCGGGTGTCGTGGGTCTTCCATTTGTCGGTACTGTTGATGATAGGGTTCTTGTTGTATTTGGTGAATGTCTTGCCGCCGTCGAGACTGTAGGCGAGACCCTGTACCTGCTGCTTCCCTGTCTCGATGGTGTAGGCTGCGACCATCGGAGCCTTGCCCTTCTTGCCGAAACCCGAGGTATTGTCGTAGTCTATCACGGCCGAGCCGGAGAACATTGTGCCCATGGTGTCGGGATAGAGGGCATCGGTAAGCTCGGTCCAGTGGACGAGGTCGTTGCTGACGGCATGACCCCAGTGCATGTTCTCCCATTCGCGCTCGTAGGGATTGTGCTGGTAGAAGAGATGGTATGTGCCGTCGTCGTAGACGAGGCCGTTGGGATCGTTGATCCAGCCGCAGCGGGTGGTGAAGTGGAACTGCGGACGGTTTGTCTCCGTGTAGAGAGAGTCGGCGCCGGGGATTTCGTCGGAGAAATAGACCTTGTCGATTCCGGGGAGGTCGTCCTTGGAAGAAATATGGAGCTTCTTGCCCTTGATGTATGAGAGATCCTTGAAAACCCAGTAGTCGGGCTCCCCGTCTGCCACGCGGATCACTACCGGCATCTCGTCCATGCCGTCGGCGGTGAAGACAAGGCGGTGACGGTCGCATTTGTGCGACACGGGGATGTTCAGATAGCGGCCTGTGACTTTAAGGTCCTTTTCTGTTGCGGCTCCCATGGCCAGGCTCGCACACAGGAGGGACAGTGCAATCGGGGTTCTATAATTCTTGATCATGGTGTTGATTTTTGTGAAATTCTGCGTCTGTGTTTTTGACGGTGCAAAGCTACTATTATTATGTGTAAGGCACTGTCAAAAATCGTGCATATGTTGTATCATTCGTTGCATGTGCCCGATTTTGGATAGATTAAGCACTTAATTTGTAGATTATTCTCCCTATCTTTGCAGCGCCTTAAGAAAGAATTTGGACTTGACCTATGAACAGTACTGTCATGAAAATGCTGTGCGCGCCGGCTTTGCTCCTGCTGCTGTTGCTGGCCCCCTCTTGCAAGGAAAGCAAAGTATATAAGATAGGAGTATCGCAGTGCAATCAGGACGACTGGCGCTCGAAGATGAACGACGAGATCCTGCGCGAGGCCATGTTCCATGAAGACGTGAGCGTCGAGATTCGTTCCGCCGACTACAGCAACGAGCAGCAGGCCGCCGACCTCCGCTACTTTGCCGACAACGGTTTCGACATCGTCGTCGTCGCCCCCAACGAGGCCGAGGAACTAACGCCCGTCGTAAGGGAAATCTACCAAAGGGGCATCCCCGTGATAATTTTCGACCGCAATATCGTCGGCGACACCTATACGGCGCGTATTGCCGCCGACAACGTCGCCATAGGGCGCGAGGCCGCCCATTATGCCCTCCACCTGCTTCCCCAGGGTGCCAAGGCATTGGAAATCTACGGCCTGACCGGTTCGACACCGGCCATAGAGCGCCACGAAGGATTCTCCCGGGAATTCACGGCCGGAGGAGGGCGCATACTCGCCAGCGTGCCCGGCAACTGGCAGATGGAAGAGGCAGTCCCCGTGGTAGACTCCTTGCTGCGCCTCTACGACGACGTGGATGTAATCTACGCCCACAACGACCGCATGGCCATCGGGGCCGCCGAGGTGGCCCGGAAGCTCGGACGCCGCGACGATATAAAGATCATAGGCATTGACGCGGCACCCGATATCGGTATCAAGGCAGTCCTCGACAGAATAATCGACGTGACATTCCTATATCCCACCGAGGGGCACCGCATCGTCCGCACGGCGCTCGACATCCTCAAGGGCAATGATTACAATAAATTAGAAGTGATACCGGCTTCCTCCGCCGTCGACCTTTCCAATGCCGACATCCTCCTGGCGCAGAACGAGGCACTCAAGGAAGAGACCGACAAGATAAAGATACTCAAGGCGCAGATCGACGACTACTGGGCGCGCCATTCGTCGCAGACCATGCTCTTCTATTCCAGTATCGCCATCATCGTCCTGCTGACAGGTGTCATCTTCCTGGTCATGAGGTCCTACTGGCAGCACCGCCGCCACCAGCAGATACTCCTACGGCAGAACAGGGAGCTTGAGGAGCAGCGCGACCGCCAGAAGGAGCTCAACGAGCGCCTCGAAGCCGCCACGCAGTCCAAGCTCATGTTCTTCACCAACGTCTCCCACGACCTGCGCACGCCCCTGACGCTCATTGCAGAGCCTGTCGCACAGCTGGCTGGGGACGCCAACCTCACGCCGCAGCAGACCGCGCTGGCACGGATTGCCGACAAGAACGTCAGGATACTGCAGCGCCTAATCAACCAGATACTCGACTTCCGCAAGTACGAGAACGGCAAGCTCGACCTGCGGCTCGCTGAGGTTGATTTCGGCCATGCCGTGCGCGACTGGATGGAGTCCTTCCGCTCCCTTGGCCGCCGTCGCGACATAAAGCTCACCCTCAGCATGCCGGATTGCTGCGAGCCTCTGTCCGTGGCAATCGACAGCGAGAAGATAGAACGCGTGTTCTTCAATATCCTCTCAAACGCATTCAAATATACCCCCGATAACGGTTCAATCGAAGTCTCCGTCGCCTACACCCCTGCTGAGCTGACATTCCGCGTCAGCGATACGGGCGAGGGCATCAGCGAACGCGACCTCGGAAACATCTTCGACCGCTTCTTTCAGGTCGACCGCGTTCATCCGCGAGGCTCGGGCATAGGGCTGTCGCTGTCGAAGGCCTTCGTGGAGCTTCACGGAGGCACCATCAGCGCCGAGAGCGTCCTTGGGCGAGGCTCGACCTTCACAGTCACGCTGCCCGTGCGCCATGTCGCCGCCGCCGTGCAGGAGGTTGGCAAAGCCATCGCCGACGAGGACGTGGACACCGAGCTCGCCGCCGACGGCGATATCGAGGCTGAGCGCTCCTTCGACAAGGCCCTGCCCCTCCTGCTGGTCATCGACGACAACCGCGACATACAACGCCTCGTCGGCGAGCTCCTCGGGACGGAATATAATGTTATAACGGCATCCGGTGGCCGCGAAGGCCTCCGTATGGCCGCGCGCTACGTGCCCGACGTGGTCATCTGCGACGTGATGATGCCTGGCATGGACGGCCTCGAATGTTGCCGCCGCCTCAAGGCTGAAGTCTCGACATCGCATATCCCCGTACTGATGCTGACGGCATGCTCCATGGACGAGCAGCGCGTCGAGGGCTACGACAGCGGTGCCGACGGCTATCTCTCCAAGCCCTTCAACACCGCCGTGCTGCGCGCGCGCCTCGCCGCCCTCATCGCCAACCGCCGCCGCATCGCCGACCTCGACCCGGCCGCGAAGACGCGTCCGGCCTCCGGCTCGGCCGACGGGACGCTGCCTGCCGGGGGCGACATCGACAGCGACTTCTACCGCCGCTTCGTCGACATCTTCGAGCGCGAGATGGGCAACCCCGACATCAGCGTCGACAGTCTCGCCGCTGCCATGGGGCTCGAACGCTCCCAGTTCTACCGCAAGATAAAGTCGCTCACCAACTACTCGCCCGTCGAGCTCATGCGCCGCCTCCGCCTCCGCCGCGCACGCCGGCTCGTCACCTCGACCGACAGCACCATCAGCGAGATAGCCTACGCCACCGGCTTCTCTACCCCGGCATACTTCACGCGCTGCTACCGCGAGGCCTACGGCGAGACTCCCACCGAAACAAGGGCGGCACTTTAACCCCTCCCACATGCGCCGGCCTTTATGGCCGGCGTTTTTTATGCGCGACTGCGAAAAATCGTGCATAAGCTGTCGCTGAGGGTGTACGCCCGATTTTTAATACCGTTTGCAACATCATTTATATCCCATGGAGCGAGGGAGGGCATAACTTTGTCGCAGAAATTAACTTTTTCAAATCTAATCTCTATGAAACGAACATTCCTCAGTGCTCTCTTTCTTGCCATCATGGCAATAGTGATGCAGGCGCAGAACGTCTCTGTGCGTGGAACGGTGCTTTCAGCTACGGACGACGAGCCCCTTATAGGCGCTTCCGTGGTCTGCGAGGCTACCAAGGCAGCAGCCGCCACCGACATTGACGGCAAATTTGAAATCATGGTCCCGAACGGTGCTTCACTGAAAGTATCCTATGTCGGATTCGTCCCTGTTGAAGTGAAAGCCGTCGACGGCATGACTATACGTCTACAGGACAACAACGAACTTCTCGATGACCTCGTGGTCGTCGGTTACCAGACAGTGAAAAAAGCCGACCTGACCGGCGCTGTCGCTGTCGTTCCAACCAAATCCCTCGAAACTACTCCCGACACCGACCCTATGCGAGCATTGCAGGGCAAAGTTCCGGGTATGACAATCACCAGCAACGGTGCTCCGTGCGGAACGGGCACGGTGCGTATCCGTGGTATCGGTTCTTTCAATGCTTCGCAGGACCCTCTGTTCGTTATTGACGGTGTGCCGACGACTGCTACCCTGAATTCCTTCAATCCCAATGATATAGAAAGCATGCAGGTGCTCAAGGATGCCGCCTCCGCTTCTATCTATGGCTCGCGCGCCGCAAACGGTGTCATCATCATCACGACCAAGAAGGGCTCCGCACGCCAGAATAAAGTAAATGTAAGTTTCTCGGCCGGACTGACCGCTCAGTTCTACTCGTCGCAATCGACAATGAAGCTTCTCGATACCCCTCAGTATGCCACCGCCATGGCGCAGGCAGCTTTAAACGACGGTCTCGACCCTGTGGCATATGCTTCGAGCTACGGCCTGGATATGAATGCTTCCAGCGGTTATCCTATCCGTGTTTATGATGCAGCAGCCGGCAAATACCGCGACTATACAGTAAACGGCCGTTACGACGGATATATCAATGCCAAGAAAACGATGCTGATGTCGAATACCGACTGGCTAGATGAAATTTCGCGTACAGGCTTCACACAGACCTACGACGCTGCCGTATCGACAGCTACCGAAAGAGCCACGGCTTTCTTCTCACTCGGCTATCGCCATAACGACGGTATTCTCAAATACACCAATTTCGAGAATATCTCCGCACGTATGAATTCTACATTCAAGATCAGCAATGCTGTCACCGTCGGGGAGAACTTCTCGCTCTCATACAGAAAGCAGGTCAACTGCGAGCCTCTCGAAAACGCCCTCAAGATGCCTTCGGTTGTCCCCGTATTCGAAACAGACGGCAAGACTTACGGCGGTCCTGTCGGAAGTATGTCCGACCGACAGAATCCTCTGCGCGAACTTGACTTTAACAAGGACAATGCCCTCAGCATATGGCGTCTTTTCGGAAATGCCTTTCTCGAAATAAGACCCGTCAAAGGTCTCCTTCTAAGATCCAACTTCGGCCTCGATTATGATGCGGCTTTTATCCACTCCTATCGGTATACATGGCACAGCGATATCGTCAATAATAACACTAACTCGACGACCCTCTCGCAGGCCAACGACTCAAAGTGGACATGGAGTAATACCGCAAACTACAACTTCACTCTCTCGAACGACCACGCTTTCACAGTCCTTGCAGGTATGGAACTAAACCGTCAGAGCCGTATTGACTTCGCCGGTTATAATGAAGACTATGATATCGAAAATACAGACTACATGTATCCCGATGCCTCTGTAGGTGTCGAGAAATCGACCGGTAACCGTTCGCAGTATGCCCTGATATCATTCTTCGGCAAGGTCGACTACAACTGGCGCAACTTAATCCTTGCATCGTTCACTATCCGTCGTGACGGTTCCTCGCGCTTCGGTAAGAACAACCGCTACGGTACATTTCCTGCTGCCACTCTCGGCTACCGTATCTCTGAAAATCTCAAAAAAGACTGGCTCAACGACCTAAAGATTCGCCTCTCATGGGGTAAGACAGGTAACCAGGCTATCTCGAACACTGCCCGCTATGCCCTTTACGTAGCTGATTATGGCAACGACCGCCTGACATCTACGGCCTACGACATCCTTCTTCAGCAAAGCGGCGTCTTCCCCTCGGGCTATATCGCAACACAGACCGCCAACGATAACCTCAAATGGGAATCGACTGAGCAGTTCAATGTCGGTGTCGATTTTAGTATGCTCAAAGACAAGCTCTACGGTTCTGTCGACGGCTATGTCAAGAACGTGAAGGACATGCTCATCAATCCTGCCTACCTCGGCTCTATGGGCGAAGGTGGTGCCTCCTGGCTCAACGGTCCCTCACTGCGCGACTGGGGTATGGAATTTATTGTCGGCTGGCGCGACGAACTCGCCTGCGGTCTCAACTACCGCGCTTCTCTCAATATGGACTTCTTCCGCAATAAAGTTACATATCTTCCCTCTTCAACAACCGGCTCCTATGTCCATACTACGACACAGAATCTCGTTGAGGCCAAGCAGCCCTACGGTTCGCGAGTAGGCTATGTGTTCGACGGCCTCTTCCAGAACCAGGCAGAAGTCGACAGCCACGGCCAGGAAGGTGCCCGAGTAGGCGGTATGCGTTATGCCGACCTCAACCATGACGGCAAGATCACAGCCGACGACCAGACTTGGATTCTCAATCCAGTCCCCGATCTTTCTTTCGGTCTTAATCTCGAACTCGGTTATAAGAATTTAGACCTCCAGATGTTCTGGCAGGGAGTTATCGGAAAGGATGTCTACAACGACCAGAAATTCCAAACCGACTTCTGGAGCACAGTGGATGCCGGCAGCAACAAGGGCCTACGCCTGCTCGACGCATGGCTGCCCGAAGTGAATACTAAGTCGACAATCCCGATGCTGACTACAAATAATCGTGGTGACGAAGGCCGTCAGTCCTCCTATTTCGTTGAGAATGGTTCATATGCCAAACTCCGAACGCTTCAGCTCGGATATACTCTTCCTTCGAATATCCTCGCAAAACTAAGGATGACAAAGGCCCGTGTCTATGTCTCGGGCCAGAACCTCGTGACCATCAAAAGCAGCAGCCTGACATGTACTGACCCCGAGAACCCGGCATGGGGCTATCCTATACCGACTTCCCTCTCGTTCGGCCTGCAACTTGATTTCTAATCCTCAAACAAGAAAAACAATGAAATCCTTAAAAATATATCTTTCACTGATACTTGTAGCGCTCTTCGCCTCCTGCGACGACTTTATCGATGTTCCGCCGACAGGTGCCATCGACGGCGATCTCGCGTATTCCGAACCCGACAAGATGGTTAATGCGGCCTATGCAGCTCTCGGCGACTGCTGGTTCGACTGCCCCAATAATCTCTGGCCCTATAATGACGTGTCGTCCGACGACTGCGTGAAAGGTGGTTTCGGTCTTACTGACACCGGTTATCATCCCCTTGAAATTTGGTCGACAGTGACTGCCTCCACGCCAGGTGAATTCGACGGTATGTGGTACCGCCTCTACTGCCATATTTCCCGTTGCAACCGTGCTCTCACAGCCCTTCAGCAGCATGGCGCGGAAAAACTCGGCGAGGAAGTCACTGCCCAGCGTATCGGCGAGGTTCATTTCCTCCGCGGCCACTTCTACTTCAAGCTGCTGAACCTCTTCCGCCAGATTCCTTGGGTAGATGAGACTGTCTTCCAGAACAACACGCAGGAACAGACACGCAACGACGAGTTTACCTACGAGGAGCTCTTCGGCAAGGTGATAAATGACTTCGAGATTGCGTATGACGCCCTACCGGTAGAACCGGCCGACGGTCTCGGACGCGCAAACAAGATTGCGGCAGCTGCATATCTCGCAAAATGCTATCTCACTCTTGCCTGGGGCGACGGCTACGAGGCTACGAATGGTGTAGGCTTCATCAATGAAGAGTATATGCGCAAGGTAGTAGAATATACCGACGTGGTAGCCAAATCGAACTATGGCTACCTCGAGGACTTTGGCGATATCTTTCTGCCCGAATACAAGAACAGCAAGGAATCCGTATTTGCCGTACAGACTTCCCAGTATACAGAAGACAACACTCGCTTCGGCCGTGCAAATTGGTCAAATATGCTGAACGGCTGCTGGGGTATCTGGTCCTGCGGCTGGGATCTGCATAAACCTTCGCAGAATCTTGTCAATGCCTTCAAGACCAAGAACGGTCTGCCGATGTTCGATACATTTGACGATAAAATCGATTATCCTCTTCTCGACCGTCCCAATGCACAGAAATGGGATCCGCGCCTATTTCATACAGTAGGCATGCCTACCTTCCCATACAAATATGAAAGCGAGTACACTATGACGATGGCCAATGCTCGCACTCCTGCTACCTATGGTTTCTACGCTTCGCTCAAAGAAGTGCCGCAGCGGAGCGCCGGCGAGACCTTCGACTCGCCCTGGCAGGCATTCGCAATGAACGACTACGTATTCCGCTACACCGACGTTATGCTCATGCGCGCTGAGGCTCTCATCGAACTTGGCCGTCTCGGCGAAGCCCGTACTATCATTAACGACATTCGTCAGCGTGCCGCAAATTCTGTCGACAAGCATATCGCCTATGCGAAGGATTTCTGCGAAATCGCTCTCTATCCCGATTCTTTCTTTGCCGACAAGGAGACAGCCCGAAAATGCCTCCGCTGGGAACGCCGTCTCGAGATGGCGATGGAGAACTGCCGTTTCTTCGACCTCCGTCGCTGGGGCGTGGCATCGACGGTGCTCAACCGCTACTTCGAGACTGCGAAGAAGGCCGTCTACGAGGGCGTGGCTTACGGCCAATACTACGAAGATGCCCACTTCACTCCGGGTAAGAACGAGTTCTTCCCTCTTCCCTACAACCAGCTTTTCTATATCCCCGGGCTCTATGTCCAGAACAAGGGGTACAATTGACCGGTAGGATTTTAGGTCCAGGCGATATTAATTGATAGCACAGGCCGGACGACTCGCATCGCCCGGCCTGAATCTGTCTTGCCCCCGTCTATTCGGCGAGGGGAGTGATGGTGATATCGCTCAGGGCGAGGCTGTCGGCACTGAGGCGCAGGCGCGCCGGGCGGAGCCGTTCGCGGTAGGAGAGCATGGTGCGCTGACGGCCTATCTCGGTGTCGAGGAGCGTGCCACCGAATTTCTCCGAGGCTTTGACGAGCATGCGGACGGCGAAGCTGCCGCCGGTGCCGGGGACATTCTCTATGGCATAGTCGCGTCCCTGCTGGGGGCTTCCTCCCTCGTGGAGCGTGGGCTGGCGCATGTCGCCCCGGCCGCTGTACTGTGCGCGGTCTTCGCCGCAGTCGAGGCTCCAGCAGCAGGCATCCTGCTCGCCGCAGTCTTCCTTGGGCAGCAGCTCGACGGCGAGGTGGCCTGCGCCGGGATGCGTGGGCGTGACTTCGAAGCTGAGTAGGAATGAGGGCGAAGGCAGGGCTGCGGCAACGGTGCCTCCCGGGGCGCAGCCGGGCAGGGTGGTGACTTCGGACGAGAGGGCGGGGACGAGTTCGGGCATCCAGCGCGTGCCGAGTGCTCCGCCGGGCAGGGAGACGAGCTCGTGGATGACGAGGGCTCCGCCCCATGCCCTGAGCCATGTCCATCCCGCGGCGAGACAGCGTCCGTCGGGGATAGTGGCGACGGTGGGAACGCAGAGGCCGTTGTAGAAGTCACCTGCTTCGGCTGCAATGTCGCGGTAGGCGCTGTCGGGCTCGGTGCTTTTCTTGGCCCACAGGCCGGTGAAGCCGCCGACGATGTAGTCGCGGCCGCCCATGCTGAAGAAGAAGGTGCAGTCGCCGCCGGGGGGGAAGTCGGCATCGATGCAGTGCCATCCGCCGCCGACTGTGTCGGAAGCCCACGTGCCGCGCGCGCCGTAGCTGGCCAGCAGGCGGAGCCTCCCTTGGTGGTCGGTGTAGATGCCGGGGTTCTCGCAGGGGTGGAAGAGGCGGCCTGTCTTGAGGAAGTGGTCGCCGCCGTCGTCGCTGATGGAGTAGGACGATCCGGCAGGGATGCCCTGAAGCTCATGACGGTCGAAGGATCCTGTATGTCCTTCCTTTTCGAGGTAGGCGTACTGCTCCGGGAGGGCGGTCTGCTCGTAGGGATAGATGCGCGTGCTGTGGTAACCGTAGCTCAGGCATAGGCGGCCGTCCCATACGAAGGGCGTGCCCGTGCCGAAGGTCTCCCACTGCTCGTCGATAGGCACGGCGGCTTCGTGCTCCTTCCAGTGGCGGAAATCGCGTGTCGAAAGGTGCTCGAAGTAGTGGCCTCCGCGTCCGAACTTGCTCTGGTGGCCGCGCCGGTCGTAGAGGTAGAAGAGATGGTAGGTGCCGTCGTGGACGATGCTTACCACGTCGCCGACCCACGAGTTGTGTCCCCTCGGGGTCCAATACTGTAGCTGTGGCTGCGGCTCACCGGAAGTCACTGCGGCTCGCACGGGCTCGGCGGCGGGGTAGTATACTGCGGCTTCCGATACGAACTGCGGGTCTATCTTCCATTCGGTCATCTTTTGGGTCGTGGGATAGCCGAGGGGGAAGTCGTTGTCGAGGAGCCGGCCGTCGACGTACATAGTCCAGCGCGTGCCTGTGAAATTGAGCACTACCCGATGCTGTCCGTACGGCTCGTCGAGGATGGCAAGGGGTATTCCGACTGTCATTCGCTCCGTCTTGCCGTCGACGGGCAACACGAGGTCTATGGCGGCTTCGAGCACGGGGACAGTGCCATCGGGCATCTTGTATGCCGGATAGTTCTGCTTGTCACGGTCGAGGGGGTTGTGCTGGCGCAGGCATACGTCGACGGCCCCGGGGATTTCGAGGATGTGGCGGTCGGCTGTAGGTCGCTGAAGGTCGGCGGTGAAGGCTATGGCGAAGCCTTTTTCGATGCTGTCCGCCGCAGGGAGTGGTGCGTGGCTCACGGCAGAGTCGAGCTGTGCGGCTGCTTTGGCCGGGAGGTGGATGTCCCAGGAGTTGGACAGGAGCTCTATGCGCGCCGTGTCGGTGGGGGCTTCCTGCTGTCGGCGGCAGGAGGAAGCCGTAGCCGCGGCAGCCAGCAGGGCGGCAGCCAGGCCGAAGTTAAGGAATCTGTTTATCATAGGTCTTGCTTTATGGTGGAATGCAGTGAGCCGGAGGCTTACCACCGGTTTTCGTCCCAGCGGCTGATGCGGATGTCGCGGACGAGGGCTTTGCCGTTCTTGAGGAAGAAGTGGAGCTTGCGGCCTTTTTTCTCGGGCAGCCGGTTGATGATGGAGCGGCGCCCGTTGATGTTCATGTCGATGAACTCGTCCCTGACGATGATGTCGACCGTGGCCTTATGGCGCAGGTCTTTCAAGGTGTTTATGCCCGTGTTGTAGATGAAGGCGCTCTCCTTGTTAGCATTGAGCTCGACCTTGTAGCCGCGGTCGCCCTCGTCGGCACGCACGAAGACCCCGGCTTCGTCGTAGTTGCACGGGAACTCGAATTCCATTGTCATGCGGTAGTCGACTGGCAGGTCGGAGAGCGTGGCCGTCGCCGTGCCGTTGGTGGCATCGAGGGTCAGTACTCCGTCGGCGAAGGAGGCTACGCTGCCTTCAGGTATCTCCATTTGGGGCATCTGTAACTCTGTCATGGGGGGTAGCGCCTCGGAGAGGAACTTGGTGTAGAGGTTGCCTTCGCTGTCCTGCACGACTTCCCTCAAGAGCATGTTGCCTCCCCATATCGGACTGTCGAAGTCTTTATTGTTGCTTCTGCAGGGCATGTATGCCACGCCGATACGTCGACCGTCTTTGAAGGGGGCTGTCTTGTAGACGCTCGCCCACGATTCGACGAGCGCCTGTGTAGTCGGGTACTCCCACGGGCCATAGGGCTTCCGCGACTTCACGTAGTAGGTGTCGCCACCGATGCTGTAGAGGAGGTAGTACCAGCCGTTCCATTCGAAGTAGTCGGAACATTCGGGAGTGGCGACCTGCCCCGTGAGCGGCGATTCGGTCTGCTCCCAGTTGCGGAGGTCGTTCGACACAAGGTGTACGAGGTAGCCCCCGAAGCCGTCGAGGATGGGCTTTTTCTGATAGCCTGATATGAAGAGATGGTAAGTGTCGCCGTCTTTGAACACTTTCGGGTCGCGGAAGTCACGACTGACACATTCTTCGGGAGGGAAGTAGAAAGGATTGGGCTGCTGTTTGACGAAGGTCTTGCCTCCGTCGGTGCTCATGGCGTAGCTCAGTTGTTCGTGGACACCCTTGTCGTCCTTGACGCGTGTCGAATAGAAGGCGTAGAACGTGCCTTTGTCGGCAATGACAGAGCCGGTGCAGATGGATTTCTCCCACTCTTCGTCGATGCCAACGGCAACGGGATAGTGCTTCCAGTTGACGAGGTCGTCGGAGATGCTCAGTGCCCACTGATGGCCGCCGAGTCCGCCGAGACCGGCATGGTGCCCTTCGTCGAGGAGCCAGTAGATATAGAACTTGCCGTCGTGGTAGTAGGGCATGCAGTCGCCCGTGAACAGATGGTCTTCCTTGGGCTTGAAATACTGGAGGCTTGTGGTGCGCTGTATGTCGGGATTGTAGTCCTTGACGACCTGTGCGTCGGCACCGGGCATGAAAGCGATAAGGAAGATGGCAGAAGGAATAAGTGATTTCAGGTTCATGACAGTGATTGGTCAATATTAACAAAAATAGCTGATAATTACGCGATTATCAGCTATCGTTTGAGAGCCGCGAGTGGGACTCGAACCCACGACCTTTTCGTTACGAATGAAATGCTCTA
>CAUBJF010000010.1 GCA_958436175.1 uncultured Muribaculaceae bacterium
GTAGGTAACCGCCCCCTATGCGAGGCCGCGTCACGACGACGCGGCCTCTTTTTTTTGCACTCACGGGTGCGGCCCGGCGGTGCCGGCAGCCCACCGGCACGAGGGACTGCTGATGCTGAATATACCTTGAGGCTGATAACAAGGCCAGGTCTGCGTATAAAACATATGAGGCAGCACAGATGTTATGACATTAATGCTGTTCTTCCAAAAGGCATATTTCAGGATCTGGGTTGCTCTTGTTTTGGGAGCGATAGAAGCTTCTTGTATATATGACTATCCTAATGGTTGTCCGACGGAGTTTTCTTTTACCATAGTAAATGACTGGTCTAAATGCAGAAATCCCGATCCGGAGGGAATGGCATACTTGTTTTTCCCGGCCGACGGTTCGCCGGTATGGCGTTTCGATTTTCAGGGAATGAAGGCCGGAGAGGTCAGTCTGCCGGAAGGCAAATATAATGTAATAAGCCATAACGACGACACTTCTTCAATTCTTTTCTACGAAAAGGATGGCTATGATGGTTATACGGCAGAATGTCTCGATGGAGATCTCGGGTTCATGGCGGAAAGCAGAGGCGAACATATTGACGCACCTCCTCTGGCTCGTGCCGGTGAGCCTGTGAAACGATGTCCCGATATGTTATGGGGTGTTGCTTACTGTGATTTTGAATTGCAGGAGGGCCGCTTGTCCTATATGCCTGTTGGAGAAATCCCGGTGCAGCCTTCAGATGCCGAGGTGACAGTGAGCGAGGATATGGTTGTCGTGATGTATCAGCAACCGCTTGTAGCTCGGTATGATTACCGCATCGAGAATGTCGAAAATCTTGACGGAGTGGCACGCATAAGAGCCGCTCTCAGCGGCATGGCCGGCAGTCTCGATATCCCTTCCGGACGAAGGGGTCCGGAGGCGGTGACATTGCCCTTTGTGGCTTCTGCGTCCGGTAAGGATATGATAACTGGTAATTTTTTTTCATTCGGTTTACCTTCTGGAACTGAAGATCCCAACATACTCAGTCTGTATGTATGGCTAAGAGATGGCCGGAAGTTCAGTTACGAATTCGACGTAAGCGAGCAGGTGCGGAATGCTGCGGATCCTATGAATGTTTCTATTGTAGTCCGAGGTCTTCGCATCGAGCCCTCAGACATGGTCGGGGGTGGTGGATTCGATGTGTCTGTCGATGGCTGGCAGACCGTTGTCGTAAACATTCAAGGGTAGCAATATGTTATGAATTATAATTTCCAAAGGACAAAACGATATATACCCAATATTATGGATGTTAAATCATTATGCACAATCGTGCTTTCTGCTTCCGTCATTCTGTCGGGGTGCTCTTCGGAAGATGAAGGGTTTCAGGGACCCGCTGACAGCAATGCTATTTCCTTTGCTGCCGTCACGTATAAGCCTGTCCGTAGTGCGGCGACGACCACAGCTACGATGCAGGAATTCGTGGTGTATGCGTTCACAAACGCAATGACGTTGATGGACGGTGTTACAGTGAGTCGTAACGGTGGAAGCTGGACCTACTCTCCGGAAGCCTACTGGCCCTCTTCCCCGGTCAATTTCTTTGCCTTCAGCCCCGATATCACCAAATCGACATCTGTCAGCATGGGCGGGGGTGCTTCGGGCAGCCATATTTCCGAATTCATGAATGACGGTACCGTAGATTTGCTCTATTCGGTCAATATGCAGGTGAGCCAGCAGGCTGCTCCTGTGGTCATGAATTTCCGTCACGCCATGGCCAAGGTATCAGTCATGCTCTCGAGTAATAACAGCAATATAGAGGTAAAAGTCAGCAACGTTGTCCTGAAGAATATCTGTAGGGAGGGCTCGTTCGATTTCCCTTCTGCTACTACTTCTCCGTCCGCTCCGGAAGTGACCGGCACCTGGAAAAATCTGAGCCGTCCTAACGGAATGCTTCTGTTCTATGCCCTGGGCGCAGACGAGATGGAGACGCTTAATCCGACACCTACGGACTATTCTCTCGATAATCTTGATGCAAGCTATGTCATTCCACAGAAGCTTGAAAAACTGGTACTCGAAGGGAACACCTATAGCGGCACGTTCCTGCAGGTCGATTGCGAAATATTCGATAAGGCGAGCGGGGTCAAGATATGGCCGACGGCCAAGACTCCCGACTATCTTCTGGTGGACCAGACCAATCTGGGCCGTCTGATATATCCTCTCAATACGGAGACAATGGATGAATGGGAATCCGGACACGCCTATGTGTACAATATATCCGTAGATAATCCTGACGTGCTCGATAAGATTGAGTTCGATGTCACTGTCGACGATTATTCAATGGAAGACATGTAGCATCCGGAAAGCTCTTTGCATAAAAAATATTCATCCGTCGTGCGTCCGTATGCATGGCGGATGAATATTTTATGTGGTCAGTACTTCCGGCCCTTTCCAGGCTCATAGATGTGGCTTTTGTAGCCCTGCGGGGAATCGAACCCCGATCTAAGGTTTAGGAAACCTCCGTTCTATCCGTTGAACTACAAGGCTATATTAGAAAAAAAGAATGAGAAACGAAATCCGAAGATTAACATTTCTCATTCTCCTCTCTCCTCTTGCGGTGCGGACGGGACTCGAACCCGCGACCCCTAGCGTGACAGGCTAGTATTCTAACCAGCTGAACTACCGCACCAGTTTCTCTTGAGCCTTCGGCAGGAGAGGCATCGGCTATTTCGCTTTTGCGAGGGCAAAGTTACGCAGCTTTTTCATTCTGTGCAAATTTTTTTACAAAAAAATGTCTCCTCCGAAGAAAATATGCATTAATAGATAATATTTTGGTATAAATGGATATATACCATCTCGCCGAGCCAGAAGGAATGTATCGATCCGTAGTGGTTTAGCCGGCGTGCAGCCCGGATATCAAGAAGCTATAAACGGCAATACAAAGATGTTACGAATCTAATACAAAAATCGAGATGTAACAATGCTGTAACAATATTATGTAGTTCTAATACCCTAATTGACAATGAAATAAAAGGATCTTCAAAATAAAGAAATCAAATTAACAACCATTAACATTATAATACTTGACAAGCTTTAGAAAAGCCTTAATTTTGAGCATCGAAAGAAAAAAAGAAGACTTTCGAGCCAAGGAAACCCCCATTTCAACTAAACATTCACAATTATGGCAAGCACTGAATTTCAAAACAACCTGATGAATCTAAGAAGTAATTTGCTGAATTTCGCATTCATGCTCACCTCGAACCGCGACGATGCTTACGATCTCCTGCAGGACACTACCCTGAAGGCTCTCGACAACGAAGAGAAGTACGCCGAGAACACCAACTTCAAAGGATGGGTCTTCACCATCATGCGCAATATCTTCATCAACAACTACCGCCGTGCCAGCCGTGCCGCAACAGTCGTTGATACTACCGACAATCTCTATCTTCTCAACCTGAGCCAGGAGAGCACTATCGACACTCCCGAAGATACTTTCGGAGCCAACGAGATAAGTGAGGCCATCAACGAATTCTCCGACGAATACCGCATACCTTTCTCTATGCATGTTGCAGGCTATAAATACAACGAAATAGCCGAACACATGAATCTCCCTCTCGGCACTGTCAAGAGCCGCATATTCTTCGCACGCAAGAAACTTCAGGAACGTTTCAGCGACTATCGCTAAACCCTCTTCCGGGTCATCAGTGCAAACCATTAGCCTAAGCTAAAGGAATAACAAGATTCAAGATTATACATACAGATACGACAGCGGCCATGCTCTGCGACAGAGCGTGGCCGTTCTTTTCTTGATCACGGCGATTTCAAAAATGTAAAAGGCCGCCGGTTACTATGCCGACGGCCTCTGGCCAGTAGTCCCAAGAGGATTCGAACCTCTACAGACAGTACCAAAAACTGTAGTGCTACCATTACACCATAGGACTATCCTCGCGCCCAACCCCCAAGGGGCTAAAGCGATGCAAAGGTAAGGATAATTCTTGAACCATCAAAATTTTTCGTCCTGAGGGCGGCGGAATTTACTATTGGGCGCACACTTGTTCTTACAAAATTGTTATCTTTGCATATTGTAGAACACAAATATTCATACCCGTATGGAAAACGATACCAAGACGACCGGGAAATCCGTGGTCTATTTCTGCCCGCGTATCACTGCCGACAACCTTGTGAATGTCTATAATGCTCTCGGACGCGAAGCCAAAGGTCGCGTTGCCGTCAAGCTCTCTACCGGCGAGGCCGGAAACCCGAACCATCTCAGTGTCGATGTCATCAAGAAGCTCGTGCATCTCGTCGACGGCACGATAGTCGAATGTAACACCGCTTACGACGGCCGTCGCTGCAACGTCGCCGACCACATGCAGACAGCGGCCGAACATGGGTTTACGGCTATCGCCGAGGTCGATATCATGGATGCCCAGGGTTCCATGGAGCTCCCTGTCCGTCATGGCAAGCACCTTACGCACAATCTCGTCGGCAAGAACTGGCGCGACTATGACTTCACCATGGTGCTTTCCCATTTCAAGGGTCATCCTATGGCGGGATTCGGCGGCGCGCTCAAGAATGTAGCTATCGGAATGGCATCAGCAGAAGGGAAAGCCCTCATACATACGGCAGGACGTTCTACAGAAGTACCCGTCGACTGGACTAACGTGCCGCCTCAGGATGACTTCCTCGAATCTATGGCCGAGGCTTGCGAATCGGTGTTCGACCGTGCCGGCGACAACATCCTTTTCATCAGCGTCGCCAATAATCTGTCGGTCGACTGTGACTGTGTCGCCGAGCCGGAACCTGTTCAGATGAAGGATATCGGCATACTTGCGTCGCTCGACCCCGTAGCCCTGGACCGCGCATGTGTCGATATGGTCTACAGGTCGGACGATCCCGGGAAGTCGCACCTTATCGAGCGTATGGAGTCGCGTAATGCAACCCATATCCTCGACTACGCCGAACAGCTCGGTCTCGGCAGCTGCGAATACGAGCTCCGTACCATCGCCCCGGTATCCGAGGAAGCCGCTTTCTGATATGTCGGTGCGGCTGTTCTTGCTCTGCGTCCTTTGGCTTCTGCCTTCTGTCTGTCTGTCGCTTGCGGGGCAGACATCGATGCTGTCGCTCGACAGTGTGACGGCAGCGGACGATATCGAAGGTTACTGGGAGCTTACAGCCGGGGGTGCCGTGATAGAATTCCGGCAGCAGCCCGGTCGCGACGGAGCCTACGATATTTTCATGATCGAGTCGCCCGACTATGCAATCGAAGCCGGGACGCCCATAGGCTCCATGAAGGCTACAGCAGTGGCTGGAAAATTCGATGCCGTGCTGTCTTCAGACCCTCGTCATGGAGTGGCAGCTAAAAACCGTCGTTTCATCTTCGACATAGCCGACGGGCGAATGCGTATGTCGTCCTACAAAGTCGGTAAGTCGGTGCGGCTCTATCGGCTCATACCTTATCTCTTCCGTGTCGGCGTACGTGATGCCGATACGCGTCCCGACGGCATAGACGGCGCTATACGGATAGCGCCACCCGCGCCGTCGGCAATCATTTTATGAACAGACACATTTGCAAGATATGAAACGGCTCATATTATTTATCGTCATCTTCGTCGCTGTCGTGGCTCTCGCTCAGAACACAGTCAGGCGCGGTCTCAGGGTACAGAAAGAAGTGTCGCAGACGGAAGCTGCTGTCGCTTTATACGACACGGTCTCGCCTGTCGGAAAACATGCTGTCGATATAAAAGGCTACGACAAACCGCTCCGTTCGCGTCGCGAGACCTTCTTTGTCACCAATACCGGCAATAGGCCTCTTTCGCGTATCGCCGTCACGCTGACCTATACAGATTCGAAAGGGCGTCAGCTCCACACGGCATCACACAATCTTGCTGCCGTAATACCTGCCGGCGAGACCCGTCAGGTCGGTTTGCGCTCGTGGGACGTGCAGCAGGCCTTCTACTACACGCGCTCGGAAGTCCCTGTGCGCGCGTCGCAGGCCACGCCTTTCGATGTCGCCATAGCGGTCGACACCCTCTTCTACGAGCTTTAGACAGCCCTCCGTATGGAAGGAGGAAAGGGGACGAAAGACATGCGGCTGAGTTCGGCATACCATTCGCCTCGTCCAGGCGTTCCGGCATAGGCATGGGCGAGAACGGCACAGACTGTCGCTGTCTCGAGGTTCATCCGGAAAGTAGGGGCAAGCATATCGCCGTGTCCTAAGGTTGTCTCGAGAGTTATGATTTCGGTATCATTGCCGAGGGATGCTATGTCGCCGGAACTGACGATATGGCTCAGGGAGGCGACGAGTTCGGCGAGACAGTCGATTGTCACTCTGCGAAGGGCTTTCGAGTCGCTGCGGTCCAGCAACGCGGGGTTCCCGGTACCGTGGATGCTCG
Source organism: uncultured Muribaculaceae bacterium (assembly GCA_958436175.1). Classification (GTDB taxonomy): domain Bacteria; phylum Bacteroidota; class Bacteroidia; order Bacteroidales; family Muribaculaceae; genus CAG-873. Next base: position 6,355 of record CAUBJF010000010.1, read on the forward strand.
CTTCGAGAGCTGCCCGGGCATAGATACTGTCGAGGATACGGTCGATAGAGATTGAAATTGTCATAGTATTGTTTCTTTATTAAGGTTATGCACGTCCGTCGACGGCGACGGTCTTGTAAAGGAATGGTGCGACGATCTTTCTGGCCGTCGACAGGCTGATGTAGTAGCGGCTGGGATGTCGGAAAGTCAGCACATATGCCAGGGCTGGAGCGAAGGGAAGCCTGCGAGGTCCGTTCATGGCTTCTTCGACCTGGTCGGACAGCTCTATCCAGCGTTCCTTTTGCAGTTCGTTGCATGTAAGGCGCCGGAAGCCTATGCGTCCGGCCATGTGCAGGATCTGGGCGGCACGGTCGTATTCGATATAGTGCGCTTTCGGTGGTGTCATCAGGGCTTCCGCGACAATTCCTTCGATGGTACAGCGTTCGAATTTCTGTTGGTGCGCACGGGCTATACGGAGACAGAGGCTGATGAATTCGCGATTGCGCTGAAAGGTTGATTTTTTCATAGAAAATATGGCTTGTTTTAGTTTTGATATTGCAAATATACAATCAAAATTGACTTTTGTCAATAGAAAATTGCAAATTTATTTTGATGGTTTGCAAAATATCTCTTGCATACAATCCTATACAGGAGCAAATAATATCGTTGAAGGGTTAAAAAGAGGGAGCGATTCAACATATTTTAACAAATCACGGTACTCCGTTAGGCTGATAATGGCTAAATTTGCATCTATGACACAGAAAAGCGAAGACATCAGTCTGCGGCAGGCCCAGGCTGTCGTCGACGAATGGATACGCACCTACGGCGTGCGCTATTTCTCGCCCCTGACCAATATGGCCGTACTGACCGAGGAGGTGGGCGAAGTGGCGCGTATCATGGCCCGCATTCATGGTGACCAGTCCGCCAAGGAAGGCGAGAAGCTCGATCTTGCCGACGAGCTGTCCGACCTTCTGTGGGTCACCATGGCAATCGCCAATCAGAACGGTATCGATCTTGCCGAGGCTTTCAGCAACAATATCACTAAAAAAAGCGTTAGGGACAACAGGAGGCATATCGAAAATCCAAAACTGTATAACTAACATAATCTACTGCTTTATGAGCGACCCCGAAAACGACAAATACACCCAGGCTATCAATGCCAGCAAGGTGGAGACCGACGACAACGCCGTTGCCGCTGCTGTCAAGAAGATACTCGACGAACACTTTGCCGAGAATAACAACAAGGATGTCTACAAATTCCTGTTCAACACCATCGACCTCACGACTCTGAAGAGCACCGACTCCCCGGAATCCGTAGCCCGTTTCACAGAGAACGTCAACGACTTCGAGGAGCGTTTCCCCTCGCTGCCCAACGTCGCCGCTATCTGCGTATATCCCAATTTCGCTGCCGTCGTCCGCACAGTCCTGGAGGTTACTCCCGTCAAGATTGCGTGCGTATCGGGCGGATTTCCCTCGTCGCAGACCTTCGAGGAAGTGAAGATTGCCGAGACATCGCTGGCCGTTGCCAACGGTGCCGATGAAATCGACATAGTGCTCAACCTCGGCTATTTCTTCGACAACGACTACGAGTCGCTGGTCGATGAAATCACAGAGCAGAAAGAAGCGACACGCGACGGACGTCTCAAGGTCATTCTCGAGACAGGCGCACTGCGCACAGCCGAGAACATCAAGAAGGCATCCATCCTCGCGCTTTATTCCGGAGCCGACTTCCTCAAGACATCGACCGGCAAGGAATACCCCGGTGCAAGCCTTGAGGCTGCATATGTCATGGCTGAGTGCATCAAGGAATATTACGAAAAGACCGGCAACCGTGTAGGCTTCAAAGCCGCCGGCGGTGTGGCAAGCACCGAAGATGCCGTCAAGTACTATACTGTAATCAAGGAAGTCCTCGGCGAAGAATGGCTCACCAACGAGTATTTCCGTCTCGGTGCGAGCCGTCTGGCCAACAACCTCCTCAGCGACATCGTAGGCTACGAAGTAAAGCATTTCTAAGCCGACATCATCTTATAAACCGAAAAACTACAAGCTATCCGATGAAAATATGGGTTTATCTCGACGGCCGCCAGCAGGGGCCTTTCGAAATGGAACAACTTCTCGACATGCCTGTCGACGAAAATACCAAAGTATGGTTCGAAGGGCTGCCTAAATGGTATCCGGCAGGTTCCCTGCCGCAGATGCGCCCTCTTTTCGACGGATCGCTCCTGCACCGCGACCCCGAGGAGCATGTCCATGTCGAGGTCTACCAGGAAGAGCCCGTGCCGGGACTGGAAACGGAAGAGGATACGACAGAGCTCCGCGAGGACACGAAAGCGGAAGAACCGGCACCTCAGGGCAAGTATGCCCCCGGCCGCAGGTTCGACCGACGCGAGCTCCCCGACGAGCCCTGCCCGACGACTTATCTCGGCTGGACGATAGCTCTCACGATATGCTGCTGTTCGCCTGTCAGCCTCGCAGCACTCATCGCCTCGATATTCGTCACCAGCTACTATAACCAGGGCAAGGTCGACAAGGCACGCAAGGCATCGGAAGTGGCGGCCTGGCTCATAATGGTGGCTGTGGCACTCGGTTTCTTCCCCGTCATGCTCATGAGCATGTACATGCAGTGAAGCTGATACAAAGAAAGATACATTCAAAAGCGGCAGTGGCCGTAGCCTTCGTGGCTACAGCCGCTGTCGTTTTGTCAGTATGCCTGTTCTACCGTTCCCATGACCCGTCCACTGCACCGTCGCCGCAATGCCTCTTCCGCGTGCTGACCGGATACGACTGCCCCGGGTGCGGAAGTCAGAGAGCCTTACATGCCATTCTCAACGGCGACATAGCGTCGGCATGGGCTTTCAACCCCTATCTCTTCTTCGCCGCCCCGGCTTCGCTATTTTTCATTGTAGCGGAGGCCGGACGCAGGCGTTGGCCGCGATTTCATGCCGCGGTAGTTCATCCGGTCGTAATCTCAATTATTCTTTCAGCGACAATAGCCTGGTGGATAGGACGTAATCTTTGAGTCACCCATAAAAACCGCAAAAATTATCGGTACGGTGTAACTTTTCGACGAAGACTTGCGTCTAAGGATAAAAAAACTAATCATCACAATATTTCTACATTCTATAACTGACATGATAATCTCACTCCGTGATGTCAACAAGACCTATCCCGGCATTGTACCCCTGCATGTCCTCAAGGACATCAACCTGGAAATCCGGAAGGGCGAGCTGGTGTCCATCATGGGCGCGTCGGGCTCCGGCAAATCGACGCTCCTCAATATCCTCGGTATCCTCGACAACTACGACAGCGGTGAATACCGCCTCAACGATATCCTGATAAAGGATTTGAGTGAAAACCGCGCCGCCGAGCTGCGTAACAAGATGATAGGCTTCGTCTTCCAGTCGTTCAACCTCATCAACTACAAGAACGCCCTCGAAAACGTTGCCCTACCACTTTTCTATCAGGGAATAGGGCGCCGCAAGCGCAACGCCATGGCCATGGAGCAGCTCGAGCGCATGGGTCTCGCCGATCGCGCACACCATCTGCCCGGCGAACTATCCGGCGGACAGAAGCAGCGTGTGGCCATTGCTCGCGCGATAGTGACCAACCCTTCCATCATCCTCGCCGACGAACCGACGGGCGCGCTCGACAGCCATACGTCGAAGGAAGTGATGGGCGTGTTCCGCCAGCTCAACGAAGAAGGCATGACGATTGTCATCGTCACCCACGACCCCGGTGTCGGAGCCGCTACCGACCGAATCATACGTATCACCGACGGCGAAATCATTCCCGAAAATGTTTGACCTCATAAGTGAAATAGGGCAGACCCTGCGCAACAACAAACTCAGGACTATTCTCACAGGAGTGTCTGTCGCATGGGGTGTCTTCATGCTCATCATCCTTCTGGGGGCGAGCCGTGGTGTCCGCAATTCCTTCTACGACAACATGTCGGACCGAAGCAATAATGTGATATCCTTCTATCCGGGCCGCACATCGACACCGTATGCCGGATATCAGAGCGGTCGCTACATAGAACTGAAAAGCTCCGATATCGATGTCCTGGAGCGTGAAAACCGCGACTTCGTCAGCGATGCGTCCGCACGTGCCTCGGTGGATACGGCGACGATAGCAACCATGCGCGATGTCCTGACCGGCGGCTTCGAGGCGGTCTACCCAAAGGAGGAAGCTCTCAGCAACATAGAGATGAAGTACGGACGTTTCATCAACGACCGCGATATCACCGACAGCCGCCGTGTGATGGTTCTGTGCCGGAAAAACGCCGAGCTGCTCTTCGAAGATGCCGCAAAAGCCGTAGGGCAGACAGTGCGAAGCCTCGGACTTGCCTGGACTGTGGTAGGTATTTACGACCATCCATGGCGTAGCGAGAGTATGGTTCCCTACTCGACATACAAGGCTCTTACTGGCAATACCGAGCAGGCATGGCAGATCGACGTGACTGTCGAAGGTCTCAATACTGAGAAGGACGGTGATGACGCCCAGAAAGCGTTGGTGCGCACCCTTGCCTCAAAGCACAGCTTCTCTCCCGACGACCCCAATGCCGTATGGGTCTGGAACCGCTTTTCGAACTACCTGAGGTCCAAGTCGGCGCTTGGCTATCTCGATATCGCCGTCTGGATAATAGGTATTTTTACGCTCCTGACAGGTATCGTGGGCGTGAGCAACATCATGTTTGTCTCTGTCCGCGAGCGTACCCATGAGATAGGCATACGCCGTGCCATCGGTGCCAAGCCGCGTGCCATCCTTACGCAGATTCTTGCCGAGAGCGTCGCCGTGACAGGGCTATTCGGGTATATCGGTATCTTCTTCGGCATGATAATCCTCCAGGTGCTCTCGACAGTCCTTGGCGATCAGGAAGGTTTCAAGGACCCGACGGTCGATATATCGATCGCTGTCAAGGTGACTATAGCGCTTGTCATAGCCGGTGCCATGGCCGGACTTTTCCCGGCATTGAAAGCAATCAAAGTGAAACCCGTAGAAGCATTGCGCGACGAATAAGGCCATGAAGACATCATTTTTAGACATAGAGAACTGGCGCGAGATCGTGGCGACGCTGTCGCGCAACAAGACACGTACTTTCCTGACAGCCTTCGGCATCTTCTGGGGGACAGCCATGCTCGCCATGCTCTGGGGCGGCTCGCAGGGCTTCAAGGGCATCATGTACCGTAATTTCGACGGTTTCGCAACCAATATGGGTGCCGTCTTCAACGGTAGCCGCAGCATATCGTACAAGGGCTTCAACAAAGGCTCCTACTGGACGCTCAACGAGCAGGACATTGCCAATATCCGCCGTATAGCTCCGTACATAGAATATTCCTCCGAACTGAACAACACCGGCGTAACCGCGGGATATCTCGACAAGAGTATCTCCAAATGGGTGCTGGGTGTCGATGCCGAATACGGTAAAATCATGATTCCCGTGATATATTCGGGACGTTTCATCAACGATGCCGACGTGCAGCGGCGTTCGAAGGTCGTCGTTGTCGGCAAAAACCTCGTTTCCGAACTTTTCGGTGACAAAGACCCTGTCGGCGAGCGCATAAGCCTCAACGGAATATTCTTCACCGTCATCGGTGTCATGGGACAGACCGGCGAGGCAAGCCTTATGGGCCGCCTCGACGAGAGCTTCCTGACACCTTCGACGACTTTCCGCCGGGCCTTCAACCAGGGAACGCAGGTCGGAGCATTCGCCTATACTTCGCGGGCCGGACACAAACCCTCGGACAACGAGCCGTACATACGCCGTGCCATAGGCATACAGCACCCTATCCATCCCGATGATGAAAGGGCCGTCAACTTCATGGATATATCCGAGATGTTCGACATGGTCAATATGCTCTTCACCGGCATCAGCATCCTCGCCCTCTTTGTAGGTCTCGGGTCGCTCATGGCCGGGGTGATAGGTGTCGGAAACATCATGTGGATCATCGTCAAGGAGCGTACCCATGAATTCGGTATACGCCGAGCCATCGGAGCCAAGGCTTCCGACATAACCGTCCAGGTGCTCTCCGAGAGCGTTTTGCTGACTCTTGTGGCCGGTACCGCCGGAGTCTGTTTCGCTTCCATAGTTCTCGGCATCGCCGACAAGCTCACCACCGACCCCCTCATGGGTTCTGCCGGCTTCCAGATAAGTTTCACCGTGGCAATGATAATTGTTGGAGCCTTTTTCATCCTCGGTTCCGCCGCCGGTACGCTCCCGGCTGTCAAAGCCATGAGAATCAAGCCTATCGAGGCTATACGTGACAAATAATCAAAATCTTAACTATAGAAATCTTATGAAGAAAGTATTCCGTATTCTTCTATGGTCGGTCATCGTACTGATTTTTATCGGTACTTTTGTCTATCTCTATCTCAACTCCCGGCCTGAAAAGGAACATTTCGCTACCGAAAAACCATCATTTACGACTATTCAGCGCTCGACGGTGCTCACAGGCAAGATAGAACCGCGCGACGAAATCGAGATAAAGCCCCAGATATCGGGTATAATTACAGAAATCGAGGTAGAGGCCGGCGACAAGGTGCAGGCCGGCGATGTCATCGCCCGTATCAAGGTAATACCCGAGGCATCGACGCTGTCATCGGCTCAGAGCCGTGTCAACGTCGCCGAGATAGACCTCCGCGATGCCAGGGTGAAATTCGAGCGCGACAAGGCTCTCTATGAGAAGAAAGTCATATCACGCGAGGAATATGAGAACAGCGAGAAGACCTACCGCCGCGCCGAAGAAGAACTCGATGCCGCCAAGGATGCCTACCGCATTGTCCGCGAGGGTGTCTCGCAGTACAACGCTTCGGAGAGCAACACCCTCGTACGCGCCACTATCACAGGCCTCGTCCTCGACGTGCCCGTCAAGGTCGGCAGCTCAGTGATCCAGTCCAATACTTTCAACGACGGTACCACCATCGCAACTATCGCCGATATGACCAACCTTATCTTCAAGGGTAAGGTCGACGAGACGGAAGTCGGTTATCTCCGTCTGGGCATGCCTATGGATATCTCCATCGGTGCCGTCGAGGATCGTCATCCTACCGCGACCATAGAGTATATATCGCCTAAGGGCAGCGAGGTGAGCGGTGCCAACACATTCGAAATCAAGGCTGCGCTCGATATCGACAATGTCGAAGGTCTGCGTGCCGGTTACAGCGCAAATGCCAGCGTCGCTCTGGCAAAAGCCGAGAACGTCCTGACCGTACCCGAAGGTGTGGTCGAGTTTTCCGGCGACAGCACCTTTGTCTATGTTATGACCGACTCGGTGCCCGAGCAGCTGTTCCGCCGTACCCCTGTCGTGACCGGCATGAGCGACGGTATCAACATCGAAATCAAGGAGGGCATAGACTCTACGGCGGTCCTCCGTGGCGATAAAATAAAGTAAGACTATGAAAGCAAAGAAATATCTCGCCGCTGCGGCGTTCATGCTTGCCACGGCGACAGTGTCGGCGCAGACATGGTCGCTCGACAGCTGTGTGAGCTATGCGATAGCACATAACAACGAAGTCCGCGCACGTATCATAGAGAGCCGCAACAGCGAGCTCGGTGTCACCGAGGCCAAGGACCGTTTCCTGCCCAGTGTCAGCGGCTACAGTAGCCAGAATTTCAGTTTTGGCCGTGCCCTGACCTCGGATAATACCTATGCCAACCGCAATACCTCGTCCTTCTCCGTCGGTGCCAGCCTCAACCTCCCGATATTTCAGGGTCTCTCGGCTGTCCGTCGGCTCGACTATGCCCGCAAGAGCCTTCAGGCAATGCTCGAACAGGTCGAGGCTTCTAAAGATGATGTCACTCTCAATGTCATCGCGCAGTACCTCCAGGCTCTCTATGCACAGGAGATGATGTCGGTCGCCCGGCAGCGTCTCGCCATATCGACTGCCGAGCTCGAACGCCGTTCGCAGCTCCTTGAGGCCGGCAAGATACCCGAGCTCGATATCTACGAGGCACGTTCGCAGGTGAGCCAGGACGAGCTGAACCTTGTCAACTGCACCAACGACAGCGTGATAGCCCTTCTCGACCTCTCGCAGCTCCTCAATCTGCCGGATAACAGCGGTTTCGCCATAGCGCCGCTCTCCGACGACCGCCTGCCCCTTCTATCGCCCGACGAAGTGTATGCCAACGCCCTTGTCCGCAATCACAGCCTGCGTGCCGGTGTCCTCGCCACTGAGGCCGCCGAGAAGAATATACGGGTCGCCCAGTCGGGTTATATCCCAAATATCTCCTTCAATGCCGGGCTCGGGACGAACTATTACCGTACCTCGGGATGGGACAATGCTTCGTTCTCCTCGCAGATGAAGAATAACTTCAGCAAGCAAATCGGCTTCTCGCTGTCGGTGCCTGTCTTCGACGCTTTCGGCACCCGCAACAATGTCCGTCGTGCCCGTGTGCAGGCCCTCAATTCGCAGCTACAGCTCGACGACACGCGCCAGAGGCTCTACAAATCCATCATGCAGGCCTATACCCAGGCTGTAGCCGCTGATAAGAAACGCGAGGCTGCCGACGTGGCTGTCGAGAGCAGTTCAGCGGCTTTCGATGCTATGCGCGTCAAATACGAGAACGGCCGTGCCAACCCTACGGAGTTCGAGAAGGCGCGTTCGGAATACATCAATTCTCTTGCCGAGTCCGTCCAGGCCAAGTACGAATCCATCCTCCGCACACGCATCCTCCACTTCTACAACAAAGAGTAGTACTACCGGGCAGTTGCTATAAGATAGGCGGCCCGTGCGACACGGAAGTCGCCATAGGCAGCTGTATATGCGTCGTGTGCCTCCTTGTCGGAGGTCTCGGCATCGAGGAGCTCGGTGATGGTAGACATGCCTGTCTCATAATAGAGCCGGTTGAGACGCAGGTTTTCGGCACTCTGGGCTATGCCTTCCTTGGCGATTTCCATTTTGCGGTGGGCCGCCGTGAGATTATCCCATTTGTCCTGCATCGATATTTCGAGCTTCTGGCTGAGGTCGGTCAGCTCCTCACGGGCATTGTCGAGTTCGAGCGACTTGCGCTTGATGGCGTGGGACCCGCCCCACCAGCCCGACAGTGGCACGCTTACGGTCACCATAAGAGCTCCGAAATTATGGTCCTGTTCAAGGATGTCGTGATAGAACCATCCTGCTCCTAAGGCGACGGTAGGCAGGTTCTTGCCTACTTCAATGCGCTTCTCGAGCTTTTTGGCTTCTACGTTCTTCTCCAGAAGACGGTAGTCGATAGTATTGGGGAGCGCTTCATATCCTGCAATGTACAGGCTGTCGGGATAGGACGGTATGTCATCAGGGACATCGCCGACAATTTCGAAACGGGTGTCGGTACCCCGGCCCATGTATTGTCCCAGCAGCATCTTGACAAGCTGTATGCCGTTGTCGAGATCTACCATCTCGGCACGGTAAGAATTGCGCTTGAGCTGTACTTTCAGCAGGTCGTTGCGCATGGCGATGCCGGCTTCGACAGCGACATCGACATCTCGGTCGAGCGAGTCGAGCAACTGAATCGCCTTGACAAGGGTCTGGCGCATAGATTTCAACGATACGAGTTTCCAGTACATCGTCTCGGTGGTCAGTCGCAGCTCGTTCTGTGACTGCGACTGACGCAGTCTGGCCACTTCCTCGCCGACGGCGGCGAGTTTGTTGCCGTTGACTATCTGTCCGCCCATGAATACGGGCTGCAAAGCCTGTATGCCGGCCATTTTGCCCTTTTTGATAAAGTTGAATTCTATGAGATTGAGCAGATTGTACTGGAAGACATCATTGTGAGTCCAGAAAGCGGCTCCGGCAGCCGATATTTCGGGGAAATATTTTGTGAATGCTTCGCGGCGGAGCTCGACGGCGGCTGCGGTATTGTTTGCTGCCGTACGTGTGGCCACGTTGTTCTTCAAAGCCAGTCCTACGCAGTCGTCGAGCGACAGAAGGCTGTCCTGAACCTGGGCTGCGGTTGCGGCGGCTGCACCCAGGGCTAATGCTATGAATAAACTTAGAGACTTCATGAGGCGGGGTTTAGAGAAGATGCGTTTCGAGAGGTTCGGCAAGAGGTCTGTCGGCACCCTTGGACCTTTCCTTTATAAGGCAGTATGCAACGGGTATTACCGTCAGGATAAAAATCATAGTGATAGGCGTGCCCCAGAAGATGACAACGCCCATAGGTTTCCACAAGGCGCTGTCGCCCATCACCATGGGCAGTACGCCCATCGTGGCGGCAGCCGAAGTCAGGAATATAGGCCTCATTCGGCGTATGGATGCGTTGAGGACGGCATCGCGTACCTTCTGTCCCTGGTTGCGGAGCTCTTCGGCATAGTCGAGAAGCACGATGGCGTTGCGCACAAGGATACCCATGAGCGACACAAGTCCGAGAACGCATGTGAGCGACAAGTCCGTATCCTGAATCTTAAGGCCGATAGCAGCTCCGGGGATGCACAGCAGCAGGCAGAGGAGCAGCAGTACGGCGGTGTCGGCTTCGGCATAGTGCAGCAGAAGAATGAAGAATATAATCACGATGGCTATGGCGAGGCCGCCCAGAATCTGAGGAAGGGTCGACATTGTGTTGTCCCATTCTCCCATTTTGGTGATTTCCACACCTTCCGGGAGAGGCACCGACGACAGGCTGTCCATCAGGGCTGTGGTACGGTCTATGACATTGACGTTACGCTGCACTTCGGCTATGAGCGATACCGACGGCACGCCTGTGGCGCGGTCGAGCTTGCCGGGATGCCATTGAGGAGCTACACGGGCAATCTGGTGTAGAGGCACAGTCCCAAGAGTGAGGGTCGGCATGGGTTCCTCGAGAAGTTCGTCGGCATTGCCTTTTTTCGCGGCTGAAGTCTTCAGTACTACAGGAGTGCCGTAGTCGCCTTCCCACATTGTCGCTACCGGCAGTCCTGGGCTGTAACGCAGCGCCAGTGTCGTTTCGATTGATAGACTGGTCAGTCCCAGGCGTGAGGCACGCGTCTCGTCGGGGTCTACGACGGCAGCTGCCAGTGGATTGCCCAGCGACGAGCGTACGTTGCGAAGGCCCGGTACCCGACGGGCATGTTCTATAAGGGTATCGACTGTGGCAGCCAGCACCTTGCGGTCGGCACCGCTGAGCCGGAGCTCGATGGGGTAGTCGGCTGTAGAATAACTGAGCTGTTTGAAACGTACGAAGGCATCGGGGAAGTAGCTTTCGTAGCGTTCGGTGTATTCGTCGAGGATATCGATGGTTGCCTGGTTACTCTTGGTGTTGACAATGAACTGGGCGAAGTCGGGACCTCCGACCTGAGGAGCGTATGTCGCCTGGAAGCGTGGCGACGAGCAGCCGTGGAAGGATGCTATCGAAACAACGCGCTCATCTTTATCAAGGATACGCTCCAGAGAGTCGGCGACGGCTGTCGTACGTTCTACCGACGTGCCCTGCGGGAGGAATATCTCTACGGCGAATTGGTTGCGTTCGGCAATAGGCATCAGCTGCATAGGAGTCTTGATGAACATCCATGCGCAGAGTGCCGTAATGATAAGGCCTGTCAATATTGTCATCTTAGGCCATGCGAAGCAGAGCTTGATGAGCTTGTCGTAGCCCTTCTGCATGGAGCCGAAGAGCGAGAACTTCTTCTTTCCCGAAGCAAGGGCTTCCTGCTGTAGCTTGTAGATAGGTTTCTTGATCAGGGTGAACTGCAGATATGGCACCAGTAGTTCCGCTATGATCAGCGACACGAACAGGATTATGGTCATGCCCCAGGGGAAATCGGTCAGGAAGTCGCGGAACATACCCGTCACCGTCAGCAGGAAGGGGAAGAAGGTGACCGATATGGCGAGTGTTGCCGAGAAGATGGCCTTGAAGAACTCGGTACCGGCACGAAGCGTGGCTGTGTAGTGGTCGATGCCTTCGGATATAAGTTCTACATAGTCGTCGATGATTACGACGGAGTTATCGACAATCATACCCAGCGCCACTATCAGACATGCCAGAGTCACGGTGTTCAGTTCGATATCGAAGGCATAGAAGAGACCCAGCGATATGAATATGGACACCGGTATTGTGGCTGCCGCTATGAGTGCCACTTTGAAGGGCAGAAGAATCATTATTACTACCACCACGGCGATGATGGCAATAAGCAGCTCGACGAGGAAGTAGTTCACGGAGCTGTTGACAACCACCGGCTGGTCCGTAATCTTGAAGAGAGTGACCGATTCCGGCAGCTGGCTCTTGAATTTCTCGAGTCTGGCATCGACCTCCTTGCCAAGTTCGACAACATTGAAGCCGTCTTTCATCTGGATGCTCAGGAGGATGCATTTCTGGAAGTTGTTGGTGATGTAGCTGTCCGGGTCGGCGTATTCCTTGCGGACATCGGCGATGTCGCCCAGACGCACCATGGAACCGTCGGGTGTCGACAGCACGACCATGTCGGCTACGTCGGCCACGGAGTTGATGGGACGGGCCACGTATATAGGCTGCGTGTAGTCGCCGTTGCGCAGTGACCCCCCTGTTGTCTTGAACCCTTGTGCGAAGAGGGTTGCTGCTACTGTCTCCTCCGAGAGTGCGTAATGCCGCAGCTTCTCGGGATTGAAATAGACGGCTATTTGTTCGGTCTGCTTGCCTGTGACGCTCATGTCGCCGACGCTCTTGATGCCTCTCAGGCAGTCCTTGAGGTCGTCCATATAGTTGCCGAGCTCGCGATAGGTCTTTTCGTCGCTTTGCATGGTGATGAGAAGCGAGGATGTGTCGCCGAAATTGCTCAGCGTCTCAATGCCCAGTACCCCGGGGGGGAGAGTCAGCTTGACATTCTCCATCCCGATTTTGAATTCATTCCAGAATGAGTCGGAATCATCGACGTTGTCATCGAGATTGACGAATATGATGGCCATTCCGGGGGTTACCTGCGAATGGGTCTTCTTTTTGTCAACCTCTTTGTAGGAGAACACATAGTCTTCAAGGGGTTTGAGTACCTCGTCCTCGATTTGCTCCACCGAGGCGCCGGGATAGACGGCGGCTACGACACCCTCACGGACAGTGAACGACGGGAACTCGTTCTTGTTCATCTCTTTGAGGGCATAGATGCCGAAGGCGATGAAGATACATGTGATCAGGATTATCTCCTTGCGATATTTGAACCCCGCCACGACTATCGGCGAGGGCTTCAGCGTCGGCCGTGGGGTGTTGCCGCTTGTGTCGCTCTGTTGTGCCATGATGCGGAAGTATTATTATTCAACGATGGTTCTTACTTTTGTCCCTGTGCATACCTTCTGCATGCCGGCGACGATGACGCTGTCGCCCTTATGCAGACCCTCTTCGATGATTATGCCTCCTTTGGACAGGTAGTCGGCCTTTACAAAGCGGCGCTGGGCCGTGCCATTGTCGACAACCCATACGAAGTTACGGTTGTCGGAGCTAAGAAGTACGGCCTGCGACGGAAGAAGGACGGAAGAAGATGCGAGGCTGTCGGACGGCACGCTGCCTTCCATCACTACATCTCCCACCATGCCCGGGAGTATTTTCCCGTCGGCTGTAGGGATACTCAGCTTGACTGTATATGCGCGTGTCAGCGGGTCGGCGACAGGCGACTTGCTCGTCACCGTACCCTCGACAGGCCCTATGTTCTGCGAAGAGAAACGGACGCTTCCTTTCTGGCCTTCGGATATGCCGCCTATCTTGTCTTCGGACACCGGTATGGTGACCTCAAGCTTGTCGACTGCCACTATTTCCACTATCGGGTTTGCTGCCAGCACCGACTGGCCTACGGCAGCCAGCTTATGGCTGACAATGCCGTTGACCGGCGAACGGAGGACGGCATCCTCGAGGGCGCGCGAGGCTATCTCGGCGGCGTTTTCGGCCTGTTTGAGTTTGTCCTGTATTTCGACCCATTTTATCTCCGGCAATGCGTCGGCATCATGGAGCTTTTTTAGTCGTGCGTAGGCATCCTGTGCTTCGTGAAGCTCGGCCTGGGCTATGTTGTGGGCGTTGCTGTAGTCGCCGGTCTTTACCTTGGCGATGAGCTGCCCCCTGCTGACACGGTCTCCCTCAGAAACATAGATGTCCGAAATAGTGCCTCCGATCTGGAAGCACAGCAGGGATTTGTCGGCCGATTCGACGGTGCCGGAATATGTTTCCGTATTCCCGTGCGGCCCGGGGGCGACCGGCATGACGGTGACCCTGACAGGTTCGCTGACAGTTATTTTTGTTTTATGTCCGCAAGATGCAAAAGCCAGGATGCAGAGAGAAGCAAACGGGATGAATAGAGCTTTCATATGGTCGCTTAGTAATAATTGATAGTAGTTGAAACGCAGCTTTCGCACACGTGATTAAAAAGACAACATCCTCGGTCGGGCAAAAGTTCGGTATCATTACCAACGGTCGACAAGGGGTATGTCGGCCCGTGTATCCGGCAGGTTGGTGGAGGCAGTCAGGAGGGCCATGGCACGGGTCATGAGTATGTCGTCGTGATGTCCCTGGCGAGCCCCGAAGGAGCCGTTGGGGAAGCGTGTGTAGACGGCGAACTCGCTGCATGCCTCGGCATCGCGTTCGATGAATCCTCCTTCGCGTACCGCCTCGATGAGAGTGCCGATGAGAAGGCTCTTGGTAGCGCGGTTGGTATGGAACCCGACGCGTGTCGAGCGTTCCTTGGTGACGCTGTCGTAGCTCTCGCGGAGGTAGAGGTTCTGGTATTCGTCCATGAGGCGGTTGAGGATGAAGAGGTTCGGGTCTCCGCCGTATTCGCGGTCATCGGTCTCGAAAGTGTTGCTCTCGATGACGAGAAGCGCTTCGTTGTAGAAACGGCCTATGTCGGCGGCTTTGTGCGCCAGTATATCGTGGTCGGTATGACCGCGCCACTGGGCAACTACTTCAGGCAGACCCTCCCATGGGAAGGCCATGACGGCGATGACGCTCCAGTCCGACTTCTCGGAGCGGCCGCCGACATCGACGGCCACGACATAGCGCATATCCTCCACAGGCTCTCGCCATAGCCGGAACTTACCCTTGGCATCCTCCGAAAAATGGTCGCCACCCTGCGACACTTCGCCGAGCCGCCCAGCCGTACACCCCTTGCGGAGCTCTGCGACATGCCTCGGGTCGAAGACATTGTTGCCACTGTTGGCGAAGGCTTCGACATCGTCGGTAGGGAACTCGGCTGCCATCTGTTCGCGGCCGGTGTATTCCGACAGCTTGCGACGGTACCACCTTATCTGGTCGAAGCAAAGACCGATACGCCAAAGGCGTTCCTCGTATTCGTCCATACTCTCGATAAGGCGTTTTTTGTCACCTCTCTCGAGTCGGTTCATCTCTATCTCGTACCATGGCACGAAAACCGCCGTCTTGTCGCTTCGTCCGGCCTTGGAGCGTTCCCATTCGGTATGGAAATAGTTGCCGATGCCGTTGGCTGTCGATTCCATTGCTATGAGCGTGTACGGCAGGAGAGCCACGGAGCCGCAGACGGCGCGAACGACACCCTCGGGCGAACGTTGTGGTGTCGAGGCCCAGTAGGCCGTCTCGCTCAGGTGCGCCATGGCATAGTCTGCTCCTCGCACGGCCTCCTGGTTCTCGCTGGAGCCTATGGTGACACGGCAGCCGCGACCCGCTATCTCGCGGACGTTGGTAGAACGCTCGAAAGGCTTGAAAACGGGCTTCTCGTCGCCCTCCCACAGCTCTTCGGGATAGTTGTCGAGCAGTTTGGTGTACATGCCGCGTATGCCTGAGGCAGCGTCCTTGACATGGGCGCATATCACAGAGTGCCAGTTGCGTCGGTGGCAGCTCTGTATCCAAGCCATGTAGTTCTGTACAAGGGTGCTTCCACCCCACTGACGCGCCTTGAGGACGATGACGCGTATCGGCTTTCCGGCAAGCCTGTCGGCTTCGAGGGCATCGAGGAGTCGGCGCTGCGGCGCGTTGAGGACAAAGGGTATGTCATCGGCAGTCACCTTATCCTTTATCTTGACACAGTTCGCAGCCCAGTATTCGAAGTCGTGACGGCAGCGCAGACGTTTCCATGCCGTCGCATTGTTTAGGACGGTGGTATATTGGGGATCTTCCGTCATCGTCACCGGCACTAAGGCGCATGGCAGTCCTTCGACGGGAGTGGCGACTTCGCGGCGATGTCCGCTGCAGCCAGTGCCGCGGTGTGGATTGTATTCAGCGTCGCGGAGCCGGCGACGTATGTCGTCAAGAACGAGTGCAAGTTCTATTTCTTTGGGTTGCATACGGTAAGGTCAAAAGCATGGATTCTGAAATCATTGTCTACACAGCCGCGCAGCGACAGCGAAAAGGCACTCGAAGGCGAGCTGAAAGCCGGGACGTGCATGCCGCTGCGCAGGAAGCCCCGTACAGAGCGGCTGAATACGGGACGTTTGGCCGTCGCGTCTATGCCTATGGCTTCGAGTCCGAGGTATATGTCGGCCTGAGAACCGGCTATATCGAATACGGTGCAGCGTGTGCGCATCGGTATGCGGTCCGGCGTACGTATGGTGACGGTATAGTCGATTTCTACCGTTCCGGCATCCTCATCCGACAGACTGACGAGCGCCGTCGGTGACACGGCATATGGACGGTCGACTGTCATGACTGCCGCCTCTGCGCCTCGCACGAGCGTAGAGTAGAAAGTCCGACGGTAATTCTTGAGATACACATCGGCATTGCCTCCTGCCGAGAAGCACCACAGCTCGCCACGCCGGCGGTTGTACGCAAGGCTCTCATATCCGTTCTTGTCCGAGACAGGCTTCATACGTCCCGAAGCAGAGACATGGTATGGACGACCAGAGACGAGTACAAACACTCCGTCGTCGCACAATGGCATAGTCGGCGACACTTTCCCTTCGGCGATACATCGCGCACTTATGGCACCGCCGCTCCCGACAGTGACGGAGACAAGACCCTCTTCGCAAGCCGCGAGGAAACGGCTGCGCCCGAACTCCCACGACTGGTCTCGACCGGGTACTGTCACCAGTCCGCGCACAGCACCGCGACCTGTCGGCGTTGTGCGGATTATCGAGAGGGCTTGGTCGGGGTGTGCGACGGCGATATAGTCGTCGAGACTCTCCCCATCGTCGGATAAATCGGGGATTGCTGCCGCTGAAACACGCTCAGGGGTGAACGGCAGGAAATCGGGAGAAACATATATTGCCGAACGACCTGATGCGTCCGGCGTAAGTGGGTATGTGCCTTTGTGTAGCTCGCCGTCCGACGACCATATCACGGTCATCTCCTTTGCTCTTGAAGAAGGGTAGGAAAGAACCGAGCCTATCGCGTCGGGCGCGAAGTCCGTATAGTCCTCTCTGCGGATTACACCTTTTCCGTCGCCGAAGCTGATGGCGACGGTGACGGTGCTTGCCTTCACAGACGATTTTGCCGTGAAAGTGCCGAGGGGATAACCTTTGTAGGGCAATGCCTTCAGTCCGCCCCATAGCACGGCTCCCGGGGATGATGCCACGCTGCAGGCGCTCATGTTATGTGGAGGACAAAGCTCCCGTACTTTGCCGGCGGCCGGTATAAATTTCTTTGCGAGCTCACGGCGCAGACTGCGGGCGACACTGTCGATATCCTGATCGGGCATAGTGTCGGGATAGAAGCTGCCTTCGGAGCCCCCAAGTACGGCTACTTTTCTTTCGAGTGCATCCATTCGGGCTATGGCAGCCATAAGCGTGTTGTATCCGGCCATGGAATGATGCCTGCTTATGCCGCAGTAGCAGCCGGGCAGCGAGACTGAGACAAATGAGGACGTACCGCTGCGGACGCTGCCTATGTCGGCAGGAAGATCGGGATTATAGGGGTGGAACAAGGGGCTGAGCCATATTTCGATGTCATAGTCTTCCAGCCCCGAGGGGATATCGACGCGAAGTTTCCAGCTTTTGGCGCTCAGCGTGTATGTGTCGACGGTTTTCCTGTCGGCCGATATCAGTTCAATAGGAGTGTCGCACTGGGCGCCCTCGCTGTGCGACAGCAATATCGTCGGCGAGACAAAAGCAGTCGTGCCGTCGCCTTGGCATAGTCTGTACCTCGCCAGAACGGGTTGCAGATAGCATCCTGAGGCCGCTGCCTTCGAGCAGATCTCGCGATAGGCATCGCAGAGGTCTCCCACAAGTCCTTCGCGGTCGGCCTTGCTCAGGCGGCTCGATTCGGTATAGCTCTTGGAAAGACTTCGTGACGGTACTACCGATGAAAACTGCACACTGTCGGTAGCCGACAGACGAACGGGCGGAAAATCGACGCTCCCTTCTGCGTTTATGTCCGTGTCGCTGACATTAAGCGTCGTCGGGCCTTCCGCGGTCATGACAAGCAGCTTGCCGTCCTTGTCGTCGACGGCACAGAGCGCTTCAGAATCAAGAACGGCAGTCGGCCCCGGCTTGTCCTTGCCTGAGCTGTCGTCGAAGGCCATAATACGGCTGCCTTCGGCTGCGATGAGCCTGTCTTTGTGTCGGCAGAGAGGCGTGTAGCCCCCGAGAACAGTGAAATTCTTTGGTATTCCGACAGGCACAAGGTCCGTTCTGCCGTCGATAGCCTTGGCCGGACGGAGATTGTAGACGGTGTTTCCCGGCGAGCCGTCGCAGGGCTGGGCCGGAAGTGAGATTGTCTTGTTCATTTTTGCGGATTTTGGATTGTTCCGCAAAAATACTCCTGGCCGGGGGCGCCTGTCGGCTTTTCCAAGACCCTCCGCCGTTTAACAATCCTGCTTCTTGGCGAGCACCTTCTTGTATTCTACAGGTGTTACCTTCAGGAACTGAGGGAAGTACGTTTCCAGGTCGTCGAGCATACGTTTTGCGAGGGCGGAATGTGTGTAGTGGTAGTGAGCCTCGAGGAGTGAGCGCAATTCTTCTTTCTCGTCATCTTCGGAGAGCAGCGACAGCTCGACCATGTCCATGTTGATACGGCTGTCGGCATTACCCTCAGGATTCCAGATATATGCTATGCCGCCGCTCATACCGGCTGCGAAGTTGCGCCCTATCTTTCCGAGAACGGCCACACGGCCACCGGTCATATACTCGCAGGCATGGTCGCCGACACCTTCCACCACGACATTGGCACCGCTGTTACGCACCGCGAAACGTTCGCCGACACGTCCGTTGACGTATAGCTCGCCGCATGTGGCTCCGTAGAGCAGAGTATTGCCTGCTATGGTATTGTTTTCGGCCTCAAAGCTTGCATCACGTGGAGGTACCACGATGATTCTGCCGCCCGACAGACCCTTGCCGAGATAATCGTTGGCCTCACCCTCGAGGCGCAGGTTTATGCCCTTGCAGAGAAAGGCTCCGAAACTCTGGCCTGCCGAACCGCTGAAACTCAGGTTTACTGTCCCGTCGGGAAGTCCTTCGCCGCCGAAGAGTCGTGTGATATAGCCGCTTATCATCGTGCCTGCCGAGCGGTCGGTGTTGACGATGGGCATACCGATGGATACGGCCTGTTTCTTGTCTATCGCCGCTCCGAGGAGTTGCAGGAGAGCCTCGTCCTTGGTGCCCTTGGGTGTATGGTCGGTGCCGGGCATGTGGTGAAGCGCTGTCCCGGCGTCAGTGGCCGGGATATGGAAAAGTCGCGAGAAGTCTATCAGCCGTGCCTTGGTGCCTTCGGGCGTTTCGCGTTTTACAAGAAGGTCGGCGCGTCCGACAATCTCGTCGAGATTCCGGTAGCCCATTTCGGCGAGGCGGCGACGCACTTCGCGGGCCATGAAGCGGAAGTAGCTGACGATATGGTCTGCCTTGCCTGTGAATCTGGCCCGCAGCTCGGGGTTCTGGGTTGCTATTCCCTTCGGGCATTTGTTGGTATGGCAGCGACGGTCCATGCAGCAGCCGAGCGCGACGAGCACAGCCGTTCCGAAGCCGTATTCCTCGGCACCGAGCAAGGCGCTGACTATCACGTCGTGCGGACTCTTGAGCTGGCCGTCGACCTGTAGCTTCACTTTGTCGCGCAAGTTGTTCAGCACCAGAGTCTGCTGAATCTCGGCCAGGCCTATCTCGGCAGGGATTCCGGCATGTTTCATCGAGCCTGCCGGGCTGGCACCCGTACCGCCGTCGCAGCCGCTGATGAGTATCTTGTCGGCCTTTGCCTTGGCGACACCGGCTGCGATGGTGCCGACACCGCTTTCCGCTACGAGCTTGACGCTGATGGCAGCCTGGGGGTTGAGGTTACGCAGATCGAAAATCAGCTGCGCGAGGTCTTCGATAGAGTATATGTCGTGATGCGGAGGAGGGGAGATGAGCGTTATGCCGGGCAGCGAGCGGCGTGTACGGGCTATGACTTCGTCGACCTTGAAACCGGGTAGCTGGCCGCCTTCGCCCGGCTTGGCTCCCTGGGCTATCTTTATCTGTATCTCGTCGGCATTGACAAGGAATTCGGCATCGACACCGAAGCGGCCCGACGCTACCTGCTTGACGCGGCTGCTCGGCCATGTGCTGTCGGGGCGCACCTTGTTGCGGCCGGGATCTTCGCCGCCTTCGCCGCAGTTGCTCATGCCTCCGATCTTGTTCATGGCTATGGCGATAGTCTCATGGGCTTCGGAACTTATGGCTCCGAAGGACATAGCCTCGGAGCAGAAGCGTTTCAGCAGGCTTTCCTCGCTTTCGACTTCCTCGAGAGCTATCGGCTCGCGGTCGGACGACACTGTCATCAGGTCGCGAAGGAACATGGGCCGTGGCTTGTCTTCGACGAGGCTCACGAATTCCTTGAACTTGTCGAAATCGTCGCCGCGGACGGCAGCCTGAAGAGTGCGTACCACTTCCGGATTCCAGGCATGAAGCTCGCCGCCCTTGCGGTAGTCGTAGCTGCCGTAGTTTTCGAGTTCGGGGGCCTCGTCGGCTGAAAATGCCTTCGAATGGTTGCGCAGAGCGTCGGCAGCGACCTCTTCTATACCGATACCCTCGATGGCTGACGGTGCTCCGCCCATATACATGCTCAGCAGTCGCGAACCGACACCGAGAGCTTCGAAAAGGGCGCATCCTCGGTAGCTCCGTATCGTCGAGATACCCATCTTAGACATTATCTTCATGATGCCCTTGTTGACGGCCTTGATATAGTGCTTTTCTGCCGCCTCGAAGTCGAGTTGCAGTTCATTGGCATCGACAAGCTGTTTGAGAATCGCAAATGCCATGTAGGGGTTGACGGCACTTGCACCGAAGCCCATCAGCAGGGCGACGTGCATCACCTCGCACACCTCGCCGCTCTCGACGATAATGGCTATCTGCGAGCGTTTCCGTCGGGTCACAAGGTGGTGGTGTACAGCCGAAAGGGCAAGCAGCGACGGTATGGGGGCATAGCGTTTGCTGACAGACCTGTCGGACAGCACCATGTAGTTGAATCCCCTGTCGACGGCATCCTCGGCATCGGAGCATAGTGCTGAGAGTGCTTCTTCCAGGGCTTTGACACCGCCTTCGGCCTCAAAGACCATTGGCAGTGTGATGGTGTTGAATCCTTTGTACTGAAGATGGCGCAGTATGTCGAGCTCGCCGTCCGAGACAATAGGTGAGGGCATCTTGACGACCTTGCACAGTTCGGCCGACGGGCGCAGGATGTTCTTCCTGACGGAGCCTACGTAGCTGGTCAGCGACATGACGAGGTCTTCGCGTATGGGATCGATGGGAGGATTTGTGACCTGGGCGAACTGTTGGCGGAAGTAGTTGAAGAAGCGCTGGGGTATATTCGAGAGTATGGCCTGGGGGGCATCGTCGCCCATGGCGGCAGTAGGCTCCTGTGAGTTTGAGGCCATGGGCTTGAGTATCTTGTCGATATCCTCTCGGCTGTAGCCGAAGGCAAGCATCTTAGCCTTGTAGTCATCGACCTCATGGCTGACCTTGCGGCCGCTCTTGATATCGCTGAGTACGATGCGGTTCTGGTCTATCCATTCGCTGTAGGGATGTTCGTCGGCCAGTGCTTTCTTGATGTCGCGGTCGACGAGTATCTCCCCTTTCTCGGTGTCCACCATCAGTATCCTGCCGGGTTTCAGGCGCGATTTGCGTTCCACCATGTCGTCCGGGATATCGAGGGCCCCCGTCTCGGAGGCTATTATCATCTCGCCATCCTTGGTCACTACGACTCTTGCAGGTCGCAGGCCGTTGCGGTCCAGCATACCGCCGGCATATCTTCCGTCCGAGAATATGATGGCCGCCGGGCCATCCCAGGGAGCCATGAAGATGGAATGATATTCGTAGAAGGCGTTGAGTTTGCGCGACAGTGGGTTCTGTTCGTCGCAGCTCTCCGGTACGAGCATAGCCAGGGCATGCGGCAGGCTCATGCCCGAACGCACGAAGAATTCGAGAGCGTTGTCGAAGGAGGCGCTGTCGCTCATGCCGGGTTGTATTACGTTGCCTATCCTTGCCGTAGATTCCAGGCTTTCGGAATCGATTACGGCTTCGCGTGTCGACATCCAGAAACGGTTGCCGCGGATAGTGTTTATCTCGCCATTGTGTCCTATCAGGCGGAAGGGCTGGGCAAGCCGCCAGGTCGGGAATGTATTGGTCGAGAAACGGGAATGGACGAGGGCTATGGCGCTTGTAAAATAGGGGCTTTGCAGGTCTTTGAAGTATGCCCTGAGCTGCAGCGAGGATAGCATCCCTTTGTAGATAAGAGTTCTGGTCGACATGCTTGCCACGTAGCACGACTCCTTGTCGGCGATAAGCTCCGACTCGAGAACATCCTTTTCGATGCGTTTCCTGATTTGGTAGAGCAGACCTTCGAAACGGTCCTGATTGTCGCATCCTACTATGAAAAGCTGACGGATAATAGGCTCCGTCACGGCTGCGTCGTGGCCTAACACGGAGGAGTCGACAGGCACGTCGCGGGTGTGCATCATGAAGAGGCCTGTGGCTTTGATTTCTTTGTCGATGATTGCTTCGAAAGCCTCCCTGTCCTTGTCATCTTTGGGCATGAACACCATTGCGACACCGTAGCGGCCTTTCTCCGGCACAGGAATACCGTTGAGCAGGATATATTCGTGAGGAATCTGTACCATGATGCCGGCACCGTCGCCCGTTTTGTTGTCGGCACCTTCCGCGCCACGGTGCGCCATATGCTCAAGTAGTTTCAGTCCCTGATCGACTATTGAGTGATGTTTGCTGCCGTCGATCTTTACTACAAGGCCTACACCGCAGGCATCGTGCTCATAATCCGGCGAATATAGGCCTCTGGAATCGTTGTTCTTATACCCCGTTGTGTTCGAGGATGCTCTCGAAGGCTCTGTCATGATAACTTTTCTCTGGAAAGTTTAAACAAGAAATTGGAAATGATGGCTTGCAGCAGGCAAAAATCAATCATGCTCTGCAAATCGTTGACAAAACGACGTGCAAAGTTACGCATTTTATGTTATTATGACAAATATTTTCTTAACTTGCCTGCATTTTGGCAGTTTTTGATGTCCCTCCCTGCCTTACACGAGAAGCGTTAACTGATCAATATACTTCTTGATAATGAGCTTACAGGCACTCCATATATAAAAGAAAAAGCTTATTGCTTCTTGCAAGACGCGTTAAGATTGTTCTTTTCACTGAGCAGTCAACACTCTTTAAATTGTTCACAACAATCTGCCTCAAATTGCAAAAATAATTCCAAACAGTTGCTCTCTAAATTATTGATGATAAACTGGATTTCAATTAGGAATATTGAAGACTTATTATACTTGTAAAAAAGTGGAACTATTTTAAGATAGTAAGATGGTAAGAGAGTATTTTTGATGATGCGTAGAGAGATTGTATGGTAGAAAAATCGATTAATCTTAAACAATTTTTATCAAATCTTTAAAAGCACTATCTTTAGGACCTTTTGACGTATATACAATTTCAATTTCATTTTGAGATAACTGAAGTTTATCAAATGAGATACCGTATTCTTTCATATTATTCTTTAACATTTGCAAACCTTCAGCATCATATACAATAAAGTATATGGTTTTATGAGTAAAGAGATTTGATTCGAGATATTCAAAGAAAATTTTGAAATAATCGGAATCAGTTATGGAAAGAGAATGACCATATATTATGATATTGTCCGATTTTTTAAGTCGGCATAAAAGGCTGTCTTTTTCTGTATTTGCGTAAGTTTTTAATAATGGTTTTATGAATTCGTTTGTTGATATATCATTCTCGTTGATTACTCCAGTATCAACGCCTAGTTTAAGTTGAGATCCATTTGAAGCTCCATCTAATTTCCCATGGACAAAATGGATTTCCGGTTCTGTAAACCCTTCTTTTACGAAGGGATTAGTATAATTAAAAGTGTAAACAATAGAATTAGTTAAGGATGCCAAGAGTCGATAAGCACAACTATCATGATTGGACTTAAAGTTTGAAAGATTTCGTGAGAAATAGTCAAGCATTAAATTGCTGCAAATCTTCCAAAAATCGTTGAGCAGTTCAACATCGGGTAGTTCTAGATTTAAAATACACTGCCTCAAATATCCCTCTAAATTATACCAACAATCATTATCTATCATATTCTTAATATAAGATAGATTGATATACTCATTAAATGAGGCCTGCTTTGCTATGAAGAAATCCTTATAAGACGTTTTCCAGCCTAAATCTAAATCGAAGCCATTCCCTAAAATAATTAGTGTACACATTTTATTGCCAATATTAAATTATTATTGCCATTTTGGGTCCTTTATTTTTTCATAGTGGCGTTTTTTAATTATATCTGGTATATTCTCTACAGATGGGAACTCTTCTGCAATTTCTTCCGCGAGTGAGTTTAATAATTTTTCCGCCAATATTTTAGAATACATTCCTCTAAGGGCTTTTTCATACCAATTCACTAAATCCGTCTCAGTCACAATACTTTGAATATGACTCCGCCAACCGATTTGGGACAACAATGAAACTATTACATCTTTCTCCGCGTCTTTACATACAATGATGATTTTGTCACTGGAAACACTATTCTCTATGTCTTCTGCTAGAGTTACATCCAAACTAAGATGTTTAATTTGGATAGCGGGTCCCCAGTTTGAATACATATCCAAACCTCTGTCAGCTGCATTTGTAACACCAACCCTATATACTTTTGCATCTTGTATATAGGAAGTTGTTGAGCTATCCAAACACATTATTTTTCGAGAGAAATCCTCGAACTCTTTGAGGAGCGATAAGCCTTCTTCTTTTATAGTGATAATAACTTCCAACTTCAAGGCTTCTACTAAGGTAGAAAATAAAGAATAGACAATTATTTCGTAGACTTTATCAATACTTCTTCTCAATCCTGGCTCATTCCAAAACAAATTAATAAATTGTTGAATTTGAAATGTTTGCGGCTTAGAATTAAGACAATAGTTCAATGCTAATTTTAATTGTTCGTGCTTACAGGTGAACTTGTTGTAAATATATGCCTCTACAGCACCTTTAGTTCTGCGATTTTCTTTGCCTAAAACTACAAGAACTGAAGGAGGAGTAGCATTGTCATTAAAAACGTTATCTTGGTATCGCGCAGAGCTTGTGCATTTCCGTCCTAACAAAGGCATCGTTATTTTATCTCTCCATCTTTTGCTTGGAGTTCTATAATCTTCCAATTTTGACAGGTCGATATCTTTATATACACGATCTCTATATAGAATCTCAGCTATTTGGATAGGTTTGTACAAATGTAATCGTCCTTTTTCAATAACGGAATCCAAAGCTTTCTTTGCTGTTTCTAATGTAATCATATATCACTTTCTTCATATTGTTTTAATGTTGAAATCATCTGTTTTGCTACCGCTGCAATAACAGGAACTGCTACTGAGTTCCCTGTTTGATGCTTTATATGTCCATAAGAAACAACAATTTTAAAGTCATCTGGGAATCCTTGAAGCCTTAACATTTCGCGTTCAGTTGGCCTGCGTTCATCATTTATAAGGATGTAATTTGCAGAAGCTCCAGCTCTAAGACACGAAGAATAAGGGTGAGGGGTTATACTCCCGGCCATATTCTCATGTGAGATGTAGGGTTTCGGGTAATTTGTATCTTTGAGACGCATAAGACGAGACTTTCTAATCTCTTCCTTTACATAATATTTGTCCGAGACATTTTGTTCCAAGATGTCTGAAAGTCTTTTGCGATTTGACACAGGAATAGGATCAGGAAAAGAAAACAACACATTATCCTTGAATCCTACAATAATTATTCTTTCCCTCTTTTGAGGAACACCAAAGTCGAGTGCATTAAGAACTTTGGCATACACAGAATACCCTAAAGCTTCAAGATGGCTTCTAATAATCTTGAATGTTTTTCCACCATCATGTGCAATTAGGTTTCGGACATTCTCCAGCATAAAAGCTTTTGGTAATTTCTCTCTAAGGATTCTTTCAATTTCAAAGAATAACGTTCCGCATGTCTCATTCTCGAATCCCTCTTTTTTACCAATAATAGAGAAAGCCTGACACGGAAATCCTCCAAGTAAAATATCGAAATCTGGAATATCCTTGGCATCAATTTTTGTAATATCGCCAGATGGACGTTCTCCAAAATTAGCCTCATAAGTTTTGCATGCATTTTCATCAAATTCCGAAGAAAACACACAATATCCTCCAACAGATTCAAAGCCGAGTCTAATACCGCCAATACCTGCAAACAAGTCTATAAAACGAAATGAATCCCAATTCATATTATTCCGTATCTAATAGTATAAGTCGTATATCCAAGTTTTTCTGTAAGATAGTTAACTGTTCATTCGATGTTCAAAGAGCTAAGCTAATATTTTGACAGCTGTGATTATTGAAATTCGAGATATAATTTTGATGTTCGTACAAAGGTATATAATAAATATAATAACTACAAGCTCTAATTGAAATAGCATACAGTTTTAGAAGCTGGGATGATTACAGGAGCTTAAGATATGCCTTGGCGATGGTCTCTGCGGAGAAGCGGCCGACGGATTCGCGCAGATGACGGGGGTCGAAGCCCTCGGCAAGAGCGCGGCGTATGCCCTTGGCCAGAGTTTCGGTATCGCCGAAAGGTGCTAAGAAGCCGAGGCTTCCGTCACTGATGATGTCGCGCTGGCCGCCACGGTCGAAACTTACCGGGAATGTGCCGGATGCCTGTCCTTCGACAAGAGTGCCGGGTAGGGTCTCATAGAGGGATGTCGACAGGACGACCGATGAATGGGCATATAGCTCGTGGAGGACGGCCCGGTCATGGATTTCACCGAGACAGGTGTAGGGCAGCCGCAAAGCATCGAGGGCATGAGCGTCGCGCAGAGCTCCGAAGAAGACAGCATGCGCATCCGTGTCTGTGAGGCGGTTGAGGGTGTCGACGGCGTATCCGAGACCTTTCACAGGGTCGTCGAGGCGTGCTGCTCCCATGACTATCAGTTTCTTCCCTTCGGGCAGCCCTAAGTCCTGACGGCTGCCGTGCGGCTCGATATAGAAATCTTCTGTAGGGAAAGCATTGGGTATCACGGAGATATCCATGCCGCCCATTAGGGAACTCTCGCGACATTTCCCTGCAAGCCATGTGCTTACGGCCACGAAACGTATGTCGGCCGAAGAGTAGAGGGCTTTCTTGCGTTCCCATGTGCGGCGCGAAAGGTCATGGGCGGAGGCCCGGCTATGGAGGAACGGACAGTTGCCGCATCCGGGACGCTCGCGGTATGCCGTGCATGTCCCGGCATGATGGCATATGCCGGTGAGATTCCACATGTCGTGCATCGTCCATACCATTTTCTTGTCTGTCGCGGCTATTTTACCGATTTCCTTGAGCGACAGCATCCCCTGGTTTATCCAGCCCAGGAATACGGCATCGGCCTCGCGGACAAGGGGATGCCGGTGCAGGGGCAGACCGTCGGTGGCTATCGACACCTTGAAGAGGTCGGCGCGGTCGAATCCGTTGCCGAAGAAGATGCGCAGATGTTCCTCCAGAAAAGGTATCTTTGCCGACCCGGCGCAGACCACCGACGGATCGTCGCTGTCCCGGTGTACGACAAGCATGGATGCGTCGACACCGGCGGCCTGCAGTGCCTTCATGAGCCTGTAGGAAACGACCGATGCTCCGCCACGGCGGTCGCTGTGGTTGATTATCACTATTTTCATCTGCGCGACAGACGGGCGGCAAGAGGCCCTAACAAGGATTTGACAGGCACATGCTCGCGGCGGACGAATATCCAGACGAAGAGGGCCAGAAGGCCGAAGCGGATGATGCCGCGTACGACAGACCCGCAGGGCAGGGCCTCGACTCCGTAGAA
This sequence comes from uncultured Muribaculaceae bacterium, assembly GCA_958436175.1. GTDB lineage: Bacteria > Bacteroidota > Bacteroidia > Bacteroidales > Muribaculaceae > CAG-873. The sequence goes on from CAUBJF010000010.1 coordinate 34,418, forward strand.
GCCTGCGACATAGAGTATCGCCGCGATGCCGAAGTAGGAGAGTATGCGGCCTGTGGCATAGCCGATGGGGTATTTCTTAAGCCCGACGAAGTAGCTCACGACCATCATCGTGCCGTAGCTCGACAAAGCACCGATGGCGCAGCCCCAGTAGCCGATATGAGGCACAAGAGCGACATTGACAATCACTGTCACAGCCAGGCCGATGAGCGAGAACCACATTCCCCATATAGTCTTGTCGGTCAGCTTGTACCATACCGAGAGGTTGTAGAAGATGCCGAAGAAAAGCTCTCCAAGCATTACGATAGGCACAATTCCGAGGCCGCTGAAATAGCGTGGTGAGATGAAATAGCGCAGGATGTCGAGATAGTACATCACACCGAGGAAGATGAGCAGCGCGAAGGCCACGAAATATTTCATCGCGTCGCGGTAGCCCTGAAGCTTGCCCTCGCCTTCTTCTTTGGCCTTCGAGAAGATGAAAGGCTCGTATGCAAAGCGGAAAGCCTGGAGAAAGACAAGCAGCGCAAGGGCTATCTTGTAGTTGGCCCCGTAGATACCGAGGCCGAACATAGCCTCGTCCGGGTCGGAGACGAGCGAGGGGTAGAGTAGCTTGTCGATGGTCTGATTCATGATTCCGGCAACGCCCAGCACAAGGAGCGGTGCCGAATAGACTATCATCTCATGCCATAGGTGGCCGTTGAAACGCCAGCGGAAGCCTCGCAGCTCGGGAAGCATCATCGCAAGGTTGACAAGCGAGGCTATCAGGTTGGCAAGGAAGATATATCCGATGCCGAAGTCGGGACGGTAGAACCAGTCGACGGTCGACGGCGCATGCTTCATCAGCCATGGACACAAAAGTATGAAGAAGAGATTCAACCCTATGTTGAGCCCTATGTTGACGAGCTTTAGGATCGCAAAGCGCATCGGGCGCTTTTTGTAGCGGAGATAGCTGAAAGGGATTGCGAGGAAGGCATCCGCTGCAACGCACACAGCCATGATGACGATATACGACTCATGACCCGTGCACTGCATCCATCCTGTTATGGGCTTCAGGAACGCGAGGACAAGTACAATGAAGAGCGAAGAGGTGCTGGCCAGGGAGATGAGGCAGGTCGAATAGACTTCCATAGGATCTTTCCAGCGCTCATGGTTGGCAAAGCGGAAGAAGCCTGTCTCCATGCCGTAGGTCAGTATGACCATGGCAAGGGCGACAACAGAGTAGACATATGTGACGATGCCGTACTCCGCCACCGGGAACATGATAGTGTACAGAGGTACGAGCATCCAGTTAAGGAAGCGGCCCACTATGGAGCTGATACCATAGATTGCCGTGTCCTTCATCAGACTTTTGATGCCTGCCATAATGTGATTTCTATTTATAGCTTGTTGGTTTGTTTCTCGTTATATAGCCTGTTGATATAGGATGTCACCCATATTGCCGCAAGCATGTATATGCCTGTAAGAATCCAGAGGGCGATATACTCACCGTGTACTTCGGCAAGGGTAGCGGCGTTGCTGTTGATGCGTATGAAGCCTTCTACACCCCAGACGGCCGGGATGGCGTTGCCCACCCATGTCCACAGGGACGATATGGCGTAGCGGGGCCAGGTGAGGCCCGACAGGAACAGGAACATGATGGAAGTGAACACTATCAGTACGAAGCACGATTCGCGCTCTTTCATGAATAGGTTCAGGGTCTGTCCCAGGAAGGATGTGGACAGCAGGAGAGGGAACAGGAAGAGCATATAGTCGATAGGGTTTCCGAAATGGGGAAGATCGAACATCTCGGGTATGCAACGCACGATATATATCGTACACGGGATATAGAATACCGTGTAGGCCAGAGCTTTGCCCCAGGCGGTGACAGATGTCGGCACGCCCTGTGTCTGTTCCGGGTCAGCACCCCCGTTGCGTCTGCGCCGTTCGCGCGACGTGCCGCCTAAGAGGCAGATACCGAGAAGCATGCTCTGCTGCAGGATGAGGATGACGATACCGGGCATGACGAAGGAGGCGAAACCTTGTTCAGAGTCGCCAAGGAAGTTGCTTTCGCTCTTGATTGGTGAGCTTGATGTGGCGAGAGAGCCCAGTCCTGCCGAAGCAATCTTTTCGCCTGTGATTTCCGATACCAGATCTATTTGAAGGTCGGTGAGTGCCGACAGCAGGGCGCGGTAGCGCAGAAGTAGACTGACTTCAGCAAAGAAAGAAGCGTTGGCAACGCTGCCGCGGCCTATGTCCTTGGCATAGTCGTGAGGTATCTGCATGATACCGAAAACCTTGCCTTCGGCCATGAGCTTTTTGGCATCGGCCATATTGGGGCAGTAGGCATATATCTGGATTGCCGGTGAGGCCGACATCATGCGTACAAGCGTCCGGGAATCTGCCGTCCGCGAATCGTCTACCACAGCGATTGGGATATCCCGGACGACTTCCGTATTGTAGATGAGAGTGTAGACCACAGGGTAGGCTAAAGGCAGGAAGAGAAAGAACAGAAGAAGCCCTATGTCGCCGGTCATGAGCCGGAACTCGTTGCGGAACACCCGTCCTATTCCCGCCAGGCAATTGCTGATATGTCGGAATACGTTCATTATCAGGGTACGTAGATGGGTTTGACACAAGCTTTACGTAGACGGCGAAGCAGTATCGGCGACAGTAGGGGGAAGATTATCAGGGCTATGAAATAATAGCGCGAATAGTACAGCGCCACACCGTCGAGGGCTTCGTTGATATAGATGAGGAACCAGTAGCGTATAGGTGCGGCCCAGCTGAAAACACCGATGGCTCCGTACATGCTCGTGACAGGGAAAGAGAAACCTGTGAACGAGAAGCACAGTATGCCGAAAAGACAGCATGTGCTGAAGGCGAGGCGCGGATTGGGGAACAGGCAGCATACGAACAATGCAAAACCCTGGCAGGCCGTAACCAGCAGGAAGGTGGCTGCTATCATCCATCCCAGACTCCCGTTGAGAGGCACATGCGCGACATCGAACATTACCCATAGTTCGAAGAGCGCGACGATAAAGAAGATGACTGTCTGAGGCAGAAGCTTTGCAGTCACAGCCATGAATATACTGCCGTCGCCGGCGGCAAGCCATTGCGGCGACGTGCCGTTCTTTATTTCCATGGTGATGGAAAACGTTGTCATAATCATTATCATCAGGGCTAACAGAGCCATGGAGAACGAGGGTGTGAGGTAATACGAATAGTTCAGCCAGGGATTGTTGAGCGGAAAGGTCCCGATATTGACAGGCTGGAGAAGCCCGGCGATATTTTCCGGGTCTATGCCAGTGCTTATGAGCACTTCGCGGACAACGCCCGATGCAGTGCCGACGGCTACTGTCTTGAATCCTTTGAAGGCGAATGTGCCGGGGATGAAGTATGTCAGGTTGGAGAAGTACTCGAGAGTAGGCGTGCGGCCCGAGAGCGCGTCCTTCTCGAAATTGGCCGGGATGACAAAGAATCCGAATGTCTCACCCCGACGTATCTGTTCGAGAGCCTGGTCATAGCTTTCGGCCGTGTGGTCGATGCTGATGACGTTTAGGGCGTTGAGCGAACGTGTCACAGAACGGCTCATCGACGAATGGTCCAGGTCTACGACGGCTGTAGGGACTCTTTCGGGCAACCCGGGCCACATGAGGCTGACAAGGAATACGAGCACCAGCAGAGGTGCCACTATCATCCCGAAGAAATACATCTTCCGGGATGTAAGTTGCCGTATTTCCCGACGCAGGCTCTCCTTGAATCCTTTTGTTGCCATTCAGTCTGTGTTTTATGGGTTATTTGCCCGGATCTTTCAGGATAGCGCTCATGCCGGGACGCAGTCCCTCGACTTTATCGTCGGGGCGTGCCTTGATCTGGAACGTGCGGCTGTCGTAGCTGCCGGTACTCTTGGTGGAGCGCCAGGTGGCGTAGTTGCCCATGTCGCGTATATAGTAGATGGTAACGTCGATTTCCTTTTTGCCCAGGGCCGGTATCATGACCTTGATGGTTTTGCCCATGGTGAGCTCGTTGAGGAGTTCTTCGCGGACATTGAATGTCACCCACCGTTTGTCGGTGCGAAGAAGGCTCATGATAGGCGCGCCTATGGCGACGAGTTCGCCCGTCTCTGGATATATCTGGTCGACAGTGCCGTCGTAGGGCGCGGTGAGATAGCTGTCTTCGAGAAGGGCTTCTACCTGTGCTACACCGCTGCCGGCAGCCTGTACCATGGCCTGTGCCGTTTCCTTGTCTTCGGCCTGTGCGCCTGCCTTGGCCAGCGAGAGCTGGCTTGCGGCTGCGTCGCGGGCGGCTACGGCGGCATCATAGGCGGCCTTGGCCTCGTCGCGTTTCTGTTCCGTGATGACACCTTCGGCGTAGAGGTTTTCCGTTCTTTCGTAAGTCTTGTGTGTGATGGTGACGGCTGCCTCGGCCTGGCGCAGGAGGTCGGCGGCGGCAGAGATAATCTGGCTGCGTGTGCCGGAATCGATTTTCTTGTTCTGGGCTGCTGCGGCATCTTTCATGGCTTCGGCGCGTCCAAGCTGTGCGTCCGCTATCGACGAATGGATGTGGACGAGCGTGTCGCCGGCATGTACGGTATCGCCTTCCGTGACATAGAGGTCGGCGACGCGTCCGGCAAGCTTGCCTGATATGCGGATGGAAGTGCCTTCGACCTGGCCTTCGATGAAGCTGTCGGGACGGTTCATGAACAGGAAGCCTATGATGGCTATGACGGCCACGCATACAAGCACTACGGCCATGGTGATTAGTAGTGTGCGGTTGGCACGTTTTTCCTGGATATTGTCGTTGGTGGACATGTGATGTGGTTTTTTGTTCGTTAGCGGTAAAGGGTTCCGAGCGCTTTGCTGAGGTAGGTATGGCACAGCTGTACGTCGATCATGGCATCGATTTGCTCGGAATGAGCCTTGAGCCATGCTGTCTGCGCCTCCATGACGGTCGTTGACGTGCTGACACCCTCACGGAATCCTACGTTGGCACTGTGGAGGTTTTCGTTTGCCTTGGCAAGGTTTGTCTCGGTCATTTCGTAGGTCTTGTATGCTTCCTGGGTCTTGAAGGAAGCCTGGCTGACCTGGAGTGCTACGAGTTCCTTGGCATCTTCGAGCTCGAGACGGCGTATTATCTCGTCGGCCTCGGCAGCCTTGTATCTGGCGCGGTTGCCGCCCCAGTGCCACAGAGGTATCTTGAGCATCGCTCCGACTGAGAAGGCGCCTTTGAAGCGTTTCTTGAAGCCGTCGTACATGTTCGGGTTCGAGATTTCGTACGAGCCTATCACGGCGAGGTTCGGAAGCATTTCCGAGAGAGCTACTTTCTTCTGCTGCCCGGCAGCTTCGACGGCGTAGCCGAGGGCGCGGAGGTCGGGGCGGTTGGCATAGACGTTCTCCATGTCGTATCCGCCTTCAGGAGCCGTACCGGGACCTATCTGCGGCTGTCGGCTGTCCTCGTCGGCGAGGGTGAAAACAGTGTTGACCGGCAGCCCGCACACCTGGGCGAGTGCCATGCGCGAGAGAACGAGGCCATTGTTGACCTTGACGAGGTCGACTTGCGCGGAATTGAGCTTTACAGCGACGCTGAGCGCGTCGCTGCGTGTGGCGACTCCTTGTTCGACCATTAACCCGACCTGGCGGTCGAGGGTGTCGAGAAGGTTGACGTATTCCTGCGCCAGAGCCTGTTTCGCCTTGAGCGACACTACCATCCAGTAGGCTGCATCGACTGCGTAGATTACGTTTTCCGTCTCGTTGGCATGAAGTTCGCGTGCGGCATTCTCGGCGGCTTTGGTAAGCTTGTTGAGAGCAACTATCTTGCCTCCCATATAGATTGGCTGAGTCAGGGTCAAGGCTCCGAAAAATATGTTGTGGATGTCGTAGACCATAGCATCTTTCGGAAGCCATGCCACCTGCTCCGGCACCATTTCCCCGTTAGGGCCTTTGACAGGCTCCCCGGTGAGGGGGTTGCGGACGACGGAGAACTCATAGTTTTGTGTCTCCAGGTTGAAGTTTTTGACGGGCAGCAGCTGGTCGGAGTCGAATATGGAGAGGTTGCGCTGGTTGTACATATAGCCACCTGAGAAATCGAAGGCGGGCAGATAGGCCGCGAAAGCTTCCTTGTTCTGGTACTGGGCTTTGACGATCTTCTGACGCGACATCATCAGTTGCTTGTTGTGGGATATGGCCATAGCCCTGCAAGAGTCCAGCGACATTATTCCGGGGATAACTTCGGCTGCAGATGCTGCATCGACACCGATGGCATCGTTCTGGGCCGACATAGGGCAGGGCAAAATCAGCATCATCCCGACTGAGACGAGCGCTGTAAGGTATCGGGCGAGACTGTGGTTAAGAAATCTGTATTTCATGCTGCAGTTTAGTGGAAACGCTTTTGTCTTGGGATAGATTGTATATGCTATAATATCGAAAACGCTACAATTGTCCGCACTTCGCTATTCTTCCCGGGGCGAGAAGACGTATGCTCCAAGGTCGGGCGCTTCGCCACGCTTCAGGCCGTAGGCATCGGTGACTCCTTCAGACGGCATCAGCGCAGGGTCCGCGGCACCTATGGCCGGAGAGCCGGACTGGAGACGGTAGTCGAAGAAATAGTCCGAACGCACTGTATAGTATAGCGGGTCTTCGCCCCAGATGCAGCTCAGGAAGTGTTCGTCGTCCTCGCCTTTGCTCTTGAGAAGACAGCGGCGCAGATAGACCGACGAGCCGTCGAGCGTTCCGGGATATACGTCGCTCCCGAGACCGTAGATTATAGAGTTGGTTATCTCGGCGCTGGTATATGGCAGTCCGCTGCCGTCATCAAGTCCTTCTTTGGGGTCGGCCGACAAGTGCGACAGGCCGACAGCGGGGCCGCCGATGGCTGAGAAAAGATAGTTGTTGGCAAAGGTGCATTGACTGAACAGATGCGTGCCGCCGTTGAGCGATACAAGGCCGCCGCCGCCTTCCGCAAATTCGCAGCCGATGGCCGTGACGTTGCGGTGGATGGCCTCGAGGACGAGACCGCCCGAGTTGTGTATCCGGCAGTTGAGAATGGTGAGCGCCGTTTCGGTGTCGTTGCCGTTACCGGCAATGCAGACTCCCTGCGATGTGTTTCGGATTTCGGTGTTGGTCAAACGGTTGCCTGTGGATGTGGCGGCGAAGAATACGCCTGTCCACTGTCGCGACATAAGTTCGAAGGAAATGTCACCGACGAGGTTGCCGTTGCGGTCGCCGCTGAAGACGACGGGAGCCTCCGGAGTGCCCTCGGAGATGAGCTGCCCTCGGACTATCAGCGAAGCCTTGTCGTGGAAGCGGAGCGATGTGCCTCTCTCGAGGGTGAGGGTAGTGCCCGGTGCGACGACGAGCGAGTCGAAGATTTGATAAGGCAGGTCGGCGGTGAGCTTAGTGTCGCTGTCTAAGGTCTTGCCCGACAGGCGTACGACATTCTGGCCGCTGGCACGGAGGACTACCGACGATGTGATGCCGTTGGTCGTAAAATCGACCTTGGCATCGACGGCGACAGGACGTGCCGACGCGTTGGGCGGCAGCGTAGCTTCGACGAAAACGAATACAGAGTCGTCGGGACGTATCTCTACATCGGAGAACTCGCGTCCGCTGATGCCGTCGACATTGATGCGGAAGCAGTCGGCATTATCGCCCGACAGGCCGATGCGGCTTATCGAAAGTGATTTCTTATGAGGGTTGTAGACTTTGAAGCGGCCTGTCGGCGACGGTTCGTCGGTGAAGATTACGCCCAGGTCGAGAGTGTCGGCCGAAAAGCGTGGCTGGTCGGACGGAGACGTGGAAAAACCGTCCTCGATGCACCCCGTAAGGGTGACGACGACGCACGCTATGACTATATTGAGGAGGATAACTATTTTTTTCATCTTATTTTTAACGTTTCGCGCAGGTCATTATTATGATGCAGGGAGCTAAAAATACTTAGTTTAAGGATGAATAAGACTTCCGGACCATTGAAAATCTGTTATAGGACATGTTTTGTAAAAACCTTCCGTTAAAACTTTGATTTGAAAATAAAAAGGCGTAAATTCGCCGAATGATAGTCGCAGGGCCGCTTTTCGGCACCCTCGGTGATGAAAACTCATACCGAGAAAAAACCTGATCATTATACCTAACAATATATCTAACCAAATACCCCAAAAATGAGTTATCTTAAATTCGATAAGAATCTGCTCATCAACTTGGACCAATCACTGCCAAAGGAAATGCTCCGTACCAATCAGGCAGGTGCTTACCACTGCACCACCCTGGTAGGGTGCAATACCCGGAAGCAGCACGGCCTGCTGGTCATTCCCATCGAAAGTATGGGTGGCAGGCCCCATGTGATGCTGTCGAGTCTCGACGAAACGGTGATTCAGCATGGTGCTCCTTTCAATCTCGGAATACACAGGTACAAAGGCGGTGTGTACAGCCCCAACGGCCATAAGTATATCCGTGAGTTTGATTGCGAAGGCGTTCCACGCATGACATACCGTGTCGGAGGTGTGATCCTCAACAAGGAGAAGATCTTTATCAGCCAGGAAAACAGAATATTGATTCGCTACACACTTGTTGAGGCCCATTCGCCGACAACGCTGCGTTTCCGTCCCTTCCTCGCTTTCCGCGAGGTCAACAGCCTCTGTGTGGCAAACAACGCCATCAACCGCGACATCGTACCCGTCGACAACGGCGTGGCTTCATGCCTTTACGACGGATTCCCCACACTGTACATGCAGTTCAGCCACAAAGCACAATGGGTCGACGAGCCTAACTGGTACAATGACATAGAATATGTTAAGGATCTCGAACGCGGTGTGCCCTATTGCGAAGACCTCTGGGTTCCCGGTTACTTCGAGGTGCCTATCAAGAAAGGTGAGAGTATCATATTCTCGGCTGGTATAAGCCCGGTGAATCCGAGGAACCTCAAGAAAATGTACGAAAACGAGATTGCAAGCCGAACACCCCGTACTTCCTTCTTCAACTGCCTCAAGAACAGTGCTAAGCAGTTCTATATCCGCAAGGGCGATGCCATGTACCTTATCTCCGGTTTCCCCTGGGGTATCATATTGGCCCGCAATACGTTCATGGCTCTTCCCGGCCTTACTCTCGCCATCGACCACCGGGCCGACTACGAGGCTATCATGGATACTGCTCTCAAAGCTCTCCTGCGTTACGCCGACACGGGCGAGAAGAGCGAGACAATCCACGGCATAGAGCATCCCGATATACCACTGTGGGCTCTCTGGGCAATACAGCAGTATGCCAAGAGCGTAGGAACCGAAGCCGCTTCCGACAAGTATCTCCAGCCTGTGACTTCACTTGTCGACTGGATTCTCCGTGGAGGCCACAACAACCTCTTTGTCGATCCCGAGAGCGGCCTGCTCAGCACTGACGGTCACGACAAGGCTGTGTCCTGGATGAATTCCTCGCTCGGAGGCATGCCCGTTATTCGCCGTACAGGGCGTCTGGTGGAATTCAACGCTCTGTGGTACAATGCCCTGATGTTCGCTGCTTCTCTCGCTGAAAATAAACCCGGCCTCGCTGAACGCCGTGACGCTTGGCTTGCCGAGGCCGAGAAGATGAAGAAACCTTTTGTCGACACTTTCCTCAACGAAAGCGGTTATCTCTACGACTACGTCGACGGAACTTATGCCGAACCGAGCGTGCGTCCCAACATGGCTATCGCCATAGGCCTCGACTATTCGCCCCTCGACCGCCGTCAGCGTAAGAGCGTCCTCGACGTGGTGACCCGCGAGCTCCTTACCCCCAAGGGCCTCCGCACACTCTCGCCCAAAAGCTACGGCTACCGCCCCAACTACCTCGGATCGCCCGACGAACGCGAGTTCTCGATGCACAACGGCCCCGCCCGCCCCTGGCTCATCGGCTTCTATGCCGACGCATACCTCCGCGTATTCGGCCTCAGCGGCGTCGGTTATATCGACCGTATGCTCATAGGCTTCGAGGACGAGATGACCAACGGCTGCATCGGCTCTCTCAGCCAGCTCTACGACGGAAATCCTCCCTACAAGGGGCGTGGCGCTGTAAGCCATGCAACCAACGTAGCCGAAGTGCTCCGCACATACCGCTCCCTCAAACGTTTCGAACAATAATTCCCTAACCATCTACTCGACCATATATGAAAGCTTTAATGTTCGGTTGGGAATTCCCTCCCCATATTCTCGGCGGTCTCGGTACGGCAAGCTACGGCCTGACACGCGGTATGTGGGAATGTGGCGACATGGATATCACGTTCGTCATTCCCAAGCCTTTCGGCGACGAGGACAAGAGTTTCGCCAACATCATCGGTATGTCGCAGGTTCCTGTGGCCTGGCGTGATGTCAACCGCGACTATGTCGAATCTCGTATCGGCAACCTGATGAATCCGGACCTGTACTACCGTCTCCGCGACCATATCTATGCCGATTTCAACTACATGCGTACTAACGATCTCGGCTGTATCGAGTTCTCCGGCAAATATCCTTCGAACCTCCTGGAGGAAATCAACAACTACTCTATCACAGCCGGTGTGCTCGCACGTACACTCGACTTCGATATCATCCACAGCCACGACTGGCTGACCTATCCTGCCGGCATACATGCCAAGCAGGTGACGGGCAAGCCCCTTGTTATCCACGTCCATGCCACCGAATACGACCGTTCGCGCGGTAAGCCCAATCCTACTGTCTACGGCATCGAACGCGACGGCATGACACATGCCGACCATATCATTACTGTCAGCAACCTCACTCGCCAGACCGTCATCGACCACTACGGTGTCGACCCCTCCAAGGTCACCACTGTACATAACGCCGTGATACCCTTGAGCCAGGACCTCCTCGACATAGAGATGCCACGTGCTACAAAAGAGAAAGTCGTAACTTTCCTTGGACGTATCACAATGCAGAAAGGTCCCGAATACTTCGTCGAAGCCGCCGTCAAGGTGCTTAAGAACTGCTCCAACGTGCGCTTCGTCATGGCCGGTTCCGGCGATATGATGAACCAGATGATCGACCTTGCCGCCGAGCGCGGCATCGCCGACCGCTTCCACTTCCCCGGATTCCAGAAAGGACGCCAGGTCTACGAGATGCTCAAGGCCAGCGATGTATATATCATGCCCTCCGTATCCGAACCTTTCGGTATATCGCCTCTGGAAGCAATGCAGATGGGTGTCCCCAGCATCATATCAAAGCAGAGCGGTTGCGCCGAAATCCTCGACTGCGTTATCAAGACCGACTACTGGGATGTCGATGCCATGGCCGATGCCATACATGCCATCATTTCCTATCCGGCTCTCTACAAGCAGCTCCGTGAAGACGGTCTCGCCGAAGTGGCCCAGATCACATGGGACAAGGCAGGCCGGAAAGTCATCAACATCTATAACAAGGTGCTTGGAAGAAACTAACCTATTTCTAACTCGTCAACAAAACACAGAAACAGAATATGAAAGCTATCTGCTTCAATTTCGAAATACATCAGCCGTTCCGTCTGAAACGCTATCGTTTCTTCGACATCGGCCGTGACCACTATTACTTCGACGACTTCCTCAACGACGATATCGTCAGCCGCGTGGCTCACAACTCCTACATTCCTGCCGCCGAGACTCTTCTGCGTATGATAGAGCAGAGCGGCGGCAAGTTCCGCTGTTCCATAGCCATTTCCGGCATCGCGTTCGAACAGTTCGAGCTATATGTACCTGAGTTCCTCGATCTCCTGAAGCGTCTCGCCGACACAGGATGCGTCGAATTCGTGGCACAGCCATATGCCTTCTCCCTGGCAAGCCTCATAGACCCCGAGGAATTCGCACAGCAGATCCGCGACACCTGCTCGCTGCTCAAGAACCGTTTCGGCGTGACCCCCAAGGTGGTACGCAACACCGAGCTTATCTACTTCGACGACCTTGCCCCGCAGCTTGTTGAACTCGGCTTCAAGGGCGCTCTCACAGAAGGTGCCAAGCACATCCTCGGCTGGAAATCGCCTAACTACGTCTACACTGCCGCTTCCGCCCCCAAGCTGAAACTCCTGCTCCGCAACAGCAAGCTCAGCGACGATATCGCTTTCCGCTTCAGCGACAGCTCGTGGCCTGAATTCCCCCTCACCGCCGACAAGTACATGGACTGGATCGCATCCACCCCGGCCGAAGAGCAGATTGTCAATATATTCCTCAACATGGAAGTGTTCGGCGACCTCCAGCCCTCGACAACAGGCATATTCCAGTTCCTCGAAGCCCTTCCGCGCTTCGCTGCCGAACGCGGCATCGACTTCCTGACACCATCTGAGGCTATCTCCAAAATCAAGCCCGTCGGCGAGCTCAGCGTCATGCACCCCATATCGTCGGCCGACGAGGCTCGCGACACCTCCGCATGGCTCGGCAACCACATGCAGAACGATGCTTTCCAGAAACTATACTCTGTAGCAGAACGTGTACGCAAGTGTGACAACCGTCGTCTCAAGCAGGACTTCTCGTATCTCCAGACATGCGACCATCTCTTCTATATGAGCACCAAGCGCATGGCCGACGGTTCGCTCCACAGCCTTTTCAGCCCCTATGAGACCCCGTTTGCCGCTTTTACGAACTACATGAACGTGCTTGCCGACTTCCTCATGCGTGTCGAAGAAGAATTCCCTTCGAAGGTCGACAACGAGGAGCTCAACTCGCTCCTGCTCACCATCGCAAACCAGGGCGACGAAATCGAGGCTCTCAACAAAGAACTCGCCTCGATGCGCAAAAATGTCGAGCAGTACAATATCGAGCATAAGCTGCGCAAGGAAGAAACCCCAGCCGCCGAGGCTCCTGCCAAAAAAACTCGTAAAGTTGCCAAAAAGGCTGCTAAATAAACCCTGACAAACCGGTTATAAGGGTGTGCGTCCTGTAATACGGGGCGTACACCCTTAGCCGCTTAATAATCTCTATGCTCCCCGACAAATACACAATCACTATCGGACGTACTTTCGGCAGCGGCGGTCGTGCCCTCGGCCGTGCCATCGCCGAGCGTCTCGGTATAGACTTCTACGACAAGAAACTCCTCGTCGAGGCTGCCGCAAAGGCCGGCCTTAATATGGAGTATGTCGAAAAAAACGACGAACGCGCCCCCAGTCTCATCGGTGGCATCATACCCTTCTCCATGGGCTTCTATCCCATGTCCTGGATTGGCAATCCTTCGGGAGGGGCAGCCGACAACACATACAATGCCCTGCGTGAATACATGCATGAGCTGGCGGCTTCGAAACCGTGCGTCATAGTAGGCCGCAGCGCCGACTATGTCCTGCGCGACCTTCCCAACGTCGTCAATCTCTTTGTCCATGCGCCTGTCGAAGAGTGCGTCCGCCGTATTCTCAGCCGTTGCGACGCTATCGACGAGAACCAGGCCCGTACCTTGTTCGAGAAGACGAATAAACTGAGAGCCAATTTCTATAATTTCTACACCGACAAGCGCTGGGGCTACGCCGAGAGTTACGACCTCAGTCTCGACTCGTCGTCTCTGTCTATGGACGAGCTGGCCGATTTCGTCATCGGATACGTACACCGCAGGCTTGACAAGAAATAACGCGATGAGAAGACATTTTCTGACACTGATACTCCTCCTGGTGGCTGTCGCCGCCTCCGCTTTCAAGGCCGACACTGTCACAGTCGCCTCGAAGTACCTCGACACGCCGATGAAGGTTACCGTACTGACTCCCGACGGTGCTGCCGGACAGCGTTTCCCGACGGTATATCTTCTTAACGGCTTCAGCGGCGACTACCGCGCCTGGACGCAGACCACGGAGCCTCGCTTAGGTGAAATTGCCGACCGCTACGGCATGGTCTTTGTCATGCCCGACGGCCGCGACAGCTGGTACTGGGACTCGCCGGTCAACAGCGGCCTGCAGATGGAATCCTTTATCACCAAGACGCTCGTGCCGTACATCGACAGCAAGTTCCCGACGATTCCGGAGGTTTCAAAACGTGCCATAACAGGCTTGAGCATGGGTGGCCATGGCTCCATCTATCTTGCCGCACGCCATCCCGAAATTTTCGGCTCGGCAGGCAGTATGAGCGGTGGTGTCGATATCCGTCCTTTCCCGAAAAGCTGGAACATGAGCAAGCTTCTCGGCAAGACATATGCTGAAGATGCCCCCCTGTGGGACAGTCATACCGTTGCCACGATGGTTCCACAGATCAAGAAGGCCGGCATCAACCTGATATTCGACTGCGGCAGCGAGGATTTCTTTGCAAAGGTCAATGCCGACTTCCATCATGCTCTTCTCGATGCCGGTGTGCCGCACGACTATACTTCGCGTCCCGGCAACCATTCGCACTCCTATTGGAGGAACTCTCTCAAATACCACCTCCTTTACTTCAACGAGGTATTCAAAAAGAAATGATACTGCGCAGCCTCCGCCTCACCGGTTTCAAGAACATAGCCTCGGCAGAGCTGGAATTCTCGCCCAAAATCAACTGTTTCCTCGGCGATAACGGTATGGGTAAGAGCAATCTGCTCGATGCCCTCTATTTCCTGAGCTTCTGCAAGAGCTTCACGGGAGCCGCCGATGCCATGCTCGTGCGGCGCGGCGATAGCTTCTCCCTGCTGCAGGCACGCTACATGCGCCGGGGCCTCGACGAGGTCCTGACAGCCTCTGTCCAGCAGGGCCGTCGCAAGCTTTTCAAGCGTTCAGGCAAGCAGTACAACCGTCTATCCGACCATATCGGTGCGTTTCCCCTGGTCATTGTCTCGCCTGCCGACATGTATCTCGTCAGCGGCGAGCCGTCGGAGCGTCGCCGCTTCATAGACCAGATAATATCGCAGCGCGATGCCCGATACCTCGACGCTCTCATCCGCTACAATTCAGCCCTCGAGCAGCGCAACCGCCTCCTGCGCGAGGAATGTGCCGACCGTGGGGTCTTCGAAGCTCTTGAGGCCCAGATGGAAGTGGCTGGCTCATACATCACTCGCAGACGCCGTGAGAACATAGAACGGCTCGGTGTTATTTTCGAACCGTATTATTGTGCGGTGGCTGCATGCGACGAACGTGCGGAGATCCGCTACGTTGCCAAAGACTATGAGGAAGGAGGCGGCCTGGCGGCGCACCTGAAGACAACGCGCGACCGCGACATGATACTGAAGCATACCGCCTCGGGGCCGCATCGCGACGACATCGAGTTCCTGCTTGACGGCATGCCCCTGCGCCGATGCGCCTCACAGGGACAGACCAAGACATTCACGTCCGCGCTACGCTTCGCACAGTACGACCTGCTGCGCGAGAGTCTCGGTATGAACCCGCTGCTGCTTCTCGATGATATCTTCGACAAGCTCGATGCAGGGCGCGTACGCCGCATAATGTCGCTGGTCGGCTCCTCCGATACCTTCGGTCAGATTTTCATTACAGATACCAACCGCCGTCATCTCGACGAAATCGTGGCAGACATACCCGATACACATACCCCCGGCAGCTACCGACTCTGGCATGTCGAGAACGGCACCTTCACACCACTGTTATCATGAAGCGTTCCGAACCACTCCGTGTCGACGAGATTATAGAGAAGATGGTGACCGCCACGGGTCTGCGTCCGCAGTTCCAGGCCCACAGCATCGAGAACGTATGGCCCGATGTCGTCGGCAAGCATATCAACGCGTTCACCTCGCGTGTCTATGTCCGCGAGCGCACGCTTCATGTCCATATCACTTCGGCACCCCTCAAAGAAGAGCTCGGGTATATGCGCGAGCTGCTCGTCAAGCAGCTAAACCGTGCCGCCGGTGCCGACGTTATCAATAATATAGCTATCCATTGATGAATAAATCACGTATCCCCGCTCCCTCCTTCGAGTTCCGTCACCGTTGTCCCGTCCAGATACGCTTCAACGATATCGATATGTTCGGACACCTCAACAATTCGGTGTATTTCCAGTTCGCCGACCTTGCCAAGGCCCGCTACTTCATGCAGATGGTAGGCGGCCGCTTCAATCCCAAGGAAATAGGCACCGTCGTTGCCAATGTGAACTGCAATTTTTATGCCCCGACATTTTTTGAAGAAAAAATAGAGGTGCTGACAGCCGTTGCCTCGATTTCTACCCATTCCCTGAAAATGGAGCAGCGTATCGTCAACGACAAGGGCGACGTGAAGTGCATCATCGAGACCGTCATGGTATGTTTCGACCCCTCGACGGGCGAGACGACTCCCGTCACCGACCAGTGGCGCAACTATATTACCCAATACGAAGGCCGAGCCTTCTGACAAACAGATATGGAAGAAAAGAAACTGTTCCTCCTCGATGCCTATGCCCTCATCTACAGGGCCTACTACGCTCTAATGCGTTCGCCGAGGGTCACGTCGACCGGACTGAACACCTCCGCTATATTCGGCTTCTGCCTCGCCCTCGACGATGTTCTGCGCAAGGAGAATCCCGGATACATAGCCGTATGCTTCGACCCCGAGCACGGCAAGACTTTCAGGCATGAGGAATATCCCGAATATAAGGCCGGGCGCGACAAGCAGCCCGAAGATATCACTGTCGCCATCCCATATATCAAGAAGATACTGGAGGCATACCGTATCCCGGTGATCGAAAAGGACGGCTACGAGGCCGACGATGTAATAGGCACACTCTCGCGCATGGCCGAGAAGGAAGGTTTCACGACCTATATGATGACCCCCGACAAGGACTACGGGCAGCTTGTCACCGACAAGGTGTTCCAGTACCGTCCGGCTATCAAGGGACAGGGCTTCGAGGTACGCGGCCCTCAGCAGGTGTGCGAACGCTACGGCATATCGTCGCCCTCGCAGGTTATCGACCTCCTTGCCCTCGAAGGCGATGCCTCGGACAACGTTCCGGGATGTCCTGGCGTTGGCGAGAAGACGGCTGTAAAACTTATCGGTGAATACGGTTCTGTCGAGAATCTGCTCGATAACGCCTCTTCAATCAAAGGGGCTCTTGGCAAGAAGATAATGGACAATGCGGAGCAGATACGCCTTTCGAAGCATCTGGTGACGATTATCACGGATGTGCCTGTCAAGTTCGACCCCGAAGAACTGCGCCGCTGCGAGCCGGATATAGATGCCTTGTTGAAACTCTTCAAGGAACTTGAGTTCAAGAGCTTCATCCTCAAGCTTGGCGGCAATCCGGCAGAAACGCCTGAGATGAAACCCAAGGCTCCTGCCCTTCAGGCTTCGCTTTTCGATTTCGAGGAAGACGCACCTGTGGTCGTCCCCAATTTCGAAGTTTCGGGTAAAGATGTCGAAGTGCTGGAAACGACCGAGGCTGTCAGCGAATTTATTTCGACGGCTATGAAGGCCGGTATGGTTGGTATGGCCCTCAACAGCGTCGGTGCCGAAGCCATGACCGCCGCTTGCTACGGTACTGCCCTTGCCTACGAGATTGAAGGAGCCATACGTTCAGCTTACATACCTTTCCCGTCCGATAAGACACGTCGTAGCGAGCTTATGACCCTGTTCGAGCCTCTGTTTGCCGACAAAGACGTGACAGTGGTCGGTGCCGACATCAAGCGCGACATGCTCCTCTGGAGGCGTGAGAATGTGTCCTTTGCCGGAGCTCGCTGGTTCGATACTACTGTGGCTCATTATCTGTGCAGTCCCGAGGCCAAACACGATACTGCCATCCTTGCTATGACATATCTCGGCTTCCGTACCTACGATGCCGACTTCACGACTGCCGAAAGGCGTATGGCACCTATGGATCCGGCCGCTGCTATGGGTGAGACTGCCGCTGTCGTACTCCGGCTTGTCGAGCCGTTGCGCAGCGAGCTGTCCATGAAAGAAGAAATGAAGCTCTTCGAGGATATAGAGACTCCGATGGTCGGCGTGCTCGCTTCGATGGAATGGGAGGGTGCGCGAATCGATGTCGGAGAACTCAAACGGTTATCTGTCGAGCTTTCGGAGCGTCTGGCCGGTCTTGAAAAAGAGGCGTATGATATTGCTGGACGACCATTCAATGTCTCCTCGCCGACACAGGTAGGGCAGATTCTTTTCGGGGAGATGCAGATCGACCCCAAGGCACGTCGCACCAAGGCCGGGGCATGGTCCACTGCCGAAGATGTGCTCGAGAAATATGCCAAGGACGTGCCGCTGGTGCGCCTTATCCTCGATATACGCGGACTCAAGAAACTTTTGGCTACATATATCGACGCATTGCCGAAGCTCATCAATCCGCGTACAGGAAAATTGCATACCACTTATAACCAGACTGCAACGGCGACTGGCCGCTTGTCGTCGACCAATCCCAATCTGCAGAATATCCCAATCCGCACCGACGACGGACGTGAGATACGGCGTGCATTCGTTCCCGACGACGGATGTCTGATGCTGTCGGCCGACTATTCCCAGATCGAACTGCGCCTCATGGCCGATCTCAGCGGCGACCCCGAGATGATTTCCGCTTTCACCTCAGGCGAGGATATTCACCGCTCGACAGCCGCCAAAATCTACCATGTCAAGCCCGAGGATGTCAGCGACAACCAGCGCCGCAACGCCAAGACGGCTAACTTCGGTATCATATACGGTATTTCTGCATTCGGGCTCTCGGAACGTCTCGGCATACCCCGGGCCGAGTCCAAGGAGCTGATAGAGGGCTATCTGCGTACGTATCCCAAGGTTGCCGAATACATGCAGAAGGCTGTCGAGGATGCCCGTCGCGACGGATATGTGATGACCATTATGGGACGCAAGCGTTATCTGCCCGACATTGCCTCGCGCAGCAACACCGTGCGCAGCTATGCCGAACGTACGGCCATCAATGCTCCTCTGCAGGGCTCTGCCGCCGATATAATAAAAAGTGCGATGGTCGATATCGACCGCGAAATACGCGAACGCGGACTGAAGTCGCGTATGATATTACAGGTACACGACGAATTGATATTCAATGTCGTGCCGGAAGAGCTCGCGCAGATGCAGGAGCTTGTCGTGCGCCTCATGGAGGGCGCATACAAGGGACGTGTGCCTATGGAAGTGTCGGCGGGCGTAGCCACTAACTGGCTCGACGCGCATTAGCCGGCAACCTGCACCGGGATTCCGGTCTCGGCTGTGATACGTGCGGCAATCTGTTCGAGCTCCGTACGCGGAACGTGCTTAAGACTTACTTCGGGCGTGGGGCGGTCGATGGTATATATCATCACCTCCCTGGGCCCGATGGCTTTATATGCTTCTATAAGTCCGTCGATTTCTTCTTCTGTCGTATTGTCGACTTTGATGCCGTCGTGTTCGCCACGGGTCATCATCGTCTGTACTATTGCGTTCTTTCCGAAAGTTTTAAGGCATTCTATAGTATCCTCGACGCTGTACCCGGCATTGGGGCGGTCGAGCAGACGGACTGTCTCTGGGTTGACGCTGTCGAGCTTGAGGATGTTGTTGTCGATTTTATCGAGGGCCTCCGCTACGTCCTTGCGGCCTATGCGGGTTGAGTTTGTCAGTACGCTTATCTTGACATCGGGGA
The DNA here is from genome assembly GCA_958436175.1 of uncultured Muribaculaceae bacterium. Classification (GTDB taxonomy): domain Bacteria; phylum Bacteroidota; class Bacteroidia; order Bacteroidales; family Muribaculaceae; genus CAG-873. The sequence goes on from CAUBJF010000010.1 coordinate 53,804, forward strand.
AGTATTTGTCGCGCAGGGCTATCGTGTCGTCGATGATTCCGGCGAAGTCGGGATGCAGTGTCGGTTCGCCGTTTCCCGAGAATGTTATGACATCGAGGGGTGCGCCCGATTCTTTGAGCTGACGTAGCTTTTCCCCGAGCTGGAGTGCCACGTCTCTGCGTGCGGGCAGCCCCGTGGTTCCGGGTCCCTGGGCATTGAAACCGGCCTCGCAGTAGAGGCAGTCGAAGGAACATATCTTTCCGTCGTTGGGCATGAGGTTTATGCCGAGTGATGATCCGAGCCTGCGCGAATGAATCGGGCCGAATATAGTCGAGTGGAAAAGTACTGTCTGCATGATTGTTGTCTGTCTATATGTTGCGCGTGAAGAGGCGCGATATCTGCGATATGAGTGTTCCTACGATAAGCACAGTCGCCGCTACGAGGGCAACGTCGCCCAGGGCAAGGCGCACGGGGTAGGAAGTGACGGAAAGTGTGCTTGGATCTCCCTCGAGCTTTATGATTCCGAAATGTTGCTGAAGGAGCACGAGGGCGCTCCCTAAGATGATGCCGGCGAGGCCGCCGATGACGGTTATAAGCCAGCCTTCGGTAATGAATATGCCGCGCACGTTGCGACGCGAGGCTCCCAGGGCGCGGAGAGTCGCCATGTCGTCGCGTTTTTCGATGACAAGGAGCGACAGCGTCGAAATTATGTTGAACGACGCTATCAGTAGTATGAACACAAGCATCAGGAAAGTGACATACTTCTCCACGGCTATCATTCGGAAAGTCTCGGCATGCTGCATGTTGCGCGGCACGAGCCTTATGCCTTCTCCGAGGGCTGAGGCTATCGCCTTGGAGACCTCAGCCTTGTCCGCGCCGGGCTTGAGAGATATGTAGAGGGCTGAGGCCTCGCTGTCGTTGTATTCGAGGAGGCCGCGGAGCTTGTCGACGGGCGCGATGATGAAGTCAGTGTCGTATTCCGGCTGGTCGACCTGGAAGACACCGCTGACGGTTGCCCTGAGTTGGCGGTATGCCGCCGCCGGGTTGGCCGGGTTTATGCGACCTTTGCGCCGGGGTATGTAGATTGTCGCAGCGTTGCCCGGGTCTGGACGCAGACCTGTCTCTATAGCTGCGCCGACCGATAGTTGGATTGCGGCATCGCCTGTCAAGGGAGAGCTGTCGAGGTAGACGCCGTCGATTATCACGCTGTCGAGGTTCATGACCGCTTCCACACGCGCCGAGTCAACGCCGAGGATGCGTACAGGCATCTGCGACTTGTCGCCGGTGAGCAGCGCGCGTTCCGAGAGGACGGGCATTGCGGCTGCCACGCCGTCGATGTTCTCGACAAGGCGTGCCAGCGAGTCGGCACGGGCGAATACCTTGCCATGCACAGGTTCTGCCTTGAGGTCGGGGTCCATCAGCGACAGGCGTGTTGTGGCCAGGTCGGAGAATCCGTTGAACACAGACAGGACGACGATGATGGCCATGGCCGCCACAGCCACTCCGGCCAGAGATATCATAGAGATGACATTTACGGCGCGATGTGACTTTGGGGCGAGGAGGTAACGTATGGCAATGCGGAGGGACAACATTCCTCGGTGTCAGGATGGAGGATGCTATTTTTCGAGCAGGTGGTCGATATTCTCGAGATAGTCGAGGGTGTCGTCGAGGTAGAACTGCAGTTCGGGTACCTTGCGCAGCTGGAAGCGCACCTTCTGTGCGAGCTCGTAGCGTATAGTCTGCTTGGAGGCATTGATGCTGTCTATCATTTCCTGAGCCTTATCCGAGGGAAAGACGGAGAGGTATGCTTTGGCTATCGACAGATCGGGCGATACGCGGACAGTGCTTACAGAGATTATGACCCCGTGGGTCTTGGCGGTCTGCTGACGGAAGATTTCGCTCAGCTCCTTCTGGAGGAGACGCGATATTTTGGCTTGACGGGTGGATTCCATAGTCGTTTTGTTAGTTATGTTTCATTTTATGAATAAAACAAAGCTCCGGTCTGCAAAGTTAGCAAAAAAAATGTGTAAATTTGTCCTGTAAAAGATTACGGACCCATGCGTATCGACATAATATCCGTCCTTCCGGAGATGCTCGAGTCTCCGCTGAACTGTTCGATCATCAAGCGCGCCTGCGATAAGGGGCTGTGCGACATTGTCGTACACAACCTTCGCGACTATACGACCAACCGCTACCGCAAGGTCGACGACTATCCTTTCGGGGGCGATGCCGGGATGGTGATACAGATCGAGCCTGTCGACAGGTGCATTTCGGCCCTGAAAGCCGAGCGCAACTACGATGAGGTAATCTTTACGGCACCGGACGGGGAACTCCTGACGCAGCCTTTGGCCAACCGCATGTCAATGCTCGAGAACATCATCATTCTCTGCGGGCACTACAAGGGTATCGACTACCGCATCCGCGAACACCTGGTGACCAAGGAGATTTCCATCGGCGACTATGTGCTCACCGGCGGCGAGCTTCCGGCAGTTATTATCACCGATGCCATCGTGCGCCTGCTGCCCGGTGCCATCGGCGACGAACAGAGCGCCCTCTCCGACTCCTTCCAGGACAACCTGCTCGAGCCTCCTATCTATACGCGCCCGGCCGAGTACAATGGCTGGAAGGTACCCGACATACTCCTTTCGGGTCATCAGGCCAAGATAGAGGAGTGGCGGCACCAGCAGTCGATTGAACGCACACGCCGCCTGCGCCCAGACCTCCTCGAGTAGTGAACAAAAACATGGCCCCGTTTGTTAATCGGGCACGAGATAAAACAAGAAGATAAACATATCCTAAACATAAAAACACCATGGATTTTCTTACTAACGACAAGCTCGTCATAGTCGGCGCCGCCGGTATGATCGGTTCTAACATGGCTCAGACAGCCGCTATGATGCATCTCACCCCCAACATCTGCCTCTACGACGTATTCAGCGCCGAAGGTGTGGCTAAAGAAATGCGCCAGTGCGGTTTTGATGACATCAACTTTACAAGCACCACCGACGCTGCCGAAGCATTCACAGGTGCGAAGTATATCATCTCTTCCGGTGGTGCTCCCCGTAAGGAAGGCATGACCCGTGAAGACCTCCTCGCCGGTAACTCCAAGGTTGCCGAAGAGCTCGGCCAGAACATCAAGAAGTACTGCCCCGACCTGAAATTCCTCGTGGTTATCTTCAACCCTGCAGACATCACAGGTCTTGTAGCCCTCATCCACTCCGGCCTCAAACCCAACCAGGTCGCTACACTCGCCGCCCTCGACTCCACACGTCTTAAAGAAGCTCTCGCAATGCACTTCGGTGTTCCCCAGACCGCTGTCAAGAACGCTTACACCTACGGTGGCCACGGCGAAAAGATGGCTGTCTTCGCTTCTCCCACAACTGTCGACGGCAAGAAACTCGTCGATATCATCGCTGCCAAGGAAACTGTCAACGGCCGCGGTCTTTCCCAGATCGAATGGGAACAGATGCAGAAGGAAGTTACCCAGGGTGGTGCCAAGATCATCGAACTCCGTCGCCGCAGCTCCTTCCAGAGCCCCGCATACCTCTCTGTTGAGATGGTAGCTGCCGCTATGGGTGGCAAGGAATTCGAATATCCTGTAGGCACATATGCTGACACCGAACGCTTCAACCATGTGATGATGGCTATGCCCAGCCGTATCACCTCCGACGGTGTATACACCAAGGTCATCAACGGTACTCCCGAAGAAATGGCCGCCCTCCAGGCAAGCTACGAACACCTCTGCAAGATGCGCGACGAAGTTATCGCTATGGGTGTGCTCCCTCCCATCGCAGAATGGCACAGCTACAACCCCAACATCAAGTAACAGCACCCCCTCTCATACCAAAAATCCGGCCCGCAAAGCCGGATTTTTTATTGCCCTGCGGCAGCTACTTTGTCCATATGGATGTCCCTTCTAATCGCCAATTGGAAGAATGAACAATTGGCGATGAATTATCTTAATTCGTGCCGCCGCCGAGGGCATGATAGAGGTTGATGACTGCTTGTATGCGGTCGAAACGTCGCTGTGCGAGAGTCATTTCCGCATCGAGAAGTGTCTGCTGGGCTGTCAGCACTTCAAGATATGTAGTGTTTGAATATTGCATCAATAGTTGTGTCTTACGCACTGCTTCATTCAAAGTTTCAACCTGACGCTCTGATATGTCAATCTGTGATTTTGCCGTCTGCCAAGCAGTCAAGGCATCATTTACCTCCTTGCCGGCATCGAGCAGCGACTGTTGGAACAGCAGCCGTGCTTCCTCCTGTTGTGTTTTGGCTATTTCCAGATTGGCGATGTTGGTGCCACGGTTGAACAATGGCTGAGTAAGAGAGCCGATAGCATTCAGCAGCCACTGTCCCGGATTGGTTACGATTCCGCCTCCGTTGTTTGTCCATCCGAGAGTGCCGGAAAGAGTTATGCTCGGATAAAAGGCGGCTCTTGCAACATTTGTAGTATAAAAAGCCTGTGCGAGATTCATCTCAGCATTCCGCACATCGGGTCGGTTTGCCAATAACTGCAAAGGAACTCCTATGGCAATAGTATCCTGGAAAGAAGCATCAGCCAAAGTTCCACGTCTGATTGTCTGAGAAGGCATGCCAAGAACAGAGGACAAAGCGTTCTCTGTCTCTGAAATGCTTTTGAGGATAGCAAGACGGGAGGCTTCAAGCTCCATTACGCTTGACTTCGCCTGCAACACTCCCGCCTCATTGGATTTGCCGACCCTTTTCAATGCCTCAAGGGTCTGTACTGTATTGCGCCAGTTTTCGAGAGTCCTGCCGTTGATTTCAAGCTGTGCGTCAAGCATGGAGAGAGTGTAGTAACTGTCGGCTATCGTGGCGATGAGCTGTGTTTGAACTGCCTGCCGGTAATCATGGCTACCTTCCAATGCTGCGACAGCTCCACGTTTCGCGGAGGTCAGTTTTCCGAATATATCAAGTTCCCAGTTCGCTTCGGCACCGATGTTGTATGTTTTCGAAGGGCTTCCGTCGTATCGGCTCACACCTCCTTCCCCCGTAAGCCCCACAGACGGGAGATAAGCCAGTTTTGCTGCCGACAGAGAGGCTTCTGCCGCTTCGACACGCAGTCGGGCGATATTCAGATCGGTATTGGCTTCCAGACCTTTTTCTATCAACGACTGGAGACAGGTGTCGGTGAACATCTCGCGCCAGGACAAAGAAGCGATTGTCGAAGTATCGTTTGCCGCAGGTACATCACGGTAAAGTCCGTCGGTCGATACCTCCGGTTTGGTGTAGCGGCTGTAAGTGCCGCAACCGGTAAGCATCAGAAGGAACAATATGATCAATATAGTATTCTTCATCTTTTACGCATTACTCGTTCCTGAATATGTTGAAACACAATGAACAGCGACGGCACAAGAAACAGCAGCGCCAGTGTACCCACTATCATGCCGCCGATAACGCCAGTGGCGAGAGAACGGCTGCCGTAGGCTCCGACGCCATGCGCCAGCATCAACGGCACAAGACCGAATACCATTGCCAGCACCGTCATCAGAATCGGGCGCAGACGTACCTTAGCGGCGCTGTATGCCGCCTTAACCAGGGACATTCCTTCGGCACGGCGCTTTTCGTCAGTCAGCAGAATTGCTGTCTTGGCCAAAAGGCCGATAATCATAATCAGTCCGGTCTGCATATAGATATTGTTTTCAAGGTCGAACATCCACGCGAACAGGAAACTTCCCATTAGTCCGCAGGGTACTGAAAGCAGCACGGCAAACGGTACGAACAGGCTTTCGTAGAGAGCGCACAATATCAAATAGACAAGCACAAAACAGAGAATAAAGATTAGCGTGGCATTGTTGGTTGTCTTGCTTTCCTCGCGTGAGAGGCCACCAAACTCATAGCCGTAAGATGACGGAAGCACCTCCGCCGCAGTCTCGCCGATAGCCTTGATAGCTTGACCGGAACTGTAGCCCGATGCCGGAGTGCCGTTGATGGCTATTGCATTGAACAGATTGAAACGGGTAAGATCCGAAGGCCCGTTGGTCTTCGTCAGGCGCACGAACTGGCTGAGCGCAGCCATCGAACCGTCTGATGTGCGCACATACATCAAATTCAGCGATTCCGGGTTGATGCGGTATTCCGAGGGGGCTTGCATCGTAACATGATAGAGCTTTGAAAATCGGTTGAAGTCCGATACATAGCCGCCGGTATAGTAGCCCGACAGAGTGGACAGTACTTCCGACGGTGAAATACCCGACTGCTCGCATTTTGCCGCGTCGATATCCACCCAATACTGCGGATAATCCGTGGCGAAAGAGGAATACACCTCGCCGATTTCAGGTCGCCGGGACAAGGCCTCGACAAACTTGTCGGCCTCCTTCTTGAAGACATTTATATCTCCGCCGGACTTGTCCTGAAGATAAAGCTCGAAACCGTTGCCCATGCCATAGCCGGCAATCATAGGGGGCGACATGGCGAACACTGTGGCATCCGGGATGTCGGATGTACGGGCATAGATTTTCCCTATCACATCATCGACCGACTGCCCTTCGCCCTTGCGCTCTTTCCAGTCCTTCAGCGTCATGAAATACATTGCCTGCGACGGCCCCGAACCGTTGAACGAGAAACCGGCAACAGCCCCGTTATATTCAATCTCGCCTATGCTGTCAATACTATGGTTTATCCGGTCCATCACTTTTTGAGTCTGAGCCATCGAGGAACCGGGCTTTGTGTTCATGCTCACCAATACCGTTCCGGTGTCCTCCTGAGGGATAAGTCCGGTCTTGGTGACATTCATGAGAACCACAAGCAGCACTATCGAGACACAGATCACACTCCACATCAGCCATTTGCGGTGAACAACATACAGAACACCTTGTACATAGCGCTTGCTCATGCGGTTGAAAACCGCGTTGAACGCCTTGCGGAAACGGGCTGCGAAATTGTTTTTCGTATTGCCTTCTTCATCGGTATATGGTCTGAGCAGCAGCGCGCAAAGAGCCGGAGCCAAAGTGAAAGCATTGATTGCAGATATACCGACAGCCACAGCCATCGTTATGCCGAACTGGGCGTAGAACGAGCCGGAAGTTCCTCCCATCATTGCCACCGGGATGAAAACCGCCATGAATATTATGGTGGAAGTAAGCACGGCAGACGACACGCTCTTCATGGCATCGTCGGCAGCAAGCACAGGCGAGCGGTATCCTTCGTCAAATTTTGCCTGCACAGCCTCCACAACCACTATCGCGTCGTCGACCACAGTCCCGATTGCCAAGACAAGGGCGAAAAGTGTCAGAAGATTGATTGAGAAACCTATTAGCGACATGACGGCAAATGTGCCGATAATCGAAACGAATATTGAGATGGTAGGAATCAGTGTAGATTTTATATCCTGTAGGAACACATACACAACAATGACCACAAGCAATATTGCCTCAAGCAACGTGCGTATCACTGAATGGATTGAAGCGTAGAGGAATTTGTTTGTATCGGTAAGCACCACAAATTCCGCGCCCTCCGGCAGACTGCCCTTGATGTCGTCAAGCACCTCATGTATCTCGTTGATTGTGCTTGATGCGTTTGAACCTGCTTTCTGGTTAATCAGCATCATGGCAGCTGGATGCCCGTTCACCTCTGACGAATAGTTGTAATACTCATCGCCGAGCTCGACATCCGCAACATCCTTAAGGCGAAGCACATCGCCTCCCGGCAACGATTTGACAACCAGTTCGCCGAATTCCTCCGCCGTAGAGAGACGTCCGCGATATTTCATCGTATATTCATTTGCCGTCTGATGGTTGGCTCCAAAAGAGCCGGTAGCCGCCTCTATGTTCTGCCCGGCGAGCACGTTTGAAATATCGTCCGGAATAAGGCCGTATTGCGCCATCCTGTCGGGCTTCAGCCACAGACGCATACTGTAGTTGGACCCGAAAAGCTGCGTCTTTCCCACACCGCTGATACGTTTTAGGCGAGGTTCGACATTAATCTTGACATAGTTGTTGAGGAATGTCTGGTCAAAACGGTCGTCGGGGGAGTACAGCGCGAAAGTCAGAAGCTCGGCGTTCTGCTGCTTTTCGGTAAGAATACCGGTTCTGGTAGCTTCGGAGGGTAATTGGCTCAACGCACTGTTGACACGGTTCTGGACGTTGACAGCCGCCATGTCGGCGTTGGCACCCTGCTTGAAATATATCATGATTGACGCATCGCCGGTGTTGGAAGCGGTGGAGGTCATATATGTCATGTCCTCCACGCCGTTGATAGCCTCCTCCAAAGGAGCTATGACGGCTTTCTGTACAGTCTCGGCATTTGCGCCTGGATAAGTCGCCCACACGTTGATGGTCGGAGGCGCGATGTCGGGATATTGTTCCACCGGCAACGAGAATATGGCAATCGCTCCCATCAGGACTATTACGACCGAAATCACCCCGGAAAACACCGGACGGTCTATGAAAAAGCGCAGATTCATTTCTTATTGGTTTTAGAGGTGACAGACATTCCTTCCTTTACCAATCCCACGCCCTCTGAAATGATTGTATCTCCAACAGCCAGACCATCCTTCACTATATAGTTGTTGCCGTCATTCAGCCGGTCAACGCTAAGATATGCGGCTTCAGCCTTACCGTTTTTCAAACGGTAGGCTATGATTTTGTCCTGCAGCTCTATTGTGGCTGTCATGGGAACGACAATAGCATCCGAGCCTGAACCCTGAATAATGACATTGCCGATTGTACCGCTCAAAAGCTCTTTGTCGGGATTTGGAAACAGAGCTTTTATCTGTACGGCACCGGTTGTGGAATTGACGACTCCGCTGATTGTTTCTATCTTTCCCCCTCGCCCATAGGCTGAGCCGTCGTTTAACTGAAGTTTAACCGGAGGCATCTCACTTATGATTCTGTCAATCGAACCATATCTGGCAACCAACTGACGCAATTTGTTTTCGGAGATGGAAAAATAGGCGTACATTTCCGAATTGTCCGATACTTCGGTAAAAGGTTGCCCTATTGTCGGACTGACGAGAGCACCGATACGGTAAGGTAGCGTCCCTACAACTCCGTCGCTCGGACTTTTTATTTCCGTGTACGACAGATTGTTTCGGGCATCGGCTTCTTGAGCTTTAGCCTGCTCCAACTCTGCTTGTGCCACAGATAGTTGGTTACGGGCGACTAAAAGCTCATAATCGGAAATTACGTTTTCATCAAAAAGCGACTGTTTCCCGCTCAGTTCGATACGGGCTGTCTCGACTCTTGCTTTTTCTGCACTGACATTGGCGACAGCCGTGCGTAATGCAGCCTGATACGGCACCTGGTCGATGACGGCAAGTACCTGTCCGCGTCTCACCCTCTCGCCCTCTTTCACACACAGGCGAGTTATACGGCCCGAAACCTGAGGAATAATATCCACATCCTGCCGCCCACGGATGGAGGCCGAGAAAGTCTCGGTAAGCTCCACAGGCTGCTTAGATACCGTCAGCACAGGTAATGACTGTGCTGTCTCCGTTTCCTCTTTCGATTGCTTGCAGCCGGTGAGTTGCAGGACGCAAACGCCCGATAATACAGCTACTTTTATGGTATTGAGTATATTCATTTGGCTTTAAATTTTAGGGTGCAAAATTATCCTCTTATAAGAGTGCGTAAAAGGATAATCTGTATGAGCCGGACAAAATGGGAGATGAAACGGACAATTCTGCAGTTGAATCGGCTAAGGCGCTTTGTCCGCTTAATTTATTGTTTTGTCCGCTTCAACAGTTGATTTGTCCGGATCAATTACTTTTCACTATGAAGCGCCGGTGTCATTATCTACCTTTGTGGGAAAATGAGTAATTTTGCTCTAATAAAGTCACTGACAGATGGTAAGACTGAAATACAGAATAATGAACTGGAAAGACGGGCTGATGCTTTCAGCCGTCTGCTATGTCCTGTACATGATACTCTGGCTGATGCTTGACGATGAGACATCGGAGCAATTGCCGGAAATGAGATGGTATGATTACGTTATTGATTTTTCTGTCTGCGTAATATTCACCTATATATCCCTCGGTTTCTGCTATTTGCTTTTCAAATTCCTACCGTTCAGGACATCATATCTTTGGACGGTGGTCTACGCCTCATGTCTCCTGATAATCAACAATGCAGTTGCCTTTGGCATGGTTTCGCTGTTCGATTTCCTGTGGGGTGACCTCGGCGGCAATGCCCTATACAATGAATTGATGAACATGAAAGGGGCTTACACTTTTGCCATGATAGCGACATTCATATCGAGTGTATATGCCAACACATTTTATCTCAAATCATATCTGAAAGCGCAGGATGAGAAACAAAAACTCGAGATTGCCCTTATCAAAGAAAAGGAAACCGCGCTACAGTTCCAACTGAACTCACTGAAACTCCAGATAAATCCGCATTTCCTTTTCAACAATTTCAGCACTCTTTCCGAACTGATAGAAAGCGAGCCGGCAACGGCAAGCGATTTCCTGTCGCATCTTTCAAAGGTTTACCGGCATATCGTGCGGAATCTGAATGTCAATCTCATAGATCTCCGTGACGAACTGAAATTCATTGACTCATATTTCTACCTGATGAAACTCCGTCATGGAGAGGGTATCAAGATAAACATTGAAAACAGTTTGCGCACTTTGGGCTATAGGATTCCTCCGGCCTCATTGCAACTGCTCGTCGAGAACGCAATAAAGCATAATGCCTTTTCTGCGGAACAGCCTCTGGTTATTGACATAAGAGCTGAAAAGGATTATCTTGTGGTAAGAAATCTGAAACAGCCGCTGGAGTGTCCAGTTGAATCCACCGGCGTAGGCCAGTCGAACATCGCAAGCCGATATTCATTGTTAAGCTCAAAGGAAATCAGGATAGAGGACAGTGACCACTTCTATTCTGTAAGCGTTCCATTATTATAAAGAATCCGGTTATGAATGTACTTATTATAGAAGACGAGAGACATAACGCCGACAGGCTCACAAGGCTTCTCAACAGTAGCTTTGACGACATAACGGTTTACGGGCCTCTTCCAAGTATCGCCGATATACGCCGATTCTTTAATGAACCGGAAAAGATCGACCTCATTCTTGCCGACATACGCCTTTCCGACGGACTGAGTTTCGACGCGCTGAAGGATATTCCCGGCGACATACCCGTCATTTTTACCACCGCTTACGATGAATATGCCCTTAAAGCCTTTCATTACAACGGGATAGCCTATCTTCTAAAACCGATTGACCAGGAAGAACTTGTCGAGGCTGTCGAGAAAAGCAGAAGGTTGACAGCTCCGTCAGCGACAAAAGAGATAGCCGAGATTTACCGTCTATTGCAAGAGAAACCGGAAGTATATCGCCAGCGGTTCCTTGTAGCGGAGAAAGACGGATATATCACTGTGCCGGTATCCGAAATCAGCTACATCTCCACAGAGTCCGGACTTGCACGCCTGTATCTTAAAAACAAGAGGCAATATCACATCGACATGGCTCTCGATGATATTGACACGCAGCTCGACCCGTTGCAGTTTTTCAGGGCGACCCGCCAGCAGATAGTGAACATATCGTCGGTCCAGCGGATTTCCAACTGGTTCAACCGCAAGATCAAGATAATCCTTTCAGAGTACCCTGATGCAGAGATTGTTGTAGGCAAAGACAAAGTCACGCGCCTGAAACAGTGGCTCGACCGTTAATCAACAAAAATCATGCCATCGAAGATTCGGCTTCTCAAATTCCTCTGCAAATCAGCCAATTTGTTCGGATAAGAAAAAATTGGTAATTTTGCACTATATATGGAAATAGAAAGAGCTTACAATATCTCTCCCACTGTACAGCAGGCCAAACTGCGCTTCGGCATCGTAGGCAATGCCCCGGCATTGACGGCGGCTGTCGAACGCGCCATCCGTGTGGCTCCTATCGACCTCTCCGTCCTTGTCACGGGCGAGAGCGGCTCCGGCAAGGAGTTCTTTCCCCAGATTATCCATGCCTACAGTCCGCGCAAACATGCCCGGTACATAGCCGTCAACTGCGGCGCCATCCCCGAAGGCACCATCGATTCCGAACTTTTCGGCCATGAGAAAGGAGCTTTCACAGGCGCTGTCGACTCGCGCAAAGGTTACTTCGAGGAGGCCGACGGCGGCACCATATTCCTCGACGAGGTAGCCGAGCTGCCCCTGACGACACAGGCGCGCCTGCTACGTGTCCTCGAGACCGGCGAATTTATCAAGGTCGGTTCCAGCAAGGTGCAGAAGACGAACATACGCGTCGTAGCCGCCACCAATGTCGACCTTCTCCGTGCAGTCGCCGAAGGGCGTTTCCGCGAGGACCTGTACTACCGTCTCTCGACGATACAGATACACATACCCCCTTTGCGCGACCGAGGCTCCGACATACGTCTGCTGACGAGGAAATTCGCCTCCGACTTTGCCGAACGCTACAGCATGCCGCCTATCAGCTTCAGCGAGGATGCCGATGCCATGATGCGCCACTACCGCTGGCCAGGCAACGTCCGTCAGCTCAAGAATATAGTCGAGCAGATGGCTCTCTTCGAGGCAGGCAAGGAAATCGGTGTCGACATACTGCGGCAGTATCTGCCTTCGATAGCCGATACGTATATGCCCGTGGCCGGTGTCGACCGTCACAGCTACGAGCGCGAACGCGAGATGCTCTTCGGGATGATTTTCAACCTCCAGAGCCGTCTCGACGAACTGCAGGCCGAGCTCGATTCTGGCAAGAAGCCCTCGGCAGAGACTTCCACACCGGTGCTCACCAAGTCGCTCGTCGTGGCCTCGCCGCGCAACGACAATCCCGTCGGTAACCCGGCTTGTAGCGACGTAGGCTACTCCGAAGTGCTCCGCGAGCCTGTCGACATGCCCCGTCAGGATGTCGACATCCCCGAAACCCTCGAAGACAACGAGCGCGATGCCATCCGCCGTGCCCTCGAACGCAACAGCGGACGCCGCAAGGCTGCCGCAAACGAACTGCGGATTTCCGAACGAACACTCTACCGTAAAATCAAGGAATATGGTCTTGAGTAAGAAACTACAGGGCTTGCTGATAGCACTCTCCGTGCTGTCGGCCTTCGTCATAGGTGCCTGCCGCATAAGCATCACGCCCAACGGCTCGGTGCTCGACTACACGGTCTATAAGACAATCCATGTCTCCGACTTCCCCATACGCGCCGCACTTGTATATCCACCCTTGCAACAGGTGTTCGAGAACGAGATGCTCAACTATATCTCGCGCAATACGCGGCTGCAGACCGTCGACAGCAGTTCTGACATCGAAATCGAAGGCGAGATTACCGGTTACGCCCTTTCTCCCCAGGCTGTCAGTGAAAGTGGTTACGGTTCGATGACGCGACTGACTATCACCGTCCGCGTGAAATATACCGACACCAAGAACGATGGCAACGATATCGACCAGAGCTTCAGCGCCTACCGCGAGTTCCCGAGCTCTGAGCTGCTGACCGATGTCCAGGACCAGCTCTGCGACGAAATATCCAAGGAACTTGTCGAACTCATATTCAATGCAACCTTAGGCAACTGGTAGGCGACGATGACACCCGACGAATTCTCCGACCTTATTACGAATATTCCCGACGGCCCGGTCCCCCCGACAGAAGCCGCATCTCTTGAGGAAGCATCGCGGCAGTGGCCTTTCAGCCCGGTGCCGCTTATTGCGCGTCTCAAAGCCGCCAACGATGCCGACAGCCTGCGCCGTCTGCGCGAAGGCATAGCCCTGAAAGCATCGTCACCGCGTACCATGGCCTACGCCGGATGCGGCGAGGCCTGGGCCTCATTCTATCCTCCGCGTCCCCAGGAGGCTCCCAGGCGTACCGATGATGTTATCGACCTGTTCCTCAATACCTACGGCTCCTGCACCCCCGAAGAGGAGAAGATGCTCGAACGGATGATTTTCAACCCTACTCCCGACTATGCCGAGATGCTTGCGCGTGAAGAGCAGGAAAATCTTCCTGCCGAGGACCCGGCACTGGCCCCCGACTCGCAGGAGGCACGTATCAACGCCTTCATTCTTAGCCAGCATCCGGCGGCACACAAGGAGCCCGAACCCGAGGAAAAAACGGCTCAGGCCGACGAAGAGGAGAGCAAGCCCGTCGAACGGCCTCATCATGCCGACGACTCCCTCCTCAGCGAGAGTCTGGCCCGGATATTCATAAAACAAGGCCGTTATGAGCGTGCTTATGAAATTATCTCGGGTCTAAACTTGAAATTTCCAAAAAAAAGTGCTTACTTTGCAGACCAATTGCGTTTCCTGCAAAAATTGATAATAAACCGACAGCGTCTCGAGGCCGAAAAAGCCGCGGATGCCAAGCAAAAATAAAACAGAAACAGCCATGCATGTTGTCATAATCGTACTGACAGTCATTGTTGCCGTGCTTCTCATCGGCATCGTCCTGATCCAGAAATCCAAAGGCGGCGGCCTTTCGTCGCAGTTTGGCGGCGCAAGCTCCGTGATGGGTGTGCGTCAGACCAATACTTTCCTCGAGAAAGCTACCTGGACCCTCGTTAGCTGCCTCGTGGTTCTCTCCGTAATCTCCGCTTTCACAATGCCTAAGGCATCGCGCGGCGCAGAGCTCCGCACACAGCCCGTCAGCGCTCCTGCTCCTGCTGCTGCTCCCGCCGGTTTCGACACCCCAGCTGCCGCTCCAGCTGAAGAAGCTGCCGCAGTCGTTGTCGAAGAGACTGAAGCACCTGCCGCTCAGCCCGAAGCACAGAACTAAACGATATTGCACGGGACATGTTCCCGACACTAAGAAATATTCCATATCCCGGCCATGATGTGCCGGGGTATGGTTTGTCATATACATTGATAAAGAAAATACGATGACCCGTAAGGATTTTGAAATAATGGCTCCTGTGGGGAGCCGCGAATCGCTGGCCGCCGCTATTGCCGCCGGTGCCGACAGCGTATATTTCGGCGTGGAAGGACTCAATATGCGCTCCAAGAGCAGTGCCAACTTCACCCTCGACGATCTGCGCGACATTGCCTCGGTCTGTAACGAGGCAGGCGTGAAGACATACCTTACGGTCAACACCATCGTCTACGACGACGAGCTTCCCAAAGTAGAGGAAATCGTCAGTGCCGCCGCAGAGGCGGGCATATCGGCGGTAATCGCGTCTGACATCGCGGCAATAGAATGCTGCCGCCGCCACGGGGTCGAAGTGCATATCTCGACACAGTGCAACATATCGAACATCGCGGCAGTGCGTTTCTACTCGCAGTTCGCCGATGTCATGGTGCTTGCGCGTGAGCTCAACATGGAGCAGGTTTCGGCCATATCGGAAGCCATAAGGAAAGAGAATATCACCGGCCCTGCCGGGAAGCCCGTGCGCCTGGAGATGTTCTGCCACGGCGCTCTCTGCATGGCAGTCTCCGGCAAGTGCTACCTGAGCCTCCACGAGATGAACTCCAGCGCCAACCGCGGCCGCTGCACCCAGATATGCCGTCGCGGATACCGCGTCACCGATCTTGAGACGGGCGACGAGCTCAATGTCGAGAACAAATACATCATGTCGCCCAAGGATCTCAAGACCATCCACTTCCTCGACCGCATGGTCGATGCCGGTGTCAGGGTGTTCAAAATCGAGGGACGTGCACGCGGTCCCGAGTATGTCAAGACGGCTGTAGAATGTTATTCCCAGGCTCTCGAAGCTATCTGCGACGGGGCATATAATGCCGAGAAGGTCGCTGCCTGGGACGAGGAACTGGCCAAGATATTCAACCGTGGCTTCTGGGACGGCTACTATATGGGCCAGCGCCTGGGCGAATGGAGCGGCAAGTACGGCTCGTCGGCGACACGCACCAAGGAATACGTCGCCAAGGGTGTCAAATGGTTCTCACGTCTCGGTGTCGGCGAGTTCTTCATGGAAGGTGCCGAGCTGTGCGTGGGCGACGAGGTTGTCATCACCGGCCCTACGACAGGTGCGCTGATAATAAAGGTCGAGGAAATACAGGTAGGAGGCCGCAGCGTCGGGCGAGCCGTCAAGGGCGACAGCTTCTCGATTCCCGTACCGGCGAAAATAAGGCCTGCCGACAGGCTCTACCGCTGGCTACCGTCCGACAAGGGCTGAAGCGACATTATGTCGGTGCCCGCCGGGGTCTGGAAGATATGGATTCCGAACTCGCGGATGGTGGCGTAGACATGGTCGAAAATATCGCTCTGTACATGTTCGTAGTTCTTCCATTCTGTCACCGTGGTGTAGAAATATAGCTGCAGTGGCAGTCCTGAGGGCGTGGGAGTCATCTGGCGTACCATTGTGAGCATCTTGTGGTTCACCTGCGGATGCTTGGCGAGATACTGTTCGAGGTATCGGCGAAGCAGCGACAGGTTGACCATCTTTTGAGCCTTGGCCGATACTGCCGCGTCTATCATCCCGTTTTCTTTAAGCCTCTCTAACTCGCTTTCGGTGCAGAACCGCACCGTGTTCACGTCGATATATATGGCGCGCTGTACACATCGTCCGCCGTCGCGGCGCATAGGCTGATAGTTGCGGAATGAGTCGCTGATGAGGGCGTAGGGCGGTATTGTCGACACGGAATTGTCCCAGTTCTTGATTTTTATGGCCGTCAGTGTGATGTCGAGGACTTCGCCGTTGGCGTTGTGCTTCTCGTCGATTATCCAGTCGCCCTTGCTGAGCATCTTGTTGGCTGTCAGCTGTACGGAGGCCACAAGGCCGAGAATCGTATCCTTGAAGACCAGCATCGTGATACCGGCGGCTGCACCGAAACCGGCAAGTATGGCCAGTGGTTCCTTGCCGAGGAGCAGGCTGAGGGCCACGATGACACCTATACCGACAATGATAAGTTTGAACATCTGGAAGAATCCCTTGACGGCGTAGGACTTGAGCATCGGGCGCCGCTCGAAGGCCGAGAAGAGGTTGCCGATGAATACGACAATCATATATACCACGGCCCAGATGATATAGAAGGCAGTCGCCACAGCGAGCCAGTGGAGATCGCCGTCGTCCTTGCCGAAGAGGCCGGGAAGCATGTTGCGTATCGCTATCGCCGGGGCAAGCTGCGCTATGGCATTGAGCATCCGGTTGTTGAAGAGGTCGTCGTCCCAGGTAGTATCGCTGTGCGCCACAATGCGCTCGACGATGCGAAGCACCTTCTTGGTCAGCCAGAAGAGAAACACAGCCACTAAGGCTATGCCAATCAGGAGCAGAACGGTGACGAGCGTCTCGCTGTGGGCGAACGCCAGTTTCTCATGCAGGAATATGCGGATTTGCTCTAACATATCGCAAAATTAAATAATAGCCGACACCCCGGCAAATTTTTGTGCCTATATCAGGCCTATATAAGGAATTATGCGTGCTATCAACCGTATATGATAAACCCCGGGAAGCCGTGGTTGGTGTCCCGGGGCTGATAAATTGGGTCGATAATTACTTCACGCCGTCTTTGTCGGCACGTTCGGTCATGCGCTGGATGCGGGCATCGAGGTCGGGATGTGATGAGAAGAGCTGGTTGAGCTTGCTCGTCTTGGTTGTGCCTCCGTCCTTTTCCTGGAGCTCTTTGAGCTTCTTGAAGGACAATGCCATGGCGCGAGGGTTTTTGCCGTGGCTCTTGAGGAATTCGTAGCCGTAGTCGTCGGCGGCACGTTCCTGCTTCTGCGAGTAGGTGGCACCGGCGAGGGCTTCGCCGAGAGCGCCTACCTGCGAGTCGGTGAGGGCGGCGGCTACCTTGCCTGTGGAGGCCACGCCGTCTTTGAGAGCGGAGGTGAGTAGAGCCTGCTTGAAGGCTTTCTTGGAGTCCTTGTGGGCCACGTGGCCTATCTCATGGCCTATGACACCGAGGAGCTCGTCGTCGGTCATGATGTCCATCAGCGAGGAGAATACACGCACGCTGCCGTCGGCACAGGCGAAGGCATTGACATCGATAACGTCGTAGACCTTGAAGTTCAGGGGCAGGCCTTCGACGGAGGTGAGTCCCTGTGTGAGGGAGTCGAGGCGCTTGGTATAGGGGCTGTCGGCAGGGGTGACAGGGTTGTGCTTGTCCATCCAGTCGATATATTCCTTGACATACGCTGTCATCTGGTCGTCGGTGAGCGTGACGGCCTGGGCGGCCTTGCCGAGGCCTTTGGCGACACGGCTTACGTTGAACTGGGCGTAGCTCGCCGGAGCGCACGACAGGGCCACAACGGCAAGAGCGCTTGCGATAAGATTCCTGAGTCTCATTGTGATATGTGATTGGGTTATAGTTGTCTTAGAAAACTTTTAATGGATGCACCGTGGCATTCCACGGTACATCCATTATAGCCTTATTGATTACAATATCCTTGCGGACATTACTTTACGTACACTTTGCTTACCTGTTCGCCCTGACGACGGATGAATATGCCGTTGGCAGGATTGTCGACACGGATGCCCTGGAGGTTGAAGTATTCTACAGGAGCGTTTTCGTCGACTACGACGTTGGATATAGAGCTGTTGGAGGTAACCTTGACGGGATAGAGCTGAACGTTGCCGCTGTAGCAGGTAACGATAGCTTCGAGATTCATGTCGTCGCCGGTGAGGACTTCGACTACGTCATAGTAGGTGGGGTTGCTGAACTGGTTATAGAGGAGCATGTCGTCGACACCCTGGCTTACAGTATAGTTGTTGGCTTTGGGGGTGCCGTCTTCGTTGAGGACCTGTTCGATCTTGACGTTCTTGAGGGCGATGTATCGGTTGCCGAGCATTGTGGTTACGTCGGCGAGGTCAACTTCGGTGGGGGCTACGGCGCTGCCTTCAACGCCGGGCTGGAATGTTGCGGCCTGGGGGCTGGAGAGCTGGGGAAGGCCCTGATAGAGCTGGTATTTGCCGGTTACGCCTGCGGGGATCTTGTCGCCGTTGGCGTACTTGATGGCTTCTTCGCCGTTCTTGAGGTCGCCGTAGATGAGGAGTACGCCGGTGTTGTCCTGAACATAGAGGTAGCGGCCGTTCTGATATACAGCGGTGAGTTCGTTGGTGAAGCGGGCGTAGTCGAATGTGTTGGCGGCAGCTGTGAAATCGCTGATGTTCGCATAGTCGATGGTGACAGGTTCGGGAACGGAAGTTGTGAGCTTGAAGAGAGTGGGAAGGTTCTTGCCTTCGAGAGCGTCGGCATCATAGCAGCCGAAGGAACCGTATTGGGGATCCTGTGCGACGGTCTTGCTTGTGGCGACGTTGACGATAGTGACTGTGCCGTCGGCATTGAAGGCGAGGGTCCATACGCGGTTGTCGGCACTGTCGTCGGTGGTGTCGAAGGTGTTGTAGCCTGTCTTGGCACCGAGAACGCGGTTGGAGGAAGTTGTGATGGTCCATCCGCCTTCTACAGCCTTGAAGGTCATGGCCGAACCGGCTTCGCCGAAGAAGCTGTCGGTAGTACCGGCGGGAAGGTCGGTTGCGCTCATATAGCCGTAGTTTTTGTCGAAGGCCAGGTTATACTTGCCACCGGCTACGAATACGCAAGCTTCGCCGTTCTTGACGGTGTTGACTTTCACGTAGTTGGGTTCTTCGGGCTCTACGGGGGTGTCGGAGTAATTGCCGCCACCAACGATGTCCAGCTTGATGAAGTCGAACTGACCGGCTTTCTTATCACCTTCGGTACCATAAATAGCCTTGTCGCCGACAGTGAAGGTAACGTTTTTGGCTGTGCCTGTCCAAACAACAGTTACGTCGCCTTCCTTGTCATCTTTGGTTACAGTGCTGATTTCGGCAACTGTGCCTACTGAAGCCGTCACATCAGTGAGACGCTTCAGGCCGGCAGTCGAGATTGTGAACTCGATTTTGGTCATGTCGGCCGTAGCGGTGATTTCGAAGGTGTTCTTTGCATAGAGACGGTAGTCTTTACCTTTGGCGTTGTAAGTCGGGGCCGTGGAGCTGCTGTTCTTGACTGCTTTGAAGGTGAAGTCACCTGCCTTCCAGCCGTTATCGCTCGCCACGGTATTCTCTGTGAAACCGGAGGCTTCAGACACTGTGATGTTTGCATCAGCGAAGGCGGCGGAAGCACCTACCAGCACTGTTGCGAGAGTAAGTAGAAATTTCTTCATAAATGTGAAATTAAGGTTTGTGTTTTATATGGTCGATTTTATTTCTTCTCTAAGTATCGGACGAGGAAGATTTCGGTCGGGAAGTGGTCGGAATACCCACCGAGATAGCTTCCGGAGGCGTATGTGCGCTTGGGATATCCCTGACGGTTGCCTTCGGTGTCCTTGAGGAAGTCGAAATTGAGGACTTTTGCCTCGAGGAAGTGCCAGCGGTTTTCCGGAGCGTTGGTGAGGTTGCCGGAGATGATTATCTGGTCGAAGAGATTCCAGGCGCTTTTGTAGGCGAGCGTGCCGATACCCTTTTCGAGCTTGTCCCACCAGGGATTGTAGAAGCCGTGGGCCTCGACACCCTTGGGCGAGCGCTTGGCACCGAGGGTCACGGCGCACGAGCGGTCCATGGGGTCGTCGTTGAGGTCGCCCATGATGATAACTCCGATTTCGGGGTCGACGTTCCAGAGCGAGTCGGCGATGTGCTTGCTTAGCTCGGCGGCTGCGACGCGGTTAGGTTCGCTCTGCTCCTGTCCGCCCAGGCGCGAGGGCCAGTGATTGACGATGACGGCTATCTTCTGTCCGAGGAGGCTGCCCACGACGCACATCTGGTCGCGTGTGCGGAATGGCACAGCGCTGAGACGGTGGTTAGTGACGTTCTCGACTTTGAAATATCGTTTGTTGTATATCAGGCCGACATCGACGCCACGGGCATCGGGCGAGTCATGATGAACGATAGCCAGGGGTATGTCCTTGAGTTCGGGCTGACGGATAACATCCTCCATGACGCTGCGGTTCTCGATTTCGGAGACACCTATGATAGCCGGACCGAGAGGCGTGGTACGTGTCTTGAACTGGGAGATGGCGTAGGCGAGATTATGGACTTTCTCGCGATATTTGCGGCCATCCCACTGGCGCGTCCCGCCGGGCGTGAATTCGGCATCTCGGTTTTCGGGATTGTTGGGGATGGTGTCGAAAAGGTTTTCGAAGTTGTAGAACGCAATCCCGGCGACTTGAACTTTTCTGGAGTCGTCGGCAGCGAATGTCGGGAGAGAAAGCGACAGGGTAAGAAAAGCCGTCGCGAGCAATCGTAGGATGGTCATAAGCTTTTTATAGCGTGTCTTTTGGCATAGAGGTTGTTGGACTGCAAAAATACGAATTAATCGAGACCAAAGCAAATTTATTTACGTTTGCCGGACGATTTGCCATCATGTGGAATTCAAGCCGACTGAAGGCATCATTCTTAGACCTAAGAACAAATGACTCGGGCCCTTGGTTCAGCGTGAGCGTCGTACGGTGTCGACACCGTCGATGGCGCTGATATGGCTCATGATGGACTGTACTTCGCAGTCTGAATGGACCTTCAGCGAGATTGTGCAGGTCACGATTGAGTCGACGGTCGATGTGTTGAAGTTGTCGAGCGACAGGTTGAGATTGTTCGAGATGCAGTCGACGATATCGATAAACAGATGGTAGCGGTCAACGGCGGTGACCGTTATCTCTACCGGGTAGAGGATTTCGGATGGCTGATAGTCGACGGACACGATGTTCTCGCCGTGTTGGGTTGCCATGAGTATGACCTCGGGGCAGTCGCGCTTGTGGATTGTTGTCTGGCCGTCGTCATCGCGGTAGCCTATCACTTCCTCGCCCGGGATGGGAGAGCAGACGGGGCAGCGTCGGTAGCGGTCGACGGGAAGGCTGGAAATGTATTCCTCGATGGCTTTCTTAGCCTTGTAGGTCGTCACGGCATCGAGCCAGTCGGGCTGTGGGTGACATTCGGGTTCGGTGAACACTTCGACGACATCGCCCCGGTGGAGCCGCCCTTTGACGGATGCGAGGAAGCCGTTGAGGCGCGCGTATTTGGCATGACGCGCCATCGAGGGGTCCACCTCGAAAGCAAAGTCGAGGACAGTGGCCTTCTGGGGCAGGACGACTGGTTTGCCTTTTGTTGTGAAGGTCATGATATCGTCGTTGTAGAAAGTTGTGGCGACGTTTTCGAGGAAGTTCGTGCCCTCGCTGCCCTGATGGGCTATGTCGCGCAGTATGGCACGGAATTTTTCAATCCAGCGGCGTATGTTGTCCTCGGTCCGTTCGGCCGTACATCCGAGCTGCGAGTCGCGGACCATGCGCTCGCTGCTGATATGCACTTCCTGCCAGCGGCCGAAGTCGGCCAGGAGCTTGACATGGAAGCTTTGGTAGCCGTTTTCCTTTGGCGAGTCGATGTAGTTGGTGATTCCGCCCGGTTTTTCCTTGAAGCGGTCGGTCAGGATTGAGTAGATGCGCAGTGCCATGTTCTTCTCTGAGATGCCTTCGGGAGTGGTGAATACAATCTCGGTGAAGTGGCGGTATTTGAGATGGTTGAAGTCGTCGCCGAACTTGTGCATCTTGCGCCAGATGCTGTAGGGCTGCCGGTATTCGATGTATACGCGGGCGTGTATGCCCCGGTCCTTGAGCGTTTCGCGTATCTGGGAGCAGAATATGTCGAGGCGTTCTGCCTGTGCGCGTCGGTCGTCCTCGATGAGGCGCACCAGTTCTTCGTATTCGTTGGGGCAGCGGAAGCGGAAGCTGAGGTTTTCCAGCTCGGTCTTGACCAGGTAGAGGCCGAGGCGGTTTGCCAGGGGGGCATAGAAATAGTCGGTCTCCCCGGCAATCTTCATCTGCTTGTCGGGTCGCATGGAGGAGAGGGTGCGCATGTTGTGGAGACGGTCGGCGAGCTTGACAAGGATGGCGCGGATGTCGTACTGGATGGAGTTGAGCATCTGCTTGAAGTTGTCGAGCTGGAGAGAATATTCGTACTTCTCCTTTTTCTGCTTGGTCACGACGCTGACGAGGAAGGCAACGTCGTCGCCGAAGCGTTCGCGTATGTCGTCGATAGTATAGTCGGTGTCCTCTACGACATCGTGGAGGAAGGCAGCGATGACAGGATTTGTGTCGAGCGACAGTTCTCGCGCCACAATAAGAGCGACGGCGATGGGATGGAGGATGTATGGTTCGCCTGTCTTGCGTTTCTGTGGCGCATGGGCACGTCGTGCAAGCTCGAAGGCATCGCGTATACGGGTCATGTCGTCGGCCGACACGCGTCCTTCCATGGCGGCGAACACTTCGCCGGCGCGTTCGGAGATTATCTGGTCGTAGTCTTTCTCTTCCATGGAGTTGGCTGCTTGTTTGTTCCTTGTCTGTTGCAAAGATACGGATAAGTCGAGGGTAATACCAAATTTATTTGGGAATTACCGAGCGGGAGTATCTAAGACTTTGTCAAAGATACGGAGAATACTGAAATTTGCCCGTACAAAGATAAAAAACCTCATATTTATTTTCGTTAACAGCGTTTTTTTTTAATTTTGCATTTGGAAAAGTTCCGCACAATCCATAGAAACATTACATAATTCAAACGATCCAGACATGTACCACAGATTCATGACCGGCTACAGAATGGCAGCTCTGCTTGCGGCCGCGATACTATGCTATCCGGGAGCAGCAGCCCGTGACCTTCAGACCGACACCGTCAAGGCATTCCCCTACAAGATAACAGGCAAGAACTTAGGCTCCGAATCAGAAGGAAAAACCGTCTACATGATGCTTTACGAGACGAACGCGCATGTCGACAGCGCAAAAGTGAAGGACGGCACATTCATCCTCGAAGGCACACTGCCCCAAAGTAGCTTTGCACGCCTCGATGTGTATCCCAAGTACGCCAACTTTATCGCCGGCGAAGGCGAGGTGACTATCGACTTCGACACCCATCTGCCTTCCTCGGGCAACGATGTCAATATGTTCTATAAGGCTATCGGAGAAAAAACAGGCTCATGGACAGACTCCTTCTATGCGTATTCCGACTCCATCAGGGCCACGGATCTGCCTGAAGAAGAGCAGGACGCTATAATCAGGGAATACTACAACAGATTTGCCGAGTCTATCCTTCCCGAACTCAAGCAGGCTGCCCTGAAGAACAATGACAACGGATTGGGTCATGCCATGACGCTCGAATATTATCTCTATCTCAGAGAAGATCCGGACAAGTGGGCTGAACTTTATGACAGATTGTCGCCGAGGCTCAGATCCAACCGACAGATCGACAGTCTCAACAAAACTATGGAAGGCTTGCGCAAAACCATGGAGGGCAGTATGTTTGTCGACCTGACGGGACAGACAGTCGACGGCAAGGACGCACGTCTGTCGGACTATGTGGGCAAGGGCAAATACGTACTTGTCGACTTCTGGGCGAGCTGGTGCGGCCCCTGCAGGGCAGAGGCCAGGAAGACTCTTATCCCACTGCATGAAAAATACGTAGGCTCCGACAATTTCATGATTCTCGGCGCAGCATCGTTCGACGATGCCGGCCGATGCATAAAAGCGATCAAGGAAGAGGGTTACGGCTGGGAGCAACTTGTTGGCCTTGGAAACGAGCCCATGTCGGCATATGGCTTTGACGGTGTGCCGATGATTATGCTCTTTGATCCGGAAGGCCGTATTCTCAGGCGCGGCCTGCGCGGCAGCACGCTCGTCGAGGAAGTTGAGAAGGTGGCTCATCTTCCCGAGGGCAAGTGAAGCATCCGTCCCTCTGACTTTTTCTTTCCGTCAGGCCAAGACTATGAAAGAAAATCACTAAATTTGCATCGCTATCCGGGGTCTGTCGGCTTTGACAAGCTTGCCGGCGGTGCACCCGGAGAGCCACTGTTTTGAGAGTCTAACACAAAATTATCAAGTATGGAAACAGGTACATACCGCGCACTGACATCCGAGGAAATCGGTATTCTGGAAGGTCGCGGCTGCACTGCGTCGTCGTGGGACGACATATGGGTGTCTCCGGATTTCAATCCCGGACACCTCAGGAATGTGGAATTTTCGGGTAAGATACATCTGGGCTGTTTCGACGGCGAGTTCCGTCGTCCCGGGGGGGTTGTTCGTCCGGCCGGACTGAGCGATGTCACGCTCCACAACGTCACAGTGGGCAACGGCGTATGTATCCGCCATGTAGCCAACTATATAGCTAACTATGATATCGCCGACGGCGTATATATCGAGAATGTCGACCGTCTGGCCTGCACGCTCGATTCAACTTTCGGTATCGGCACGGAAGTGTCCGTCCTCAATGAGACGGGAGGTCGAGAAGTTCCTATATATGAGCGTCTTTCCGCCCAGACTGCCTATCTCAT
Organism: uncultured Muribaculaceae bacterium; assembly: GCA_958436175.1. GTDB lineage: Bacteria > Bacteroidota > Bacteroidia > Bacteroidales > Muribaculaceae > CAG-873. Next base: position 78,903 of record CAUBJF010000010.1, read on the forward strand.
CGCCATGTACCGTCACCGCCGCGAGATGGTCGAGGCACTGGTGACTATGATCAAGGTTCATGCCGATTCATTCTTCGGCAAGCGCGGCACCATAGGCCGTAACGCCGAAATACTCAATGCCGGGGCAATTACGAATGTCAATATAGGCGAATATACCCAGATACACGGCTCCACACGACTCACCGACGGCACTATAGCATCTACTCAGGCTGCCCCTGTCTACATGGGACGTGATGTCATCGCCGAAGGCTTCGTGCTTACTTCCGGAGCGCGTGTCGACGACGGTGCCGTGGTCCACCATTGCTTCGTCGGCCAGGCATCGCAGCTTTCACACCTTTTCTCGGCTCACGATTCGCTCTTCTTCGCCAACTGCAACTGTGAGAACGGCGAGGCTGCCGCCATATTCGGCGGCCCGTACACGGTAACGATGCATAAGTCGAGCCTTCTCATCGCCGGTATGTTCTCCTTCCTCAACGCAGGCTCGGGTTCGAACCAGAGCAACCACATGTACAAGCTCGGTCCTATCCACCAGGGCGTTGTCGAGCGTAGCTCGAAGACGACGAGCGATTCCTACATACTCTGGCCGGCGCGCATTGGCGCGTTCTCGCTCGTCATGGGACGACATGTCAATCATCCCGACACATCGCGTCTGCCTTTCTCCTACCTCATCGAAAGCAGTACGAACTCATATCTTGTACCGGGTATCAACCTGCGCAGCGTCGGTACTATACGCGATGCCCAGAAATGGCCTCGCCGCGACAAGCGCAAGGATCCCGACCTGCTTGATGCCATCAACTTCAATCTTCTCAGTCCATTCACTGTCGGCAAGATGATGAGCGGCATACAGCTGCTCGACGACCTCGAGCGCACTGCCGGTATTACGGCCCAGCGTTTCGCGTTCCAGACCATGACTATCGAGGCTCACGCACTCCGCAAGGGACGCAAGCTCTATGGGCAGGCTATCGACAAGTTCATGGGCAACTCCGTGATCCATCGTCTCGGCAAAGGCTGTATCGACAGTGACGAGGAAGTGCGCCGACTGCTCGCCCCGACTCATCCAGCCGGTGCCGGAAAGTGGGTCGACGTGTGCGGCCTTTTCGCCCCCAAGAGCGAGATCGATGCCCTCTGCGACGACATAGCTTCGCGCCGCATCACGACGCTCGGCGAGATAGAGGAGCGCTGGCGCAGGCTACATGCCGACTACTACGACATGGAATGGACATGGGTTGCCGAGCACCTCAAGGATTGGTGCGGCAAGGATGCCGGAGAGATGTCGCGCCGCGATATCCGCGAGATTGTGTCGCGCTGGCTCCGCAGCGTCACCGACCTCGACGGTATGCTTCTCGACGATGCCCGTAAGGAATACTCGCTCCAGAGCCGCACTGGTTTCGGTATTGACAGCCCCGGCGAAGATGCCGGCGACGACTTCAGCAACGTCCGTGGTGCCTACGACCGCGACCCCTTCGTGCGCATGGTCGAAGACCATATCGAGAAGAAGACCGCCCTGGCCCGCGACATCCTTTCGCGTATAGACTGAGCGGAAATATATCCTATCCATAAAAAGAGCCTTGCGAAAAACGGTGACCGTCCTTCCGCAAGGCTCTTTTTATGGCTCTGTCTTGTTGCCCGGATAAAAAAACAAAGGCGGCAGGATTTGCGTCCTGCCGCCTTGAGGGTTATAATCGATATTTTAGGGTTCGATTACTTGGAGAGCTTCTCCTTGAGGGCTGCGAGAGCTTCGAGGTCGCCAAGAGTTGTGCGTTCGATAGGAGTTGTAGCTGCGGGAGCTTCTTCAATCTGCTTCTTGGGACGTTCGGCACGCTTAGCTTTACGTTCAGCCTGCTTCTCGGCACGGGTTTCGTCTTCGAAGATGCGGCTGTGCGAGAGGATGATGCGCTTGCTTTCCTTGTTGAATTCGATTACCTTGAAGTTGAGCTTTTCGTCAACCTTTGCCTGGGTACCGTCTTCCTTAACGAGGTGCTTGGGAGTAGCGAAGCCTTCCACGCCGTAGGGAAGGGCAACGACAGCGCCTTTGTCGAGCATTTCGACGATAGTGCCTTCGTGGATGGAGCCGACGGTGAAGATTGTCTCGAATACATCCCAGGGATTTTCTTCGAGCTGCTTGTGACCGAGGCTGAGGCGGCGGTTGTCCTTGTCGATCTGAAGAACTTCAACTTCGATGTCGGCACCGACCTGAGTGAATTCGTTGGGGTGTTTGATCTTCTTTGTCCAGGAGAGGTCGCTGATGTGGATGAGACCGTCGACACCTTCTTCGATTTCGACGAATACGCCGAAGTTGGTGAAGTTACGCACCTTGGCAGTGTGGCGGCTGCCGATGGGGTACTTGGTTTCGATGTTCTCCCAGGGATCGCTCTTGAGCTGCTTGATGCCGAGGCTCATCTTACGTTCGTTGCGGTCGAGGGTAAGGATGACAGCTTCGATTTCGTCGCCGATCTTGAGGAATTCCTGAGCGGAACGGAGGTGCTGAGACCATGACATCTCGCTGACGTGGATGAGGCCTTCTACGCCCGGAGCAACTTCGAGGAATGCGCCGTAGTCTGCCATAACGACAACTTTGCCTTTGACCTTGTCGCCAACTTTGAGGTTGGGGTCGAGGGCATCCCAGGGATGGGGATGGAGCTGCTTGAGACCTAGGGCGATACGCTTCTTCTCGTTGTCGAAGTCGAGAATAACGACATTGAGCTTCTGGTCGAGCTGGACAACTTCGCTGGGATGGCTTACGCGGCCCCAGGAAAGGTCGGTGATATGGATAAGGCCGTCGACACCGCCGAGGTCGATGAATACGCCGTAGGAGGTGATGTTCTTGACGGTGCCTTCGAGTACCTGGCCCTTTTCGAGCTTGGAGATGATTTCGCGCTTCTGCTGTTCGAGTTCGGCCTCGATGAGAGCTTTGTGCGAAACGACAACGTTACGGAACTCTTCGTTGATCTTGACGACCTTGAATTCCATGGTCTTGCCTACAAATACATCGTAGTCGCGGATGGGCTTTACGTCGATCTGCGAGCCGGGGAGGAAGGCTTCGATGCCGAATACGTCGACAATCATACCGCCCTTTGTGCGGCATTTGATGAAGCCCTTGATGATTTCGTTGTTTTCGAGGGCAGCGTTGACGCGTTCCCAGGAGCGCGATGCACGTGCTTTCTTGTGGGAAAGGATGAGCTGACCCTTGCGGTCTTCCTGATTTTCGATGAATACCTCTACCTTGTCGCCGACTTTGATATCGGGGTTGTAGCGGAATTCGCTCATCGGGATGATACCATCGGATTTGTAGTCGATGTTAACCACGGCTTCGCGCTTGTTGAGAGCGATGATGGTACCTTCGATTACTTCCTTGTCTTTTACCGAGTTGAGGCTCTCCTCATAAGCGTGAGTGAGCTCTGCACGAGATTTCTCGCCGGTGCTTTCGCCGTTTTCATAGGCATCCCAGTCGAAATCCTCAACAGGGGAATTTTTTAATTCTGTCATTAAGTTAGTTAATAAATATGGTTAATTATAAATGCCTGAAGCTGACGGCCTTTCGGGCGGCTGCTCCATTTGCGCCGCAAAGGTACGTAAAAAAATCGGTCTTTACAATAGTCTTTTTGTGTGTATCAGCATTTTGTGCCGAATTTCGGCCATCGGCAGCAGTATCTTATCTCGGAAGGATAGTCGAAGCCCAGTTAGGAAGCTCTTCTACATAGCGTTTCGCAAGTTCGCCGTCGCTTAGCCTGAATAGAAGCCTGGCTTCTGCGTCCTCGATTGAGTTGTCATAGACATACAGCCTGTCGACATATGGAGCTAAGGCTATACAGTTTGCTATGGACTTATCGTAACGTGATATGATTTTTGGAATTGGTACGTCGTGACCTCCATTTAGCACACGGTTTGCGACGCGCTTTGCATTGATAGTAGGAGATTCGGTTGAGACAAAGAATAGGCGTATGAAGAATCCTGCTTGCCTTGCCCGAAGAATATAGTCTACTTTGTCTGTTGTAGACATCACGGTTTCGAAGATATGGCTCCTGCGTTCTCTAAGACATTTCTCGCGCCAGTCATTGCAGTAGTTGGCCGCTTTCAGGACAGCTTCCTGATTGTTCCAGTCGCCGAATACATCACGGGCAACAATGTCGGGATTGATATACTCCGAATCCTCCAGCCATTCATGATGCAGAATTTTTGAGGTAACGGAAGTCTTACCCGACCCATTAGGCCCGGCGATTATTATTAGAACGGGACGATGTTTACTTGCCGGCATCACGAAGTCTTGCTAAGGTTTCTTCAACTCTTGTGCGAGCATCTTGTGTTGCCGCCTCGATTCCGGCAGCCACACGCTCGGCCGCCCGGCGTGTGCTCTCGCGTGCTTCCTCGGCTACTTCGCGCATAATCTGGGCCATGCGTTCGTCGCCCGGTTCTTCCATCGACGTGAGTCGATAACTGTTCATCTGTTCTTCCGACATAATCAGCAATCTTTTCTTGTTCAGGGTCAAAGTTACGAAAAATCCTGAGAAAACATCTTTGTTTTGGACTAATCCGCATCTTGTTTCACCTAAATATACTGAAAATATAAAAGTTAACGGCTGCGGAGAGTGGGAGTCCGCAGCCGTTGGGCTTGTTGTCTATAAAACTTGGGTATCAGTCCTTTTTGGGCTTGCGGCCACGACGGGCGGGGTGCTTGCGGAGGACGAGTGCCGTACGTGCCGGGAGGTAGAGTGGCAGTCGTTCGACACCGGCCGATTCGTAGAGGGGATCGGGCTTGGTGAAGTGTTCGACAGTGGTGTCGATGTTGCCAAAACCGCCATAGGCAGGGTCGTCGGAGCTCAGTACGGTGCTGTAGACACCGCCGGGTGCGAGCAGTCCGTAGCCGTCATAGCTCTTGAAGGGGCTGAAGTTGAAGACGAATACGAGGTCGCCGCGCATGAAGGCGAGCACCTGGTCGTCGTCCTTGTCCCAGAGCTTGCGTATGGGCTTGGCCTGGAAATTATGCACGGAGCTGACGAGCTCTATCATAGCGTTGTCGAAGGCATTGAGGAAGCGGTACTGGAGATCCTGACGGTCGACGAGGTCCCACTGGCGGCGTGCGTACTTGTAGCTCCAGCCGTTGCCTTCGCGAGGGAAGTCGATCCATTCGGGATGACCGAACTCGTTGCCCATGAAGTTGAGGTAGCCGCCGTTGATGGTGGCGAGGGTGACGAGGCGTATCATCTTGTGGAGGGCTATTCCGCGTGCCACGTCGGCATCTGTGTCGCCGACCATCATGTGCCAGTACATCTTGGCATCTATAAGGCGGAAAATCACCGTCTTGTCGCCCACCAGGGCCTGGTCGTGGCTCTCGACGTAAGAGATGGTCTTCTCGTCGGCACGGCGGTTGGTGAGTTCCCAGAAGATGGATGTCGGGTGCCAGTCTTCGTCTTTTTTCTCTTTGAGGGTCTTGATCCAGTAGTCTGGAATACCCATGGCCATGCGGTAGTCGAAGCCTATGCCTCCGTCCTTGAAGGGTATGGCGAGGCCGGGCATGCCGCTCATCTCTTCTGCGATGGTGATAGCCGTCGGCTTGATTTCGTGGATGAGCTTGTTGGCGAGGGTGAGGTATGTTATGGCATCGACATCCTGGCCGCCGTCGTAGTAGTCGGCATAGCTGCCGAATGCCTTGCCGAGGCCGTGGTCGTAGTAGAGCATGGAGGTCACGCCGTCGAAGCGGAAGCCGTCGAAGTGGTATTCCTCGAGCCAGTACTTGCAGTTGGAGAGCAGGAAGTGGATGACTTCGTTCTTGCCGTAGTCGAAGCAGAGGGAGTCCCATGCCGGATGTTCGCGCCTACCCGGGTCGGCGTGGAAGTAGAGCGAGGACGAACCGTCGAGACGGCCTATGCCCTCGTTTTCGTTCTTGACGGCGTGGGAGTGGACGATGTCCATGATGACGGCTATGCCGCGCTTATGGGCATCGTCGATGAGCTTCTTGAGGTCTTCGGGGCTGCCGAAACGGCTCGATGCGGCAAAGAAATTGGATACGTGGTAGCCGAAGGAGCCGTAGTAGGGGTGCTCCTGGATGGCCATTATCTGGATGGCGTTGTAGCCGTCCTTCTCGATGCGAGGAAGTATGTTGCGTCGGAATTCTTCGTATGTGCCGACACCTTCTTTCTGCTGGGCCATGCCGATATGGCATTCGTATATGAGTAGTGGGGCGACATCGGGCGTGAAACCCTTGTCGTGCCAGCGGAAAGCCCTTGTCGGGGCATAGATCTGGGCGGAGAAGATATGTGTCGTCGGGTCCTGGACTACGCGTGTGGCGTATGCCGGGATGCGTTCGCCTCTGCCGCCGGGCCATTCGACAATCATCTTGTAGAGCTGGCCGTCGGCCATGGCTTCGGGAGGGAAGGTGCCTTCCCAGACGCCCGACAGGCCTTCGTCGACGCGGTGCAGACGGTACTCGGGCTTCTCTTCCCAGTTCGAGAAATCGCCTACGAGGCATATTCCGGAAGCGTTGGGAGCCCATTCGCGGAACACCCAGCTGCCGTCGGCGTTGTGGTGGAGTCCGAAATATTTGTGGGCGTTGGCAAAGTCGACAAGCGATGTCTTGCCGCCTAAGAGGTCACGTTCTTTGCGTATCACGTCCTGATGACGTCCCTCGATGGCCGTTGCATAGGGAGCGAGCCACGGGTCTTTCCTGAGGATATTGAGCTGTCGTGCCATATCGGTATGTGTTTTATTGGACTTATGGATGGTTGAAGAGGGAGTATTTTCAGTGTTTGCGGTCGAAGTCGGCCGGAATCTCGCCCCATTCCTCTGTCTTCCATTTGAGGATGGGGTTCACGATAGGACCGTTTGCCTTGAGCCATGCGTCGGCACGGTCGAGGAGGGCCCAGGTCATGGCCGTCGCTTCGTTGCGCGGCAGGGTGGTGTGCGAGCCGCCACGGCGCAGCCACGCGAAAGTGTTCTTGGAGTCTGTATATATAGGAGTATGGGTGTCGCCGGAGCGTTTGAGCAGGGCGGCCACATGAATCATTGCGAGGTATTCGGCTATGTTGTTAGTGCCTGTGAGAGGGTATTTGTCGCCGACATGGAACATCTCCTTTCCGTCGATGACGCGTACGCCGCGGTATTCCATCTTTCCGGGGTTGCCGGAGCATGCACCGTCGACGGCGATGGCATCAAGGCGTATGCCGGGGATGACCGTGTAGTCGCGCGGTTCGGAGGGCAGGGGTCTTAGCGGGTCGCCCCCTGTATGGCGTATAATCTGGCGCATCATTCCGAGCTGTTGCGTGGGGTCGCCGCGGTACGCCTCGACAGCCTCCTCCATGGTGTCGAATGACTTGAAACGTGCACCTTCGTAGCCGTTGGTCTGCAGCTGGCACTCCGTCCAGCTGTCGTAGACTCCCGGACGGCCTCCGACCCATACTACATAGTACTTTTTCTTTGCTTTGCTCATGAGAACTGGAGGAAGAGGTTTATGTCGACAGACCGAATGCCGAGTGTACGCCCTACGGCGTTGTTAACGCATTTGCCAAAGAAGATGCACGCAGCCTTGCGCAGCGAGGGGTTGAGCTTTAGTGCGTTGACGGCTCCCTCGCGGACGAGGATGTCGTCGAGCATGGAGCTGACGGTATTGCTCATTGCCATGGCCACGGTACGCGGCACGGCGTTGCCTGCATTGGTGTAGCACAGGCGCACGGGTGCGTCGGCATCGTTGTCGGAGGGCGATGCGAGGTCGAGGTCGATGATGGGCATGGAAGGGAAGGCGCTGCCCGGTTCGGAGCTGAGATCGAAGCATATCACCCCCTTCTTCATCGTCGAGGCGAGCGTGCTGTCGACGATGCCGCAGCGCGGCGTGGTGTCAGTGGACACCACTATGTCGGCCGATCGCAGGGCACTTTCGAACACACGTGGATGGAGAGCCGAGCATATGGCGCCCGGTCCGAGCATTGCCGAGGCGGAGCGTAGACGGTAGATGTTGTTGTCGAACATGCGTACTGTCGCCCCGAGGCCAATTGCTGCGGTGGCTGCGGCGACAGCTGCCATGTCGGACCCTATCACCATCACTTCGCAGGGCACGACCCCGGCGACACCGCCGAGGAGTATGCCTTTGCCGTGGATGGCGTCAGCAAGTAGCGACGATGCTATGGCTATGGCGGCCCGTCCGTCGATTTCATGGAGGATGTCGGCATAGGGACGGCGGCCTTCCTCGTCGGCAATCAGCTCGAGGGCGAGCATGATGACGTGCCTGTCGAGAAGTATCCGGAGTGTCTCTTTGTCGTTTTCCCGTGCGTGAAGGAAGGTGAGCAGCAGGGAGCCCCGTTTGAGCCGCTTTGCGTCGTCGGTCGTAAGGGCAGGAAGATAGAGTACGATGTCGGCCCCGAGGGCTTCTGTGCGTTCGACTATCTCGACGCCGCAGGCGGCGTAGGCATTGTCGCTGTAGTGGATATGGGCTGCCGCCCCACGTTCCATCTTTACTATGAAGCCGCGGTCGACGAGCATTCCGGCACCTTCCGGTGTCAGCGGGAAACGGTGTTCCAGGATGTTGCGGCAGGCAGGCAGGCCGATGGAGGCTTGCCGTGTGACACCGGCGACACGCATCATTTCTTCAAGCGGAGTGGGACAGGGCATGGGTTGAGGAATTGTTGTTTGAAAAGCTTGGATGTCGATTCTATTTCGTCGTCGGTCTCGAGGCGGTTGGAGTCGAAACGGGCGTGCGCCCTGTCGTAATAAGGACGGCGTTCGTCCATCATACGGGTTATGTGTCGGCGCAGAGCCTCGGGGTCATGACGGTAGCCGTCGACGAGGGGCCTCTTGCCGGGGGCGGCTTCGAGGAGCCTGCGTACGATGGTGTCGGTCGACGCTTCGAGGCATACCACCAGCCCTTTGGCAAGCATGAAGTCCATGTTGCCGGCGTAGCAGGGTGTGCCGCCACCGCATGCCACTATGCATCCCGGCTGTGCCGACTCGCGCAGGAGTCGTGCTTCGAGCTGTCGGAAATATTCCTGACCCTCCCGGGCAAAAATTTGTGCTATCGGCATGCCGCAGGAATGCTCTACGGCCTCGTCGAGGTCGATGTAGGTAAATCTGCCGTCAGCGGCAAGGCCTTCTCCGAGAGTGGTCTTGCCGGAGGCCATGAACCCGATGAGGAATACCGGCTTATTTTTCAACTTCCTTGCGCAGAAGGTCGCGTATTTCGGTCAGCAGCTCTTCCTGCGTGGGAGCGGCGGGAGCGGCGGGAGCTTCAGGTTCGGGTTCGGGCTGCCGGCGCAGCTTGTTGACGAATTTGACGGCGAGGAAGATACAGAAAGCGATGATGAGGAAGTCGACAATAGTCTGGATGAAGGAGCCCCATGATACAGCAACTTCGGGAGTTATGACCTCGGTACCCTGGGTGACGCCTTGCTTGATGACCCACTTGTACTCCGAAAAATTGGTACCCCCTGTGAGAACGCCGACCACAGGCATGATGATGTCGTTGACCAGGGAGGTTACGATCTTGCCGAAAGCAGCGCCGATGACAACGCCGACTGCCATGTCGACAACATTGCCTTTCATGGCAAATTCCTTGAATTCTTTCAGAAATTTCTTCATATAACTTATGGGTTAGTATTATCTAAGTAACATTATGATTCATAAACACAACCCCGGAAGAGCCGGAATTGTTTATGCGGATGTGACGAGATTGTCATCGCCGTTCATGAATGGCAAATTTAACAAAACTTTTAGTAATAAAAAAATCGCCAAGGCAATGAAATACCGAAATTTTTCATTAATTTTGCGGCGGTTAAAGGGGCAGGTTCCCGACAGGGCTTCTACCTCGTTGATTTAAAGCAAAACGAACCTAAGACATATAACAATAACCCTATTCAATAAAAAGCTATGACTAAAATTGGTATCAATGGCTTTGGCCGTATCGGACGTTTCGTTTTCCGTGCATCGACCAAGCGCGACGACATCGAAGTAGTTGCCATCAACGACCTTCTTCCCGTAGACTACATGGCATACATGCTTAAGTATGACACAATGCACGGCAAATTCGAAGGCACTGTAGATTATGACCTCGAAAAGAGCCTCCTCATTGTGAACGGTAAGGAAATCAAGGTTTCCGCATGCCGCGACCCCAAAGAAATCGCATGGGGCGAAAAGGGTGCTGAATACGTTGTTGAGTCTACCGGCCTCTTCCTGACAAAGGAAAAAGCTCAGGGTCACATCGACGCAGGTGCCAAGTACGTGGTTATGTCCGCTCCTTCCAAGGACGACACCCCCATGTTCGTATGCGGCGTGAACGCTGATACATACGTCAAGGGCACACAGTTCGTTTCCAACGCTTCCTGCACAACTAACTGCCTTGCTCCTATCGCCAAGGTCCTCAACGACAAGTTCGGTATCGTTAACGGTCTTATGACAACCGTTCACTCGACAACCGCTACCCAGAAGACTGTCGACGGTCCCTCCATGAAGGACTGGCGCGGTGGCCGTGCTGCTTCCGGCAATATCATCCCCTCTTCGACTGGCGCTGCTAAGGCTGTTGGTAAAGTTATCCCCGAACTCAACGGCAAGCTCACCGGTATCTCGATGCGTGTCCCCACCCTCGACGTTTCCGTAGTCGACCTCACCGCCAACCTCGCTAAGCCCGCTACCAAGGCTGACATCTGCGCTGCCATGAAGGAAGCTGCCGAAGGCGAACTCAAGGGTGTGCTCGGTTACACAGAAGACGCTGTCGTTTCCAGCGACTTCCTCGGCGACACCCGCACATCTATCTTCGACGCAAACGCCGGTGTTTACCTGACCGATACCTTCGTTAAGGTTATCTCCTGGTACGACAACGAAATCGGCTACTCCAACAAGGTGCTCGATCTCATCGCTACCATGGTTAAGATCAACGGCTAATCCGCAAGATACTACCAAGCATAAGAAAAGCCCCGGCATCGCCGGGGCTTTTCCCGTCTATAGAGCCGGGAGATTAGCGCGGTGGCTTTATTAGAGGTATGCAAGGAGCTCGTCGCGGCGGGGGAAGGAGGAGGCGATGCGCTCGCGCAGGCGTTTGCGGCGGGTGTAGAAAGTCGACTGGTTGAGGCCGAGTGCTGCCATGACCCCTTGCGTGGACATGCCTAAGGCAAGAAGCATTAGCATGTGGTAGTCCCTGTCCTTGATTTCTCCGTCGGCGAAGGCCACGCGCGTATCGGCGATAAGGCCGCCGGTGCGACTGTCGATATAATCCTCCAGAGGCTTCATGAATTCCGGACTCTCTATGCGCCCGACGATATCGTCGATTCGTTTCTGACGCATGGACTGTGAAGAGGTGTCCGCGA
>CAUBJF010000011.1 GCA_958436175.1 uncultured Muribaculaceae bacterium
TATTTCAAGAGTTAAAGAGTGTTTATAAACTCTGAAAATTGCGACCTCAACCGGGCCGAAGGTTCCATCCTCCGTTCAAAACCCCACTTTGAGAGGCTTGATTTAGGGCTAACAGCCCATATATCAGCCGACTCACTGACGATTTCAGCCAACCGTGAGTCGAATTACTCACAAATGTGAGTACTCACTAATGACTCACTCACAACCTCTGTATTCTGCGCAAATCTGAAATTTTGGCAAATTAAAAAAGCACTGAAAATCAAGTGATTTCAGTGCTTTGCGGCGTTTTGCCATTTTGTTTAGTGACCCCGGAGGGGCTCGAACCCTCGACCCACTGATTAAGAGTCAGTTGCTCTACCAACTGAGCTACGGAGTCTTTTGCATTCACTTATCTCTCAAATGCGGTGCAAAGTTAAGGCCTTTTTTCGAACCTTGCAAATTTTTAAGGAAGAATTTTGCAAAGATTTTTAGCCTTCTCGGACTCGCTGAGTCTCATTTCCCTAAATATTAGGCGGATATGTCTATTGGAAAAATCAATAAAAAGTCCGACAAGCTGACTGACTGCTTGCCGGATTATATGGAGATGATAAAGAATACTAGTCTTAGGGTTGAACCGGGAGGGCTCCTACACGACGGAATGTACAGTCGCGGTCGTTGATTTCAGCAGTTAGGAGGTCCTTGTGGTGTACCTTCATATCATCTATTTTGCGGAACTTGTTGAATTCGTCGCGGATCGCTCCGGTGAGTATCACTCTCCAGGCTTCTATGGTTTGGGTTGTGAGGGAGTCGAGTACTGGCTGCTGCAGTCCTGATAATATGTTGGTTGAATATGATACGCCAGATGGGTCTATGGCTACCTGCAGGCTCGAAGGGTCGAGATTTAGGATATAGTCGTCGTCATCGGAATCCTCGGCGACGTAAGTGCCGTTGATAGAAGCTGTAGCGGCTATATTGACTTGATAGTTTTGATCGTAGTTGATGGGGATAATGTTGCCGTCTGCCTGGCTTACGGATATGACGGCCGAAAGATTGACGGATCCTGTACGGGAGTCTTTTGTATCGGGTGCAAAATCCATTGTAATAGTCGAGCTTGCATCGGAAGCGTAGCGGACAGGGTTAAGACGTGTAGGGTTCCCTTCCCATGCTCCTTCGATACTTTCTCTCTTAGAACACGACGAAACCGTCATGATGCTTGCAAGGACGAAGATAGATCCAAATAATGTAGCTGTGCTGAGTTTCATAATTAGTGTCGACAGTTTGTTCCTTAATATATAACTGGGGTGACATAGTTTATCACGGTGTTATAATCTGTTAACACATTATGAAAATATTTTGTTCAGGCTTTGGGTCTGTTTCTTTCCGGAAGTGCTGAAGCTATGGCTTCGGAACTTTTTCCCATAAGTTCGGAGAGTTCGTGTCGTCCCGTTTCCTTCGAGGCCTCGATTGGACGGTGGATTGTGAGCCTGATTGTTCCGGGATGGGGTAGTATGCCTCCACGAGGAAGGACATTATAGGCTCCGTCGATCGTTATCGGTACCACAGGGAGCGAGAATTCTGTAGCGAGTTTGAAAGCACCACGTCGGAAGGCATGCATGCGTCCGTCGAGAGTGCGTGAGCCTTCTGGAAAGACTACTACCGACATACCGCCCGAGAGCTGACGTTCGGCTGCTTCCATAGTCTTTGTCGTTGCAGAGGGTGACGAATTATCGACGAAGATGTGTCCCGACACCTTGCAGCTGTAGCCTACAAAGGGTATCTTTTCAAGGCTTTTCTTCATCATCCAGCGGAAATTGTGTCCGAGGTATCCGTATATTGCGAAGATGTCGTAGGCTCCCTGGTGATTTGCCACAAAGACATAGGATGTTCTAGGATTTATGTTTTCTCTTCCCGACACTTTCACCCGCACCCAGCTCAGGATGCAGAATGCCCTGGCCCACAGATGGCCTGGTATGTAGCCCATTGTGCGTTGAAATCCAAGCATGCTGCCGATTATCGTGGCGAGTGCCGCAAGTAGCGTCAGCACGAGCAGCAAGGGAATCATTATGAATATCTGGTATATTCTATAGAGGATGATCATGGTGTCCGGCATATATTATGTGTTGCAAAAATAGCGAAAATTTCTTAATTTTGCAGCCAAAAGTGTAAAACATATACGTCATGAAACTACTTGAAGGAAAAACCGCCCTTATCACCGGCGCAGCACGCGGCATCGGCAAAGCCCTTGCGCTCCGTTTCGCCAAGGAGGGTGCCAACATTGCATTTACCGACCTCGTAATCGACGAGACAGGCAACGCTACAGAAGCTGAAATCGCCGCTTTCGGTGTCAAAGCTAAAGGATATGCTTCCAATGCTGCCGACTTTAACCAGACAAAGGAAGTCGTTGCTGAAGTTGTTAAGGACTTTGGACGCATCGATATTCTCGTCAACAATGCGGGTATCACTAAAGATGGACTTATGATGCGCATGACTGAGCAGCAGTGGGATGCTGTTATCGCTGTCAACCTCAAAAGCGCTTTCAATTTCATCAATGCCGTTCTTCCCACGATGCTCCGCCAGCGCAGCGGCTCTATCATCAATATGGCTTCTGTTGTCGGCGTGCACGGTAATGCAGGCCAGTCCAACTATGCAGCTTCCAAGGCCGGGCTTATCGCCCTTGCCAAGAGTATCGCGCAGGAAGTCGGTTCTCGCGGCATCCGTGCCAACGCTATCGCTCCCGGATTTATCGAGACGGCCATGACAGCCCAGCTCCCCGACGAAATCCGTGAGGAATGGAAGAAGAAAATTCCTCTCCGTCGCGGTGGCAAGGTCGAGGACATCGCCGACGTGGCAACCTTCCTCGCTTCCGATATGTCGTCCTATGTAACTGGTCAGGTTATCCAGGTCGACGGCGGTATGAACATGTAATATAAGTTTTTATATCATATCAAATCCTCTGTACGTTTTGCAACGTGCGGAGGATTTGTTTTTATCTTACTATTGCAAAAAGAGCCGGGCGGAAGGCTTAGGCCCTTTCGCCCGGCTCGGGAGGTATTTGTCTATCGCATTGCCATTATTAGTAGTTCCACTGGCAGGCAATCATTCTCAGGTTCGGGCAAGCTATGGTACGGAGGTCGGTGATCATGTTGTACCTGCAGTTGATGTAGGTAAGTGCCTGGTCGAAGGATACGTCAAGCATTGTAAGCTCGTTGTTGTTGCAGAGAAGACGCTGGAGGAAAGTCTGGTTGCTGAGCGTGAGGGTGGAAAGATCGTTGTATGAGCAGTCGACGAATACGAGGTTGGGGCAATTCTCAACAGTGAAGCTAGTGAGGTCATTGTAGGAGCAAACTATATCGAGGAGGGCACCGCATTCACGGAAACCGATGGTCTTCATTCTATTGTCTGAGCTGATGAATGTCGACAGAGAAGGAAGGTTCGATATAATCATATTGGAGATGTTATTGTCGTCGACGTTAAGGTTCTGGAGGTTAGTGACACCTGCAAGAGTAAGCGTTGTCAGCTTGTTATAGCCGCAGTAGAGGTTCTTGAGGGCTGTGCAGTCGGTGATGGAGAGGTTCTCGAGGTGGTTGCTCTGACAGTTGAGGGTTTCAAGAGTGGAGGATGCCTGCATGTCCAGAGCGGCGAGGAGGTTGTTCGAGACGTTGAGGTTCTTGATCAGGGGAACGTTGGTGAGAGTGAATTCAGTCAGGCGGTTGTTGTTGAGGGAAACCTTGACCAGAGAGGAGCAACCGTTCATGTTGGCTTCGGTGATTTTGTTGCGCGAAGCGTTCAGTTCTGTTAGAGCTGCATCGCCTTCAACTGTAATGGCGTTGAGCTTGTTGCGGGAAACGTCGACTTTTGTCAGGCCCGTGAAACCGCTGAGGTCGAGTGTGCCTGCAATTTTCTTGTCCTTCCATTCGATAGAGGAGATGTGGTTGCCTGTAACGGTGACACCCTCCCATGTCGAAGGATTCTTAAGGTCAGTGATGCGGAGTGCTTCTGCATTTGTGGCAGCTGTCTCAGCAGGCTGAGCCAGGAAGTTCTGGAGCTGTTTAAGCTCGCCCTTGTTAACTTGGGCGAAGGCTGCTGCGCTACCAAGAGCAACAGCGAGGATGAATGCGATTTTTTTCATGACATATTTAATAATAGTGTGAATACTTGTTCAAGTCGTTGCTTTTTCGTTGACTTTGATATTCTAACAAGACTTCATAAAAAATGGTTCTCAATCTCTTTAAAAAAATTTTCAAAAAAGATAAAAAGTGAGTATATTTGAGGACATCAACTTATGTCTATGTTGTATACTGCTATAAAACAGGTTGTTATCTCCGTACTTGCTTTGAGTACGTTTTTTGTCGCGTCTGCTCATCGTATAGCAGTACTCAGCGACGTGCACGTAACGCCAGGAAATCTCAACGAAATCAAGTTCCGTCAGGCCGTCGACGAGATCAGTGCTGCCGATTACGATTTCGTAGTTCTCGACGGTGATCTCTCGAACGAAGGTTCAGACATCGAGCTTATCAATGTGAAGCTTATCATGGACAGAATCGAGGCTCCGTGCTTTGTCATCCCAGGTAATCATGAGAATAACTGGAGCCAGAGCGCCGCCCGTACATTCTCTGATCTATGGGGCAGTGACCGTTTTGTCGCCGAGTTCGATTCGCTAATCATAGTAGGTATCAACTGCGGCCCGTATATGAAAATGGGCGACGGGCATATCAAGCAGGAAGACCTCCATTGGTTGGACAGCACACTGGCCCGTAAATGTGTCGAGAGAAAGCTCGTACTCAGTTTCAATCATTATCCTCTTCTTGCCGACATCGACAACTATACCGATTACCTCGCTGTACTTGAGAAATTTCCGGTCATAGCACATATCAACGGGCACTATCATCGCTGGCGTTCATATATCCCCGGAGGGGAGGGCAGTGGTTCGAATCTTCCGGCTGTAATGGTCAGGGCACTCGACATGGGCAATGGCGACTTCGGATATACAGAGCTTGAAATAGATTCGGATTCGATTCATGTCTGCGACAAAGCTCTCGGAAAAGAACGTCGTCCTATGTTCGCGTTCCCCGTGAGCTCTACTCACGGAAAAGCATCGATTCCGGGACGTTCACCGCTTGTTGTGCCGGATGGTTTCGAGGTAACGAAATTATGGGCCGACAGTGCCTCTATTTTTACTCGTCTGGGATTCGATGCCGATAAAGTATTCTTTGGAAATTCATTGGGCCAGGCACGTGCTATTGCCAAGGCCGACGGTACCCTGCTGTGGAGCTACCCTACGGGAGCATCGCTTTTCAGCCGCCCCATTGCGTTGAAAGACGCTAAGGTAGCTGTTCCAGCTGCCGACGGCATATATATTCTCGATGCAAAAAAAGGCCGCAGAAAAAAGTTCTACCCGGCCGAGCAAGGACCATACGTCGCTGATGGAGTCATATCGTCCGACGGCATGGCATATTTCCAGGGCGCATACAAGCGTTTTGAGCGTCGCTCGCCTTCCGGAGGTAAACTCGAGTGGACCTACGACTCGATTTCGAATTACTGTCAGGCTGCTCCGGCCGTCGATGGTACCGATGTCGTCTTCGGAGCTTGGGACACGAAGCTCCGTTGTCTCGATTCAGCTACCGGCAGATTGAAATGGGAGTGGGACAACGGTAAGCCTGCAAATATGCTCGGCCCGGGCAATGTCGTGCCAGTCATTAGCGGTGACAAGGTTTTTATCGTGGCTCCGGACCGATATATGACTGCTCTCGACCGACGTACAGGCCGTCAGTTGTGGCGCGACAACTCACATCGCTATCGCGAGAGCCTTGGTGTCAGCGAGGACGGCAGCCGTGTCTATGCCAAGACCATGGACGGAGGGCTGGTGGCTGTCGATGCCTTGTCACCCGAGTTCCGTGAGCTGTGGCTCACTGATATGGGTATAGGTTACGACCATGCCCCTTGCATAGTTGTGGAGAAGGACGGATATGTCTATGCCGGTTCGAGACGCGGAATCCTTTCTATTGTTGCGGCTGACGGTTCGGGTCTTGTCGGCTCACTCGCTCTCGGATCGAGCGAGATAAACGGTATCGATGTCGACCCGACAACGGGCGATATTTATGTTTCCCTGATTGAGGGTGCCATCTTCCGTATTTGCCGTCTATAAAAGTGACCGATAGACTTCGGCTGTCTGGGCAGCCGTACGTTCCCATGTGAAGGTGCCGGCGATTTCGCGTCCCCGTGCTGTCAGCTTGTCGCGCAGCGTACGGTCGTCGATGAGCTGAAGTATTTTGTCGCTCATGTCTTCTGCACTGAGAGGGTCGAAATAGAGTCCTCCGTCTCCGCCGATTTCGGGCAGTGAGCTTGTGTTGCTCATCGCTATGGGGCAGCCCGCAGAGAACGCCTCCAGCACTGGGAAACCGAATCCTTCAAAGAGCGATGGGAAGACGAAACAGTCGGCATTGGAGTATAGATAGCGCAGCTGGCCGTCGGAGACGAACATCTGCCCGACACTACCTTCTATTCCGAGACTTCGGAACATCTCATGCTCGTCTTTGCCGAATGGGCGCCCCGTACATATAAGTTTCATCTCGGGATAACGACGTTTCACGATGGCAAATGCCTCGGCCATGCGTCCGAAGTTCTTGTAGCGATTCCTATCGCCGACAAAGAGGACATAATGCTCCGGCAGCCCTTCGATTTTCTCGGGAACGACATTGTCGGTAGTGCGGCCGTGATATACGACCGTAATTTTGTCCTCCGGCAGCCCGTACATATCAAGCAGGTCGCGCTTTGTCGACTCGCTGATGGCTATGACATGGTCGGCGGCGAAGACCAGCTTCCGCTTGTCATTGCGCGTGGGATCGTGGGGAGAGAATGATTCGGGGAAGCGTTCGTGAATCATGTCGTGGACAGTCACAACGAATGGTTTCCTGATGTTTTTCAGGAAGTAGGGATTGTAATATGTCGGATGGAACACGTCGAAACATCCTTCGGCTATCGCCGCCTCCGACTTGCGCCTGTTCAGGAACTTTACGATGTCTTTTTTGAAAGGGACGGCCGGGAAGTCCGGGATATCCACAACATCCCTGATATAGACATTGTGCGAGAAGCGAGCGGCAACTTCGGTGTCTATGTCGCCGGGCATGTTGCGTATCAGCTCGACAAAGTAGCGCGAGATGCCGCCGAAGCGCTGCGACGTGAATATCTGCGAGTCGTACAGTACCTTGATGTTTTGGCTGTCGTTCATAGGGCGTAAATAGCGTGGTATAAGAAAGGGCTGCGCCTTTTTGCGAAGACGTAGCCCTTGTGCTTTTGGTCGGAGTCTGTTTATGCGTTCTTAACTTTCTCAACGACGGCAGCGAAAGCAGCGGGGTTGTTGAGAGCGAGGTCGGCGAGCACCTTGCGGTTGATCTCGATACCGCTCTTGTGGATAAGACCCATAAGTTTGGAGTAGCTGAGGTCGTGCATACGTGCGGCGGCGTTGATACGCTGGATCCAGAGGGCGCGGAAGTTGCGCTTCTTGTCCTTACGGTCGCGGTAAGCGTAGGTAAGACCTTTTTCCCATGTGTTTTTAGCTACGGTCCATACATTACGGCGGCAGCCATAGTAGCCTCTTGTAAGTTTGAGGATTTTCTTGCGGCGTGCACGCGATGCAACGTGGTTGACTGATCTTGGCATTGTTTCAAATGATTTTGAATGTCAGCGGTCGCTGTTGTGGCGGCTCTTTGGGCTGGGCATTCGGTTAATAATGAATTATAAAATCACGAATTAAGCTTTCTTGCTGGTCGAAAGAAAACGCGGTTTGCTTTGTGTTGGCTTCAGCTTCAGGTAAGGGGTGATTGCTTACTTGAGGCCGAGAAGAGCCTTCACGTTGCCGGCATCGACGCGAGATACCAGACCGAAGTGGGTCAGGTTACGTTTCTGCTTTTTGGTCTTCTTGGTGAGAATGTGGCTCTTGAAAGCGTGTTTTCTCTTGATCTTTCCTGATCCGGTAAGGGCGAACCTCTTTTTGGCACCGGAATTAGTCTTAATCTTAGGCATTTCGGTTGTTGTTTGTTGTTAATTCGAGTTATAATCTCAGGCCAACCCGTGGCCTGGTGAATATCATTTTTTCTTGGGAGAGAGCATGATGATCATGCGCTTGCCTTCGAGGAGGGGCATCTGCTCGACCTTGCCGTAGTCCTCGAGGTCGTTGGCAAAGCGTAGGAGTAGGACTTCGCCTTGTTCCTTAAAGAGGATTGAGCGACCTTTGAAGAAGACGTATGCCTTGACTTTGGCACCTTCCTGAAGGAAGCCGATGGCATGCTTGAGCTTGAAGTTATAGTCGTGGTCGTCCGTCTGGGGGCCGAAACGTATCTCCTTGACTACTACCTTGGTCGATTTTGCCTTGATTTCCTTGGCCTTCTTCTTCTGCTGGTAGAGGTACTTCTGGTAGTCGAGCACCTTGCATACCGGGGGCTCGGCGTTCGGAGAGATTTCGACAAGATCAAGCTCAAGATCTTCGGCTATCTTGCGGGCCTCGTGAATGGAGTATATACCGGGGGTTACGTTGTCGCCTACAAGGCGCACTTCACGGGCACGGATGTGCTCGTTGATATTGTTGTGCGCCTGCTTCTGCTGTCGCGGATCGCGACGGGGCTGCTGCGGACGTGGTCCTCCGGTGGTGGGGCGTGGTGCTCCGGGGTTATAAGGTGGCTTTTTCTCCATTCAGTGGGGTTATTGGTTAATCATTTGATTGACTTCGTTAGTCAAAAGTTCTGCAAAGTTAGCAATTTTCATCGAACCGAGGTCACCCTCACCCGGTTTTCTTACTGAAACTTCGCCATTTTCAGCTTCTTTTTCACCTACGACGAGCATATAGGGCACTCGCTTGAGCTGGTTATCGCGGATTTTGCGTCCCAGGGTCTCGTTGCGTTCGTCGATGTTGACGCGGATTTCGGAAGCCTCGAGGTCGTTGGCCACCTTGCGGGCATAGTCGAGATACTTGTCGCTGACAGGTATGATGACGGCCTGCTCGGGAGCGAGCCACAGGGGGAAGTGCCCTGCTGTGTGCTCGAGGAGCACGGCGACGAAGCGTTCCATAGAGCCGAAGGGGGCGCGGTGGATCATTACGGGACGGTGCTTTGCATTGTCGCTTCCGGTATATTCGAGCTCGAAACGTTCGGGTAGGTTGTAGTCAACCTGGATGGTGCCGAGCTGCCAGCGGCGGCCGATGGCATCCTTGACCATGAAGTCGAGCTTGGGGCCGTAGAAGGCTGCCTCGCCCAGTTCGGTACGGGCCTTGATGCCTTTTTCGGCGCAGGCTTCGATGATGGCCTGTTCTGCCTTGTGCCAGTTCTCGTCGCTGCCTATATATTTCTCCTTGTGCTTGGGGTCGCGCAGCGAAATCTGTGCCTCGTAGTTGTCGAACTTCAGAGCCTTGAATATATATAGGATGATGTCCATCACTTTGAGGAATTCGTCCTTGATCTGCTCGGGGGCGCAGAAGATGTGGGCGTCATCCTGCGTAAAGCCGCGCACTCGGGTCAGACCGTGGAGCTCGCCGCTCTGTTCGTAGCGGTAGACGGTGCCGAATTCTGCGAGGCGCAGAGGCAGTTCGCGGTACGAACGGGGGAGGGCACGGAAGATTTCGCAGTGGTGGGGGCAGTTCATAGGCTTGAGGAGGTACTCTTCGCCTTCCTCAGGCGTATGGATGGGCTGGAAGGAGTCCTTGCCGTATTTTGCGTAGTGGCCGGAGGTCACATAAAGCTGCTTGTTGCCGATATGGGGTGTGATAACCTGAAGGTAGCCGTAGCGCTTCTGGATCTTGCGGAGGAACTGTTCGAGGCGGTCGCGGAGCGCGGCACCTTTCGGGAGCCAGAGGGGAAGGCCTGCGCCTACGCGGCTCGAAAAGGCGAAGAGTTCCATCTCCTTGCCGAGCTTGCGGTGGTCGCGCTTCTTGGCTTCTTCGAGAAGGGCGAGGTATTCGTCGAGCATCGACTTCTTGGGGAATGTGATGCCGTAGACGCGTATGAGCTGGTTGCGCTTTTCGTCGCCGCGCCAGTATGCACCGGCGAGCGATGTGATTTTGACAGCCTTGATGGGGGCGGTGTTGGGGATGTGCGGGCCGCGGCAGAGGTCTGTGAACGAACCTTGGGTATATGTGGTGATGTGGCCGTCTTCGAGTTCGCTGATGAGCTCGCATTTGTATTTCTCGCCACGGTCACCGAAGAGCTTTAGGGCGTCTTCTTTGCTGATGTCTTTGCGGACGATTTCCTGTCCCTGCTTGGCGAGCTCCAGCATCTTGGCTTCTATTTTTGCGAAATCAGCCGAGGTAAGGACGTTGTCTCCGGGGTCGATGTCGTAGTAGAAACCGTTTTCGATGGCCGGGCCGATGCCGAACTTCACTCCGGGATAGAGTTCCTGGAGAGCCTCTGCAAGGAGGTGGGCGGAGCTATGCCAGAAGGCATGCTTTCCTTCGGGGTCTTCCCATTTGAAGAGCTTCAGCGACGCGTCCTTGTCGATGGGGCGGCTCAGGTCCCATTCTTCACCGTCAACTGTGGCGGCGAGGACTTCGCGGGCAAGGCGCGGCGATATGGTTTCGGCTATCTGCAGAGGGGTCGACCCTGCTGCAAATTCCTTTACGCTATTGTCGGGAAATGTAATCTTAATCATTTGTATTTTACGTTATTGCTCGGCCATGGCAGCAGGATTGCTCCCAGGCTTCAAAAAACCGCCGCAAAGATAACGAAAAATTTCTGTATTTCAAAATGTATTTGCAACCGGCTAACGTATTGTCGGGCCCGTTTTTCTCTTCTTTAAATCCTTTGCAAAAGTTGTGTTAATTATTGCTAAAAACAAGGTCAAAATAGGAGCTTTTAAAAAAAATTATTTAAGTTTGCCATCAATTAGAACTAACCAAGTCAAATAAAATTAAAATAACTACGCTAATATCTCTCCTTTGAAT
Organism: uncultured Muribaculaceae bacterium; assembly: GCA_958436175.1. Taxonomy (GTDB): domain Bacteria; phylum Bacteroidota; class Bacteroidia; order Bacteroidales; family Muribaculaceae; genus CAG-873. Next base: position 10,907 of record CAUBJF010000011.1, read on the forward strand.
TATTTACGACTTCAAATCGAAATACTCACTAACTAAATATCAACCTAATCTTTATGAAAACTCATCTTATCGCGACTCTGCTGTTCGCGACTGGGCTTCCGGTTTGCAACACTCTAAGTGCTGCCGCCGAACCGGTCCCTCAGACACAGAGCCAGGCCGCCGTTACCATTACCGGTACGGTTGTTGATGAGAACAACGAGCCCGTTATCGGTGCGAGTGTTGTTCAAAAAGGTAACAAACACAATGCCGCTGCAACCAATTACGACGGTAATTTTACCATCCGTGTCCGCCCCGGCTCACAGCTTGTGATAAGCTATGTAGGGTATAAGACTGTGACTATCGCAGCTTCCAACGGCATGATGGTCTATCTGGAGCCTACAACCGAACAGCTCAACGAGCTCGTGGCAATAGGCTACGGTTCGCAGAAGAAGGCCAATCTCACCGGGGCTGTCTCAACCGTCGATGTTGCCCGTACTATGGAAAGCCGTCCCGTCCAGGACGTAACCCGTGCCCTCCAGGGCTCTGTCCCAGGTCTGACCATCACAACTACTGACGGCGGTATCAACAGCGATGCCTCAATCCGCATCCGTGGTGTCGGATCTCTTACAAATGGCCGTAACTCCGATCCTTTGATCGTTGTCGATGGTGTGCCTGTCGACAACCTTAATTTTATAGACCCCAACGATATCCAGGACATCAGCGTCCTGAAGGATGCCGCTTCGGCTGCCGTCTACGGTGCCCGTGCTTCCTTCGGTGTGATCCTCATCACTACCAAGGGTGCTAATAAGAAAGATAAGGTAAGCGTCAACTATAGCGCCAACTTCGCCTGGAGTCAGGTTACGACTCTGCCGGAGTTCGTAAGTACGGTCGATGAAGTACCTGCTGCCATGCAGCCCTATTATCGCGGTGTCGCCGGTACGAACGGTTACAAATCGGTTGTTGGCGATATGGATCTCATGGAGATGCTTCCATATTTCGAGAAGTGGCATGAGCAGCACAACGGCAAATACTCGGGAATCGTCAGTCTTCAGCCATACGTGGACGATGACCATGTGGGAGACTACCGTATAATCAATGGCCGTATAATTCGCTATGCCGACTGGGATCTTGAGAGTACCATCTATAAGACAGCTCCTTCGCAGAAGCACAACGTCAGCCTCGAAGGCACAAGCGGCAAGACCAACTATCGTCTCAGCTTTGGTTACGACGGCCGTCAGGGCCTGATGCGCTACAACCCCGACAAGCTGTCCCGCTATATGGCAAGCGCAAATATCTCGACATCTATCACCGATTGGTTGAAAGCAGGCACACGCATGAGTTTCACTCAGCGTATATACACGGAACCGAACACCCCGAACAATACGCTTCAGTATGCTATGCGCTGGTCGCCCTTTATCTCCAACTGGGGCACTATGACCAATCCTGAGACCAATGAGACAAAGTACTTCCAAAACACTCTCAGCGAACGCATACTTTCGCCGACGGACAGATACACCAGACGCCAGACACGACTCCAGGCTTGGGCTCAGGCTGAAATCATCAAAGGTCTTACGGTACAGGCTGACTTCACATACGACCTGAATTCCTACAAGCAGCTTGCGTCCTGGGTCGAGCAGTCGACATGGGCCTGGGGCGGCTTACCTTTTGCCACCTATTCCTGGCCTGCGACAGGCCAGAGCGGTACTCTGGTCCGCAATCGCAAGAATGACTTCGACCGCTGGACAACCAACGCATTCGCCACATATGCCAAGACTTTCGCACAGAGTCACAACCTCAAAGTTATGGCCGGTTTCAGCGCTGAGCGTTATACTTACGACAACCTCTATGCACAGCACAAAGGCCGTTACGATATGAACCTGATCGACCTTAACCTTACTTACGGTTCCGAGGCATCCGACTTCACTATTACCGGCGGTTCCGGTCACCGCGCCACAGCTGGTTTCTTCGGTCGTGTCAACTACGACTATAACGGCCGCTACCTCTTTGAGGCCAACGTCCGCTACGACGGTTCGAGCCGTTTCCCGGCCAACAAGCAGTGGGCTACCTTCCCCAGCTTCTCGGCAGGTTGGCGATTCACCGAGGAAAACTTCATGAAGCCCTACCAGAACATTATCAGCAATGGTAAGATTCGTGCCAGCTACGGCCATCTCGGAAACGAGAATGTCGGTAACAACGTCTTCATCTCCACAATCACTCCAGGTATCAAGAACGTAGACTGGCTCAACGGCAGTGCGACTCCTCTCAACGGTGCCACCATGCCTACTCTTGTCAGCTCCACGTTAACCTGGGAACGTGTCATTACCTCTGATGTCGGTATTGACCTTGGCTTCTTCAATAACAGCCTCAATGCTACTTTCGACTGGTTCCAGCGCGATACCAAGGATATGCTTGCTCCAGGTATGCCTGTGCCATCGACCCTCGGTGCCAGCGCTCCTACTGAAAACGCCGGTACTCTCCGCACTCGTGGCTGGGAACTCTCAATCAGTTATAACAAGTCGTTTGGTGACTGGGATGTATGGGCTACAGCTTCTATCGGCGATGCCATCAGTAAAGTTACCAAATGGGCCAATAACGAATCAAAAGCCCTCTATTCCTATTTCTGGGGGGAAAGCGGCTATCGTTTCTACGAGGGACAGACCTATGGCGATATCTGGGGTTTCGAATTCGATCGTTTCTTCGAAAAATCCGACTTCAACGGTAAGGTCTATGACAAAAAAACAGGCAAATGGACCGGAGCTTGGAATTACGGTGATGGCGTAGCCAACCAGAGCTTCCTCGAAGGTCCGAGCAAAACATTCCACTTCGGCCCCGGCGACGTTAAGTTCGTTGACCGCAATGGCGACGGTGTCATCAACAACGGTGATCCCAATATGGTTGATGCTGAAGGTAACAAGATTCCTGTCGGTACCCTCGCCAACCATGGTGACCTCAAGGTTATCGGTAATGCGCTTCCTCGCTATGAATACAGCTTCCGTATCGGAGGTGCCTGGAAGGGTATCGACCTCGACCTCTACTTCCAGGGTATCGGCAAGCGCTCCATGTGGGTTGTCAGCAACTTCATCCAGCCTTTCGCACAAAGCAACTCCGGTCTCTTCACGCACCAGATGGATCACAACGACATCGTCGTGGACGAAAACGGTCAAATAGTCGACTATATCGTAAATCAGGATAACTGGTATCCTAACCTTACCACCGGCGACATGGGATATAACAACACGATGAGGGCTACATGTAACCAAGGTTACAACAACTTCACCAACAATGACCGTTATATCGTCAATATGGCCTATCTCCGTCTTAAGAACATAACAATAGGCTATACCATTCCAGCAAATCTCACAACCAAGGCATACATCCAAAAAGCTCGAATCTACTTCAGCACCGAAAATCCTTTCTTTATCTACAACGGTGCCGGAAGGTACAAGATCGATCCCGAGGTCCATGGTGGTGTGACTGAAGGTTATTATGGTTTTGGTCGTAACAACCCCCAGATGAAGACATATAGCTTCGGATTCCAGGTAACTTTCTAAACTTCAACAGAAAACTACAATGAAAAATCATATAATTCTTGGTCTTATCGCCGTGTCTGCAGTCGTACATACGAGCTGTAATGACTTCCTCGACGACAATCGTTTCCCGACGGATACTCAGACCGACAATCCTGCCTACTGGACAAGCAGCGTAAATCTCCAGTCTCAGGTCAACTTTCTCTATGAAAACTTCACCGGTTACGGTCAAGGAGGTTCCTGGGTAAACGATTTCTACTATCGTTCGCTCAGTGATGACCAGTGCAACGCTATATTGTCCGGCGCTGTTGTTGGTTTTTCCAATTGGACCTATCGGGCTGCTGAAAGCACCAACAGCGTTTGGGATGCAAGTTATGCAGTTGTTCGCCGCTGCAACTACATCATAAATAACTCGAATATTGCAGACCAGGCAACAAATAACAATTTCATTGCACAGGCACGTCTTATACGAGCTATGCAGTACTATGAACTTGTTCGAGCCCTTGGCGATGTACCTCTGGTTACAGAAGTCCTCGACGTTAATTCGCCCGAACTCTATGGCGAACGCATTCCGCGGAACACCGTGATGGATTTCGTTCTCGAAGACCTCAACTTTGCAGTAGCCAACATCACCCGTCAGAGCAGCAAGATAGAGTTCAGCAAGGACCTCGCCAATGCTATGAAGTCGGAAATCTGCCTTTACGAAGCTGCTTTCTCGAAGTACCATAAGAACGATACCGAACGTGCGAACAAGTTCTACAACGAAGTTGTCACCGCCTGCAAGGCTATCATGGACCAGGGCTACAGCATATGCGACGACTACCGTTCGATCTACAACGCCAGCACGGCAATGACCGACGGCGCAGCTCTTGGTAATGCTTCCAATTCAGAAATCATCTTTATGAGGGGCTACAAGACCGGTACACTCGGACACTCCGCTTCGGCATTCATCAGCTCCGATACCCCTATCCTCGGTATGACCAAGGATGCTTTCGATTCCTACCTATTCAAGGATGCTAAGCCCCTTGCCCTGACTTCGCTCAACAAAAGCGACAAGCCTGAAGTGATTGTCGACGGCGAAACTGTAACATACGACATCAGCGCTGCTCTCGCAGTCCGTGACGGTCGTCTCGCACAGACTATCGATTCTAAACTTGCCTTCGGTGCAGTCTCTTTTAGACGCGAAAACTCTGACTTCCTTTCCTCGACAACCGGCTACACTATCTGCAAATACGTTGATCCCTCTTATCCCCGTCAGCAGACAGTAACAGCAGGACAGAACGCTACCTCAGCTCCTATCTACTGGCTCGCATTTACTTACTGCGACTATCTGGAAGCACGTGCCGAACTTGGCCAGCTCAACGATGCCGACGTTACTAAGTGCATCAAGCCCCTCTGGGATCGTGCAGGTATTGATACCAGCAAGCTCAACAAGGCATACCTTGAATCTATGAACGACCCCGCAAACAATATGGGTGTTTCCTCTCTGCTATGGGAGCTTCGCCGTCTGCGCCGTAGCGAACTTATGTTCGACCGCAACCACCGCTACTGGGATCTCGTCCGTTGGCACAAACTCGACCTTCTCGACTCCAACCAGCATCCCAACATCGTTCTCGGTGCCAACGTCTCTGAAGCTACAGACACTCAGCTTAACGGTGTAACAACCAGCGGCAACTATATCAACGCGGCCGCCATCGGCGACGCAGTCAATGTTCGAGTATTCAATGACCGTGAATATCTCCAGCCACTCGGTACGACTATCATCCGTCTTTACACCGACAAGGGTCTCGAACTTCCCCAGAACCCGGGTTGGTAAAAAGCCCATCCAATAAGAAATAATCAATTTACGGATATCTTTCAGAAGCGCCGCAGCCAAACACTGCGGCGCTTTTTCAATCTTTAGCGGCTCTTAGTCTCCCTTGTCTCTGTGGATTAACAAACTTTATAGACCTTTTATTTGGAGAATTTACATTTGTTTGTTAATTTTGACGCAATATGTTAAACTTATGCTGTCTCTACTCATTTTTATGAATCGACGTGTTTAAGGCATAGCACTAACAAACATTTAGATTGGTTAATTGTTAACAAAATATAGGTTAAACTATTAAGGCAAGGTGGGCTTGACATTATCAATCTTTTCCGAACCACAATGAACAGATGAAGAAACATACAATCTGGATATTGACAGTTATCATGGCACTCTGCTTCATGGGTCTGCTCTGTATACAGATATTCTATATGAGGAATATCGTCAAGATACGTTATGAGCAGTTCTCTCAGGGTGTCCGCCAGAGCCTTGTGGCAGTCTCGACCCGTCTCGAACAGGATGAGACCCGTCATTTCCTCGAAGAAGATGTCAGCCATGTGGAGACTTCGGCACTCGTATCGCAGTATCTCGGCGACCCGACCCCTAAGCTCGACGGCTTGAAATATTCCTTTACGACCTCTTCCGGCCTTGAAGGCGACCTCACCATCAAAGGCGACTCCGACGAGCTTTCGAAGCTCCAGAGCACGACAGGACGTGGAGGTTTCGGCTCTCACTATCAGGCTTTCCAGGACAGCTACCGTAACCGTTTCCTCTACCAGAGAGGCATCCTCGATGATGTGATCCTCAACATCATGTCGAAGGCATCGAACCGCCCCATCACCGAGAGGGCCGATTCGGTGCTTGTCCGCACATATCTGCGTCAGGAACTCGACACTCTCGGCCTCCACGTGCCCTTCGAATACGCAGTGGCTAACTATGCCGGGACGGTTCTCTACAAGTCACCCGGATATAGTACCGGGGCTGCCAACCGCGACAATATGTTCGTCCAGGCTCTATTCCCCAACGACATCACCGGTCCCCACAACTACCTCAAGGTATATTTCCCGACAAAGGCCGACTATATCTTCTCGTCCATATCCTTTATGGTACCGGCCTTTGCCTTCACGCTTATCCTGCTGATAATCTTCGTCTATACAATCATAGTCGCTTTCAGACAGAAGAAGCTCACGGAGATGAAGAACGACTTCATCAACAATATGACCCACGAGTTCAAGACCCCGATATCTTCCATATCGCTTGCCGCTCAGATGCTCAACGACCAGAGCGTACGCAAGTCGCCGACGATGCTCCAGCAGATATCGACGGTCATTACCGATGAGACCAAGCGACTCCGTTTCCAGGTCGAGAAGGTACTTCAGATGTCGATGTTCGACCGCCAGAAGGCCACACTCAAGATTCAGGAAATAGATGCCAACGCGGCTATTTTCAATATCGTCAATACCTTCAAGCTTAAGGTCGAGAAGTACGGCGGCTCCATATGCGCCAACCTCGATGCGATGGATGCCATCGTCGATGTCGACGAGATGCATTTCACCAATGTGATCTTCAACCTCCTCGACAATGCCGTCAAGTACCGCAGCGAGGATCGAGCACTTAAGCTTGTCGTAGCATCGCGCGACCTCGGTGAAGAGAAGCTCGAAATAACTATATCGGACAACGGTATCGGCATCCGTCGTGACGACCTTAAGAAGATTTTCGACAAGTTCTACCGTGTCTCGACGGGCAACCGCCACGATGTCAAGGGCTTCGGCCTCGGTCTGGCCTACGTGCGCAAGATGATAGGCGAGCTCGGCGGCGAGATACGTGTCGAAAGCGAATTCAATGTAGGAACAAAATTTATCATAATACTCCCACTCTCTAAAAACTGACAACTATGGAAGACAGAATGAGAATTCTTCTGTGTGAAGACGACGAAAACCTGGGTATGCTCCTTCGCGAGTATCTCCAGGCCAAAGGCTACAATGCCGACCTCTTCGTCGACGGCGAAAGCGGCTACAAAGCCTTCCTGAAGGGGAAATACGACATCTGCGTGCTCGATGTGATGATGCCCAAGAAGGACGGATTCACTCTCGCCCAGGAAATACGTACCGTTAATTCCGAAGTACCTATCATATTCCTCACGGCCAAGTCCCTCAAGGACGATATTCTCGAAGGTTTCAAGATCGGTGCCGACGACTATATCACCAAGCCTTTCTCGATGGAAGAGCTTGTATTCCGTATCGAAGCCATCCTGCGTCGCGTGAAGGGCAAGAAGGGCAAGGAAATCACCATGTACAAGATCGGCAAGTTCACCTTCGACACCCAGAAGCAGGTACTCATGATCGGCGACAAGATCACCAAGCTCACCACCAAGGAATCCGAACTCCTGAGCCTGCTCTGCGCCCACGTCAACGAAATCCTCGAACGTAACTACGCCCTGAAGACTATCTGGATAGACGACAACTACTTCAACGCCCGTTCGATGGATGTCTATATCACCAAGCTCCGCAAGCACCTCAAAGATGATCCCTCTATCGAGATTATCAACATCCACGGCAAGGGATACAAGCTCATCGCTCCCGAGAACGAAGCATCCGCAAGCTGATATATCCAAGCTTAGATAAAACAACCCTGCACCGGCCTACGGGCTATGATGCAGGGTTTTGTTTTGTCTCTATTTCAGCAATAAGCCTTCGCGTGTCAGCATCGTCGGCATCGTATTTCAAGCGGCTCGTACTTCCTCTGGCATAGGCGACGAAACATCCCTTTTCGAGACGGAAAGCGTTGACAGCGGCCTGAGAGCCTTTGCGGGCTGAACGGATGAGGGGGCGGAAAAGCTTGTCCGCTAATCTGTCGTACCAGCGGTGCATTGAAATCATACCCGTGTCGACGATGCCCGGGTCAGCGCAGTTCACGACGAGCTCTGGATGACATTTCTGGAGATAGCAAGCATAGAGGCTGATTGCTGCCTTGGAGCGCCCGTATGTGCCGAGTTGTGAGAATTCTTTTTCTGTAACGGCAATATGCAGATGTCGGGGACTGTAGAAGCGGCGCGTCAGGGAGGTAGTGAATACGATGTGAGCACCGGGATTAAGAATGGAGAGCAGTCCCTCGGTCAGCATAGCCGGGCCTAAAACGTTCACAGCCATGGTGTTTTCGACACCGAAACCGCTCAGTTTGTAGTAGCGGTTCATGATGCCGGCGTTGTTGATTATTCCGTCGAGACGTTCCTCGCTGTCTGTCAACGTCTTGCAAAGCACTTTTATCGAGTCCGGCGATGAGAGGTCGAGCTTGGCTACCCGGATATCCGTATTGCTATTGCGGAGTGTCCGGGCAAGATTTTCGCCTCTTTCGGTGTTGCGTACAGCCAGTATGAGGCCGTAGCCCATCTCGGCGAACAGACGCGCCAGTTCCCGGCCCATGCCGCCTGTGGCTCCAGTAAGAAGGATAAGTTTAGGACTCATTTCTGCTTGTCGAGCATCTTGTGTTTCACGATAAGCCTCGCACGTGTTGGCAGGACGGCTACAATGACGATAGCAAGGCGGTTCAGCAGGCCGTTGACGTACTGTTTTCGGCCTTTGAAAAGACGGGAAAGTGCCTTGCTGACGAATTTCGAGGGTGTGGCAAGGGCTCCGACGCGTACACCCAATTTCTGCAAGCTTTTCGGTAACCCGAACAAGTCGGTAGCTATACCTCCGGGACATGCCACCATGACATGAACACCTTTTTCGAGCATTTCGAGATGCAGGGCGCGGCTGAACACCCGGATATACGATTTCGTGGCTGAGTACATGCCAATGCCCGGCATGGGCATCCAGCAGGACATGGACGACATATTGAGTATCCGGCCTGAGCCTCGTTCGGCCATACGTCGGGCAAAGAGCAGCGACAGCTCAGTGACAGCGCGTATATGTAGGTCGAGATAGAGCGAGGTTTCTTTCGTCGACATCGTGTCCATGGTCTTGAAAGAAAATATGCCGGCGTTGTTGATGAGTATTTCTACCGGCGGCATACCTTCCGTTGCTTCAGCGACTGTCTCGGCAGCTCCGGGAGTTGTGAGGTCGAGACAGAGCGTACGGACGTTTATCTTCCAGTCCTTTCTTATCTCTTCTGCGATGTTCAGCAGCTGCTCGTCGCAGTTACTTACGAGCAGGAGGCTATAGCCCATGGCAGCAAGCTGTCGGGCAAATTCGGCTCCTATGCCCGACGAGCCGCCTGTGACGACGGCTGTAAGACTATCGGCTGCAACTGTGCCTCTTTTCATCTCTTGCCTTGATTTCTTCGATTTCCTTTTGCAGGGAGCAGGGCAGGTCGCATACGTGCTTGTGACACTTCATGTCGATGGTGTACATTCGGCCTATGCAGTAGTTTGTGTGGTCGCAGTCGCAACGCTCGGCACCGTCCTTCATCCTGTTGACGAAATCGGGCTGGTTGACGAGGGCGCGTGCCATCTGTACGAAATCGAAACCGCTGTCGAGGACCTTGTCGATACCGGAGCGGCTAACGGCACCGCCGACATAGATCAGCGGCATCTTCAGTTCGCTGCGGAAACTCAAAGCATCGTCGAGGAAATAGAGCTCTTCGAAAGGGACTGTCGGTATCATCATCCGTCCTGCAAGACGTACGCCGTATTTGAGCCACCAGCAGTCCATATAGTGGGTTAGTGTCTTGATAGGCATCTCGCCGCGCATGACGTACATTGGCGCTTTGCTTACGAAACCGCCGCTGAGGACGAGCGCGTCGAGCCCCATATTTTCGAGCTCGCGTGCCACGGTGATGCAGTCGTCGATTTCGAGTCCGCCCTTGAAGCCGTCGCGCATATTGACCTTGGCGATGACGGCGATTTTGCCGTCGGCTGCTTTCTGTACTTCTTCCATACACATACGCATGAAGCGCATACGATTGTCGAGCGAGCCTCCGAAGCCGTCACGGCGATGGTTGGTATATGGCGAGAGGAACTGACTGATGAGGTAGCCGTGGCCGGCATGCACTTCGATGCAGTCGAAGCCGCTGTCGATGGCTATTCGCGCGGCATTGCCGAATTCGGCCGCTACCTTGGGCAGCTCGTCGGCACGAAGTCCGCGTACGAGGGTAGGGGAATAGATGTTGAAGCCCGTGCAGGCTCCTACAGGAGTCTCGCCGCAGATATTCTTGTGCGACATGTTGCCGCAGTGGCCAAGCTGTATGGAGGCTTTCGCACCGTGCGAGTGTATGGAATCCGTGAGGTCTGTAAGTCCCGGTATGATGTCCTTTCGGAGCCACAACTGCCTTGGGAAGGACAATCCGCTCTTCATCACCGCCGCATAGGCCACGGTCGTCATACCCACTCCTCCGGCTGCAACTGAGGTATGGTAGTCTTTGAGGACCTGGGAGGGGCTGTTGTTTTCCGCCATGCCCTCGAAGGCGGCGCTGCGAATAGTGCGGTTGCGAAGCCTTATGGGACCGAGGTCACATTCGGTGAAAAGTTTGGATTGTGTCATGGGGTCAGTAGATGAAAGGTATCATGCTTTTAAGTCCGAGCTTAGTGTATTGATCTCCGAACTCGGTTTTGTATTTTTCGTTGATTTTGCGTGCTCTCGGAGCGAGATTGGCGAATGTCCATAGAGCGAAGACAGCCCCGGCCCAGCTCCATGTGAGGAGTGCGAAGCCGCACCATTCGACGAATTCCCCGAAGTAATTGGCGCAGCAGACGTAGTTGTACATCCCTCCGCGAGGTATGTAGTGTGCCGTGTCGCCGGGCTTGCGGAGATGCCGTATTATGTTGTCGCTATGGAGGTTGATGGCCATGCCGGTGAAGAAGACAATGGTTCCGGCGATGAACTGCCAGGAATACAGCCACGTGACAGGGTATCGGTCGTCCGGACTGACATAGAATATCCATCCGCCTTGCATCAGTGCGTTGAGCAGGTTGAAGCAGATGCCTGAGAGGATGATCGTCAGGGGCATCTTGCTATGGCCTCTCATCAGCAGTGGAAAGATGAAGGAGCGTTGGAAATAATGAAGCTCGAAGAGGATGAGGAACACAAGCGGCACTGTCTCCGTACGTCTGCCAGAGAACCACCATAATGCCAGCATGGCGAAGAAAACGGGCGATTCCATGAGAATCCAGCCTGTCTTATTGTCGATCGCCGGACCCCAGCGATGAGTGTACATCATGCCGTATCCTGCTGTAATCTTATTGAGGGCAAAGAAGACGATGACGGCAAGAATACTCATGCCGACAAGGAAGATGTTGAAGACGTGGGGAGAAATCATGGCCGGGAGCTTTATTTCGCACCTAAGATTGCGATAGCGTTGAGGCGATGCTCCAGTTCGGTGCTGCTCAGTCGTGTAGAGAGCTTGCCACGGTGTGCCACCGAGATATTACCGGTCTCTTCCGACACTACGACGGCGACAGCGTCTGTTGCCTGCGCAATACCGAGTGCCGAACGGTGACGGAGGCCCAGGGTACGGGGCACGTCGCTGTCGTGGCTGACAGGCAGGATGCATCCGGCAGAGGTCAGACGGTTGTGGGTTATAATCAGTGCGCCGTCGTGGAGAGGCGAGTTCTTGAAGAAGATATTCTCTATAAGGCGTGTATTGATGTTGGCATCGATGATATCACCCGATTTGCAGTAGTTGTCGAGTGGTATGGTCTGCTCGATGACTATTAGTGCGCCAGTCTTGCTTTTCGACATGCTCATACAGGCATATACGACAGGTATCACCCATGCAAGCTCTTCGTTCTCAATGTTTTGTTTGTGATGATGGAAAAGCTTCGAGAGGAAACGCCATCGTCTGTGAGAGCCGAGTTCGACGAGGAAACGTTTGATAGGTTCCTGGAAAAGGATGACAAGGATGATAAGACCGATAGCCATGAATTTGTCCAGTATGGTGCCTATCAGGCGCATATTGAATATTTCGGAAGCAAAGACCCATACGACGATGAAGGCGAGTACACCGTAGAAGATGTTTATAGTTCCCGATTCCTTCATCAGGCGGTAGATATAGTAGATAAGTACCGCGAAGAGGACAATGTCTATGATGTCTTTGATTCCGATTGTGAACATGGTTTACTTGTTTAAAGCTTGGTAAATCTTTACTGTCTGCACGGCTGGTAGGACGTCGTGGACGCGAAGAATGGCTGCACCACGGTCGAGGGCAAATGCATGGACTGCCGTTGTTCCTTCGAGAGCTTCGGGAGCTGTGATGTCGAGTAACTTGGTTATCATCGACTTTCGGGAAACACCGACCAGGACGGGGCGGCGGAGTATGCCGAATTTGTCGAGATTGGCGAGGAGTTCGTAATTCTGTTCCAAGGTCTTTGCAAAACCGAATCCAGGGTCTACAATGATGTCGGCAACGCCGGTGGCTTCGAGGCGTGCCACGGCCTCGGCAAGTTCGGAGATTATGTCGGCCGTGAGATTGTTGTACTGTGTGAGAGTACCCATGGTGTCAGGCGTGCCGCGCATGTGCATTAGTATGTAGGGGCATTTGAGTTCGGCAACGGTGTCGAACATATGTTCATCAAGCTTGCCTCCCGATACATCATTAATGATGTCGGCCCCCCACTGTTCTATTGCCAGCCGTGCAATATTAGCGCGGAAGGTATCGATGGAAATGGGTATTTCACGGCCTATTGCTTCACGTATTGCAGGGACGACGGCTCCGAGTCGCCTTATTTCTTCTTCTTCGCTGACTTCAGCTGCGCCGGGGCGTGTGGAATAGCCTCCGATGTCGAGCATATCGGCGCCTTGCGATATCATTTTTTTTGCTCGTTCGACTGCCTTACTTGTTTCCGGCACTCTCGATGCGTCATAGAACGAGTCGGGTGTTATATTCACAATACCCATAACGGCAGGCCGGTCGTATTCGACCAGTCTGCCGTTTATATTTAGGCTGAAGGAATTCATGATATAAAAAATGTCGGGACTACGTCCCTGATTATGGCCCGTTCAGCGGTTGGCGCGTTTGCGTTCAATTTCGTCGAGTATAATCTTGCGGAGACGGATATGATGGGGCGTTACCTCTACATATTCGTCTTCCTTGATATATTCGAGCGCTTCTTCGAGGCTGAACACAACCGGGGGGACGATACGCGCCTTGTCGTCGGCTCCGGAAGCTCGCATATTGGTGAGCTTCTTGCTCTTGGTAACGTTGACGGGTATATCGTTGTCCTTGGCATTTTCGCCAACGACCTGTCCGGCATAGACCTCTTCCTGGGGGAAGATGAAGAAGCGTCCGCGGTCCTGGAGCTTGTCGATAGCGTAGGCGTATGCAGTGCCGGATTCGACAGCTATGAGGGAGCCGTTTGTACGACGTTCGATATCTCCTTTCCAAGGTTGGTATTCGAGGAAACGGTGTGCCATGATGGCTTCGCCGGCCGAAGCCGTCATAAGATTGCTGCGCAGACCGATGATGCCGCGCGACGGTATCTGGAATTCGAGCTGTACGCGGTCGTTCTTGGTCTCCATAGCTGTAAGATCGCCTTTACGGCGTGTCACCATGTCGATCATCTTCGAAGAGTATTCTTCGGGAACATTGATGGTGAGCTGTTCGACAGGTTCGCACTTCACGCCGTCGATTTCCTTGACGATGACCTGCGGCTGGCCTACCTGGAGTTCATAGCCTTCGCGGCGCATTGTTTCGATAAGCACGGACAGATGGAGGACGCCACGGCCATAGACTATCCACTGGTCTTCGCGGTTGCCTTTGCTGACACGGAGAGCGAGGTTGCGATCGAGTTCGGCAGTAAGGCGGTCGCCGATGTGGCGTGATGTCACATACTTGCCGTCCTTGCCGAAGAACGGGCTGTCGTTGATGGTGAAAGTCATCGACATTGTGGGTTCGTCGATGGCGATACGGGGAAGAGGTTCAGGATTATCGGGAATGGAGATAGTGTCGCCGATTTCGAAGCCTTCGAGACCTACGATGGCGCATATGTCGCCGTTCTGGACCGATTCAACCTTTTTGCGACCCATACCTTCGAAAGTGTGCAGTTCCTTGATGCGTTGCTTCGATATCGAACCGTCTTTGCGACAGAGGGCAATATCCTGACCCTCGCGTATCTCGCCGCGATGAACACGACCGATAGCGATACGGCCAACGTATTTGGAATAGTCGAGCGATGTGATTAGCATCTGTGTCTCGCCGGGATTCTCTGCCGGACCGGGTATGTTTTCGATGATGGCATCGAGGAGGGGAGTGATGTTGTCGGTCGGGTTCTTATAGTCCGTACTCATCCAACCCTGCTTGGCAGAACCATAGAGTGTCGGGAAATCAAGCTGATCTTCGGTAGCATCGAGATTGAACATGAGGTCGAACACCAGTTCCTGGACTTCTTCGGGGCGGCAGTTGGGTTTGTCGACCTTGTTGATTACCACCATGGGCTTGAGGCCCATTTCGATTGCTTTCTGGAGCACGAAGCGGGTCTGGGGCATTGGGCCTTCGAAAGCGTCGACGAGGAGGAGGCATCCGTCGGCCATGTTGAGTACACGCTCCACTTCGCCGCCGAAGTCAGCGTGCCCCGGGGTGTCGATGATGTTGATTTTATAGCCTTTATAGTTGATGGATACGTTCTTGGAGAGGATTGTGATACCACGCTCCCTTTCAAGGTCGTTGTTGTCGAGAATCAGTTCTCCTGCTTTCTGGTTTTCGCGGAAGAGGTGACCTGCAAGCAGCATCTTGTCGACAAGGGTCGTCTTTCCGTGGTCTACGTGCGCAATGATTGCGATATTACGGATATTCTGCATACTAACTTTCTGTTTCAAGGTGCAAAGTTACGAAATTGAGAGCAAATAAACGCTATTCAGAATCAAAAATATGTTTTAGAGCAGAAAAACCTATTCTTGGTATTAAAGAAGCTCCCGGCCACTTTTGATATCGGGAAAATTGACTAATTTTGCAATCGGAAAAATAGTGACTGGCGAGGAGTCGCCAAGGAACGCGGTGAGAATCCGCGACAGTACCCGCTGCTGTGAGTCCCCTTATAGTCGTTTTCGCTTATGCCACTGGCTGTTTTCAGCCGGGAAGGTGCCGTAAACCGGGACGAGTCAGAAGACCCTCTTTTTCCCTACCTGAACTTGCGCCTGCGGGAGAACGGGCTTGCATCAGCAACATCTCCGACCTACGCTTCGGGCTTTGTCGGTTTTATTGTTAGAGAAGCAGCAGAGGTCTCCGTGCGTGAATTCCGCAAGGAGTCCTTTTTTAATGCTCATATCTCATTGATGATAATACACTCTGACATATTTCGCCGCCTGGCAGCTGTATCTCTTCCCCTGGTGTTCGCTTTCGTATCGGAAGCCCAGGAAGTTGGTGACACTATCCATCATCTTGACGATGTAGTGGTCACGGCGCAGCGCAAGCCTCTCGCCACCGTGCAGACACTCGCCGGCAAAGAGCTGCAGGGGCTGTCGTCGACCTCTGTCGCCGATGCCTTGAAATACTTTGCCGGTGTCCAGATTAAGGACTACGGCGGTCTCGGCGGTCTCAAAACCATCAACGTGCGTTCGCTCGGTTCCCAGCATGTCGGGGTATATATCGACGGCATACGTCTCACCAATGCCCAGAACGGCACTGTCGACCTCGGAAAATATTCGTTGTCGACTCTCGAATCCGTTGCACTCTATAATGCCAACAAGCTCGACCAGTGCCAGTCGCCTTCGGAATATGCCTCGGGAGCCACAGTTTATCTCCGGACACGCAGGCCGGAGTCGGATTCGCTGACTGTCATGGGCGGCATAGGATCTTTCCATACATATCAGGGACGTGTCAACGCCCAGTTCAGTCATAAGGGCTGGAAAGGCTTCGTCGATGCCGAATACGTAAGCAGCCGTGGTGATTACCCTTTCCGATATAAATCGGAGTACGAGGATACTGTCGGGCGTCGACGCAACTCGGATATCAAATATGTCAGAGCTGAGGGCGCGCTATTTCATGGCGGTTTCTCATCGCATCTTTACTACTATATGTCGGAACGCGGCTGTCCCGGCGGCATTGTACGCCGTCTGTCCGACCGATATACCAACATAGGCCGCGAATGGGACAAGGACCTTTTCGCCCAGGCTTCGTATAACCATTCAATCGGCACTAAGCACAGACTCCTCTTCAATATAAAATACGCCCACGAGTATCTGAGATATAATACTGATTATCCGGAGAACCAGAATACAGCGAGAGTCGACAATCATTATTACTTGAATGATGCTTATGCTTCGGCTTCGTATACGTTCATACCTTTCGACTGGTTCTCGGTCAATATAGGCTACGATGCCCGAATGTCGTGGCTCGATGCCGACTTGAAGCGATTCAGCGGCATTCGCCGTCTTGACCAGAAAGCTGTTGTCGCCACTCAGTTCAACTATAGAGGAATACGACTTGCAGCCTCGGTCCTCTATCAGCATTACCGTGACCACACTAAATTCAAAGCGGGAGCCGCCGACCCCCTGAGCAAGTTCACTCCGGCGGTTTCCCTGGGCTACAGCATTGGTCCGCTTACTCTCAGGGCATGGTATAAGAACATCTTCCGTGTGCCGACACTCAACGACCTTTACTATACTCAAGCAGGTAACCGCAACCTTAAGCCGGAATTCACGCGGCAGTGGGATGTGGGTGTCGAATATCAGTATATTTCGACTCGTCGCTGGATGGCATCAATCCAGGCCGACGGATATATCAACCGTATCGAAGACCGCATCGTCTGCCTCCCTATGAGAGGCACATATACGTGGACAATGCTCAACTACGGGGAAACATATTGCCGTGGCCTCAACGCTACCGCATCCTGCCGTTACATGCCCGGCGACTGGAACTTCTCGCTCCTCACTTCGCTGACCTGGCAGAAAGACCTCAACCGTACCGACCCCGAAGACGAAGATACCTACAATCGTCCGATATGCTATTCACCGACGATATCCTGTGGTATCACAGGCATAGTTTCGTGGAAGAATATATCGCTGACAGTCTCCGACCTTCATGTTTCGAAAAGAATGTGGTCATACGCAGACCCCAATGACATGCTGAAACCTTATAACAACATCGACTTAAAGCTCACAGGCAGATACCGTTGGTTCGTGGCCTCGCTCGAAGTCAACGACCTTCTCGACGAGCAGTACGAGCACATACCACGCTATCCTATGCCGGGTCGTAACTTCAAATTTACTCTAAGCTACACTTTGTAAATATTTTACGCTATGAAAATCAAAGCGATACTCTATGCGTTGCTTTTGGTTGTGGTCTCAACAGGCCAGTCATTCGGTCAGGAGAAAATAATCATTCTGAATGAAGGGAACTGGCAGACCGACAACGGCCAGGTGACTTATTTCGAAAACGGTCAGATAGTCAGCAACCGGTGGTTCCGGGATGTCAACGGCTACAAGCTTGGCGATACCCCGACAGATATCATACAAATCAAGCAAGATCTTATTGCGATCTCTGTCAATTGGTCCAACATAATACAGTATATAGACCAGACGGGGCACGCCGTTGCCGCGACAGAAGATATACCAAATCTACGGAAGCTTGCGACAGACGGAACTTATGTCTATGTAACTTCCTATGCTCACGAATGTATGGTCAACGGCTCAATGAAGACCTTCACCAAAGGATTTGTGGCAAAAGTCGATACAAGAACATTCAAGGTCGTCAATGCTACTGAGGTAGGCTATGAACCCGAGGGAATTGCTTTCTATAAGGGCTATATCTTTGTTGCAAATACAGGTGGATATGCCTTCCAGGAAGATCATGAGTACGAAAGCACTGTCAGCGTCATCAAGGCCGACAATATGAGCCTTGTTCGCAATATAGAGACAAACCAGATCAACCTTTATGGCAAGCTGTCGCAGACGGGTCCTTATCTCTGTGTCAATTCTGCCGGCGATTCGTACGATGTGCCTGCGGCGACTATCATTCTTGATTGTGATGCCGTTCTCGACGGGAAGTCCGACCAGGAGTGCTTCGTCAAGCTGGACTATGCAGCCACATACAACACACCGACACGCGACGGTTGCTTCTATGCCGTCGGTTCGAGATATTCTTACAACAGTGGGGAATATCAGTTCAACTACATCACTATCGATCCTGCCGAAGTAATCCGGACAAAGGGGCAGAGTGGTGTCATTAATACTCTTCCCGGCTCTCTTGTTGCTGATTTCAAGAAAATGTCGATGCCCTATGGCATATATGTCAATCCCTATACCGGTTATATCTATGCTACAGATGCCGCCTCCAATGTCGGGGCCGGGAAGCTCTATCAGTGGAATCCGGAAGGACAGCTGCTCGGCACCTATAAGGTCTACATCAATTCGGCTCATTTTCTCGCTCTCCCACCCGACGGGCATTTTACAGGTTTAGATCCCGTTGTTGTCGGAGAACCTGAGGCTGAGGGATATATCTATGACCTGCGGGGCATACGCGTGATAAAA
This sequence comes from uncultured Muribaculaceae bacterium, assembly GCA_958436175.1. GTDB lineage: Bacteria > Bacteroidota > Bacteroidia > Bacteroidales > Muribaculaceae > CAG-873. The sequence continues at coordinate 29,620 of CAUBJF010000011.1, forward strand.
CCTCTTCCGGGGAATGTCTATATCATCGACGGCAAGAAAGTGCTGTATTTGCACTAAAACACATAAGATAAGCTTCATTCGGACTGCCTACGTAAACACGGTTTTGGCAGTCCGAATGTATTTTGTACCTTTGCGAAAATATTCAACACTATATTCACTAAGCTCAAACCTATGAAGTATCTGGCATTTCTTGCAGTACCGTTAATGGCTATTATGATGTCATGTTCCAGCGATGACAATAATGTGAAAAATACGTCTGGCGACTATATACCGACAGCTTGTACAAAAGGTCTCGTTCACCTTAAGGGACATAAACTGGAATCTATAAATTCAATCTCGGCTACTGTGCTGAGCGATGAGGAGAAAGTGATGCTTTCCACTCTGGAAGGTATCATAGCCCAGTCGAGTGGCGACCAGCTTTATGTTGTCGATGGCAACTCTTCTGCCACATGGCTTAACGAGATGCAGGAAGCCTATAATATTCCCGTCAAACGTTTTGTCAAGGTTTCCGACATACTGTCGCATTATGCTTCTACCGGTTTGATCAAGGGTTATATCGTCTATGAACCTTATAAGAAACGTAAGTCACACTCCGTAAACGTTGCGACTACTCTCAGCGGCATTCTCGGAGGCATAGCCGTATCGCGTTCACTCATACCGACTGTGAATCAGGCAGGTATTACTAATGAACTTATAGATGTAAGCGACAAAGATGAAAAATGGCTTATGTCAGAGTACGGCAACAAGATGGACAAGTCGCTGGCAGCCGACCTCACACCAGAGATCTCATTGAATCTTCGCGACTATATGGCAATGACCCGTGGCTTCGTCTTCCGTGACGACAATGCCAAAAACAACTGGAGCTGGCGCACTTCCATACTCACGTCGTTGGACTACCTCGGGCATTGTTTCGGTTATTATGGTGCAGACGAATGGGGTATGGTCAACAATGCCTCGCAGCTTGCCGTGACGATGATTCCGAGTGATTATGCGGCCAACCTTTCAACTCTCAGCTCTATCTATGACACCACCGGGCTCAAGCAGCGTCCGGCCGCCAAGGATGTCGAGACCGAAGAGAATGTACACTATGTGACTTTCCTCGTCAGCGACGGCGATAACGTAGCTTTCAACTTCAACTACCTTTGCGAATACTATTCCGCAGCCTGCCACGGATCATTCCCTCTTGGCTTTACTCTTTCTCCGACACTCTACGACCTTGCCCCGGCTGTCATGCGCTGGTACTTTGATTCGGCCAAGGATACCGACTATTTCGTGGCCGGTCCCAGCGGAAGCGGTTATATCTTCCCTTCCAAGATGAAAATTGCAGACCTGGATGCCTATCTGGTCCGTCTTAATAAATATCTTGATGCCTCCGGCCTTAATATCGTCAATATTCTCGATCAGCAGCTCATGGAGAAGCCGTATATCTACAACAAGTATCTTGCACAGCCCAATATCGATGCTATTTTCTATACCGGCTACGGCGAGAAAGGCGATGGACGCATCCAGTTTTCGGATAACGGCAAGCCTGTGATAGAGCAGAGAAGTGTACTTTGGGCGAATATCGACGGTGGCGATCGAGGCGAAGAAAACTCTGTAATACAGCAGATTAATTCGCGCCCGGCCAATCCTCATATCACCGATGGCTATACCTTTGTCTTCGTACACTGCTGGTCCAAGGACCAGTACGCTATCAAGCGTGTCGTCGACGGTCTTAACCCCAATGTCCGCGTCGTTTCTCCGGACAAATTCGTAGCCCTCATCAAGCAGAATCTCAAATAATTGATTCCCTGAATATAAAAATAGCTCCGGACCGGCTGGCTCGGAGCTATTTTTATATTCGGGCTATATCCTTTAGCGGACTATCACTTTGCTGGTATTGCCGTCGATGCGTACGATATAGGCGCCGGCCGGTACGGTCAGTGAAGGAAGACGACGGCCTACGAGATCGAATACTTCGACGTTCTCATAGTCGCCACGGATGATGATTTCACCGTCACCGCCGATAGCCACAGGCTCAGTGCGGTCGATTACTTCGTCGCTGATGCCGCTGAATACAACGTCCTTAGTCGAGAAGACAGCGAAGCTGTGAGGAGGCACGGAGACAGTGCAACGTTTGCCGTCACTGGTCAGAGTCGGTGTGAATCCGGGAGATGCCCATACAAGTTTGCTGTTGTCCTGAGTCATATTGTTGCAGCTGACAACAACATCTATTGTTTCGCCGCTGATGGCAGGGTTGATGAATACGACTATTTCCTTGTTCCCCGCTCCGAGGCGCATATATCGGCGGTTTGTGAACTTGGAGTTGAAGTTGAATGCCATGTAACGGGCATCCTGCTTGAACATTTCGGGGTTCTCCATTCTCAGGCCGATAAGAGCTGCGTAAGTCTCCATGAGATAGTGACGTTCGGGGTCTGCGAGCCATACTTCCCAGTCGACTATTTTGGGGTCGGTATTGTTTCCTCCGTTAGTTGTCTTGGTGGTCTGCTCGTTGCCGAATTCGCCGAACTGCCATACCATCTTGGGGCCGGGCGTGAGAAGCATCTGGGCTGCCAGTGTGCCGAGGCGCTTATAGTTGTCAAGGCTTTGACCCTTGACAGCTTCAATGCCATAAGCTGCATCCTTATATCCAAGGCGCTCCTCGTCGTGGCTCTCGGCATAGCTTATAGTCGAGCCCCAGGGACGACCGCCGTCGTTAGCCGACAGGAAACGTACGAGATTGTTGTCGCCGTCGTCCCATCCCATTGTGAACTGGCCTGATGCGGAATTGATGTTGGCCCACTGTATTTGGCCGTCGTTGCCCAGTGCAATCTCCTCTTCAGCGCCGGCAAGGTCTTCATTGATGTGTATGCCGTCGGGTTTTACGCTCTTGATGACATTATGGAGACGTATCATACGGGCGATACGGCTCTGGTTGTACTGGTTCGTACCTCCTGCTGCCGCATAGCTTTCGTTGTCGCCGAGACCTTTTACGAGGTCGAAACGATATCCGTCGACATTGTATGCCTCCATCCAGTAACGCACGGCATCGGTCCACTGCTGCTGGACCAGGGCGTTGCCCTGATTCCAGTCATTGAGGACACTGAACTCATGAGGAGCTACGCGGTTGTAGAAGGGATTGGATTCGATGGGATAGAGCTGATACCATGGATGCAGGCCGTCGCTCTGATTGAATACGATGTCGAGGATGACGGCTATGCCCTGACGGTGACATTCGTTGATGAAATCCTTATAGTCCGCAGGCGAGCCGTATGCTTTGTCGGGAGCCATGTAGAAGTTGGTGTTATAGCCCCATGAGTTATTGCCGTTGAACTCCATGATAGGCATAAGCTCCACGGCGTTGAAACCAAGCGATTTGATATAAGGAATCTTTTCGATTGCCTTGCGGACAGTACCGTTGCCTTCGGCCACACCTTCGCTGCCTGTGAAGTCGCGGAAGAGCATCTCGTAGACTACCAGCGACTCATGGTCAGGGATTGTGAACGAGTCGAAGTCATAGTCGTCGATGTCGCCTCTATAGACAGCCAGCATCACGCCGGAGAGCTTGTCGTAAGGGTATTTCGGCATGTCGGGCCACACATCGGAGGGGATGTAGTTGTCCGAGTAGCAGTCGAGGATGAGGTGGGCATAGGGGTCGGCTACCTTGTATGTGTCGTCGACAATGTAATAGTAGGGATACCACTTATCGTTGTCGAGACCCGTGACGGTAGTCCAGAAATAGCGGTTCCCTTCGTAGTCCTGATATTTCATCATATTGTCGGCCGAGGGAGCATAGTCGTTCCACGAAGGTACGAGCATGACGCTCTTTTTGCCGGGAGCCGCGAGACAGAATGTGACGCTGCCGTCGTTGTTTCGCACAGCACCCATCTTGGGTATACCGCCGGGGTAGTCTTCCGGCTGGGATGATGAGGTGTAGACCACGTTAATAGATTTGGTATAGGTCTTACCGTCGTAGATGGCTGTTGCCGTGACGGTGTTGTTGCCCGCCTTGTTGATGGTATATGTGCCGCTGAGTGTCATAGCGGCATTGGCAGAGGCGAATCTTTCGTCATTGGCCGTCAGAGTGAGATTTGCAGCAGCTGTGGTGTTGACGGTGAAGCTCATGCTCTGAGCTTCGTTGATGATGAGGCTTGGAGCGTCGCTTTCGAGTGTCATCTGGAAACCTTCGGGAAGAACTTCAACAAGGATGTCTCCCCCAGTCGATGTCTTGCCTTCTTTGCGACCGTCCGCGGTGCGGAAGACCATGGCGATGTAGCGTACTGTTTCGTTCGGATCGGTGATTCCGAAGAAACTGCGGATAGTGCCTATGTTGAGAGTATAGGTGTTCGGTGCTACATAGGTCAGGCGGTTCTTTGGCGTATTGGCTTGTTGGGAATTGCTGCCGTCCGATTCGGGCCAGGGGGTTACGGTGTAACGCCAGTCACCTGTTGTAGTGCTGGCCGATGTGATGACACCGATGTGAGCATAGACATCGGTCGATTCGGGCAGGTCTTTAAGACCTCCGTTGCCAAGGGGCGAGTCGGCGTGATAGGTCAGTACGATGTCGTGGCTGCTTTCCTGCAGGAGGGCTGGAGAGGTATCGACAAGTTTTGCATGGCTCGGTAACACGGCGAGGGTCAGTATTGCCATGAGCGCGAAGTAGATTTTCTTCATCAGGTATGTCAGTTAGTAAGTAAATATGATATAAAACAAAGTATGAGCCTTTTTCGCTGGCAAAATTAATAAAAGAATAAAGAAAAATCAAACAAAAGCCCCGGGCGATAAGCGTCCGGGGCAGTGGTATGCATAAGTTGAGGTCGATTAGTAGACACCGAGACCCATCATGGCATTGGCAACCTTCATGAAGCCGGCGATGTTTGCGCCCTTCATGTAGTTGATATAACCGTCGGGTTCGACACCGTAGCGTAGGCACTGGGTGTGGATGTCGGTCATGATGGTATGCAGCTTGGAGTCGACTTCTTCGGCGCTCCACTGGAGGTGCATTGCGTTCTGGCTCATTTCAAGGCCGGAAGTAGCTACGCCGCCTGCGTTGACAGCCTTGCCGGGAGCGTAGATAGTACGGCTTTCGATGAAAGCGTCGATAGCTTCGGGTGTGCAGCCCATGTTCGATACTTCGGCAACCATTTCAACGCCGTTGGCGATGAGAGCCTTGGCATCGTTGCCGTTGAGTTCGTTCTGGGTAGCGCAGGGAAGGGCGATATCGACTTTCTGTTCCCAGGGTTTGCGTCCGGCATAGAATACGGAGCCGGGGAAGCGTTCTGCGTAAGGAGCTACAACGTCGTTGCCTGAAGCGCGGAGTTCGAGCATATAGGCAATCTTCTCGTCGTTGAGACCTTCGGCATCATAGATATAACCGTCGGGACCGGATATGGTGACAACCTTGGCACCGAGTTCGGTAGCCTTTGTGGCTGCACCCCATGCAACGTTGCCGAAACCGGAGATAGCGATTGTCTTGCCTTCGATGCTGTCGTTGCGCTGCTTGAGCATGTTCTGTACGAAGTAGAGAGCGCCGAAACCTGTAGCTTCGGGACGGATGCGGCTGCCTCCGAATTCCATAGCCTTGCCTGTGAAGGCACCGTCGCACTGGTTTACAAGCTTCTTGTACATGCCGTACATATAGCCTACTTCGCGGCCACCTACACCGATATCACCGGCGGGAACGTCGCGGTCGGGACCGACATGTTTCCAGAGTTCGAGCATGAAAGCCTGGCAGAAACGCATGATTTCACGGTCGCTCTTGCCGCGAGGCGAGAAGTCGCTACCGCCCTTTGCACCGCCCATAGGCAGAGTGGTGAGGGCATTTTTGAATGTCTGCTCGAAGCCGAGAAACTTCAGGATCGAGAGGTTGACAGATGCGTGGAAGCGTATACCGCCCTTGTACGGGCCGATGGCGTTATTGAACTGTACGCGATAGCCGAGGTTGTTCTGTACTTCGCCCTTATCGTCGATCCAGGTCACGCGGAAGGTGACGATACGGTCGGGCTCGACCATACGTTCAATGATTTTGTTACGTTCGAATTCAGGGTGCTGATTGTAGATGTCATTAACAGACAGGAGTACCTCTCTGACAGCCTGGAGGTATTCTTTTTCGCCGGGGTGTTTAGCCTCGAGGGAAGCCAAGATACTATTAATATCCATAACTTTTGTTTTTTGAAAGTGTTTTTCCGGAGTCGGAATGTGTTTTTTGGTTAACTACAGGCAAAGATAGCAACAAAAATGATATACACACAACAAATCCGAGAAAAAAATTCGGTCTTCAACTTTTTTAGCTAAATCCCATTCTCAACTGGCAAGACTGAGGTTATTGCTTACAGGTAATTTTTTTAGAAGACTGGCTGAAAACCATAATTTTTAGTAATTTTGCAATGCCTTGTAAGGGTGAGTCATGATTACAAATACCTTGCATTAGTGGCTCTGCAATAATTATATTTCACAATAAAAATCAAACTCAAATGAAATTACTTCGTTATGTATTGTTTTTCTTATCGTTTTTGTTAGTTTCTTGTGGGGATAAGGATGAACCATCCGCAGACCTGTTTTCTATTGCCGTAGAATTAGATGAACAAGGCGGTGAAGTCCAGATCATCAAGCACGAATGTGAGGTCACTATTAACGGAGAACAGCAATATGTTCATATCACTCTTCTGGGCGATTTCGATAACTTAAACCTTCTACCTCCATACAGTTCTCACGAGTGGTCTTTGGTTACCATCGGAGAAAGAACAATGAGTATCCTTGTCCTTGCGAATAAGTCCGGTGCTGTAAGAAGCGATAAAGTTGATTTCGCCGTTTCAAAAGGATCCGTCAGGAATGAGGGTACTGTTTCGATTGTGCAGCTTCCTGATTAATGCTGTAATGATGTCTGTTTATTTCTGGGTGGATTATTGAACAGGAGAATTAAGCCTCCCATGAGCAAGAAACAGACGCACCATAAGAATGAAGTCAGACAAATATTCCCATAACTTACCAAAGGAGAAACCAATCCACCCGCGATATATCCGATTCCTCCTATTACAGCAGATGCAGTACCTGCATATTCACGACCCAAATTCATAGCCTGAGATGTTGAGCCTGTTAAAACAAGTCCTATACCCAAAAGCATAATGAAAGTAGGTATTTCATAAACAATAAAAATGGACATATCAAAGAATGCAGTCATCGCTCCAATCGCTGCCAATAGGCTCCCAATAACTGAACCATAGAATACTGCTTTATTCATCTCACTGAACCTGAGAGACAAGGCAGAACCTGTTGCAAGTGCAACAGCATTGACAGCAAAGACAAGTGAGAACTGCAGCTCTGAGAAACCGAATAAGTCCTGCACTATAAATGGGGTTGCAGAAATATAGGCGAACAAGGCAGCCATAGCGAGCGCATAAATTATACTGTACGGAGTAAAGCTTTTAATTTCAGTTACTTTCTTATATCCCTTGATAGATGCCTTAAGTTTGCCTGAAAATCGTTTTGTAAGTGGCAAACTTTCCTGCAATGGAATGCACAAACCGAGTAAGACAATGCCAAGAATCAACAATATAATAAATATTCCTTGCCATCCCCATACATGTGCCACCCCACCTCCTGCAACTGGAGCAGCGACAGGAGCAAGATTGTTGATTGCACTGAGAATAGCAATTAGTTTGGCAAGTTCCCGGCCCGAATATATATCAGCGGCAATGGAGCGGGACAAAACTATGCCACCAGCCCCGCCTATTCCCTGTAATAGACGTGCCGCAGTAAAGGCTAAAACTGAAGTAGATAAACAACAAACTACCGATGCGACAACAAAAATTATCAGTGAGAATACGAGAATAGTTTTTCTCCCATATTTGTCGCTTGCCGGACCGAACAATAATTGTCCGACAGCAAGTCCAATCATACAAAAAGTTAAGCCTAACTGAACTGTTGATGAATCACAATGGAATACCTCGGTCATTTCCGGCAAAGTCGGAAGATACATATCAATTATAAAAGGACCGAAAGCAGAGAGGAGACCGAGAAAAACAATCAGGTAAATATAATATATCTTCGATGTCGTTCCCATGCATTTTACTTTATTTGTGAACGTATTCTACTTAAAGACTGAGGAGCCAGATGAATGTATGATGCTAATTTTTTAAGAGGAACGTTCTGTAATAGCTCGGGATGTCTCTTTAGTATTGACAGATAACGTTCCATCCCCCTATCACATTCAAAGAGGCTCGTAAAACTCTCCTCTGATTCCATCGCATGACCTATAAAAATCTTCCGGACAAGATTGCAAATGGGCAATGATTCGGAGCAGAGTGTTTCAAGTGCATTTTTAGAGATACAATATAGCACGCTCGGATTTAAAGCCTCGATTGATATTGGTGATAATCTGCCGTTGTTGTAACACCATACATCAAATATAGCCTGTCCGGGGTAACCAAACCATAATGTTTGTTCACTTTCTTCAAATGGCACATAAGCTCTAAGAATACCTTTTTTGATAATATAAAAGTTATCATTGAAACCACCCTTTTCAACGATATGCAAATTTTTATCGATCTCAACACACCTGAGATGCTCTACAAAAGCTCTTGTGGCGGCAAGGTCAAGTTTATATTTTTCGGCTATGTTATTCTCAAAATTTATCATCGTGCAAAATTACAACAAAGTAAGGAGCCATTAAATTCACATTTGTGAAGAAATGACGCTATATGGAACTTTGCGACAATGATTTGATAACTGCTTGAATGTTCGGCGGTACTGATGCCTGTTTATTTCCGCACTCCCATAATCCTCAAATAATCTATAGTTAGCCCTTGCATAATTTATATAAAAGCCGTCATCGATAACAATATCGTGACGGCTCGGCAAATCTCTGTTATGCAAGAACAATTCTTTTTCTTTTCGAGAACTATACCTCGGACAGTGTAGAAATGTTTTATAAGTTTAACAGAAAGGATTTATGTAATCTACTACATATGTTTCATTTGCGGAGATATTCGTTGAAGAATTTTTCAATGTCTGCAAATGGGATGATGTCCTTTTGGTCATAGAGATCGGTATGGCTTGCGCCGGGAATGACCATGAAGAGTTTGTTGTTCTCCTTGCCGGGCGTTACGGTCAGTTTTTTGTACGCGTCGCTGCCGAAATAGAAGGAGTGTGCCTTCTCTCCGTGGAGAATCATGACGGCGTTCTCGATTTCACCGGCACGGCTCATCAGGGGGAAATTAATCCACGGAATCGGGGATGTCGTGTTTCGTCCGCCATTGGAGTTGAGCGAGCGGGGGTGATAGCCGCGTTTGGTCTTGTAGTAGTCGTGATAGTCGCGGAGGAACCTGGGTGCGTCATCGGGCAATACATCGGGAACACCGCCACCGAGTTTGGGATTACCCTTGATATAGTCCTCAGTGCGCTGTGCGGCTAATTTCTCGCGGAGGGCATTGCGGGCTTCCGCACTATCATCGGCATCGAAATAGCCGTTGGCGTTGACGCGGCTCATGTCGTACATGGTGGATGCGAGAGTTGCTTTGATACGCGGATCAGAGGCTGCCGCGTTTATGGCTATGCCACCCCATCCGCAGATGCCTATAATGCCGACTCTTTGAGGGTCAACATCAGGATTGGTAACAAGATAATCAACAGCTGCACTGAAATCCTCGGTATTGATGTCGGGAGAGGTCATATAACGGGGTGTGCCGCCGCTTTCGCCAGTGAAAGAGGGATCGAAGGCGATGGTAAGGAAACCGCGCTCTGCCATTTCCTGTGCATAAAAACCTGCCGCTTGCTCCTTGACTGCCCCGAAAGGCCCGCAGACGGCGATGGCTGGAAGCTTGCCTGTCGCTCCTTTGGGCTTATACATGTCGGCCGCAAGCGTGATGCCGTAGCGGTTGACGAATGTTACCTTGCTGTGGTCAACTTTGTTACTTTGGGGAAATGTCTTGTCCCATTCTTTTGTCAGAGTAAGATTTTCCATATTATTTCTGTTTTCTTTTGGATTGGAGGCGGATAGGTCTGTTATTATGCTGGCTGAGTGGGTTCCTGTTCTCCTTTTTAGGATGTTATCGTCATTTGAATGGTTACAGGCACTTGCTGTCATCGTCATGATTATTGAAATTATGAGATTTATGATTTTCATATAAGATATATTTTCATGCATCCACGTTGCAAAATTACACAAAGAGCCCCACAGCAAAGTTGCTGAGAGGCTCAATCATAGTTTCTGAAAAGATCAGATATATTTTTATCCCATAACAGCCGTAGGCGCGATGCCGAACTCTTTTTTGAACGCAGTCGAGAAATGGGACGGATTGCGGAATCCGACCTCAGCATATACTTCGACAACTTTCTTTTTACCGGTTTTCATAAGCTGATACGCTCTTTCGAGTCGTTTCTTGATAAGCCATTTTTCAGGAGTCAGATCGCTTATCTTTTTGAAGTCGCGCTTGAACGTGGCGAGACTGCGCCCTGTATAATGGGCTATTTCCTCTATGCTCAGGTCGCACATGAAGTTGTCCTCCATAAAGCCGAGAATATCGATCTTCCACGGTTCATTGAAATCAAACATGGTCGGGACGAATCTGTCGTCAATAGCTAAAAGAGCCATCAGCCCCTCCTGCAGTTTCAGCTCCATGAAATCGTCTTTGGGTTTCACATCCGGGTCGAAGTATGGAGTCATCGAGGCGAAAAGACTGGCAAGTTCCACAGTTCTCGGCAGCTTGATTACTCCATCAGGAAGTTTGGCTGTTTTTGTCTTAATCTTGTTGAGCGATAGTTTGCCATACATCTCCCTGAGGAAATTACGTGTGAACATTAGGAAGATTCCACAATATCTTTCTCCGCGATAAGTCTTCTTATACATCGTGATGTGATGATCGCGGGGGATGAACACACATTCACCCTTGCGCACATGGATTTTCTCTGTGCCGTTGTCGAGAATCATCTCCCCCGAATATACATAATTTAGTGCATACTCTCGCGAGCGATGGATGCAGCCGCTCAAGTCATCATAGAAAAAGCTGTAAAAAACGTTGTTGTAGTTAAATATCAGCTTCATCGGACCGAGGTTCTCTTCTGTGTCTATTGCCATAATCGTTCATTTTAGACTACAAAAGTAGTATTAATATAGCAAATCAGAGTTCTCTTGAGGCTCAAAGATGTTTTCTCTTCGGCTCATGTCTCTATCAATTCAATCCCATACCGTGAGAAAGACAGGCATAGGATATGTTCTCCACTCCCAGGCCTGCCTTCCTTTTGTTTGTAAGCTATTATATTATGGCTTCTTTTGACAGAATAGTAAACGACGTTTCTCCATTACATATCGTTATTTTTTTATTTTCCTATCCATACCTTGATTTCTTCGGGCTTCGCGGGGAGACGGAGACCGGTCTTCCAGTCAAGATCGGGATAGCCTTTCTTCAAGGTTGCATCCGCTTCCGACATCGGACTTTCATAGGAGGTACAGAACGGATACAAGACTTTAGCTTTGAGCTGGTCTCGATAGTTGTCAAGGAATGCGCGAATCACTGAAGGCTCTTCGTGCCACCATATAGGGAAGCCGATAAATATGGTATCTACATCGGCGAAATTTACATCCACTGGCTTTATGGCGGGGCGAAGTGACTGGTTGAGATGTTCCTGAGTGCAGCGAGACTGTTCGTTGACCCAGTCCACGTCTTCCGACGAATAAGGTTGTTGCGGCATCAGGCGAATCATTTTAGCTCCGGTGACAGACGCAATCTCTTTGGCCGCAAGTTCGGTGTTCCCCGAATGGGTGAAATAGATTATTACAGATTTCATATCGTTCTCTTTTTGAGGCTGTCCTGCGGCACTGTCAGTCGTAGTTTTTGAAGCACACGCATTGAGAGACAGCGCGCATGCCAGGGCAGTCAGGATTGTTTTGATGATATTCATTTGTCAGTGTTTTTATTATCAATATGCTTTTCCCAGAATTTGACTGCACCGTCGACCCATCCTTCGGCACTCGTGCCGATTCCGAGGCCAAAACCATGACGAAGATTTGGGAATAGATGAAATTCGGCTTCGATTCCGGCTGCTTTCAAGGCTTCTACTCGTCGACGCATAAGGGGCGGACTCGCAATGCCGTCATTGGCCCCGATTACGACATAGGTCGGAGGATCCTGCCGCGTGTATTCGGAATGTCCCGTATAGCCATTCGAGAGGAAGGATATATTGCCCGAAGCCCTTGAATGCAGGATTGTTGACGACATCGGCGACGGTACTGTTGATTGTCAGGTGATTGGATTTGTCCATATCGTTGTTACTTTCATGCCCCGGCGCGGTATGATTACCGGTTTGCACATCATCTAACAATTCTTCGACAGGTGAAGTTGGAGAGCAGGAGGCAATAACCGAAAAAATGGAAACAGCCACCGACAATAATATAAGTCCGCCCCTCATTCGCCTTTCTTATGCAATCGGTAACGTAGCCAGACAATGCCATTGTCACGTGTTTCGGAGGAAAGCAGTTCCAACGACTGACCCGATGCAGGAAATTCATCTTGCGCTCCAGGATATTCAAAGATCGAAGGCACAGATGCAAGCCCGTCGATGCCCGGGTAGACGACAAGGCTTAGTTCGTCGATAAGTCCTGCGGCAAGCATTGATCCGTTGATGATACCTCCGCCTTGAAGCGATATTTTCCTGACACCAAAATCATTGTATAATACCGTCATGGCTTCCTCCAGTGCAGCCGGGTCCGCAAGAACCATGTACGATATGCCTTTTCCCTCAAGCATGTCAAGGTAATCTTCGGTGGCATCAGTATCAAGTATTGTCACGATATTGTCACCGCGCAGCTTATCCGACGTATAGAAAATATCGGCATCGGAATCTATGGTTATGAACAGCCTCGCAGAGTCCCTGTGGCCGATGTGGATTTTACCCACTTCAGGATGCTTGTCGCTCTTGGGCATGAATCTGTAGGGAAAAGCTTCGCGTGTCGTCGCTTTTCCGAACATCCATGCATCGGTTTCGAGCGAGCGGCCTATGGCGGCATAGTCGGCAAAAAGTTTAGACGGTTCGGTTCCGACGAAGGGAACTGTCCATCGCGACGGCAACAGACGTCCGTCGACAGAACTCATTATATGGCAAATTACATATGGTCTCATATCTGTTTTATTTAGCGTTAGAGAGTATTTTAGAGCCGCCGAACACTTCGCTCATTGGCATTGAGTCGAGTCTGTGGTCGATGGCTTCAACTTCTTCGGGTGTCAGTTTTATATCGGCAGCCCCGGCATTCTCTTTGAGACGGCACAGATGACGTGTACCCGGGATAGGTACAATCCAGGGCTTCTTGCAAATCATCCAGGCAAGGGAATTCTGCGAAGGTGTCGCATGATGGCCGTCAGCAAGATGTAGAATGTAGTCGAACAGTTCATGATTCTCCTCGAAACTTTCTTTGCGGAACTGCGGCATAGCGGCGCGGTAGTCGGACTTGGGGTCGAACGTCGACGAAGCATCATAGTTGGTCGTCAGCAGGCCGTTGGCGAGGGGCGAGAATGCTACAAAGCCAATGCCGAGTTCTTCGAGCGTCGGGAAAAGCGACTCGTACCATCGCGCCATCATCGAATAACGGTTTTGCACGGCCGTAACGCGGCATACTGCATTTGCACGGCGAAGATACTCCTCGTTTGCTTCCGAGATACCCCAGTGCAGGATTTTCCCTTCACGAATCAAATCGGCCATAACATCGGCCACAGCTTCGGGCTGTACGGCAGGGTCTATGCGGTGCTGGTAGTAAAGGTCGATATGGTCGGTACGAAGACGGCGCAGGGAGCCTTCGACGGCCTTGCGGATAGCTTCCGGACTGGAGTCAGGGATAAGAGGGTGAGGGCCATTGCCATAGGGATCGTCGAATGCCAGACCGAATTTCGTGGCAATGACAATGCGGTCGCGATAGGGCTTGACAGCCTCTCCGAGCAGTTCTTCATTAGCGTGAGGGTCTTCGGGCGTACCATATATTTCGGCGGTATCAAACAATGTATAGCCCATCTCGACGGCATCGGCCAGCAATCGGGCCATCTCACGTTTATCAGCAGGGAGCCCGTAGCCGTGACTCATACCCATACAGCCGAGTCCGACGGCGGAGACACGCAGGCCGCTCAAGCCTAATGTCCTGTATTCCATATCATTTAAGTATCTTGGTGGCTTTCCGACCTTGTTTGACAATATAGATTCCGTTTTTCGCGGTATCAGCAGGTACCTGCCGTCCGTAGAGGTCATATAGCTCTTCCTTGCCTGTCTTTTCCGTCAGGTCTGCCTCTAAATCTTTTGTCGCAGAGTTTCCCGACATTATGCCGGTGAGGAATGAATCGAAATCGCGACCCCAGATATCATAGCTGCCTCCGGTGCCGTAACCGTGGGGAAAGCCCTGAAGAATCTTACGTACTACGCGGCAACCGGCTTCTTCGACTGCATTGGCATTCCGTTTAAACTGCCCTGTAAAACTATCCTTTGTTCCCCAGCAATAGAAGGCAGGGGGGAGATTGGCGTTACGGAGAGTCTCGACATCGTTCATCGACACGCTCAAACGGCCGTAGAAGGCGTAGATCATGCCCACAGCGCATGCATCGACAGGCACTTTGTCGAGTTCGTCAGGAATATATGAGCTATCGAGAGTTGTGCCATTCGTCAGGTCGCGCCAGTTAAGCAGGACCTCTCCGTTAAGGATGCCACCAGCCGAGAAACCGACAAGGGCAATGTTGGCAGGCTTGATTCTGTATTCAGCGGCGTGGGCCTTCACATAGCGGATGCCTCTCTGAAGGTCCGTCGCACTTTCCTGCATCGTATAAGGATTAATACGATAGTTGACAACGAAGCACTGATAGCCCATAGAAGTAAGCATATCGGCAATGTCATAACCCTCGTTCTGCATGCTGCGGAACATGAAAGCACCGCCCGGACAAATCATGACAGCGCCCTTGGGCTGCACATCGTCGGCTACGGTGAATACTTCGAGGTTAGGAATAAAATCGGGACCGTCGGAGTTGTTCGCATTGTGTGTCACAGTCGGTATATTGCCTTTTTCCCAGAGATTTACCTTGCCGGTCATCACGGCATCGCCTCGACCGGAAGGATTGTTGTTGTTCCATTCCTCGTTGATAAGGTCGATCCATGTCTGTATTCTTTGGTTGGTGATACTTCCGCTTGTCAAACCCTCTCCAGTGAGATGGGCAGCATCGGGAGTTATATTTACAATCTCGGCAAGTGTCTCATCGCGATAGGTCGCAGCATAGGTACAGAAGGGAACCACCGTCTTGCCACTGAAGTCATAGCTTTCGCAGAAGGTATGGATAATCATCGGCGTTGTCCACCACCATACGGGACATCCGATAAAGACGATGTCATAGTCGTCCCAGTTCTCCACACCACCTTTGATCTCAGGACGAGCGTTGTTATCTTTCTCTTCGCGAGCAACCTGTGTGCAAGGAGTGTATTCAGTCGGATAAGGTACGACAGGCTCAATTCTGAATATGTCACCGCCGGTGATATCCTGAATCGCCCCAGCCATACACTGTGTGGTGCCTCCCCAGGAGAAATAAGCTATCAACACCTTTTTGCCGCCGAAATAGGCACCTCCGCCGACTTCTACTTCTTTTCTCGGCTCGTCGCCGGCGCAAGACGAGCCAACCCCTGTCACTAATAGAGTGAGCAGAAAAATAAATAGCCTGTACAACATACTTATCGAATTTATATCGCAAAATTACCAATATCGACATAAGCCTTTGTTACGATTAATACGGCTTATTTTTACATTTTATCCGTTTGATTGCCGGTAAAAAAAGAGGCTACTTATACCAAGCGGCCTCTCCGTTGATTATACCTACTCCAAATTATCATTTTCCAATTCTAATATCTGCCATTAACAATCTATTTTTTCCTTGATTTCTACATTCAACCTTAGTACCTGCTATAGGTCTGCAAAATTGGGACAAATCTGGTTTTGCATACATGTGTAAATTACGGTCTTTGATACCTTTATTACAGGTATCCGTGTTTTTTGTATGAATGACGGTAAAAAAGGCAAGACGGCAACCAAGATAATTCATTATTTTTGCACCATAGATAATTAAGGCTTAGTATATGGCACGATTACTTACTATAGTACTGTTATGCTGTATTGCGGCTGTATCCGTGGCTCAGGAGCCTTCGGATGCTTTTTTCGTGACCATAATAGGCACAGTGAAAGACAAAGACACCAAAAAATCGCTCGGGAATGTGAGCATTTCGCTTGAGGATACCAACATCGGCACAGTCAGCAATAATGACGGGACGTTCTCCCTGACAATTCCGGTGGCTAATTCGGACGGCAGAATCAAGGTAGAACAGCTCGGCTACTTCAGCAGCTTGATACCCTTGTTGGGGCTGCCGTCAAATGGCAAGCATATAACGATACAGATGACATCTTCGGCCAAGATGCTTAAGGAGGTAATCGTACGGAGCGGAAAACCTGAAGAGATTGTCGTCAAGGCCCTCGAGAAGATTCCGGACAACTATTCACGCGATAAGAATCTTTTTACTGCCTTCTATCGCGAGACCGTCCAAAAAGGCAGGCGGTACATTGGCGTTTCGGAGGCTATCATTGATGTCTACAAGACTCCTTACACACGTAGAGTGAGCAATGGGGAACGGGTACAGATTAAGAAAGGACGCAGACTGATCAGCCTCAACAAGCGCGACACTCTTTCGGTCAAGATCGAAGGAGGTCCGACACTTCCTTTAATAGTCGATTTTGTAAAGAACGGTGACTTCCTATTTGATTACACCGACTTGGCATACTATCATTTCGAGATGGAAAAGCCTGTCAGCATAGACGATCGTATGCAGTACGTGATACGCTTCTCGCCAAAAGTGAAACTAAGTTACGCACTCTGTCGTGGTCTGCTTTACATCGACCAGGAGACACTGTCGTTCAGCAAGGCCGAATTCGAGCTCGATATGTCCGACCGGTACAAAGCGACTAACGCTATCCTCCGCAAGAAACCGCGTGGACTTCGTTTCAAGCCTCAGGAAATGGCATTTACAGTTACTTACCGTCTTGCCGACGGTGTTTCGTATCTTAACTATATCAAGACGACGACACGTTTCAAATGTGACTGGAAGCGAAGGTTGTTTTCATCTGGGTATACCACCGATGCCGAAATGGTAATGGTCGACAGAGTGGGCAATCCTCAAGAGGGCATTCATAGTAAACAGTCCTTTGGCAAGGATGATATTTTCTATGATGCCGTGACCGATTACTGGGACGCTGATTTCTGGAAGGGTTACAATATTATCGCGCCGACGGAGTCTCTGGACAAGGCTGTAGTGAAACTAAAAAAGAACAACGCCAAAACGATTGCCATATACCCATAACCGACACATAGTTACCACGACCGTATGGTCAGCATAAAGGACGTTATCATCGAAGAGACGCTTGAAGGCCTCGGCACAGAGGCTTTCAGCGACTATCTTGCCCATGCCATATGCATTGCCGGACATTGTTCTTTCACCTTCAATGGGAATGACTTTGAGCTTAAAGAGGGGAGTCTGATGATAGTGCGAAAAGGCAAGCTTGTCGAACGGATTAGACCTTCAGAAGATTTCAAAGTTAAAGTGCTATATGTAACCTCGTCATTCATAGAACTATGCACTCCGCAGACCAACTACGGGATGAAAGGTCAGCTCTCACTGTTCCTGAATCCGGTCATGAACCTTGACGAGAGCCAGCGCTTTGTCTGCGAACGGGATTTTCGGTGGATAGAATATCGTCTCTCACAGACCCGTCACGCATTCTATCGCGAATTGCTCATCAATGCCGTCCAATCGGCCATTCTCGATTTCTTCGACTTCCACCTGGTCATCAATAAAGAATCAACCGTCTCCACACAGAATGCATCTCTTATGAGCCGCTTCCTCGAGATGCTCGAGAACGGAGATTATCGTATAAACAGAGAAGTGACGTACTATGCCGATGCCTTGTGCGTAACGCCGAAATATCTCTCGGAAATTTCAAAAAAGGTAAGTGGCTACCCGGCAAACTATTGGATAAACCGCTATACATCGCTTGATATAGCGCGACTGCTGCGCGACAAGACACTGTCCTTCGTTCAAATTTCGGACATATTCCATTTCTCATCGCCTGCATATTTCAGCCGATATGTGCAGCGCACGCTTGGCCTCAATCCATCTCGCTACAGGGAATAATCTACTACAACGGAATAAAAAGGCTCGACAGATACTATGAAGACTGACAAGAATATCACCAGGAGAAAGGCCCTGAAGATGATGGGTGCCTTTATGGCAAGCTCCTCCATATCCTCGCTCGGACTGGTTTCCCTAGCGTCATGCACACCAAGGGACAAGACACCAAAGCGGCTCGTATTCTATTTCACGGCCACGGGCAACAGCCTCTACGTAGCCCGGGTTCTTTCGCCCGAGCCGATAAGTATTCCGCAGGCACTTAAAAACGGGAAACTTGATTTCGAAGCGGACGAGATCGGTTTTGTCTTCCCCGACTTTGCGGCATCGGCACCTTTGATGGTACGCGAATTTATCGAAAAGTCCAGTTTCAAGGCCCCCTATATATTTTCAATAATCACATACGGCAATTATGCCGCCAATGTCTGCGACTGGTGGAATGACTTCTGCAAGCAGCACAATGTGACGAACGACTATATCAACACTCTGCTGATGGTCGATAACTATCTTCCTGTATTCGACATGAACGAGCAGATGAAGATGGACAAGAAAATCCCTGAAAATCTCACCACAATAGTAAGGGACATCGACGCACGTCGTCAATATATAAGCCATGTCGAAATCGACGAACAGATGCAGGATTTGATAAATCATTTGCAGGCAGATCATTTCCCTATGCAGGCTGAACGTCTACTCGCCTTGAATGAGACCGCATGTGTGGGGTGTGGAATCTGCTCTACAGTCTGTCCTCACGACAATTTCACGATAGGAAGGAATGCTTCGTTCAAAGGTTCGTGCGAATTCTGCCTCGCTTGTGTCCATGCATGTCCGCAGAAGGCGTTGACTCTCGCCCGTGGAGAACGCAATCCGCAGGCCCGTTTTCGCAACGAGAATGTCTCGTTAGCTGACTTGCGAAGGGCAAATGGCCGGAAGGGTTGAACACCTATTCCGTACATTTTTATTTATGGCTGCCCTAATCCTCGTTGAGGAAGTTCGTGAAGTATTGTCGCTCTTGCTCGGGGAGACCGTTCTTCTCCTTGGATGCTGCTATGGCTTTGATCAGGAAAGCCATGTTACGGCCAAGATTACGCATCGTCTGCAGGCCTTCCTTGTCTTTCTCGACATCGGAAGCAGTATAACCATGTACTTCGTTCCAATATGTACTGGAAACGACAGGCATCGACGAAATGGTGAAATATTTGTTGATTTCATCGAATGCGGAAGTCGACCCGGCACGTCGCGATGAAATGACAGCAGCCCCGACTTTCATAGTCTTGTCGAAGGTCCCTATTGTCGAGTAGAACAATCGGTCGAGGAAAGCAAGTAACTGGCCGTTGCACCCTGCATAATATGTCGGCGACCCGACAACTATACCGTCACACTCGGCAAACAAGGGTGCTGTCTCGTTGACAAGATCATTGAAGACACATTTGTTTGTCTTGCGGCAAGTGCGGCAAGCGATACAGCCTCTCACGTCTTTGTTACCTACATTGACGCGACGGCACTCGATACCGTTCTGTATCAGTATGGATTCCACTTCTTTCAAAGCCCGGTCGATACATCCGTGGAGATCCGGACTGCCATTGATTGTTAGTACCTTCATGTTAGATTATTTAGTCAGACAGTTTGTTATCACGGAGCCATCTTGCCACATGGGCTGCGATGACATCATTGTTGAGCTCCTGCATCATAAAATGCGAATTGCCTTTGATGCCGATTTTCGGAAGTTCGACAAGTCTCGCATTGCCGCCGTGCCGGTTTAAGGCATTGACAAATTCACGAGCCATCTTCAGTCGCACCTCCCAGTTGCTTCCGCCTAATGTCGTAGCTCCAGATTCAGGAATATAGTCTCCAAAATATATAACAATCGGTTTATGGGTAAGTTCCAGGAACCTTTCGGCGGCTACGGGAACTCCGGCAAGACCACCGGTAAGACCCGGAAGAGCCTCTGGTACCTCTCCTTCGGGAAATACGAATCCTCCGGGTTCGAGCGCGACGACACCCTTCACTTCTGTATTGTTCATCGCTGCTATCCAGCCCGGGAAGCCGCCAGCCGAGTGGGTCACGAGGATATGGTCGCCGATTTTCCGCGCCATGGCGTCGAGTGCTGCGACATCAAGTTTGTGGTCGCTCAGGTCGGGAACCATCTGGCGAAAAAAATTTGACACGCTCAGTGAGTCCTTCGGGAACTGGATGCCCTCGTTCCAATCCGGCCACAGTCCCATACGCCAGATATCAAACCAGAATTCCTCGTCGGCTACAGGCTTGACCGTGACTTCATTGCTTGTGCGTGATGCGTGTCCGCGACCTGGAAGGTCGAGAACGTAGGTCGGATAACCTTCCCGGAGAAGGAGAGTAGCGAATCCGTCACGACGGTCAGGTGTTGTCTCCCAGCAAACACCGTCGCCGCCGAAGCCATGTACAAAAACAAGCGGAAGCCTCTTGGCATCCACCGGAATTTGGTACCTGGCAAAAGCATGGTCGCAGCGGTATGTCTGTCCATCCTGTACAGGGTCCGTCCAACCTACAAATGTATCGGGATCAAATATTCCGGGACGTTCTATGGTTATGCCCCCGACGGGGAACTGTCCCTGACGATCTATCATCAAGGGCTCTGTTGCAAATCCTGTCAGGCTTATCAATGAAGATATTATTAAAGCTGATGTTTTCATTAGTCCGTCATATAATTACTGTCTTCTGGTACATAACAAAATCGGGACCTGAATTTATATGTGAAATTTTCGGTATTCGTTATAGAATTTACCGAAAATTTTAGGGCCTTAATACTCGTCGCCTTTGCGTCAAGCTGTAGAGAAGCTTAAGAGCGCAGTATTCTCATGAATAAATATTCCCCAGATAATGATGGGTCTCATTCCTCCTGAATCTTGAGCATATACTGCTTTGGCGGCATCTGCATCTTGCGTTTGAAGGTCTCCCGGAATGTCTTCACGTCCTTGAATCCGCACATTTCGGACACGGTCTGTACGTTCGATACACCTTCTTTGAAAAGCTGTACTGCCTTGTAGATACGGTACTCGTTGATAAAGTCGATTATCGACATGCCGGTCATACTCTTGATTTTCTTATATAGGGCCGAATGGCTCATAGAAAGTCGTGAGGCGAGCATCGCTATGTCGAAATTATCGAGATTCATGCATTCATTGATTATTCTTCTGCATTCGAGCAGGAATTTTTGCTCTTCCCGGTTGTAGTTGCCTGAGGAAGCGGGCAACGATGACCCATCGTTGCTATGTTCGAAGAGACGTTCAATCTGCTTGACGAGTACTTTGAGGGGGATTGGTTTTGTCAGATAGGCATCCGCCCCTTCGTCGAAGGCTTTCAGCATGTCTTCTTCAGAGGTCAATGCAGAAAAGACTACAACCTTGATGTCGCGTGTACGTTTATCCTCTTTGAGTGCTTTCAAGACGTCATGTCCGTCGAAATCCGGCATCATCAAATCTGTTATGACGACATCGAAGCCGCCTTTCTTGGCCAGTTCAACAGCTTCCCTTGCATCGGCTATCTCTGTCACTCTATAGTTCTCTTCGAATGCCTTGACAAGGACAGACAGTACTTCGCGGTTGTCGTCGATGAGAAGAACAGACCGTGTCGCGGTCGGATCGGAGATGCGTGTGCCAGCCTCCCCCTGATTTTCCGGAATGAATAATTTCTCTTTAAGAGGTACAGGGAGATACCTGGCTTCAGTCGTTGGTAGGGGAGAGGAGGACAGCTTCTTGGGAAGTATGACAGTAAATCTCGACCCTTCGTTGATCTTGCTGTCTACGGTTATGCTACCGTGATGCAGCTCTACAAGCTCTTTGACGAAAGCAAGACCGATGCCGTCGCCACTGCTTATCTTCTGGCCGCGTTCGGTGCGCATAAAGGGCTCGAATATTTTAGTCTGTAATTTATCCACGATACCTATGCCGTTGTCAGTCACGGATATCTCGATGCTGTCGTTGTTTTCTTGGAGGGTCAGGGTCACTTTACCGTCCTTTTGAGTGTACTTGTAGGCATTGGAGACGAGGTTCGTTACTATAAGTTCCAATTTGTCGGGGTCGACTTCCGCTTCGACTGGGGGCTCCGAATAGCTATATTCGAATGTCTGCGATTTCTGACGGCATAGTTGCTCGTAATCGGCAGCCAGTTCTCCAAGAAGAGCCTGTACATCAATACGCCTTGCATTGAGTGACAGGTGACCGGTATCGGTTTTTCGAAAATCGATGATATGGCTGATGAGCTTGTTGAGTTTCGCTGAGTTGCGGTATATTCCGACGAGATTGTTCACGGGCACTGTCTGTCGGCCCGAATCATACATCTCTTCAATCTGGGCGGAAATCAGGAAGCATGGAGTCCTCAGTTCGTGGGTGATGTTGGCATAGAAATCCAGCTTGGCTTCGTTCAGCCTGTTGGCCGAGTCCCTTTCGACTTCAGCTATATGGATTTTCTCGCGGTTCTTTATGAATTTGTACCAGACCCATGCTACGGCTACGAGTAAAGACAGGCCTAAGAGTACCCATATGGCAAACATCAGCGGTGTGGCATACCAGGCAGGATGTATTTTAATGGACATCGAGGTAGGAGTACTCCAGCTGCCGTCGGGCAAGGTATGACGTACTGACAGTCTGTATTTCCCTGCCGGTACATAGGTGTATATTGCCGAACGTGTATCAGAGACATCTCGCCATTCCTTCTCCAGGCCGTCGAGCCTGCATTCGAATTTGATCTGTTCTGGATTCGACATCTCGGGGACAGTAAAGTTTATCTGGAAGAAGTTTTGGTCATTGTCGAGCTCGAGCGTTGAATCTCCGGTCGAGAAAAGGGGAAAACCTTTCCCTCCATTATTGAACACTTCTATGCCTGTGAATACCATTGAGGCGAGTCTTATGTTCTCGCTTGTCTGAGTGAAAGGATATTTCAGCAGTCCGGAAGTCGTTCCGAAATATGCTGTGTCTTTGTCCTTTGAGGCAGCGTTGAATGTAAACATCCTGGGCATGCGCTCGTCATTGAGAGGCATAATATAATCATTCTCCCTGATATATTTCAGCAACCCGTGATTGGTGCCTATGAATATGTCGCCGTTATTGTCTTCAACCATAGAAAGGATTTGCATGCCCGTCTCGTCGGCTCTTTGTTTGTAGGATTTTAGGATTTGCTTTGACACAGGATCAATTTTGCACAACATTGCGTTGTCGATGTCGACCCAGAGGGAATGCTGTGAGTCCACAAACACGAAGGGTATCTTACGGCCGGGTATTTTAATGCCTCCCTGCGAGGGGCTGTCACTGTGACGCTCTATGATAGCTTTTCGTCGGCGGTCAATCTGGAGCAGCCCGTTCCATCTTGTAGCAACGTAAATATTGTTCCCGTCGATAGCCATCGACAGGACATCGGATTGCTGAGTACCCGGAATCGATGTGAATTCATGTGTCTGTTTGTCGAAGACACTCAGCGAGTTGCCGCCTATCCAGAGCTTACCTTCGCCGTCGTCTCTGATTATCCACAGTTTGTTGCTCGGCTCACTGTCTCCGGGTGCTTTGAAAGTAGTGAATTTCTCGCTGTCCAGATTACATTGTACCAGCCCCGTGCCGTACAGTGCCGCCCATAGGGTATTTCCGTCCTTTACGAGTGACACGACATTGTCGGCAGGCATTCCGGAATTTAGTTTGGTATATTGCCTGTATTCGCCAGTACTTGAATTCAAAACCTCAAGGCCGCCTCCGTCGAGCCCTATGTACATCATCTCGCCGTCAGGTATCACTGCTGTCACGATATCATAGCACAGTCTCCCTGAATGTTTATCTAATATCGAGTAGGCGTTGAGATTGTGTGACAGCATGAAGACTCCGTACCGGTAACTCCCTATCCAAAGGTTGTGCCTACTGTCGACATACACTTTATATATAGCATCGCAGGGGAGGGGAGAATTGTCCGGCGTTACAGGGTAAAGCTGACCGTTTTCTTTCACATACATTCCATGACCGTCGGTGCCGAAATAGAGAGTGTTTTCGTCTGCTGCCACAGCCATAAGGTTGGAATACGGAGGATTGGTATTTTCGGTTATCACTTTCCCGGTATTGTCAATGGTGAATTCGCGCGTTTCGCTGCCCACGCCTCTGCCGACCGTAACTGTGTGGTTGTGGCTGTCATAATATAGGTTGAGGTTGGGGTCGTAGCCGAAAAGGAAGGAGTTGTGGACAAGCTCATCCTCTGCGTTGTGGGAGAGGATAGTGATTCCGTCGTTCGAGAGAGCAATAAGTTGATCGCCGTCGAATTGGGTCATGTCGGCATATCGGCGCTTGTCGGGTTTGGGAAGGGACATAAACACCGGCCGTTTGCTGTCCTGAGACGTAGAGGATCTGTCAAGTCTCAGTATATCGCCGTCTATAGTAAGGGCAAAGACATCCTCTGTGTGCCTGATGACCTTGCTTACACGTACACTCAGTAGATTCTCTTCTTTGCCTTCACCTCGGATGTATGCCGGATAGAAGACATTGTCTTCATACCTGAAAAAATCCAGCCCCGTATCGTTCCCGACCCAGAGCCCTGCTTCGTCGGGCATGATGCATCTTATCATATTGCTCAGGTAGTTTGGGTTCCTGTCTGGACTGTGACGGAAGGATGTGACGTTTCTCCCGTCGAAGCGTGCCAGTCCGTTCCATGTCGCTATCCAGACAAAGCCATAGTCATCTTCCACGATATCGTTGACAGAATTGTCCGGGAGACCATCGTTGACAGTGATGACTTTGATATGTGCCGTGCCTGGGTCCGGCATCGGGAAGGCCTGCATTGCTGCGAGCAATAAGGTGAGCAAAAGAAGGGTTATCCGGTTTTTCACCATTTTTCCAGAGGGTATCGATTTTTAATGGTAGAGAATAAAAACGTGTCAATGCTCTAAAGCGATGCAAATTTAGTTCTTTTTCACTCAAAAAGGGGCGTTTTTGGACTTTGTACGGGACTTGATTTTCGTATTATATGGGGTGTTTTCTCGTATATCGACAATCGGCAATCTTATTCGGCTTCGGTAGGGGTGCTATTTACGAATTGCCCCCTCGTTTTATAATAATACGAGTCCTCCTCTCGAGCGGATACCATCTAATTTTGTGCCGTGGGACGTGAAAGACACTTACGGCAGACCATACATTGTATATAATATAAATTCAATAACCAATCAATCCATGAAACCAGAACAATCGAGGTTCATACGGAAGGCGGCAAGGCTGCTCTTCGTGGTAGGAGGACTGACCTTTGCGGGCTCTGTGTTTGCAGAGCCGGTAGGA
This sequence comes from uncultured Muribaculaceae bacterium, assembly GCA_958436175.1. GTDB lineage: Bacteria > Bacteroidota > Bacteroidia > Bacteroidales > Muribaculaceae > CAG-873. The sequence continues at coordinate 55,065 of CAUBJF010000011.1, forward strand.
TTCCCTCACCAGGCTTCGGTACAGGCGAATGAAATCAATGTCACCGGCGAAGTAATAGGCACGGATGGCGAACCTGTGATCGGAGCATCAGTAGTTATAAAAGGTACCACCCGGGGTGTGACGACAGACATCGACGGAAAATTCTCAATGACCGTGCCGAAAGGGTCAACCCTCGTCATTTCCTACGTAGGATGCACAACCCAGGAGGTCAAAGCCACAGCGACTCCCCTTAAAATCACTCTCGAGGACAATACTACAAACCTTGACGAAGTCGTAGTCGTCGGCTTTGCCACGCAGAAAAAAGTCAACCTGACGGGTGCTGTAGGCACGGCATCGGGCAAAGATATCGCCGAGCGTCCTGTATCGGATGCTGTCACAGCTCTTCAGGGTGTGATTCCAGGTCTCAATATCTCTAACTCGAGCTCCGGCGGCGAGCTGAACTCCAACAAGTCCATCAATATCCGTGGTACAGCCACTATCGGTGAGGGTTCGAGCGGCAGCCCGCTTGTCCTCATCGATGGTATGGAAGGCGACCTCAACACCATCAATCCCCAGGATATCGAGAACATATCCGTCCTCAAGGATGCCGCAGCATCATCTATCTATGGTTCGCGCGCGCCATTCGGTGTCATCCTTGTTACTACCAAGACAGGAGCAAAGGGTAAGACCATAATACGATACAACAACAGCTTCCGTTTCAACCAGCCTCTTAAAATTGCGAACCAGATGGATTCGTGGCACCTCGTCAACTATCTGAACGATGTGCAGCGTTACACCAACCCTGGCTCGTTTACCTTCGACGACGAATATGTCGAGAAAGTTCGCCAGTTCTACACCGGCGAGAGCGATGTCGTGGCCGACGGCTACCACTGGGAAGACGGACATTCCATCTGGGGCGACAGCGAGCTTATGGGCGTGTATGCAAATACAAACTGGATGGATGAGTATTATAAGAAGACTGCTTTCTCCCAGGAACACAACCTTGCGCTGACCGGCGGCAACGAGAAGATAGACTATTACGTCTCGGGCAACTGGATGGACATGGGTGGTTTCATGCGCTACGGTGAGGACGACTTCCAGCGTTTCTCTCTCATGGGCAAAGTCAATGCACAGCTCTACAGCTGGCTGAAAATCGGCTATACCTCCCGCTGGAACCGAACTGACTACGACCGTGCAACGACCATGAGCGGCGGTTTTTACGACAACCTCATGCGCCGTGCGATATCTATTGCACCCAAATATGATCCCAACGGTTTCCTCGCATCCGACTTCAACTATATCGACGCACTGGAGAACGGCGGCCGTCATAAAGAGCAGAACGACGTGTTTACCAACCAGTTCCAGGTGACAATCACTCCGGTTAAGAACTGGAATATCATCGGCGAGTTCAACGCACGTGTGAACAACAACTGGACACACGAAGATGCATTTCCCGTGTACGCTCACGATGCAGTCGACCCCGAGCGGACACATATCCCGACTTACTACTCGCGTACGACATCATATGTCAGCGAATATTCCTATCGCTCGACCTACCTCAACGCCAACATTTTCACCAACTACTTCCTCTCCCTCAACGACCAGCACAACTTTACGTTCCTGCTCGGTTCACAGTTCGAGAGCTTCAAGGACAGATATGTCAGCGGTAGTCGTAACGATGTCACCACACAGCTCCTTCCCGTGCTCGGACTGACTAACAGCAAGACAGACTACTCTCTCGATGGCAAGTATCAGCTATGGCGTACAGCCGGCTTCTTCGGACGTATCAATTATGACTATATGAACCGCTATCTGCTCGAAGTCAACCTGCGTTACGACGGTTCATCGCGCTTCCGCAGCGACAGCCGCTGGGTATGGTCGCCTTCTGTATCTGCCGGCTGGAACATCGCTCAGGAAGATTTCTTCGAACCCTACAGACCCTATGTCAGCGCTCTTAAGATACGCGGATCCTACGGTCAGCTTGCTAACCAGAACACCAACAACTGGTACCCGACTTACCGCGTCATGGGTCTCGGCTCCTCGTCAAGCTACTGGCTTATAAACGGCGAACAGTCCAATGTGGCATGGTTCCCTGGACTTATTTCCACAACCCTGACATGGGAGAAGATCCGAAACACCAACATCGGTATCGACGTGACGGCACTCCGTAACAGACTGACTGCATCGTTCGACTACTTCTGGCGCGACAATAAAGATATGGTGGGCCCCGGTGTGTCGCTTCCCGCAACGCTCGGTACCAACCCTCCTGCACAGAACCTCCTGTCGATGCGTACCAGCGGCTGGGAACTTACCTTGGGATGGCGCCAGGCTATCGGCGACTTCGACTACGACGTGCGCGTAAACCTCTCCGACGACCGTACCAAGATTACCGATTATCCCAACCGTGAAGGCAACCTCGGCAAATACATCGCCGGTCGATACATCGGCGAAATCTGGGGCCTCGAGACGAAAGGTATCGCCCGTACTCAGGAAGAAATGGATGCACATCTCGCAAATGTTGACCAGAGCGAGATAAATGGTGGCCTGTGGCAGGCCGGCGACATAATGTATGTCGATACCGACGGCGACGGTAAAATCCACAAGCAGAGCACTATATACGAGAAAGGTGACCTGAGGGTCATCGGTAACTCGTCGCCGCGATACAGAATCGGTATCAACCTCTATGCCAAGTGGAAAGGCCTTGATTTCTCGGCATTCTTCCAGGGTGTCTGCAAACGCGATTACTATTTCAGCGCATACGGCGGCCAGGGTGCCGGCGAGAAAGGCGCAGCCTTCTGGGGCGCTACCGTGGGTGGCCGCTGGGAATCTCTGTTCTTCGACGAACATCTTGACTACTGGCGTGACGACCAGAGTCTTCTCGGTGAGAACTACGATGCTTACTATGCCCGTCCTATCTACTACACCAACAAGAACCGCGAGACACAGACACGCTATCTGCAGAACGGCTCGTACCTCCGTCTGAAAAACCTACAGGTCGGTTATACCTTCCCCGAAGAGCTAACGCACAAGTTTTTCGTGCAGAACCTGCGCCTCTTCTTCTCGGCTGAAAACCTTCATACCTGGACCAAGATGAGCAAGGTCATAGATCCCGAGAGCCTCGAGGTCTCGAAGATGAAATCGGGCGGTACATATCCTCTGTCTCGCACCTACTCATTTGGCATCTCAGTTACTTTGTAATCGCATAAATCAATCATAGAAATGAATTATCTCAAACATATAGCGCTATTGTCCGCCGCAGTGATGGCCCTGTCATCCTGCAACGACTATCTCGATGTGACGCCCCCGTCCAGCGTCTCCCCCGAGATGTATTTCACAACCGCTGACCAGCTCGGATACTATACGCTGAACTACTACTGTAACTACTCGAACTGGGACGCAAACGGTGTCGGCGGCCAGTTTCCTTCACATGCCGACTACACCTCCTTTATCCATGACGACGGACCTACAGACAACGAGGCTGCAATCAGCAGTATCTATTACGAGGGTCAGGACTACAAGGTAGGGCAGAGCGGCGGACATTGGAACTTTGACCGCATAAACGATCTCAACTGGTTCATCCGCACGGTTCGTCCCAAAATCGAGGCTGGCGAGGTTCAGGGCAGCGAAACTTCGGCTAAGCACTACTTTGGCGAGGCTTACTTCCTCCGCGCCCAGGAATATTTCTTCAGGATGAAGAAACTCGGTGATTTCCCCATCATCACCGCACCGCTTCCCGACAACCGCGAAGTGCTGATACAGGCATCTCGCCGCTATCCCCGCAATAAGGTAGCACGTTTCATAATTGCTGACCTCGACTCTGCCGCCAGTCTCCTGAGCGATGGTACAGGCATCGGTGGACGCGCACGTATCACACGCGATGTAGCCCTGCTCCTAAAAGCGAGAGTGGCGCTCTACGAGGCTACTTGGGAAAAATATTTTGCCGGGACACCTTTCGTACCTGATAAATCGGCAGGCTGGAACGGGGCCAAGAAGGACTATAACGCCGATTTCAGTTACGACAACGCATCGGAAGTCGCATATTTCCTCGATCAGGCTCTTGCAGCATCCAAGGAAGTGGCCGACAACCATACCAAGCTGACAGTGAATAATAAACAGGAAATCGGCTCTAATAATGCCGTTGGCTCGAATCCCTACTATGACATGTTTGCATCCGTCGATGTCTCGGACTACGACGAAGTGCTCATGTACCGCGCCGCAGACCGCGTAAAGGCCGGAGCTCACTCGCTGAACCAGTACATGCGCGCCGGACAGCCTCGTGGCTATACTCAGGAGTTCGCCAACGCATTCCTGATGGATAACGGTCTGCCTATCTATGCTCCCAATTCCGGCTATGCCGGCGATGACTTCGTCGTCGACACAAAAAAGAACCGCGACTGGCGATGGAAGCTCTTTATGAAGGCTCCGGGAGAATATCCCTATGCCGATGCCTCCGACCGAATGGGATTAGGCAAAAATTTCGATGTACCCGACGTTCGCGGCGGTTCTTTCAAATATGCAACCTCGACAGGCTACAAGAAAGGCAAGTGTATGACTAAGGATACCAAGTACACCTCGACAGGCACTGACGAGACCGCATCGGTAGTATTCCGCGCCGCTGAAGCCTATCTTATCTATATGGAAGCTGCATGGGAGAAATACGGCGACGGGCTGAACGCAGATGCCTGGAAATACTGGGAGGCTCTCCGTACCCGCGCAGGTGTCGATGCCGACATACAAAAGACAATTGCAGCTACCGACCTTGACAAAGAAGAGTACTACACTCACGACCTCGGTCTCTATTCTGCAGGCAAGAGAATCGACTCCAAGGTGCTCTATAACATACGCCGTGAGCGTCGCTGCGAGCTGATAAGCGAGGGTTTCCGTCTCGACGACCTCTATCGCTGGCGTTCGCTCGACCAGCTCAAAGGCGGCAAGTTCTTCCTCCACGGAGCCAAGATTTTCGGCCCTATGCTGAAATCGTATCCCAAGAACCGACTGAAATACGACCAGCCCAAACAGTCCGACAACAACGTATCGTCACCCTCCGATGTCGAAGGCGGTCTAAACGGGAGTGCCCAGTATCTGTCGATGTGGCGTATCACCAATGAGAACCAGTACTATAACTCTGGTATGACATGGCACATGGCTCACTATCTCTCGCCTATTGCCGTCGACCATTTCCTGATTTCATCGGCCGACGGTGTCGACATCGACTCGTCGCCCATCTACCAGAATCCTTACTGGCAGACTATGAACGGCACTGCAGCTCAAGAATAATAATCTACAAACCGGTGGCACTTCCCGGTGCCACCGGCTAATTATCAATCAATATATTAACCATCTTTAATCATGAAAAGACTGATACTCAGCGCAGCAGTAGCTGCAAGCGCACTTACATTGTGCGCACAGACAAACTTTGTTGCCAATGGCGACTTCGAGAAGACCGAAGGCGTAGAGCAGAATACTCCCTGGGACTGGGATGACACCAAACACAACCTCAAGGCACTTCCAGACTGGACCATCAAGGGTCTTGATGACTGGTGCGTTCTCGCAATGCTCGTAGAACCCGAAGTAGACGACGAATATGTATTCGAAGGTGCCGGTAACCATCAGTGTCTCCACATCTATCGTTTCGACGACAATGGCTGGCAGGCCGGTGGTGTTGAGCAGATCGTCAGCGGTCTGACTCCCGGCGAGACCTACTCTCTGGGTGCCATCATCGCCATCTCAAAAGGCACCACAGTGGACTGGGATGATCCTTACTTCCGTATTGAGCTCATGCCACTCAATGCCAACAAAGAAGAATACGGCGCTTCCAACATCATCGATGACAAGGACGATGCCCTTGCAGAGGCTGACTACTGGTGCCCCTACGAAAAACAGTTCAAGGCTCCCGAAAGCGGCAATGTACGTCTGCGCATCACTCACAACAACACCAAGTGGGACGGCAACCACTCCGAAGGTTTCTGGATGGATATCGACGATATCGCCATCATGACCCCCGAAGATTATGCCACATATATGGAAAACAAGCCAAACGCTTCGATTGCTAATGTAGCAGTCGATACAGAAGCCAGAGTTCTCGGTGTCTACGACATCAATGGTATACGTGTTGCCGACTCTGAAGAAAACCTTGGCGACGCTCACGGTCTCTTCATTGTCAATACGACAAACGGAGCCAAGAAAGTAATCCGCTGATAGATCATCAAGTCCCGGGACTGCGCCAGATGCTTTACGACGCTCTTCCGGGACTTTTACACACATTCCGCACATGAAAAAATATATCTTTGCTCTTATATTCTCAGCCATGTTCTCTGGGGCGTTTGCCCAGGATCTTCCGGAGAACTATCCCGGCTACAGACTTGAATTCTCCGAGGAATTTGACCAGGGAACTGTTCCCGATGCCGAACGCTGGCAGTTCGAGACCGGAATGCGCCGAAACCATGAGGACCAGGTCTATACTACTAATAATGCTACCATCGCAGACGGATGCCTTGTCATCGAGGCTCGCAAAGAAAAAACCTTGAATCCCGACTACGAGCGTTACTCGAGCGACTGGAACAAGAAAAACAAATACGGAGAATACTCCTCAGCATCCATCATCCTGAAAAACCCCTACCGCTATCACTACGGGGTGTACGAGGTGCGTGCCAAAATACCTGTAGGCTCCGGCTACTGGCCTGCCATATGGGGATGCGGCGACACCTACGAATGGCCCTACAACGGAGAGCTCGATATTATGGAATACTATGGAGACGCCATCCATGCAAACCTCGCATGGGGCTCGAACAACCGCTGGCAGGCTTCATGGTCGAGTAAAGCACCGAAAATGAATGAATTTGAAGGGGATTTCGCTGATAAATTCCATGTCTGGCGTACAGAATGGGACCACAACAGCCTCAGGATATACCTGGATGACCGGCTCATCAACGAAACCGACCTCGACCGCACCGTCAACCCCAATCCCGGGCAGCCCTGGTATAACGTCGACGGCTACAATCCGTACCGTGACCCGAACAACAAGTTCGGCGTATGGCTCAACCTCGCCCTTGGCGGCGATAACGGCGGTTCCCTCGCCAACACCGTCTTCCCGGCACAATATCTTGTGGACTATGTTCGTGTCTATGTCCCCGAGACAGCAGATGCTCCTTTGCAGTACCGTATCGCCAAGGCTCAGAAGCTGCTTGATGACAACAGCACCAGCGGCAAGTTCCCCGAGTCCGCCAACGAAGCTCTGGCTGCGGCGATAGCGGAAGCCAGATCCCTTCTCGGTGCCACTGACAACGATGTAATCGACCCGGCTCTCGACGCTCTGCAGAACGCTATGGATAATTATCTCAAATCGATGCCCAATCCCTGCGCCGACGGCGGCACTTTCCGCTTCCGTCATATCCTGTCGGGATGCACTCTCTCCTCGGGGTGGTTTGAGAACGAAGAGTGCGTCATCATCACCGACAACGGTGCCTCCGACTATCATCAGGATTTCACTTTCGTCGAGGCTCCCGGTGTAGCTAAGACAAAAGGTATGAACATGCGTACGGACGACGGCAAATACGTCTACCGCGACAGCTGGAATCTTCGTGTCACCGACAGGAGCGACCGTCTTGCCGAGAACAATTTTCTCTTCAAAGTCGAGACAGCCGAAGGCTATCTTATCATCAAGAACCTTGGGTCCAATAAATATTTCGGAACCGACACTAATGTTGCATGGAGCCATGTCTACTCCGACAAACCTGGCTTAGGTGTTCGCAGCAATTACTTCGAACTCATCAGTACGACGGGCATTTCGGATGTCGCTGTCGATGAGCCAGCCCCTGAGGTATCGTCAGTATATAATCTTCAGGGCATCCGCGTGGGCGGCAGCCTCGAGGATGTTCAGGCCGGAGGCATGTATATCGTCGTACGTGGCAATCATGCCGAGAAAATCGTCAAGTGATCATGTTCAGGACTGGAATTGTTCTCTTAATGACCTTTATGGCCTGTCTGGCAGCCTTTGCCGACGATCCTTCACTGGATTCGGCTATCACGGCTCCATTTGTGCAGGGAGAGAAATGGCTTGATACTGATGGAAACCCCATTAATGCCCATGGGGCAGGTATGCTGTATCATAACGGTACATACTATATGTATGGCGAATACAAGGTTGGCAAGACCGTGCTGCCGGAATGGGCTACTTGGGAATGTTACCGGACGGATGTCACCGGTGTCAGCTGCTATTCCTCCAAAGACCTGAGGAACTGGAAATTTGAAGGGCTTGCCCTTGAAGCCAGCGACGACCCTGCACATGACCTTCACGCATCGAAAGTTCTTGAACGTCCCAAGGTTGTCTATAATTCAAATACAGGTAAGTTTGTGATGTGGGCCCATGTCGAGAGTGCGGACTATTCCAAGGCTGCGGCCGGTGTCGCTGTCTCCGACACCCCGACTGGGCCTTTCACGTATCTTGGCAGTTTCCGTCCTAACGATGCCATGAGCCGCGACCAGACGGTTTTTGTCGATGACGATGGCAAGGCATACCAATTTGCTTCGTCGGAAAACAACGCCACTATGTATATCAACGAACTGACAGACGATTATCTAAGGCCAACGGGAAAGTTTACGCGCAACTTTATCGGGGATAGCCGCGAGGCTCCCGCTGTGTTCAAACGCGACGGAAAATATTACGTCCTGACATCAGGTTGCTCGGGCTGGGATCCTAATTCTGCGCAGATTGCCGTCGCCGACAATATCATGGGTCCCTGGACAGTGCTCGGCGACCCTTGCAGGGGCACCGATGCCGACAAGACTTTCTATGCCCAGAGTACCTACGTCCTCCCTGTGGTCGGTCCGGACGGCACTTATCTGGCCATGTTCGACAGATGGGAAAAAACCGACCTCCAAGATTCAAGATACGTCTGGCTTCCGATAGAATGGTTGCAGGACGGCACGCCGACCATCCCATGGAAGGAAACGGTCGAGATTCCAACTAATTGACACACAATAGGTATCTGTAAAGGGAAAAGATTGTTTTAGGTTTATTTCATTAAGAGCAAAAATCCCATCTGCAACCTATTCATTGTATAAAATTTCTATATCTCTCCATTGTCTTGATTTCCCTGGATTTGTCCGTGATCTTGGTTTACCAGCCGCCGTCATGTCGGGCAAACTGGTAGATAGAATAATAATAGCTGGTTAGTTATTGCAGTATTTGATATATCAACCATAGCCCTTATGTTACCATAATATTTTGTGGGTAAATATGGGCTTAATATTTGAGATATTGTCGAGTAAAGGGTAAAAAAGCAACGCGGCGACAGGAATCCTGTCGCCGCGTTGGCTATTGGGTGATGCTGAAGTTTATTCAGAGCATTTTGCGTTGATGAATTCGCGGTTGAGACGTGCGATGTTGCTCAGCGAGATGTTCTTGGGGCATTCGGCGGCGCAGGCACCGGTGTTGGTACAGTTGCCGAAGCCGAGTTCGTCCATCTTGCGTACCATTGCGCGGGCACGGCGTTTGCGTTCCACCTGACCCTGGGGAAGGAGTGCGAACTGGCTGACCTTTGCGGATACGAAGAGCATAGCGGAACCGTTCTTGCAGGCTGCCACGCATGCGCCGCAGCCGATACATGTTGCGGAGTCCATCGCTGTGTCGGCGATTTCCTTGCTGATGGGAAGGTTGTTGGCATCCTGGGCACCGCCGCAGTTGAAGCTGACGTAGCCGCCGGCCTGCTGGATCTGGTCGAAGGCGTTGCGGTTGACCATGAGGTCGCGGATTACGGGGAATGCTGCCGAGCGCCAGGGTTCGATGGTGATAGTCTCGCCGTCGTGGAACTTGCGCATGTGGAGCTGGCATGTTGTGATGCCCTGGACGGGGCCGTGGGGATGTCCGTTGATATAGAGCGAGCACATACCGCAGATGCCTTCGCGGCAGTCGTTGTCGAATACTACGGGTTCCTCGCCTTTTTCAACAAGCTGCTGATTGAGCATGTCCAGCATTTCGAGGAAGCTGCTACCTGTCGACACATTGTCGAGATGGTAGTTGACGAACTGTCCTTTTTCCTTGGGACCACGTTGACGCCAAATTTTCAGGTTTACGCTGATTGTATGTTCCATAATATTATATGTAGTGTATTTGGTAGGCACCGTTGAGGACAGCGGTGCCCCGTGGTTTATTTTTAGGACTTGTAGTTACGTGTCTGTACCTGGATTGCTTCGTACTTGAGGGGCTCCTTGATGAGGATAGGCTTCTCGTCGTCGCCGGTGTACTTCCAGCAGGATACATACATGTACTCGTCGTCGCGGCGGGCAGCCTCGCCGTCCGGTGTCTGGTATTCTTCGCGGAAGTGTGCGCCGCAGGATTCGTTGCGGTTCAGTGCGTCGATAGCCATCATCTTGGCGATGACGAGGAAGTCTTCAAGACGGAGTGCCTTTTCGAGCTCGGTATTGAGGTCGTCGGCCTTACCAACGATGCGGAGATCGGTGTAGAATTCCTTGCGTACTTCTTCGATTTCGTCGAGGGCTTTGACGAGTCCCTGGAGGGTACGGCCCATGCCGACGAGGTTCCACATTACGTGGCCGAGGCGCTTGTGGATTTCATCGGGGCTCTTGGTACCCTTGATGTCCATGAGCTTCTGGATACGAGCGCGGACGCCAGCCTCTGCTTTGTCGAATTCGGGTGCGTCGGTCTTGAAGCGAGGCACTTTGATCTGGTCGCTGAGGTAGTTCTGCATGGTGTAGGGAAGTACGAAGTAACCGTCGGCAAGACCCTGCATGAGGGCGGATGCACCGAGGCGGTTTGCGCCGTGGTCGGAGAAGTTGCATTCGCCGATAGCGAAGAGGCCCTTGATGGATGTCTGGAGTTCGTAGTCGACCCAGATACCGCCCATAGTGTAGTGGCTGGCGGGGAAGATCATCATAGGAGTCTCATAGGGGTTGTCGTCCGATATCATCTGGTACATATCGAAGAGGTTGCCGTAGCGGTCGCGGACAACATCTTTGCCGAGGCGGTCGATAGCGTACTTGAAGTCGAGGTAGACGGCGTTGCCTGTACCTACGCCGTAGCCTGCGTCGCAGCGTTCCTTGGCGGCACGGCTGGCGATGTCGCGGGGGCAGAGGTTACCGAAGGCGGGATAGCGGCGTTCGAGATAGAAGTCGCGGTCCTCGTCGGGGATATCGGTCGGTTTCTTTTTGCCTGCGCGGATTGCTTCTGCATCTTCTTTCTTTGCAGGTACCCAGATGCGGCCGTCGTTACGGAGGGATTCGCTCATGAGTGTGAGCTTGCTCTGGTCTTCGCCGTGGACGGGGATACATGTGGGGTGGATCTGTGTGAAGGCGAGGTTGGCGAGGTAAGCGCCTTTCTTGAATGCCTGGATGGCGGCGGAGCCGTTGCAGCCCATGGCGTTTGTCGAGAGGAAGAATGCACGTCCGTAGCCGCCTGTTGCGAGGACTACGGCATGAGCGGCGTAGCGTTCGATTTCGCCGGTGATGAGGTTGCGGACGATGATACCGCGGGCACGGCCGTCGATGATGACGATGTCGAGCATTTCGCGACGGTTGAAGGAGCGTACTGTTCCCTTGTTGATCTGACGGTTGAGCGAGCTGTACGCGCCGAGCAGGAGCTGCTGGCCTGTCTGGCCTTTGGCATAGAATGTACGGCTCACCTGTGCGCCGCCGAAGGAACGGTTGGCAAGGAGGCCGCCGTATTCACGTGCGAAAGGCACGCCCTGCTGTACGCACTGGTCGATGATGTTGTTCGACACTTCGGCAAGACGGTAGACGTTGGCTTCGCGCGAACGGAAGTCGCCGCCCTTGACGGTGTCGTAGAAGAGACGGTAGACGGAGTCGCCGTCGTTCTGGTAGTTCTTGGCTGCATTGATACCGCCCTGTGCTGCGATAGAGTGTGCGCGGCGGGGGCTGTCCTGGATGCAGAAGTTATATACGTTGAAGCCCATTTCGCCGAGGGTGGAGGCTGCCGATGCGCCTGCGAGGCCGGTGCCGACGACGATGATGTCGAGGTTGCGCTTGTTGGCCGGGTTCACCAGGTGCTGGTGGGCTTTGTAATTGGTCCATTTCTCAGCGATAGGACCTTCCGGAATCTTGGAGTCGATCGTGTATTCAGGCAGTTTGCCGCTTTCGATGTCGGCGAAATCATGCATGATAGGGCTGGAATCGATCATGCCCTCAAGGTTGAGTTTCTGTGCCATATCACTGATAGCTTATTTGTTGTCGGAATTTTTCTGTGTTTGAACGTTTTTGGCATGCTCGACATTGCCTCGTACGTAGCTTGCGAACTGGGGAAGCTGCATGAGGATGGGGGTCTTGATGCCGGGAGCCTGGATGGAGGCGTACTTGTCGATGGCTTCAGCCATGTTGGCATAGTCCTCGCCTTCGTTGACCCAGAAGTTGATACGTGCTTCGTTGTCGTTCTGGTCGATGGCGGCTGCTGTGTTCTGGAAGTCTTCGATGAGAGCTTCGGCCTTATTGCTCCAGTATTCGCCGTACTGTTCCTGGAGGGCTGGATCGGTAATATAGTCACCTTTCTGTGCCTTGACGGTGAAGACGATGGCCTGTGCCACGAACAGAAGGACTACGATGCTTGTCCACCAGCATGCGATTTTCTTGAGGCGGGGCAGCCAGGTGATGTTGTTCCAGCCGATGGTCTGGAACATCGACCAGAAGCCGTGGTTCATATGGAACCAGAGGGCTACGAAACCGATAATGTAGACAACGGGTGTCCACCACTGTTCGAAAGCAAGCTGTAGGAAGAGAGTACCGAACTGGGGTGCGGCGGGTGCTTCTGCAACGGTGGGAAGCACGTCGAGTTCATGATGGAGGAGCTCCTGGAGCTGCATCTTGGACCAGAACTGTACCATGTGGACGCACAGGAAGGCCAGCACGACGATACCCAGGACGAGCATGTTTTTCGACGACCATTCAACGCCGGGATAGTGGGCGTTGACTTTGTAACGGTCATTGCCGCGTGCCTTGCGGTTCTGGACGGTAAGCCACAACGCATAGACGATATGGATGATGAACAGCAGGGCGAGACCCATGGATGCGATCAAGGCATACCAGTTAGCTCCTAAAAACTCGCAGACAGCGTTATAGGCTGTCGGCCAGCAAAGGGCTACCGCATTCATCAGAACGTGAAAAGTTACGAATAGGACAAGGCAGATGCCCGTGATGGCCATCACGAACTTCCTTCCTATAGATGAGCTTGTTAACCACATAAGATGATTGATTTTTTATTGATTTGTGAAATGTGTGTTTGTCTTGGGCTTAATTTTATGCAAATTTAGTGAACTTTCGTCACCATAGCAACTAAATCATCAAAAAAAACAGTCACGCGCCTTCCTGAACCTTTTTCTTCTTTTCGGGACCCGGCTTTTCAAATGTATGATGCTTTATCATCAAGAATAATCTCCTGCAATCTTTATTTGTGAGTGAGAGATTCTCTCTTTTCTCTCTCTTCTTTAAGTTCTTTAATTTCTTTATATTCTTTGTTTGTGTCAACTAAGTTGTAAACCAAGGTGTCAACTAAGCTGTCCATTATGGTGTCAACCAAGGTGCCAGGTAGGCTCATATAAATTACAATTATACAGGTGGTTATGTCGGCGATTGGCCTGTCAATGATTTGATGCCAGGATGGGTCTGTTTCTCGTTCGGTTTGTGAGAATATGGTTTTGAGTATTGGATTGTTCATGATGGTGCGTCTTTGGGTTACGCGCAAATATAAGACATCCGTAAGAGGACACACCTTCAATCCGCACATCCTGTCTCATTAACATTTCGACTTTTTCTCGTCCAAGATCAAAAAAGCATCTGTGTGGGTAAAAAAAGCCCCGGGCTCGGATGAGTCCGGGGTATGTCGCTTTTCGTAGCTTGTAAGTGGTCTATTTGTGTTGGAGCTGAAGGATGAGCGGTTGACAGCCCTCGAAGCCATTGCGTATATAGCGCAGACATATCGATGGATTGGCAACAGCTTCGCTTTGGGTTACAGGTAGCCTGAACATGCCCTCGAAGGGATGTGGCACGGCGATTTTGTCCATCAGAACCTTGACCGAAGGAGCCTCGGGAAGTGCCATATATTCCTTGTAGGTATAGGAAGTGAAAGCCGATGTAGGACTGATGCCACGACGGTCGAGGTACCACCCGTCGCCCAGTGAATAGGGCATCGAGGCTTCCGTCAGGTCGCTTGGAGCAGGGTAGGACACTATCTCCGTTCCGCTCTTGTCGAGGGTGACGGGCACGAGGTCTGCGCAACTTTCCGGAGCTTTATAGACTACGGCTTTAGGAAGGTAGCTGTCGGTTGCCATGTGTGCCGATGTTGCCTTGACTTCGTTTTTATGAGGGGTACATGCCCCGGCGGCAAGTGCTCCAAACATCAGTACGCCTAACATCTTGTTCATAGTTCTTCAGCTGTCTATGTGTCTTACTCCCACTCGATTGTGGATGGCGGTTTGGACGAGATGTCGTAGCATACACGGTTGACGCCGCGCACCTTGCGGATAATTTCGTTGCTGACCTTGGCGAGGAACTCGTAGGGGAGATGCGCCCAGTCGGCTGTCATGGCATCGGTAGATGTCACGGCACGGAGGGCTACGGCGCGTTCGTAGGTGCGTTCGTCGCCCATCACACCGACGCTCTGCACGGGAAGCAGGATGACACCAGCCTGCCATACCTTGTCGTAGAGACCCCAGTCGCGCAGACCCTGGATGAAAATGTGGTCGGCTTCCTGGAGGACAGCAACTTTCTCGCGGGTGATGTCTCCGAGGATACGCACTGCCAGACCGGGACCCGGGAAGGGATGGCGTGTGATGAGACGTTCGGGCATTCCGAGAGCACGGCCTACGGCACGTACCTCGTCCTTGAAGAGAAGGCGGAGAGGTTCGCACAGCTTGAGGTTCATTCTCTCGGGGAGGCCGCCTACGTTGTGGTGGCTCTTGATGACGGTACCTGTGATGGACAACGACTCTATGCAGTCGGGGTAGATAGTGCCCTGAGCGAGCCACTTGGCATCGGTAATCTTCGATGCTTCATGGTCGAAGACCTCGATGAAGTCGGCACCGATGATTTTGCGTTTGCGTTCGGGGTCGGTCACGCCCTTGAGATCGCTGAAAAATTTCTCAGAGGCATCGACACCTATCACGTTGAGCCCGAGACCTTCGTAGTCGCGAAGTACGTCGGCGAATTCGTTCTTGCGGAGCATGCCGTGGTCGACGAAGATACATGTCAGGTTCTTGCCGATGGCGCGGTTGAGGAGTACGGCGGCTACCGACGAGTCGACACCGCCACTGAGGCCGAGAATCACGCGGTCGTTGCCGAGCTTGGCTTTGAGTTCGGCGACTGTCGTGTCGATGAAGGAAGCTGCGCTCCAGGAGCATGATGCTCCGCAGACACCTACTGCGAAGTTCTTGAGAAGTGCCATGCCACATTCGCTGTGGTATACTTCAGGATGGAACTGGACACCCCAGGTCTTCTCGCCGTCGGGGGCGGCGAAAGCGGCGAATTTCACCTCGGGTGTCGAGGCTACGCATGTGAAGCCTTCGGGAAGTGCCGTGATGGTGTCGCCGTGGCTCATCCATACCTGTGCACCAGGTTCTATGCCTTCGAAAAGAGGGCACGAAGGCTCGATGTACGAAAGATGTGCCCGGCCATATTCGCGTGTTGGAGCCGGTTCGACAGCGCCTCCTAAATCATAAGCCATCAGCTGAGCTCCGTAGCAGATGCCGAGCAGAGGGATACGGCCGCGGAGGCGGCTAAGGTCAAGTTTGAAGGAATCAGGGTCGTAGACACTGAGCGGGCTGCCAGACAGAATAACACCTATGATACCTTCCTCAGCCTCGCGGCCGAAGGGATACTTATTGTACGGTATTATTTCACTGTAGATTGAGAGCTCTCGGATGCGTCGCCCGATAAGCTGCGTTGTCTGCGAGCCAAAATCAAGAATGACGATTTTCTCCTGCATGTTATGAAGAGTTCTTGTTTATTTTTCGCAAAGATAGATAAAATTTTGTAATTTTGCTTTCTCTATGAGACCAAAATATATCTGCCGATATTTCATGATTTTGCTCCTGCTGAGTATTTCTTGTTCAGCATCAGCTCTTTCGCTGTCTTTGGACTCAATAGCCGCCTGGGGAAAGTTTCCACGTTTCATTGTAAATACCTATCGTTGGGGTGATCATTTCTTCAATGGCTACGATACTACCTATGTTGCCTCCACAGGTTATAAATTTAATGCGAAGGTAGTGTCGGAAAGCTGGCTTGATGGATACTCCTTCCGTATGCCCTCGAACAAATATGTGCTTATGCACTCAGATCCCTCGACATCTATCGGTCTGTACCTCACATATCTCGCCGTCTCAGCGGGATATGATGTCAACCTCAGTAAGCTCTTAAACGGTGTCGACCGTTCGCGCCAGCGTTTACGTTTCGGTTTCAACTGCATGCTTTTCGCCGCCGAGATATATCTTGTCAAGAACGATGTGGGGACCACCATAAAGCGTTTCGGCGACTATCACGACCCGGAGCACCTCAACCTACCCTTCAACAATATAAACAATAATACCTGGGGTATCGATGCCTACTATTTCTTTAACCACAAGAGATATTCCGAGGCCGCGGCATTCAATTTCAGCCGTCTGCAACGTCGTTCCCAGGGCGCTTTCTATACCGGACTGTCCATCTATACCCAGAAGCTGGACTTCGACTTCAGCTCATTGCCGCCTAATCTCCTGCAACAGATAGAACCATATCTACATAACATGCATTACATGGTCCATACCCACAATTATGCTTTGCGTCTGGGGTACGGATATAACTGGGTGTTCGCCCGAAACTGGAACCTTGGAGTCAGCGAATCGCCCATAATCGGAATCCGGAAAGGTTTCGTGAACTCCGATATCGAGAAGGTATCGTTCTCCCTCTACAACCGTCTCAAGTTATCAGTGGTCTGGAACAGCCCTGACAGCCGCCTATTCTTCGGTGTCATAGGCAAGTTCGACACAGCAATTGTCAACGAACAGAAGACCACTTATGCAGGAGCTGTCCTCAGTGGTGAGGCTATTTTCGGTGTCCGATTCAATCTATGGTAGAAGTCGGTAGCTTTATCTCCGATAAATTATGATTTTTTGTATTATCTTGAACAAAGTTTTAAACCGGAGCGTTACTATTTCAAAATAACGAAAACAAGTCTAACAAAACAATTCAACCAAAATGAAAAAGAATGTTCTTTTGACCGCCGCAATGTCGTGCGCAGTCTTAGTGCCTGCAATTCAGGCCAAGGCTCAGGAAACAGTGGTAGTGGAAGAAGAGTCTGTCGCAGTTTCCGAAGTTCCGTGCAAGACACATTACTATGTAGATAAGACCGACAACTGGTTCATACAGCTTGGTGCCGGTGTTGCCCTGCCTCTCGTCGAGGGTGTCAACTCCAAGGGCGACCGTGAACGCCATTATACTGTCAACTACAACCTCGGTTTCGGTAAATGGTTCTCTCCTTATGTAGGCTGGCGTCTCGCATTCAACGGAGGTCCTCTCCACTGGGAAAGCCTCGGCATGTATAAGGCCAAATACGTTGGAGCTAACGTAGATTTCATGTGGGATATGTTCAATTCCCTCGGAGGTGTAAACAGCAGCCGCGTGTTCTCCATCATCCCCTTCGTAGGTCTTGGCGGCACATATCTCTGGGATGAAAGACCCTCCGGCGATATCAGCGGACATAAGGGTGGCAAAAAGACCTCTTCATGGACGCTCCCCGTATCCGGCGGTCTCCAGCTGCGCTTCCGTCTCTGCAAGTATGTAGACTTCTTCGCCGAAGCACGTGCTTCCATGTACGGTGACAACTTCAATAACATCGCCTTCGGTCGTCCTGTCGATATCAATCTTACCGCAAATGCCGGTCTGACAATCACTTTCGGCGGTCGCGACTATCAGACATATAATCCATGCGACTACCTCGGATATATCGACAACCTCAACAACCAGGTCAACGACCTCCGCGGTGCCCTCGCTACCACCGGTGCTGCTCTCGCTGCTGCTGAAGCACAGCTTCCTTGCCCCGAAGTCGTAGAAGCTGAAACTACAGTTGTCGAAGCTGCTCCTCTGATGGCTACTGTACGCTTCTCTCTCAACTCGGCCAAGATAACAAATACCGAAATGGTCAACGTCTACAATATTGCCGAATGGATGAAGGCTAATCCCGATCAGAACGTCGCTATCGTCGGCTACGCTGACAAGGATACCGGTACGAGTGAATACAATATGGGTCTTTCCAAGCGTCGTGCTCAGGCTGTATTCGATACCCTCACCAATAAGTACGGTATCAACCCCGACCGTCTTTCCATCCAGGCAGAAGGCAGCAACGTTCAGCCTTACGATGTCAACAACTGGAACCGTATTGTAATCTTCAACGTCGCCCAGTAATTCTTCTGAATCCAACACAATCTATACCTAAATAATGAGAGGCCCCCATCTGGGGGCCTCTTTTCGTCGTAGAGTTCCGAGAAAAGTATTATTCTTCTTTCTGCTCTGCGGAAGTGTGCATCCACTTGTAGAGGAGTATGGGATTGTCGAAACGCGGCAGGGTGTCGTTGACAAAATGATAGAGGTCACGGTCCTCGCTTTCTCCGTTTCGTCCCTGAAATCAACATGGACGATGGGCTGCACAGTTGTGTCGTTGACTATTCGGTAATAGTCCGTGTACATTGACCGCATCTTGTTTTCGTAGTTCATGATGTACATGTTGACTTTCACAAGCGTGCTGTCGACTACTTTATAGAATCCGCATTTTGCCTCCGGCTCTATCTTTTTGTAGCCCTTCGTCCCAATGGACTTGATAAGGAAGTTTCCGTTGGGATAAAAGTATAGATCCCATTTCTTCATACTTGCTTTCCCCTTGGATGGTGTGTCGATTCGGTCCACTGAATACTTACCGTCGTGCCTCAGGAAGCCTTCCGGGTCCGGATTGTAACCTTGTACGTTCTTTAAGTCCGACCGGAGCGGTATGTTGCCTATTTCCAGCAGGGGTATAGGTGAATTAACTCTTATCTGTATACTGAGCTCGTCACCTGTCAGCGGTAGTGCGACGGTGAGTATGAGAATTATGATGAGCAGCTTCTTCATATCGACATGCATTATATTACTTTTTACTCTTAAGCCATTTTATGCTTTCGGTCGGTATTTCGAAGCTTGGCATCGTGTCGGCCTTCACAAAGCTGTAATTCGAGGTGTCGTCGGGCCCGGTCTCGACCCCGTTTGCTTCGAGCCGCATAAATGCCTGCACTGTAGAGTCAGGATTGACGCGGTAATAGTCCGTATGCATATAGTGAGTGTGATATTTGCGGTCGTAATCGTACATATTGACTTCTATCATGCCCTTGTCGATTACTCTGTAGATACCGTATCTCTTCAACGGCACCTTTTTCCCGTCCAAACCCACGCTCCATAAATCTTCTGCGGAGGCTGGTTCGTAGTCGATATAGAAACTTCCGTTCGGGAAGAAATAGAGCGACCTTCTCCCTGCGTTGAAGTCATTGTACGGATAATCCGGGAAGCGGGAATCCGAAATGTACTTCCCGTCATGTCTTAGGTAGCCTTGGGGGTCCGGGTTGTAGTTCGCGGAGTATTTGAGATCCGAATTAGCCTTGACAGTCCTGTTCCAGTTGCTTAGTCCGCACCCATACAGCTGGGTGCAGACGATCGTCGATATTATGATTGGGATAAAATTCTTCATGGAGAAGGGGGGCGTATGAGTTGGTTTATTAAAGGCAAATAATATGGCTGGTTTAGACCCTACAAATATAAAGACTATAATCCATGAATGCAAATTATTATAGTGAATAGTTGATCATAAAATTCGATTCGTAATCGTAAAAGCCATAGGCGCAGATTCTCTTAGTGCGACACTTCCGGAATAAGCACAAGTTGCGCGTCACAGAAGGAACTCCGTGTGTCGAGAAGTTCAAGAACACCGGGCCACGCCGCTGAAGGAAGCTTTGATAGGTTCATCTTTCCTCGAATCTTAAGGCAGACCTTGTCCTTTTCTGTTTGAACAGCCTGCACGAAAAATGCTCCGACGGGGTTGCTGACGTTCATATACAGGCTTTCGAGACTTTCTGGGTCGACGGTATAGCCTTCGGGTATCTCGAAGGTGATGTCAAGATAGTCCTGATTCGGAGTATCCATATAGATATCGCTCTGCCTCTTCCTTTCCACGCCGTCGAGTCTGTGAATGTTTCCCGAAAAATAACCTACGGGTATGATTAGCTCGTCGCCGGCATAAGTGATAGCGTCTGGTATCTCGATATCGTAAGTCATCCTGAATGTGGGGTCGCCCGGCATATTACCCCGGGACTGAATCTCAACTTCGGAAATTACAGCATCCGGACCTCCGTAGAAAAGTCCGTTTATTTCTTCACATCCTTCCTGAAGACGTGCAAGATCTTCGTCGTAGTCTCCCTCGCCCTTGTCGCTGCGTTTCTTTTCTGGTATTCCGAGGTAGTCTTCCGCCGATGAAATCCAGTCGGCAGTTGTGTTGAAGATGACTCCCTTCTTTTTGGTTGCACCTTTAAGCTCCAGTTCGTTGCTGCCCTTGATTGAGCCGTCGTCGAGTATCTTCAGATTAGATATAAGAGTAATCCTGTTGTCGAAGGGTGTTGATTCTTTTATGCGGAACATTGCCGGTGCCAAGTTCGGTATCCCTTGAGGGCTGAACATATAGGAGCCACCTTCTTCGCCTTGAAATTCTCCCGGCAGTTCTCCCGGCCGGTAATGGGTCAGAGAGGAGCAGAGGTAGAGTGTATCTTCTATCATCGAACCGAAAGAGGGGCTGTCCCAGTGGGCAATTTCTCGTGTCGGAACTTTAGAGTGAGGATTTACGAACACTACGCCTGCCGACGAAGCATACATGGGTGCCTTCAGCATCTGGGAACAAAATATCGACGCGACTATAAGTTCGGGATATCCGAAATCCTTATCTGTCTTATTGAGATAGTTGGCTGCAATCCATGAAGCATCGAACACTTCGCGTCGTCCGGCATCGGGATGCTGTCGGAGGTATTCGTTCGTGTATTTGGCGATTTGTGCCGCCAGTTCGGACTTTAAGCCTGGGACGCTGCCTATATAATTGTAGATATCGTTGAACACCAGGCCTGGTTCGAGATTGCAGTAGATGCCTCCTTTGCGGTTGCTGAGATATCTTCGCATATGGGAGGTATTGTTCAGAACGTAGAATGAGTAGAAAGGAATTGTCCGAAGTGGCTCTGTGAAGAGGCGGTCGGTCATTACAGGTATGTCTGTGAAGGTGCCGGAGGCAAGATTGAAGCCTTCTTCGTCGATGCTCTCCTGAAGTTCCGTTGCACCGTTGTACGTATGGTATTCAACAGTCAATTCTGGTGAGGTCTTGATTTCTATGAAGTAATTAAGCACGGGATAATTGGTCGGCACTACGAAATTTATTGGCGGCAGGTCAAATTCCTGGATCCATTGGTCTATACCGCTGAAAAAATCCAACACATCGCCTGCTTCAAGGCCGGGTATGTCGATTTTGTACTGTGAAGTTTTGCCTTTGCCCGATTTTTTCCCTACTTTGACGGCAAACCCTTCCGAGAGGTCAACCTTCAGTACTGACCCGTCCGGCTTAATTATTCTCGCGCCGAAGATGTGCTTCATGTCGGCGTACTTATAGTGGCTGACTTTTTGGGAGGTCTTCTTCCCGAATATGAATTTCGACATTTCTTCAACTGCGCTGTTGTCAAGCAGTTTTACCATCTGGCGGCTGAACGAGAGGCTGCGTATGTAGGTTTTGGGTACGGCTCCGCTCCCGACTTCATGTTTTGCGTCGAGATAGTCAAGCTCGGACAGGATGACACATGAGTAACGTTCGGCTGTCGAGTCGGGAACGGGTGTGAATGGATCGAAGAGTTCCGTATGGATGCTCATGACCTGATCGTATATTTTGTCCAGATATTTCATGTCCGATCCCATGGCTATAGCCTTCAGTGGTATAAGGCATATGGCGACGGTAATGATACCGTAAAGAGTTCTCATGTCGCTGTCCTCTTTCTATTGTTTGACCAGTATTATCTGCCGCCTGCCTTCCTTGAGCATTCGGCGTGCCTCGCTGTTCCGTTCCGGGAGCTTGCCGACGGCTATGTTTGTAGTTTTAGGGCGCATGGAGGCCGAGCAGCGAAGGGTATGTCCTTCAACCAGGTAACGTACTTCCCCGGTAAACCATTCGTTGTCTGTCAAGTAGGGTTCCGGAAGTTTAATGGGTGTGTATCCATCCGGCAATTCGACAGTGTACTCGAACTTAGTCGAGTAGAGTAGAGGAATTGTGTAATCATGAGTGCGATCCTTGTCGATTGGTATCTCGAAATACATGTCGCGCAGAGGGCAAAGATCGAGATATATCTTCTCTCCTCTGCGTTTTGAAGACCCAAGCTCAGTTACGGACGCCGTGATGGTCACTTCTGGGCCGTCAGCGTCCTGATCGATAGCTATTTCGCGGCATATGCTGTTCTTCTTCGGATATTTCATGAGTCTGCCTTGTGCTATTTCGCGTCTGTGCGACGAGGTTTCGTCCATAATGGATAGGACCATCATACGGAAGGCTCCGGAGAAGCTCTTTGTCAGATTGCCGACAAGGCTGTCTCCTTCTATCCTGAAATGTCCCTCGACACTCACTTCATCCGCAATATGGCTCGTCTGTGGTACGGTACGCACAAGAGCATTGTCTCCGTCCTCGATGAGTGCCTGTTGTCCGCGAATAGAGGGTGGAATATAGCCTGCCGGTGAATGGGCCGTGGTTCCGTCGATAAATTGGATGGAGTCGCCTGTTATAGCAGCAGCTATCATGTGGTTGCCGCTTGCCATCGAGGGAAACTCTTCCCATGTCGTCGGTGTTTTGTCCCGTGTGCCTATCCATACAAGCCGTCCGTCGATACCGTTGCATCGCAGGAGGTGTTTGATGAGATTGGCCGATCCTTTACAGTCTCCGGCTCTGTGCGAGAGAACCGAAGAAGCTGTTGCCGGTCGGATGCCATATTCTCCGTGAGCCACGGCGAGATATCGTATGTTGTTGCGCACCCAGCAGGCTGTCCTGTCTATGATATCCTGGGTGCTGTCTCCTTCTCTTTTGAGCTCGGAAGCGAGCATGCCGATATCGGAATCCGGACCGTAACTTTCGTCATCGACATATCCCCGGAAGAATGAATAAAGCTCTCCGATATCTCCGAACAGGCCCTTGATATGAAGCTGCGGACAGTCAACGTTCACGGAAGGTGCGTTTTCCTCGTACCGGTAGGCCGGACGATTGGTCGTTTCAATCGTATAACAAAGGTTCTGGTCTATATTGTAGATTTGTTTTATTTGCCATCCCTCGGGTAGACTATAACCCTCGATCGTAATCTTTCCGACGAGTTTCTTAGGTACTACGATGCTCGTGATTGAGTGTTGCGTGAAGTATGGAGATGCAAGAAAGACCTTGCAGAACTGGCTCGGATTTTTATAAGTAAGTTCGAAGGTAACCGTTGCTTCTTTGCCTTTTTTGATGGGGACATCCATGACGCATATGCGCGAACCGTCGTAGAAAATGTCCTCACGTTCCCATGCACGGTATTCCGGTTTGACTCCGGCACTTGATGCTTTGTCGAGGCTTATGTCATCGTCGAACATTTCGTTGGCTCGTACATGGCCGTTCCCCAATGTCGCCGTATAGACAGTCGTCTTGACCGCCTTAATCTTCGATATCTCTCCTTGTGACTCAGAAATGATATATTGATTGTTCTCTTCCAATGCTATGATGTTGTCTGCTTTGGAGGCAGAAAATGCCTGTAGGCCGACGAGAACGACAAGAAGGAGAGATAAAAGAAAACGCATTGCTTTGATCGGTTTTAGATTTCTTGGGATTATGCAAATTTATAGTATATATTACATATCTGCAAATTAAAATGTATGTTACGCTACTTATGTAGAAGCCCCAAGCTATACCTTCGAACTATAAAAAACGAGGCCATGTCGAACTGATGAAGTGACACAGCCTCTTGGTGTTTGGTGAGCCTCTCAGCCTTTATTTAGGCAGGCGAAAGACTCTCGAAATTTCATGCATTTGTTCCTGGCTCATTCCGTCGGGGACGAAGCCCATGCAGCGAGCATCCATGTAGATGATAGCTGATTTGTCGAGCGTGTCGATCATGTCGAAAGCCTCCATTACATCGTCGCCGACAGCGAAGACCCCGTGTTTTTCCCAAAGGACAACGTCGTAGTCATCGTCAATGGCCTTGATGGTGGCTTCGGCCAGTTCGTTAGAGCTGGGCAGCATGTAGGGCACGATCCCTAAGCCGCGCGGACAGAATGCCTTCGTTTCAGGTATCATGCTCCATAGTATGTTTGTCAGCACGTCTTTTTTCAGGAACTCGTTGTTGTGGCTCATTGCTACAAGTTCGATAGGATGTGTGTGTAGTGATGCCTTGTAATTGGAGCCTTTGCCGATCAGGTAGTTGTGGACGGCGAGGTGAGAGGGCAGCTCTGATGTGGGTTTTACAGGATTGTCAGCCACTATTTCATAGTGGGCGCAGTCGTCGGTGATACGGATGATGGAGCCGTTTTCCATAGGTCGGCGCGCCAGGTCGCGCATTCGCTTGTTGGTGCCCTTGCAGTAGAACCAGCAGCCTTTGAGGTTCGGGAGGGTGAGACCTATGGCTACAGGAGACGTGATAGGCACCATGCCGCGCATTTTCTCGTCAACGTGTTCTGTTATGTTGACTGTGATGTTGCCGCCATTGCGTTCTGCCCAGCCTTTTTGCCATAGATATCCGGCAGTTTCAGCCACTTTTTCGACTTCTGCTTTAAGTTGTGGGCGATTATCAAGTATCGATGTCATATAAGTTGCGGTAAGAAAGATGAGATTATGAGTATGATGATGCCTGCTACAAGCACTGTTATTGTGGATTGCGTGCAACCCTTCCATTCCTTAAGTATTATGCCCCATACGTTGGAGAACACTACATTGAGAGCCATGAGGATACAGAAGGCGAAGGTGTACAGCGTCGTAGATTCGGTCAGGAAGCCCTTGCCGAGGGCAAGTCCGAAGAACTGGCTGTACCACAGAGCGCCCGCGAGGAGACAGAAGAGTGTGTTGTTGAGCCATACAGATCCCTTGGCGTAGTCGCCCCAGCTATGGTTGCGCGAGTTCTGGTAGAAGCAGTAGACGGCATTGGTGCAGAAACCTCCCAGTGTTACAAGGAATGTGGCCGGGAGGGTGGCAAACATGGGGTTGACATCTTCGAAGCATATCTCCGAGCCCTGATATAGGCCGATATTGAAACAAGCGCTCATAAATCCGGCAAGTAGGGCCACAACTATGCCTTTCGGGAAGTTGAAGTCCTTGACTGCTTGCTTTTTTTCTTCTTCGCTGAGCGACTTGGCTTTCATCGAGCCTGCTACGCCTATAATCGCGATGCCTAACAATGTGACTACTACTCCGATGATTACGGATGTAGTCACTGAGGCTGCCTGTCCTGTGAAAACGGGTGCGAGGATGGTGCCGAGAGCGGCACAGGTACCGAGGGCGAGCGACTGACCGAGGGCGACACCGAGATAGCGCATCGAAAGACCGAAGGTGAGACCTCCGATACCCCACAAGGCACCGTAGAAGATGGTCATCCATGTTGTCTTAGGGTCGGCGGAGAACAGTTCCGTCAGCGATGCCCCTTCGGGGACGGCCAAGAGGGCACCGAGGAAGGGTAGTAAGAGCCACGCGAAGAGGCCCTGTACTATCCAGTAGCTCTCCCAGTTCCAGGAACGTATCTTGTTGATGGGAACGTAGCTGCTCGACTGGCAGAAGGCGCCTATGGCTATTATCAGTAATCCGATAATTATCATGTGGTTTATGATTTGTTTTTGTCTTAGTTGTTTAGACTTGTCTAAACTTAAGCTCAAATTCTCTTGGAGGTTACTGCAGCATCGTATTTTTCTATTTCAGGAATGAACGATTCCCCTACGGGCACTTCGTTTTTGAGGCAGAACATATCGTAGACGGCGTTCCATGGGAGGTTCTTACATTCTTCGAGAAGGGCAAGTCGCTGGAACTTCTTGTCGGCAAGCTCGTATTCGCGCAGCGTTGCAATCGGTTCGAGGAGGGCACGTATCATGCACTTCTGTGCGGCGCGGCTGCCGACGACGTATGCGCCGATACGGTTGAGGGTGCCATCGAAGTAGTCGAGACCGTAGTGCACACGGTTGAGGGCTCCGGCGCGTACGATTTCGCTGAATAGATCGAGCGTCGGGTCATCCATGATTGTTACATGGTCGGAGTCCCAGCGTACGGGACGGGAAACGTGCAGCATCAGTTCCGGTACAAACAGAAGCATGGACGAAACTTTGTCGGCGACGGATTCTGTGGGATGGAAATGACCCGTGTCGAGAGTTATCATCATGTCGCGCTTGGAGGCATAGGCTGTATAGAAGTCATTAGAGCCAACCGTATAGCTCTCCAGGCCGATGCCGAATACTTTCGATTCGACGCTGTCCTTCATCCAGTCGTAGCGGTGTTCGAAAATCTTGTCGAGGGAGTCCTTTAGCAGCTCGCGGTACATGTAGCGGTTGACGGTGATGTCCTTGGAACCGTCGTGAATCCAGGTGTTCATGATACAGGTATCTTGCTGCGCCTCACCGATAGCCTGCGAGATGGCGCGGCAACGCTTCGAGTGCTCAATCCAGAAATCGCGTAAGCCCTTGTCGGGGTTTGCGAGGCTGAGGTCGCCGCTCTTAGCATGCGAGAAGGAAGTGGAGTTGAAGTCGAGCTTGATATCGTTGGCTTTGCCCCATTCAATCCAGCTCTGGAAGTATTCCGGAGTAACTTGGTCGCGGTCCACGAACTTGCCTTTGAAGTCACCGTATATTTCGTGGAGGTTCAGGCGGTGCTTCCCAGGAATGAGGCTCATGGCGTAGATTATGTCGTCACGGAGCTCGTCGATGTTGCGTGCCTTGCCGGGATAATTGCCGTTTACCTGTATGCCGCCGGTAAGACCGCCTTCGTGAGGTTCGAAACCAGTTACGTCGTCGGCCTGCCAGCAGTGCATGCTCAGGTGGAAGTCCTGCATCTGTTCGAGTACCTTGTCGGTATCAATGCCGATGGCTGCGTATCTTTCTTTGGCGATCCCGTAAGCCGTGATGATTGCTTCTTCTTTCATGTTAGTATATTCTTTTAGTTTCTTTATTTTGTCGGATAATATGTTTTAGGGTTAGTCGATGCGGCTGCTATTTTCCTCATATCCTCGATGGTACTTGTCTTTCCCGCAGCCCTGAGCTGCACAAGGACATTGCCAAGGGCTGTCGATTCAGCAGGGCCGGCCACGACCTCGAGTCCGGTTTCGTCAGCTAACATCTTCATCAGCCGTTCGTTTCGCGAACCTCCACCGATGACGTGCAGCCGCTCGATTTTGTAGGGGCTGAGCTGCTTTATCATCTTTAATACTTCGCCGACACGGTGCGAGAGGCTTCGGAAGACGACACGGACATAGTCTGCCGGGTTTTCGGGTTTTTGTAGACCGAGTTTTTCGCAGTAGGCCACGATGGCTTTGGTCATAGAGGCCGGATTGGCGAACATGGAGTCGTCTGGGTTGATGATGGTTTCAAGGTCAGAATCGTCAAACCAGCCTACTATCTCTGCTACATCGTGGTCGTCGAGTCCTAACTCTTTGCGGACACATTCGAAAATCCACATCCCGCATATATTTTTTAGGAAACGGGTCGTGCCGTCGATGCCGCCTTCGTTTGTAAAGTTGTGGCGGTAGCTTTCCTCGTTGATGATAGCTTTGGGCGACTCAATGCCCAAGAGAGCCCATGTGCCGCAGCTGAGGTATGCATAGCCCTTGTCGGGTGTTGGAACGCCGATGACAGCCGACGCTGTGTCGTGGCCCGCAACGGCCACCACGGGTATGTCGCCGAGTCCGCATTCCTTTTGAACTGCCTTACTGAGCATACCGATGATGTGTCCCGGCTGGACAATCTTACCGAACTTGCTGCGTGGTAGTTGCAGGGCAGCAAGGAGTTCTTCGTCGAGATCGCCGGTGGCCGGATTCAGCATCTCAGAGGTGGAGGCTACTGTATATTCGCATACGGCATTGCCGGTCAGCATATACGCTAGTGCGTCTGGCATCCAAAGGATTTTGTCGCAGCTGTCCAATACCTTCGCCCCGTTGCGGCGTAAGGTGTAGAGATGGAAGAGAGTATTGAAGTCCATGAACTGGATGCCGGTCTTTTCATAGACTTTTTCTCGTGAAATCTTTTCGGAGCAGAATTTCTCGACTGCACCTTGGGTATGGGTGTCTCGGTAGCAGTAGGGAAGCCCGGCGATAGTTCCGTCGTCATAGAAATAGGCCACGTCGCATCCCCAGGTGTCGATGCCGATGGAAGAAAGCTTGTCGCATCTCTCCCCGGCTTTCTTGAGCCCTTTTAGGATTTCTTCATATAGATAGGGAAGGTTCCAGAATATATGGGCGCCTATAGGAAGCATCGGATGTTTGAACCGCGTAAGTTCTTCCATCTCGATCTTTTCTCCATCGTACGAAGCGAGAATAGTTCGACCACTCGTGGCACCAAGGTCGATGGCCATGTGATATGATAGAGGCATCTTAGATAAAGGTTATTTGATAGCTTTTGATAAGTGAATGCATAGCGTATTTTATGCTGTGCAGGATTTTCATGCAAAAATAGACTTTTTGAGTTAGAAAAACAATAGTCGCAGAACAACCATCCCCTTGCTGATATGAAGCGACCCCACTTTCCTTTTACTCTTTTCAAAAATCTATTCGCATTAATAATCTATCTTCCCGGGTCTTACTACAATATTATTTAATAATGAGCAAGGCCTCTTAATTGTGAATGGAAGTTAAATCGATGTTGTATAACACATTTTTAGGGCAAAAAGT
>CAUBJF010000012.1 GCA_958436175.1 uncultured Muribaculaceae bacterium
GAGCAAAAGCCAGACCCGCACGGGCACGCAGGAAATCGGGATGGGTGAGATCTTCCTCATTACCTTCTTTCATGACCAGCGAGACAACAGAATCCGCCTTGTTTAGCCAGCCAAGATCCACATAGACGGATGCTTCTATATTTCTATTCCCTAATTGTTTTTTATATATTGAATCCCTTATCTGACTAAGATGAGCGAATGCTTCCAAGGGCTTCTTCTCTCTCCAATATAATACAGAATAGATGTCATGGACTTTATCCTCGACGTGTCCATTGTAATATCTCTGTCGCGAAAACACGCTGTCGAGCAATTTAAAACATTTGTCAGTCTCGACAATATTACCATAATCGTGAGCAATTCTCAAAATTGCATATTGGTAATGATGGATTGAATCGATAGCGGCGAATGCTTCTGCAGCTTCTTTCGAAAAAGAAATAGACTCCTGATAATTATAAGTCTCTTCCGCAATATCACCAAGGAGGGTACAGATTCTCCCGGTCCACAGATGAAGGCCGTTCTCTTTCGAAATTTCTTTTGCAATCAGGGCATAGTTCATAGCATCTTCCACATCTCCATTCTGGTAGGCATAGAGGGCTCTGTAGAAAGCACCCCTGGCAATATCCTTTGGGTGCTTTAAGAGTCGGCTGTCCGCATAGTCATAGCAGAACTGTATAAGGGTAGAGTCAACATTCGGAATCTTTAGGGCATGGAGCGTCTCGCTAAGAGTTAGCCCAAAGGAAAGCTTGTCGTCTTTGGAAAGCTTGTCGGGGTCTATATTCTCAAGGATTTCAAGAGCCTTTTTGGGGTTGGTCACGGCCAATTCCTCTGCTTCGTCAAGTGTGGAATATGAATTCCGGCATGAGGAAATAGCAAAGAGAAAGATAAAAATAATCCATGTGTATTTCATAGGGAGAGTCTAATATTTTAAGGTGATTTTTATTGGGAATAGGTCTCGAAAGAGGATTAAAATGGCAATGAATAATGCCTTGGGAAGAGTGAATAATAAATAAATTTTTATTTATCTGTTTTTCAAACAACTACAAGACGTTTGAATAATAGATTTATTTGGTTCGTAATAGGTTCGTTTATTACTTTTGCATCAATAGAAAGAAGATAGCGATATCTAATATAATCAATCCTATCTCCTTAATTACAAAGGTAACGCAAGTTACTGATAAAAGCAAATTTAAACGAAAACTAACCATTAAATAATCTAAGCTATGAATCCGATTGTAAGAACAGTATTGAAATTCTTATTCTGTGCAGTGGGCAACTCAGTCCTTTTCTATTTAATAATGGGTCTTATAACCTGGAACTGGGGTCAGAATCAAATGATATACTGTATTGGCCTGGGTGTAGGATGGAGCATTATCGGTGAACCTCTCACCCGATTCATCACCAAAATCTTTACCCCTAAGAAAAAGGAAGCCTGATAGCGCTCCGCAATAGCGCAGATAAAGCGACATCCGAATCGGCGGTTTTTGTGCACCCCATGCAGGGTGCATGGCTTTGATTCATTGAGAAAAAACGGGATTGAAATCTCGCCCTATTGTCTTGTGGCCCTCATGTTGCCTCTATGTGTTTGTGTACATGGAGTATTTTATGTATTTTTGCCGATGGCTTCGCCTTAAGGGCACAGAGCCACAACCTATGGATTCAAACTTTTCACTAAAATGAGATTCTTTACTGTCACTTTTCTTCTTGGAACTTTATGCCTTGATGTCTGCGCCGCCAAGGGGACGCAGCACGACCCGGCTGCAAAAACCATAACTATTTCCGACCCGGCCGGCAAGCTTTCGATAAGCGTCGACTATTCGAAAGGTTGCAAACTATCGCGCATGGACGTGAACGGCACGTCGGTGCTGTCGCCGTCCGGTGCCTGGACAGGGTTCCGGACACGCGGTGGCGAGTTCTCATCGGCTATGTCGGTTTCCGAGCCGCAGATAGTGGATGATGCCGACGGCAGGATAACGATTCGGGGCATAGAATACGGCGACCGAGCCGTGAAGGTGAACGAGACATGGACTTTCGACACAAAGGACGGCGCGATCAGCTGGGACATAGACCGCCGTTACAACACTCTCGCCAAACTTGAGGATATGTCGCTGCCGCAGTGGAATTTCGCAGGGCTTGATGTCTGGAAAGGCGGCATCATCGACAACGGCGGCATGGTATGGTGCAAATATCTCAGGAATGTCGGAGATACCTACGGCGTGCATACCGGCGGTGTCACTTTCTGGAACCCCGAGAGCGGCGACGCACTGCGTATCGCCACAAGCTCAGGCGACAACTGTATCGCTACGAAGTTCTCGCACAGTGACCGTGGAGAGTTCGTGTGCGCCCACTATGCTACTCCTCTCGAACTCGAGCAGCGCTACAATCTCGACCACTTTACGGGCCACCCCGACGTGTTCGCTCCCTTCAATGTGCCCAAAGGCGACGTGAGGATGCATGTAGAGATGGAATACGTCGACTACGACAAGGAATACTCACGCGGCAATCTGCCGGGTATCGATGCAGAGGCCGTCCGCGAGCTGATGAACACCACCGGCCGCTACGGCGTAATCGACAACGGCATCGTCGGTGCCAACGGATGGACCACGAACTGGAAGTGCCTCCACGAGCCTTTCTTCGCACAGATAGGCATGGCGCTCAACGACGAGAATTATGTCCGCAACATGGGTGCCTCGCTCGACCGCGAGCGCGACTATGCCGTGACCGACGAGGGGCGCGTACTCTCGCGCTGGCACAATGGCGACGAGGACCAGATGCCCGGCACATACAACTACAAGACAGGCTACTACGAAGCGCGGTGGGGCTACACCGTCGATTCGCAGACGGGCTTCGTCATCCAGACTGCCGAGCAGTTCGACCTCTGCGGAGATGTCGAGTGGCTGAGGTCGCACAAGGAGACCTGCGAGAAGGTTCTCGGATGGCTCATGGCCAGGGATTCGAACGGCAACGGTGTGTTCGAGATGATGAACGAGTCCATGTATGACAAGACCGCCAGCGACTGGCTCGACGTGATATGGGCAAGCTTCGAAAATGCCTTCGTCAACGCCCAGATGTACGAGGCCCTGAACCTGTGGGCTGACTGCGAACGTGTCCTCGGCGACAACACGAAGGCCGAATACTACAAGGCTGCCGCACGGAAGATGAAGGAAACCTTCAACAAGCCTGTCGAACAGGGCGGCTTCTGGTCGCCTGAGAAGAAGCAGTACGTCTACTGGCGTGACAAGGACGGTACACCGCACGGCGACAACCTCGTGACACCCGTCAACTTCGCCGTGATAGCTTTCGGATTGTGCGACGACAAGGACCGTATCACCTTGATCCTCGATGAGATAGAAAGACGTACCGCTGCCGAAGGTCTGTTCCACTGGCCGCTATGCTTCGAAACCTTCGACCCAGGCGAGGCTTCCGAAACGCAGTATCCCTTCCCGACCTATGAGAACGGCGATATCTTTCCGACATGGGGATACCTCGGGGTACGTGCCTACGTCAACCACGACAAGCAGACGGCGCTGAAATACATCCGCAATATCCTTGCGCAATATAAGAAGGACGGTCTGTCGTCGCAGCGCTACAGCCGCCGTACGCAGCAGGGCCAGGGCTCTGATATCCTTGCCGGTATCTGTACGAGCATCACGGCTCTCTACCGCGACATCTACGGTATACGTCCCAGATGGAACCGTATGGGTCTGGAACCCAATATGTCCAAAATTCTCAACGGCACGGAATTCGACTACACCCTGCGCGGTACGAAATACCATGTGAGCCTGCGTGTCGACGACTATGCCCTGTCGACCGACGAATTCTACGTGAAGAGCAAGGACGCTTTCGGTGCGTCGTATTCCGACGGCACTCTATCCCTCTACCCAGGCAACAAGGACGATATGGTAATAAAGATATCGGGTGTCACCGAGCCTGTCGGAGTGAATCTTAGAGGCTGCACCGACAAGAAACTGGCATGGGAGATGAGCAACGGCGGCAGCTACCGTTATGAAATCGAAGGACTTGACCCGTCGCGCCGCTATACTTTGAACGTCGGAGGCAAGAAATCGGAAGTGAAGGTCGACAAGGACGGCCGTGCATCTTTCGAGTGCTCGAAACCCGATAAAACAGCCATCCGTCTGACCGCAAGATAGGGGAGAAATAACCGGCTTGAATTTTTTGGTTGGCCACGATATTTTTTTTGGCTAAATTTGCAGTTCATTCCAAGACAAACTCAAAGAGCCAATCATGAATCTTAAACATATTCTGGGTCTGGCTGCTCTCGCCGGTTATACCGGGGCTTTTGCACAAGTCAATGCCCCCGACAATCTCGGTGACCTCGTGCGTAGCCGCGCCCTTCTGTCCGTCAGGAGCTACCATGCGACGATGGACCAGCTGCGACGTCTCGACCGATATAACCTGCACGGCCAGGAATCTGAGAACGCAGCTTTCGAGCGTGCCGAAGCCCTGTTCGGCGATGGCCGTTATGCAGCAGCGCGTCAGGCTTTTGCCGAATTCTGCATCAAGTATCCCTACAGTACCGACCGCAGTCATGCCGCCGTGCGTGCCGCCGACTGTCTTTATGCCGAAGGGCGTTACGACGAAGCCCTCGCCGAATACAAGGCCATAGACCCCGACGGGCTTGTCGCACGTCATGCCGCGGAGCTACACTACAACAGCGGCGTATGTGCCTGGCAGACAGGCGACACACAGTTAGCCGTAAGGGAATTGAAACAGGCCGGGCGTTCGTCCGACTACCGTTCCTCGGCACGTTTCTACTTAGGCGTGATAGCCTACGACAAAGGCGATTATGCCGAGGCTCGTTCCTATTTCGGAGGTACTGACGCATCAGTAGCCCCCGGCGACATGGCGCAGTATTACCTCGTATCTATCGATCTGGCCGAGGGCAAGTATCAGCAGGCTGCACGGGGTGCCAGGTCGTTGCTGCAGCGTGGAGGTCTTCCGGCAGGCGTGGAAGCCGAGATGAACCGCGTGGCCGGCGAGGCCCTCTACCGCGAAGGCGAGAAAGAAGAGGGTACCCGCTACATGCGCAAATACCTTGCCTCGACCAAGGATCCGCTGCCTTCCGCATGCTATATCGTCGGTGTCGACGACTACGAGAACGGCGACTATGCCGATGCCGTCGAGCTCCTGCGCCATGCCGCCGACTCGGACGACGCAGTCCTTTCGCAGTCGGCTTATCTCTATATCGGCCAGGCACTTCATCATTCCGGCGACCCTGAGGCCGCTATCCTTGCCTTCAAGAAGGCTTCCGACAGCGATGCCGACCCCGACGTGCGCGAGGCTGCCTACTTCAACTATGCTGCCGCCAAGTTCGGCGGAGCGGCTATGCCTTTCGCCTCCTCGGTCGATGCGTTCGAACGCTTCATAGAGCTGTACCCCGACGGTCCTTATTCCGACCGCGTCCGCGAGTACCTTGTCAGCGGATATGTGTCGGACAATGACTACGAACGGGCCCTGCTCCGTGTCGAAGCCATACGCAATCCCGGCCCCGAAGCCTTAAAGGCCAAGCAGCGCATCTATTATGTCCTCGGCAGCCAGGCTTTGGCCCGTCGCGACTATGCCAAGGCCGATTCCTATCTCGAACGTGCCGCAAAGCTGGCATCGCAGGATGCGGCCACGGCGGCAGAAGTCATCCTCCTGCAGGGTGAAAGCCTTGCAGCCCAGGGCAAGAACACGGCGGCAGCCGCCAAATTCAACGACTATATCTCCCGTACGCCCCGTACGGCGGCGAACCGTACTCAGGCTTACTACGGACTCGGCTATGCCCTGATGTCCGACCGCAAATACGATCGTGCACGGAAAGCATTCTCGGCAATCATCGACGACCGAAGCCTGAGCGCAGTCGAACTTGCCGATGTCCTCAACCGCCTCGGCGACCTGGCCTACTACGACAGCGATTTCTCTACGGCAGCCGATATGTATCGCAAAGCCTTCGACGCAAGTCCCAAGACCGGGGACTATGCTGCTTTCAACGGTGCCCGTATGCTCGGATTCATGCGCAACTACGATTCAAAGCTCGCTGCAATACGCCGTTTCATGCTCGATTTCCCCTCGTCGGTACTCATTCCCGACGCGCTCCTCGAAGAGACTCAGGCACTTATCAGCCTCGGGCGCAATGAGGAAGCCGTAGAGGCATACCGCAGCCTTGTCACCGACTATTCCGGAACGTCACAGGGCCGCCAGGGATACCTCCAGATGGCCATGACTCTCCTCGACATGGGACGTCGCGAGCAGGCCAAGGAAGCTTACAGAGAGGTCATCAGCCGCTATCCTACCTCCGACGAAGCTCTTCAGGCATCGTCGCTGCTCAAGAATATATATGCCGAAGACCATCGCGGCGACGAATATCTCGCTTTCATGGAATCGGTCGAAAATGCCCCCGAAGTGAGCGCTTCAGACACCGAGTCGCTGACCTACGACGCAGCTGTGCGCGAGTTCGCGAATACATCCGATGCGAGCGCGCTCGAAGCATTCGTGGCACGTTATCCCGACTCGTCGCGTACCCCCGAAGCCCTCAGGAAACTTGCCGAGGCTGACTATGAGGCCGGACGCACTCCCGAAGCACTCGAGAAGTACAAGACCATGCAGCAGAAAGCGTCGACAGGCACTATGGCGACAGAGGCACGACTCGGTATCATGCGTTCGGCACGCGACCTCGGCGACTATGACCTTGCCGGAGCGACAGCCGATGCCATCCTTCAGTCGTCGGCAGCCCCGACGGCTCTCCGCGAGGCGACATATACACGCGCCATGGCCCTCGCTGCCGCCGACAAGACCTCCGAAGCCCTCGCCGTCTGGCAGGAGCTTGCCGAAGACCCCTCGGACGTTTTCGGAGCAAGGAGTGCCGTGGAAGCCGCCGAAGCCTTGCTTGAGCAGGGTAAGACAGAGCAGGCCCGCAAGGCTGCCCAGGCTTTCGTAGGCTCAGGGTCGCCACAGCGCTACTGGGTGGCCCGCGGATTCATCGTACTGAGCGACACATATATTTCCGATGGCAAGAAGTTCGAGGCCAAGGAATATCTCGAAGCTCTCAAAGAGAACTATCCCGGTTCTGAGACCGACATACAGAGCATGATCGAGGAGCGCCTCGGTAACATCGATAAGCATTGATAATCATGAAGAATATAATACGATATACTTCTGTCGCGCTGATTGCCGCAGCAGCCCCGGTGGCTGCGTACTCGCAGGATCTGAGCGCCGAAATCACCGTCGACCGTACCATAGTGCCGCTCGAACAGGCCGTCAAACCTCTGCCTTCGGTCGTGCCCTCGCTCCTGCCGCAGAATGTTTCCAAAATTCCTATCCGCCTCGCCGAATACAGCACTACGGCGGTTTTCGGACCCTCGTCCGGCAAGATGGAGACCCCGGTCTATACCGGACTGCCGACTCCCGAGACTTATCCCGGATATGTGTGGGCCGGTTATTTCCCTGCCTATAATCTCGGTATAGGTGCTGGTTACCGGCTTATAAACACTAAGAACACCCTACTCGGTGTATCGGCGCAGTTCGACGGCTACAGCTATGACTCCGACATAGAGGACGATGAAAAGAAGGTGAGCAGCAATACCTTCGCCGGACAGGCATACCTCATGCAGTCTCTCGGCCGCAATCTCAGGCTCAATGCCGAGTTCAACGGCGCGGGAGCATCCCAGAAGGCACCTGCCGTCGGATTCCACGATGAGCAGAAACTTACGATGTTCGATGCCAGATTGGGACTCGAAGGCTCCTCAAACACGGTCGTTTACGATGTCTCTTTCCTTGCCGATTATTTCAAGGTCGGCCTTGATGCTACCTATGATACCGGGGATATCGGAATCGAGTATTATGATCCCAAGGATGTGCGCTATGGTCTTGATGGCCGTGTCCGTTATAAGGGCGGAAGCTACGGTCTCGAACTTGGTGTCGAGGCTTTGCTCCGCCAGTGCGACGGCGAAGATATCCAGAACAATGCGCAGAAGGGCAAGAACAGCGGACTCTACAGCTTTAACCCTGCCTTCACCCTCATCGGTGAGAAAGGCGAGCTCCGTATCGGTGCGCGCCTCGATGTGACTTCCGGAACCGATAACGGTTCCTTCCACGTCGCTCCGGACGTGATGTTTGCAATGCGGCCTGATTCGCGCTTCACCCTCTATGCCCGTCTTGGCGGTGGTGAACGCTTCAACACATTGTCGGCACAATACGAATACTCGCCCTTTGCGCCTGTATGGGCTCCGAATTCGACCTCCTTCAGCCCCGTCGACGGACGTGCCGGATTCGTCGTTGGTCCTTTCTCGGGACTTACCGTCGACCTCTACGCCCGCTATGCCGCCACTCGTCGCGCACAGATGCTGCTCGGTGTCTACTCTTGGGGCACTCCCTTCATGCCTGTCAACCTTAGCGGCTGGGGTGCCGGTGCGGATATCCGTTTCAGCCCGGCATCGTTCCTGGACATATCGCTGAACGCCGCATACAATCCCCATAGCTTCCATTCCGGCTTTGCCGACACTCCCGACCGCGCCAAGGCTATTCTCAAGGCGGCTGTCGACATCCGACCCATCGACAAGCTGAATATCGGCCTGGGCTACGAGCTGCGAAGCGGGCGCCGTTACTACTGGGTTCAATCATTAGAAGAGAACTCCGTTCCCGTGGCTGTCGGGATGCACAATGTCAGCGACCTGTCGCTGTCGGCTTCCTACCGTCTCCTTGACGAGCTCACCATCTTCGGCCGTGGTGAAAACCTGCTCGGACACCGCTTCTATGTCCTGCCGGGCCTCACGGGTCAGAAAGTGCATGGTCTCGTGGGCATACTCTACAGATTTTAGCCCCAATAGGGGTATAAAACACGATATAGGGCTTTAGAAACGAAAAACAGAAGCCCTCATACCCCTTGTATGCGAAATTTTCATTATATTTGCGAGCCGAAATCGAACTAAAACGAATTCATTAATAATAATTAAACCATAAATTACATGCAAAGCAAAGGAAAATTAGGAAGCATCGTAGCCGGTGTCATTGCTATTTTCTTGGTGCTTGTCTGTCTTTTCTACCTCTCGTTCACTTTCATCTCAAATAAGTACGAGAACGAAGCGGCAACATACGCACTCCAGGAATCCGGCGACAACGACGACGCAGCCTACAACCAGGCCTACAAGCACTATATGGACTCGCTGGGCGAGGAAAAAGTGTACATGGGCTACTACACTCTCAACGATGTACGCAAATGGGGCGTAGGCCTCGGCCTTGACCTTAAGGGCGGTATGAACGTAATCCTCCAGGTCGACATGCCCGACATGATGCGTTCCATGAAGAGCGGCGATACGGACTCCGTGTTCGAAGCTGCCCTCCGTGGTGCCAACGAAATGGTGGCAACACATCAGAGCGACGATTTCGTAAGCTCTTTCATCGACCTTTACCGCAAGGCTAAACCCCAGGCCGACTTCTCGGTGCTCTTCCAGGGTGTCGTTAATCCCGGTATGGACGATGCTGCTGTCCGCACTACCCTCAAGAGTCAGGTAAAGGACCGTGTCGACAATTCGGCAACAAACGTGCTCCGCAACCGTATCGACCAGTTCGGTGTTGTTTCGCCTAACATCCAGGTTCTCCAGGGCAAGGACGGTCAGATCCTTCTCGAGCTCCCGGGCGTGAAAGACCACGAACGTGTACGCGACCTTCTCCAGCGTTCGGCCAACCTCGAATTCTATGAAACATACCGTGCTGAAGAACTTTCCGGTTCCTTCAACAGCCTTCTTAATAACCTTGCTAACGACACCACCGTCAACGCCGCTCCCCTCATGGCTCTTCTCGGCCAGGGCGCAGGCTACGGCGCGACCATAGGCTATGCCCCCGATGCCAAGACAATGGCAGCCATCGACCAGGTGCTCGCAACACCCCAGGCCAAGAGCCTTCTGCCCTCCGACCTCCGTCTCCGTTGGGCTGTGAAGCCTACCGTACGTGTCGACCAGAACGGTACAGAGCATGACTACGGTTATGCTCTCTATGCACTCAAGGCTAACGGTGGCAAGCCTGCCCTCGACGGCAAGGTGGTTAGCGACGCTTCGTCCAACTACGATCCTCTTCGCGGTAACGAAGTCAGCATGCGCATGAACGCCGAAGGTGCCCGTAACTGGGCTCGCATCACAGGCCAGAACGTCGGCAAGCAGGTCGCCATCGTCCTCGACGACAAGGTTTATTCCGCTCCTAACGTCAACGACAAGATCGAAGGCGGTTCGTCGTCCATCACCGGCGATTTCACCATCGAAGAAGCCCGAGACCTTGCCAACGTGCTCAAGTCCGGTAAGATGGACGCCAAGGTACATATCATCTCTGATATGGTCATCGGCCCGTCGCTCGGTAAGCAGGCCATCCAGGCAGGCTTCATCTCCTTCGTCGTAGCCCTCGTGCTACTGATGATCTTCATGATCGCCTTCTACGGATTCATTCCCGGCCTTATCGCCAATATCTGCCTTATCTGCAACCTCTTCTTCACTATCGGTATTCTGGCCTCCTTCCAGGCAGTGCTCACCATGAGCGGTATCGCCGGTATCGTGCTCGCCCTCGGTATGGCCGTCGATGCCAACGTGCTTATCTTCGAGCGTACCAAGGAAGAACTCCGCGCCGGCAAGAAAGTACGCGATGCTCTCTCCGACGGTTATAGCAACGCTTTCTCGGCTATCTTCGACTCGAACCTTACTTCGATTATCACAGGTGTCATCCTGCTCCTATTCGGGACAGGTCCTATCAAGGGCTTCGCTACCACCCTTATCATCGGCCTTATCTGCTCGTTCTTCACAGCAGTCTACCTGAGCCGTCTTTTCTTCCTCTGGTACGCAAAGAGCAAGGCTTTCAACAAGCTCACATTCTCGACCAGCCTCTCGCGTTCGATGTTCCTCAGCACGAAGATCAACTTCCTCGGCCAGCGCAAGGTCAGCTTCAGCATCTGCGGAACATTCCTGCTCATTGTCGTTATCTCGCTCTTCGCCCGTGGACTTAACCAGGGTATCGACTTCTCCGGCGGCCGCAACTACGTTGTGAAGTTCGAACGTCCTGTCGACACTGCCGAACTTCAGGAAGTACTCTCCGCACAGTTCCCCGACGCTTCTACATCGGTTATCACCATCGAAAGCTCGAACCAGGTACGTGTATCGACCAACTACAAGATCAACAACGAGGAGTCCGACACCGAGACCGAAATCACCGACAAGCTTTTCGAAGCTCTCAAGCCCTATCTCAACGAAGGTATGACGGCTGCCGAATTCTCGACCACCGATGCAAGCCAGGGTATTGTATCCTCGCAGAAAGTCGGTCCTTCGGTTGCCGACGACATGAAGAAGGATGCATACATCGCCGTGACCATCGCGCTCATCGCAATGTTCTTCTACATCCTGCTCCGTTTCCGCAACGTCGCCTTCTCGCTCGGCGCTCTGGCTGCCGTGGCTTTCACAGCTGTTACTATCATCGGTTTCTACTCGCTCTTCTACGGCGTGCTGCCGTTTGCGATGGAAATCGACCAGACATTTATAGCGGCAATCCTGACAGTCATCGGTTATCAGATCAACGATACCGTGGTGGTATTCGACCGTGTGCGTGAGAACACAGCCCTCTATCCCAAGCAGGACTTCTACACCACCATCAATACCTCTATCAACACTACCCTGAGCCGTACCATCATGACTTCGCTCTCGACCTTGCTGGTACTCCTCTGTATCTTTATCCTTGGTGGCGACGCTATCCGCAGCTTCACATTTGCTATGATCTTCGGCGTTATCATCGGTACTCTCGCAACTATATATGTTGCCAGCCCCGTTGCTTACCTCGCCGACAGCCGTCGCAATGCAAAAGTAGCTGCAAAGGCAGTTAAATAATACTCCCTCTGCCATTCATCACATTAATTCAGGATAACGCTTTCAATCTTTAGTCCTGAGTGATAATAACAGAAAACACAATGTAAGGAGAGATGTCGGTAAGTGCCGGCACCTCTCCTTATCTTTATAAACCCTATAATACCTATGAATCTCACTAAGAAATTTTTAGCAGCCATCCTACTCATCTCCATGATTCCGGGCATGAGCGTGGCTGGCAAAGATGTCTATCGCTGGGCGGACGAACTTGAGTTGCTGAAACGGGTCGACCGTCTGCCCGAATACCGTACGGGCTCCTATGTCGAGCAGTTCTCAAGCTACGACCGCACTGGCGGCAACGACGACGGGTTCTCCGGCAAATATTCGTTTACACGTCGGGAGGGCGACAAGCTCGTGATTGCCGAGATGGAGGGGCCGGGCGTGATAGACCGCATCTGGACCCCGACTCCCAACGACAACATGCTCTATTTTTACTTCGACGGAGAGAAGGAACCGGGACTGAAAATCAAGTTCTCCGACCTCTTCTCGGGCAAAGTCTTCCCATTTGTCAAGCCCGTGTGCGGTAACGAACTGGGCGGCTTCTATTGCTATGTGCCTATACCTTACAAGAAATCGTGCAAGATTGTCTACGACGGCCCGAAGCTTGAATTCATCCAAATAGAGCACCGCAATCTGCCCGGCAAGGATGTCGAGACCTATAATGGTGAATTTACCCGTCGCGACCGCGAAGTCATGAGCGAGGTGCAGCGTCTGTGGAGCGACCTGGCTCCGTCTGTGGCGAACTATGCCTATGGCAAGTCGGGCGACATTAAGACTGAAGAGAAAACATTCACACTCAGCCCCGGAGAAGAAGTGTCGATATTCGATATGGACGAGCCGGGACGAATCGTAGGTATGTCGGTCGACGGCGGCACTTCTTTCGAAGGCCCCTATAAAGATATCATCCTATCGGCCATATGGGACGGCGAAAACGTGGAGGCTATCTACGCTCCGGTAGCCGATTTCTTCGGTTATGCCTATGGCAAGGGCGCTATGCGTAGCATCCTCATGGGCAAGCGTGGCAACGATAACTACTGCTATCTCCCTATGCCTTTCGACAAGTCGGCCTCTGTGAAACTCGTTTACAAGAAGCGCGAGGGCGTGAAGCAGTCGCCGGTATCGGTCAACTCCAAGGTATATTATAATGATAAAGGCCGCAAGGCAAAGCAGGAAGGCAAGTTCTATTCAACCTGGCACCGCGAGAAGACTCCTCTCGGCACTTTCCATAAATTCGCTGCACAGAAAGGCAAAGGTCATTATGTCGGAACTGTCCATCAGGCACAGGGCCTGCGTCCCGGCATGACACTCTTCTTCGAGGGTGACGATTCTACTTACGTCGACAAGAAGATGCGTATGCACGGCACCGGCTCGGAAGACTACTACAACGGCGGCTGGTACGCCCTTCTCGACCGCTGGGACCGTGGCAACAGCCTTCCCCTGCACGGATGTCTTGACTATTCACTCCCGATGGGACGCACAGGCGGTTATCGTTTCTTCCTGAGCGACAAGCTTTCGTATGAACAGGAACTTTATCATGGTATGGAGCACGGCGGTGAAGGAAATAGCTTCCCTGTCGATTATACCTCGATTGGTTTCTTCTATTCCGACCGTCCCCTGGAGAGCCGTCAGGATCCCACAGCGGAACTCCGTACTGTCTATGAGCCTTCCGAACATGTATATTATCCGCAGCTGATGATGCTCACTATAGGAGGCGGAGTCTCTGTTGCTAACGACCGTGGAATTCGAATGACTACACAGAGTCAGGGCGAAGTACGTATCATGCTGAACGACGTTCCCGAAGGAAGATACAAGGTATTTTTCAATTATTTCGATAAGCCCAACGGTGCCGATTTCCAGGTATGGCAGCGCCAGAAGCGTCTGACAGGCTGGATTACCACCAAGAACGACAAAGAAGTCTCCAAAGAGAGAATGTACATCGGCGATATCAATCTTACTTCGCAGACAAATTCGATTACAGTCCACGTCCGCAATAATAACGGTGGCGACCAGTTCGAACTTGGGCTTGTCACGCTCGAAAGAGTCGAGGGAGGACTTACGCTCGAAAATGTCACGTTTATATCGCGTTTGACTGGTGAACCTCTTCCCGGAGAGATGATTCCGAGCCCCAATAATACCGGACGCGACTTCGACGTGTACGGCACCGACCTCGGCTTCATGTGGCATATGGACGGCGACCGCGTCGGAATGTTCTTTGGAGACACCAGTGGCGAGGGTTTTAAGGCATACACAAACGGTGGTGGCGGCAACGGAACCAATTGGCGCTCCAATGTACTGGCTTTCTCGAGCGACACCGTACTGACCGACGGCCTCCGTATCGATTCCATGCTCCTCGATGCCGAGGGCAAGGCTCTCGAAGTATGTCCCGGCGGAAAGGCCAATCCCAAAGTCTACCAGACTTCGATTCCTACGAGCGCCATCCGTGCGGACGGCACAGACTATGTGCATATCATGAATATTCACGACTGGGGCGGCCCGAAAGGACGCTGGCTTACGAATTACTCCGCGCTCTATCAATCTGAGGACGATGGCCGTACATGGACGCGCTGCAAAGAAGTGTCATTCTCGCCCGACAGCCATTTCTCGCAGGTAGCATACGCCAAACGCGATGGCTGGGTCTATATGTTCGGCACCTGGTCGGGTCGTGGCGACAACGGCTATATGGCACGTTTCCGCGAGAAAGACATCAGGGATAAGAACGCCTATGAATACTGGAATGGAGACAAGCATGAGTGGGTACGCGGCGACGAATCGGCTGCCACGCCCGTGCTGAGAGGTCCCATAGGTGAAAGCTCGCTGATGTGGAGCAAGAAGTTCGGATGCTGGATTCTGACCTATAATTATGACCCCGGCTATGACGAAAATCCCATGACTCACGGCCATGCCATTCTCTACAGCACCTCAAAGGATCTCATCGACTGGAGCAAGCCGCGAGTACTGGCTCAGATTGACGAATATCCAGGTCTGTACTGCGCATTCATGCACCCCTTGAAGGATAATGACGACAAACTCTGGTTCATCATGTCGATGTGGGGTCCCTATAACACCTACCTCATGAGTGCCGACATGAAGATGGAATGATTCTGCATTCCGACTGCTCAATATGAAATATTGTGCAGGGATTCGATGGAGGCTGAATTTACGGGGACGGTTAGAAGTTCTGTAAGCTCAGCAGGAGTGAGTTGTGTTGTGGGCGCAAAGTCCGGGCTGTTCATGTAGCGGGTGATGCTCGCCATGAAGGCCCGGGCTGCCGCGTCGCGGTCGCCGGGATCGGCAGCGAGAACGAGGAGCCGTCCTGGACCGACGGCGAACTCCATCAGCAGCCCCAGACGGTGGTTGCGCTCTACATTGTCGATAACCTGTACGATAGGCTTGTAGCCTATGGCATTGAGGCGGTCAAGGATAATAGGGCGGGAGCTCTTGATCAGGGAGTACCACTGCCAGTCGGTGTGGCCGTCGTTGGGGAAGAGGCTAAGTGCCGGATGCTCCGGGTCGGCAAGGATGCCCAGCGTGCCGGGACTCGATGGCTTGCCCTGACTTTCACAGATGGTGTTGAACATGCGGTAGTTCCAGTAGTC
The DNA here is from genome assembly GCA_958436175.1 of uncultured Muribaculaceae bacterium. Lineage (GTDB taxonomy): Bacteria > Bacteroidota > Bacteroidia > Bacteroidales > Muribaculaceae > CAG-873. Next base: position 15,488 of record CAUBJF010000012.1, read on the forward strand.
GGTTTGGAAGAGCGGGCCTACACTGACGCTGTCGGTGAGGGTGGAGTCGGGCATGAGCAGAACCTTACCTCCGCGTTTCAGAGTCGCGAAAAGTTCGGGCGAGAGGGTACGGGATACGTATATGTCGCTTGTGTCGGCTTGCATTTCGGGAGGGTAGGACCATAGGTTGTAGCTGTTGCAGACGTTCACGGATGGAATTTCCAGACTGAGAGTGAGTTTGCGCGGATGCCTTGTTGTGCCGTGGTTAAGGTTCAGGCTGTCGGCGACGACAAGGCCTGTCCCGTCGGGAATCACGGACTTGCCCGAGGCGATGGTCTCTTTCCCGTCAGTAAGTGACCACCGAAGCGCGTGCCCTGCAAGGGAATGGCCGGAATAATTTGCCACAGCCAGCCTGACGGGCATTCCGGTGCCGTCGGGGAGTACGAATGTCGGGAATTCCGCCAGTGCTACGATGTCGGCGCACGACTGCCGCCAGCGCTCGGGGCTGATGAGGCCTTTGGAATCCATGAATGCGTCGAGAATACCAACCAAGGCGGTTCCCTGTCCCGGATAGTCCTGTATATCGAGCAGTTGGAATCCGGCCATGGAAGGTGTGCGCAGGTTCATTTCCATATCTGCAAGATAAAGTTGTGTTGCCCACAGGCCGGAAGCGCGGAAAAAGTCCGTAGCCTGGTCGGCCATACCGGCTTTTTCGAGACGTTCGCGGAAAACACGCAGGTTTCGCGGTTCGAGCACGCCGGTATATTTGCTTATTTCGCGGTAGTCGGGATAGATCTGGTACTGGCCGGTTTCATGGCCGATTACCGGTACCGGAGAGAGCTGCACCGCGCCTTCGAAATTCATTTCGGTATTGGGATATGTGTTGTTGAGATAGCCGCCTTCGTATGCGTCGGCAAAGGAAAAAGAGGCTCGGGTATGGGTGGAATAGTCGTCAGAGCCTCCTACACGGCAAGTCACGAAGAAATCCTGTCCCGGCAGATTGCCCTGCCAGCCCAGATAGGCGTTGGAACCGAAGGTATAGAGATGACGAGGCTCGTATTCGCGGAAGTGGTCGGTGAATTTCTGCATGAGCGGCACTTCGCCCCACAGTTCATTGCCGAGACCGAACATGGTGAACGAAGGATGCTGCGAGTATTCGTGCTGAATGGCGTCGCCGTCGAGTAGCAGGAAGTCCATCAACGTTTTTTCGTTTTCGTCGAAAGTGCCCCAGATAGTTAGTTCGGGCTGCAGATAGATACCTTCGATGTCGGCGGCTTCGAAGGCTGCTGCCGGAGGTGTCCAGGAGTGGAAGCGGACGTGGTTGAGGCCGTAATTTTTGATGATGCGGAAATAACGTAGCCATTCGGTCGTGTCCATCGGAGCATAGCCGGTGAGAGGGAAGACGCAGGCGTCGTGTCGTCCGCGGAGGAACACTGTCGTGTCGTTGACCGTGAACTGCCTGTTGCGTACGCCGAATTCGCGCAGTGCTATGTTTCGGCTCACGGTATCGGTGCCCTCGATGGTTGCTGTTAGTCTGTGGAGCACAGGATTGCGGTGGCTCCACAGTCCGGCCGAAGGCCCGAGCCGCAGTACGAGCTCAGTCTCTGTGACTCCCTTTGCAAGCCGCTGACTTGCTGTCGAATCGTTGCAATGTACGCTGAAAACGAGCCCTTTGCGTGGCACCGGCTTCGAGAATCGCGCTTTTACTGTCACGCTGCGAGATTTTACGTCGGGATATGTCTCAAGCGATTCGATGTGGAATGGTGCTGCCGCCTCGAGTTCGATGCGGCCAACGATGCCGTTCCAGTTCGTCTGGGTAGATTCGGTGCAGGAGTGGGAGTTGTCGCGGATCTGCGGCGGAATGCTGTCGCCGTTGTCGACCATCACTGTGATACGGTGTTCTCCGGGAGTGAGGATGCCGGTGAGGTCGTAGCGGTGCGGGGCAGATAGGTATGTGCATGAGCCGATGCGGCGACCGTCGACATAAAGTACCGATGGGCGTGTGCGTTCGAGTGTAAGGCTCACGGCCTTGTCCTTCCAGCTGCGAGGAATCTGCACGGAGCGAGAGTAGTAGGCTGGTCCGCTGTATGTTACCTTGCGCGATAGGCGCGTGGTTTCGGTGGCGTTTGTGTCGGGTTTGCCTATACCGTTAGTGTCAAGGGTTCCCGGGAGTGTTACGACTGATTCGACATTGTCCGCGGTGGTGCCGAAGTCCCATTGTCCGGCGAGACTGATGACGTTTCGCGCTGCAGCCGACTGAACAGCCAGCATGCAGATCGCTATGAGGAGATTGTGGATTTTCATTGCATATGGTGTTGTTTGAAACAGAGGACTTTTTATTGACAGTCCCCTGAGGCGAAGCATCTCGTGTGTGTGAAGTTCAGATGTCGAGTTGCTGGCGGACGGATTCCTCGTGTATCGCTTCGAGCACGTTGCGTATGAAATCGGCTCCAAGGTCGAGACTCAGCGCCGCATCGACGCGTCGCTGCATGAGGTCGTTATAACGGTCGGGCTGTACTACCGACATGTCATGCTCTTTCTTGTATAGACCGATCTCTCGGGCCACTCTCATACGTTTGGCCAGGAGTTCGAGAAGTTCGTCGTCGAGCCGGTCGATTTTGCTTCGCAGTTCATCAAGTCCGGGAGTGCTTACTGTCTGCTCCGGAATGTGCAGGCGCCCAAGGATGTCTACGAGCTGGTTCGGGGTCAGCTGCTGCTCTTTGTCGCTGAGGGCTGAGTCAGGGTCGCAGTGGGTTTCGATGATCAGGCCGTCGAATTTCATGCCTAAAGCCTGCTGCGACAGCGATTCGATGGCATCACGTCGTCCTCCGATGTGACTTGGGTCGCAGATAAGTGGCAGGGCAGGGAAGCGGCGGTGCAGCTCAATAGGTATGCGCCATTTGGGAGGATTGCGGAAGAGATGCCTTCCGTAGGCGCTGAAACCACGGTGGATGGCTCCGAGACGATGCACCCCGGCACCGTATATGCGTTCGAGAGCTCCTATCCAGAGTTCGAGGTCGGGGTTTACAGGGTTCTTGACGAGGACTGTGATCTGTTCTCGCTTGTCCTCGGGCAGCGTTGCGAGGTAGTCGGCTATCTCCTGCACGGCGAAGGGGTTGGCCGTTGTCCTGGCACCGATCCAGATGATATCTATGCCGCTTTCGACGGCCATGCGTGCATGGGCAGCCGTGGCGACTTCTGTCGTTGTCAGCATGCCCGTCCGCTCCCTGACTTCAGCAAGCCATGGCAAGGCTTCCGCTCCACGGCCCTCGAAGCTGCCTGGCTTCGTGCGCGGCTTCCATACACCGGCCCTGAAGACCCCTATTCCGGCTCCGGCAAGAGCCTCGGCCGTGGCGAGCACCTGTTCGCGACTCTCGGCGCTGCAGGGCCCGGCAATAAGCAGGGGTCGGCGGCTCATCAAGGCCTCCGGCAGGATAGGAAGGAGATTGTCAAGCGGCATAACTGTAAGATTCTGTATTTACTGACAATACCCATGCCTGGAAGAGGCACGGGTATTGTATTTCGTCAGGATTGAAGACGGTGATATCAGACGGTGAGAATTTCTTTCTCCTTGGCGGCAAAAATATCGTCGATTTTCTTGAGGTACTTGTCGTGTATCTTCTGTACCTTTGCTTCGGAATCCTTCTCCACGTCCTCGGGCATGCCCTGTTTGATGGCTTTCTTGAGACCTTCGATAGCGTCGCGACGGGCGTTGCGTACAGAAACCTTGGCGTTCTCGGCTTCGGCCTTGCACTGCTTGACGAGAGCTTTGCGGCGTTCTTCTGTCAGCGGCGGAATCGAAAGACGGATGACTTCGCCGTTGTTCTCAGGCGTGATGCCGACTTCGGAGTTGATGATGGCCTTTTCGATGACCTTGAACATGGATTTTTCCCATGGCGTGATGACGATAGTACGTGCGTCGGGGACGCTGACATTGGCCACGTTCGAGATAGGGGCCATGCTGCCATAATAGTCTACGCGCACAGCGTCGAGAATCTTGGGGTTTGCTTTGCCGGCACGGATGCGTGCGAGGGTTTCGTCGAGATAGGCGACAGCCATTTCCATCTTTTCCTCGGCGGGAGAGATGTAGGTGTTGGGGTCGGTCATATTGTAGTAATTTGATTAATAATCGTTTAGTAAACTAATGTCCCTATATTCTCGCCTGCGACAACTTTGGCGAGGTTGCCCGGGGTATCCATGTCGAATACCACGATTTTCATGCCGTTTTCGCGGCATAATGTAGTGGCGGTAAGGTCCATTATCTTGAGGCCACGGTTGTAGATTTCGTCGTAGCTGATTTTGTCGAACTTGGTGGCCGTGTGGTCTTTTTCGGGGTCTGCAGTGTAGATGCCGTCGACGCGGGTGCCTTTCATCATCACGTCGGCCTTGATTTCGACGGCACGCAGGGCGGCGGCGGTGTCGGTGGTGAAGAAAGGATTTCCGGTGCCTCCGGCGATGATAGTCACCTTGCCGTCGTCGAGAGTCTCGAGGGCGCGCATGGGGCTGTAGGGTTCACCGACGGGGAACATGCCGATAGAGGTCAGCACACGTGCCGGACAACCCAGGGACTCGAGGGCGGAGCTTAGGGCGAGGGAGTTTATCACGGTCGCGAGCATGCCCATCTGGTCGCCTTTTACGCGGTCGAAGCCTTTTGCGGCTCCCGAAAGGCCGCGGAATATGTTGCCGCCTCCGATGACGATAGCGACATCCACGCCCGATTTCACGAGCTCGAAGATTTGTGATGCGTAGGAGTTAAGGCGTTCTGGGTCTATGCCATAGCCTTGCGAGCCCATCAGCGATTCGCCGCTGAGCTTGAGGAGGAGTCGTCGGTATATTGGATCCATGAGGTTTCGTTTTTGGCAAAGTTACGTTTTTTATCGCTAAAAGACAAAATTTTGACTTACCTTTGTAGTGTCGCATTGAAAGACTAATCATTACCAACAATCAACATACATGAAATTATCGCACATTGTCCCTGTTGTGCTGGCCGCTGTCGCCTTCATGACAACATCATGCGGACAGAAAGCCGTCGAAACCGGCAGTCTCATCAAAGTAGAAACCCCTGAACGACCCGCCGGACAGACCGATATGCTCGGCTATGCATCCGAGCCCCTCGACACTGTTCGCGTCGGCTTCATAGGTCTCGGTATGCGCGGTCCAGGCGCTGTCGAGCGTTTCGCACATATCCCCGGCACCAAAGTGGTGGCTCTATGCGACTTGGATACAGCCGGTATCAACCGTTCGCAGCGATATCTCGCCGAAGCGGGCCGTCCGGCAGCAGCCGAATATACAGGCAGCGATACGGCATGGCGCGCATTGGTGGAACGTCCGGATATAGACCTCGTCTACATCTGCACCGACTGGGTCCATCATACCCCTATGGCTCTGTATGCTATGGAGAATGGCAAGCACGTAGCTGTCGAAGTCCCGGCAGCAAACAATCTCGAGGAGATATGGGACCTCGTCAACACCTCCGAACGCACACGCAAGCACTGTATGATGCTCGAAAACTGTGTTTATGACTTCTTCGAGATGAGCACGCTGAATATGGCACAGCAGGGCCTTTTCGGCGAGGTGCTGCACACTGAGGGCAGCTATATCCACAACCTCAAGGAATTCTGGCCCTACTACTGGAACAACTGGCGTCTGGACTACAACAAGGATCATCGCGGCGACGTATATCCCACCCACGGCCTCGGCCCGGCATGCCAGCTCCTCGATATACATCGCGGCGACCGCATGACAACACTCGTGGCTATGGACACCAAGGCCGTGAACGGACCGGCAGACTATGCCGAGGTGACCGACAGCACTGTCGAATATCTCAACGGCGACCATACGATGACTATGATACGCACGGCCAACGGCAAGACAATCCAGATACAGCACGATGTCGTCAATCCACGGCCCTATTCCCGTATGTACCAGCTGACAGGCACCAAGGGATTTGCCAACAAATACCCCGTCGAAGGCTATGCTTTCGAACCCGAACAGCTCGACAGCGCCGTAGTCCCCGACCACGAGAACCTGAGCGCCCACGACTTCATCTCGCAGGAACAGACAGAGGCTCTTCTCGAGAAATACACGCATCCCATCATCCGCGAGGTTGGAGAGATTGCCAAGAAGGTTGGAGGCCACGGCGGCATGGACTATATCATGGACTATCGCCTCGTCTACTGTCTCCGCAACGGTCTTCCACTCGATATGGATGTCTACGACCTTGCCGAATGGTGCGCCCTCTCGCCCCTCTCGGAAATATCGATTGAAAATGGATCCGCACCTGTCGAGGTGCCCGATTTTACACGTGGAGCCTGGAACAGAACCAAGGGCTTCCGTCACGCTTACGCAGACAATCCCAAATGAAAAATGCTTTATTGACTGTAGGTCTGCTGGTTATAGCCAACGTATTCATGACATTCGCATGGTACGGGCATCTCAAGCTCCAGCAGATGAAAGTAATATCGTCCAACACACCTCTCTATGCCGTCATATTGCTCTCCTGGGGCATAGCCCTGGCCGAATATTGCTGCCAGGTGCCTGCTAACCGCATCGGATTCCATGGCAATGGCGGCAGCTTCTCGCTTATGCAGCTCAAAGTGCTCCAGGAAGCTATCACCCTGGTGGTGTTCACGCTCTTTACCGTGGTCGTCTTCAGGGGCGAGGCTCTGCACTGGAACCATTTCGCAGCTTTCGCCTGCCTCATCGCTGCAGTTTACTTCGTCTTTATGAAATAGTCCCTACCTGAAACTAACCTAACCATCAACCAAACAATATGCGTAAAATCCTTGTAACCCTGATATTAGCCGCGACGGGTACGTCCGGAGCCATGTGCGCCGAGACCTTTGCCTACGCCGCCCCGGACGGCAATTCAGGATTGAACCTCGCCTGGAGGGCTGATGCCGGCTCGCCTTGGGTACCTCTGGGCTATGATTTCGTGAGAAATGATTTCGGACCATGGGGGTCTCACAAGAAAATGTATTCGCCACGTCTCTTCGTCGACGGTTCCAACGGCCTTTGGACGGCTGTATGGAAGGCGACTTCCGACGGCAGTGTGACGGCTATGGCTACCTCTCCCGACCTTACGACATGGTCTCCACAGCGCTATTTTGCATCGCCCAACGACCTTCCGCGCGACATGCACCCCTCTGTACCCGTACGCCCCGACAGTGCGACTATCGACGGCAAACGTTACGGCGGTTATATCGTCGAGATGCCGGATGAAACTCTTGACAAAGTAAAGAGCTTCGTTGCCGAGCGCAAACGTCTCGCCGAGCTGTATGCCGAAGAGACTAAGGACGATGCTACCCGTTTCGCCGGCCTCAAAGACTTGACGCTCAAAGTGGTTCCCGAACCTGCTAAGGCCAAGGAAATCTCCGACAAGCTCATAGGTATCTTCTTCGAGGATATCAACTACGGTGCCGACGGCGGCCTGTATGCCGAACTGGTACAGAACCGCGACTTCGAGTATGCTCCTTCCGACCGTGGCGGCGACCAGTCATGGAATTCGACCAAGGCATGGGAAACCGGCGACGGTACGGAGCTTGAGATACTTACAGCCGACCCCCTGTCGGCTAACAATCCCCACTATGCCTCATTGAAGGGTCTTAGCTCGACCCTGACAAACAGAGGTTTCGACTTCATCTCTGTGCGCAAAGGCGAACGTTATGACTTCTCGATGTACGTACGCAGCAAGAACGCAGGAAAGGCTACAGTGAGCCTCGTCGACGAGAGCGGCAAGCGCATAGCATCCGCAAAGGTCAAGATAGCAGCCGGCGACTGGCAGAAAGTATCGGCAGTCGTACGTCCGTCGGCCACATGTCCTCAGGCTCGTCTCAGCCTTAACTTCGAGCCGGGTACTGTCGATGTCGACATGGTGTCGCTCTTCCCCGAAAAGACATTCAAAGGCCGCAAAAACGGCCTGCGCGCCGATCTCGCACAGACTCTTGCCGACCTTCAGCCTCGTTTCGTACGCTTCCCGGGCGGCTGCGTGGCTCATGGCGACGGCATCGACAATATCTACGACTGGAAAGGCTCGATAGGGCCGCTGCAGGACCGCAAGCCGCTCCGCAACCTCTGGGGCTATCACCAGACACGCGGCCTCGGCTATCACGAATACTTCCTCTTCTGCGAAGATATCGGTGCGGAGCCTCTTCCTGTTCTCGCCGCCGGTGTGCCATGCCAGAACTCTGGCACCGCAGCCCATCACAGCGACTGCGATCTTACAAAGTTAGGCCAGCAGAACGGCATACCGATGGATGAGATGGACGAATATATCCAGGACGTGCTTGACCTCATCGAGTATGCCAACGGCTCCGTCGACAGCAAATGGGGAGCCATTCGTGCTGCGGCTGGTCATCCTGAACCTTTCAATCTCAAGTACATAGGTATCGGCAACGAGGATATGATCACCGAAGTGTTCAAGCCGCGCTTCAAGATGATATACGATGCTGTCCGCGAGGCTCACCCCGAAATCACAGTTGTCGGCACCGTCGGTCCCTTCTACGAAGGAACGGACTACGAAGAAGGCTGGGAGCTTGCACGCGAACTCGAGATACCTATAGTCGACGAGCATTACTATGTTTCGCCGGGCTGGCTGATTTACAATCGTGATTACTATGACAAGTATCCGCGCAAAGCCACAAAGGTCTATCTCGGCGAATATGCCTCTCATCTGCCGGGCCGTCCCAGCAACCTTGAAGCCGCGCTGAGCGATGCGCTCTATCTCACAGACGTAGAGCGAAATGCCGATGTCGTGGAGATGACCTCCTACGCTCCGCTGTTGGCTAAGAAGGATCATACTCAGTGGAGGCCCGACCTTATCTATTTTGATAATACAAGCGTCAATCTCACCCCCGACTACTATGTGCAGTGGCTTTACGGCAATAACAGCGGTACAACCTATGTGCCTTCAGTCCTGAGCTTCGGCCCCGGTGCCGACGAAAAGGCCCGTGCACGTGTCGGTGTTTCCATAGTCAAAGACGATAACGGCGGGTATATACTCAAAATGGTCAATATGTTGCCTGTCGAGGTAAAAGTCAACGTCGATCTCACGCCGCTTGCACAGAAGTCCGGGCAGTACAAGGCTACTGTCCTCTCCGGCAATCCCGACGACCTTGACGCGGTTCCGGTGCATATCACTGTCAGCCTACCTGAGGCTGCCATGCCTCCCTACTCTTTCACTGTTGTGCGCTTTTGATTTGCAAATGTAAATATCTTCGGATAAGCGCCAGGGGACTCTTCGGGGTCCCCTCTTTAGTTATGTTGATAACTTTTTGGGTGGATGTCTATATTTTCTTAGTTTAGATATGTAAATTTTTATGGATTTTCCGTAATTTTGACACCTCAAAAGAATGCCGAGCAATTTTATGGGCGTTTCGGCAGCTAATCCATTATGGAAGAAGAAGTTTACCACATACCGGCCTTGTTGCCCGAATCGCTTGCCGCTCTTGATATCTATCCCGGGGGCATTTATGTCGATGCCACTCTTGGCGGCGGAGGACATTCGCGTGCCATTACCGAGCTCCTCGGGCCGGAAGGACATCTCTTCAGTCTCGACCGCGACTCCGATGCTATCGGCCGTGCCTTCACCGACATGCGCTTCACGGCCATACACGGTGATTTCCGCTACCTCGAGAATTATATGCGCTATTATGGCGTTTCAGGGACAGTCGACGGTGTGCTTGCCGATCTGGGCGTTTCGTCGCATCATTTCGACGATGCCTCGCGAGGTTTCTCCTTCCGTAGCGATGCTCCGCTCGACATGCGCATGAACCGTGGCGGCGGCATGACAGCCGCCGACCTCCTCGCCGATGCCGACGAGGAACAGCTGACCGCCATCTTCCGCATCTATGGCGAATTCAAGCAGGCTCGCCGCCTGGCCTCGGCCATAGTGTCGGTACGTTCCAAGGACCCTGTTGACACCACCGGCAAGCTCCTCGCCCTTGCCGAGCCGCTTATTGCTCTGACAAAGCGCAAGAAAGAGCTTGCACAGATTTTTCAGGCGCTCCGCATAGAGGTCAACGGCGAGATGGCAGCTCTCGAAGCCTTCCTGCGGCAGACTGAGCGAGTGCTGCGTCCCGGAGGAAGGCTCGCCATCATCACATATCACTCCCTCGAGGACCGCATGGTGAAGAACTTCATGCGCAGCGGCCGTATCGACGGGGAAATCGAGAAGGACATATTCGGTCGGGCCGAGGTGCCTTTCAAGAACGTTACCGGCAAGCCCATAGTGCCCTCCGAGGCAGAAATAGAATCTAATCCGCGCAGCCGCTCCGCCAAACTGAGGGTTGCCGAAAAAATATGACATTCCAAGGAATCATGACAATACGCAAAGGTATAGATACTGTCGGCAACGGCATCCGCAAGGTGCTACAGGGCGATGCCGTGTCGAGCCGTTTTTTCATGCGTCATTTCTTTGCTACGGCTTTCGCCGTCATAAGCTGTGTGGCATTCATAGCGGCGCGTTTCGAATGTGCGACCAATGAGAATACCATCCATTCGCTGACAAACCAGATAAACATCATGAGTACCGAGAAACAGAAGGAACGTTCGCTCTACATGACCCTGACGCGCGAATCGGCCATGATGCATCTCGTCGACAGCCTCAAGCTCGGACTCACGGTGCCCGACGCGCGGCCTATGCGTATCGAAATCAATGACAATAACCAACCAGAATAACACAGTACTACGGCAATGTCCTCTTCCTCAAACCGCAATCCGCAGGTGGTAAGACGTTTCAGCGTCATTTTCCTCCTTACCATCCTTATAGCTATCTGTATCTCGGTGATGCTTGTCCGCACGACAATCATCAACGCTTCCGACTGGAACCGCATGGGCGCTTCTACCTTGCGCGATTCCCAGATTATCACGCCTATGCGTGGTGAAATCCTGGCATCCGACGGCAGTATTCTCGCCACGAACCTGTACTATTCCAACGTCATGATAGACTTCAGGGCGTCGAAATTCAAGATTGTCGCTTTCCGGGACTCCATACCCGAGATTTCAGCCGGTCTGGCCGAGCTGTTCCCCGAACACGATGCCGAGTACTGGGAAGACCGTTTCAACAAAGTGCTAGAGAAGCCGAAGGACAAACGCACGCGTAATTTTGTCATTGCCAAAGGCGTGCCCGAGGAGATGGTCGGCAAAATCAAAAAGCTCCCATTCTTCCGTGCCACCAAGAACTGCAACCTCACCGGTCTCAAGGTCGACAAGGTGATGAAGCGTTCCTATCCTTTCGGCAAGATGGCACGTATGAGCATAGGCCGGGTCGGACAGCTTGACACCGACCCCGAGGTTCGCGGCCGTTCGGGTCTCGAACGCGCCCTCGACACGCTCCTCTACGGCGTTCCCGGTCTCCAGCGTAAGAAGCTCTTTACTCGCGGCGCACGATATGCCGTCGAGATACCTGCGGTAGACGGCTACGATGTCACCACAACCATCGATATCACCATGCAGGATATCCTTGAGAGCGAGCTTGGCGAGATGCTTCTCAACGCCCATGCAGACTGGGGAACCGCCATGATTATGGAAGTGGCAACCGGCGACATCAAAGCTATGAGCAACCTCGAACGCGACACTTTATCGAAAACTCCGCGATATATCGAAGCGCTCAACCGTGCCGTCCAGGCCTATGAACCCGGCTCTGTGATGAAAGTCATGACTATGGCCGTGGCTCTCGAAAAAGGCTTCGCACATCCTGTCAGCCGTAGTTATTCCATCGGGCGCAGCTATGCCTACCTCGGCCGTCGCCCTATTTCGGATACGCATTCGCCCGGCTCGCTGCCTGTCGACCGCTTCATCGAATACTCGTCGAACATCGGCATGGTGAAGCTTACGATGCCTCATTACGACGGCAATCCCAACCAGTTCCGCAAAGACCTCGCCGAGATGGGATTTTTCGACCGTTTCAATACCGGGATAGCACGTGAGAGAACCCCGTTTTTCCCAAGGCTACAGAACAATGTGGGCGGCCGTCTGTCGCTTTCCCGTATGGTCTTTGGCTATTCGACGATGATACCGCCGCTCTACACCTGCGCATTCTATAATGCCGTTGCCAACGACGGTTGCTTTGTACGGCCTCGCCTCGTCAAGAGTCTGCGCACGCCCGATGGCCGCGACTCCGATATCGCCGTCTCCTACGTCCGCGAACGCATACTCTCCAGCCAGAATGCCGCCATACTCCGCAAGATGATGCGAGGCGTGGTATGGGAGCAGGGTGGTACTGCCAAGGCTCTTAAGAACAATATCGTCGAGATAGCCGGTAAGACAGGCACTTGCAAGATCGCCCTCGAGGACAAGCGTCCGCGTGTCGATGCCAACGGCGACTCCATCAAACTGCCACCTTTCAAGGGAGGCTACCGCGAAGGCCACTATCGCGTGACATTCTGCGGATTCTTCCCTTACGAACATCCGAAATATACCTGTATCGTCGTGATAAGCGACCCGAAGGTCCCTTACCGAGGCCCGGCACTGAGCTCCGGCACGGTGCTTAAGAACGTTGCCCTCAAGCTCTATGCTCGCGGCATGCTTGAGGAAGACCCGACTTTCACCCCCGAGGCTGTCAGCAACCAGACCCCGACGGTCTATTCCTCACTCAATAAGGACCGAAACGCGACCCTGCGTAACTCCCTGCATTTACGTGGCGACAAGGCTATCCGTCGACCGGCGGCTACGGCTGACGGGCAGGTGCCTGATGTCAAGGGTCTAAGTCTGCGCGAAGCCCTGACGCGCCTCGAAAGCTCCGGCTTTGCCGTACGTTTCGACGGTCTCGGCTACGTGGCCCAGCAGGAGCCGGAGGCGGGTACGAAACACTCTCCTGGCACGAAGGTACATCTCAAACTGCAACACGATTGACATGAAAGAAGATTTCCTTAGAACGACGCCTCCGAGCGTCACCGATATATCATCGCTCCTCGACGCTGTAAAAGAATCGCGTCTGCAGGGCAGCTGCGATGTCGACGATATCACGGTTCTGACTGCCGATTCCCGTGCCGTACGTCCCGGAGGTATGTTTGTCGCGGTGCGCGGTGTCGCCGTCGACGGTCATAAATACATAGGTTCCGCTCTCGAAAAAGGTGCGAAGGTCATTGTAGCCGAAGAGCTTCCGGCCGAGTTGCCCGAAGGAGTCCTCGGTGTCGAGGTTCCCGATTCGCGTGCCGCTTTCGGGCTGCTGTCTTCGCGCTGGTTTGGTGATCCGTCCGAAGAGCTTACCCTTGTCGGCGTGACAGGTACCAACGGCAAGACCACTATAGCGACACTCCTCTACGACATGGCACGTCTGCGCGGCCACAAGGCAGGACTGCTGTCGACAGTGGCTATAAAAATTGACGGCGACGTATGCCCTTCGGAACATACTACTCCCGACTCTTACCTCCTCAATGCCTGCCTCAGGCGTATGGCCGATGCAGGATGTACCTTCGCATCCATGGAGGTCAGCAGCCATGCCTGCGACCAGCATCGTATCGAGGGTCTCAACTTCGCCGGTGGCATCTTCACAAACCTGACTCGCGACCACCTCGATTATCATAAGACCTTCCAGGCCTATCTCCAGGCCAAGAAGTCATTCTTCGACGGACTGCCGTCGACCGCTTTCGCCCTTACCAATGCCGACGATCGCAACGGTGCCGTCATGGTGCAGAACTGCGGAGCCGGAACGATAGCGACTTATTCCGTGCGCGATGTCGCCGACTTCCATGTGCGCGTCGTCGAGGACCGTATCGACGGTATGTTGCTCGATTTCGACGGTGTGGAGGTTGAGACCTTCTTCGTCGGCGGCTTCAATGCGTCGAATCTTGCCGCTGTCTACGGTGCCTCGGTGCTTCTCGGCATGGACCGGCGCGATGCAGCCGTGGCTATGAGCTCCCTGCGGCCTGTAGCCGGACGTTTCCAGCCCTTCCATTCGTCGGACGGCATAACGGCGATTGTCGACTATGCCCATACTCCTGATGCACTGGTCAACGTGCTTGATACCTTGCGCGAAGTCGCTCCCGAAGACAGCAGCATAATAACGCTCTGCGGCTGTGGCGGCGACCGCGACCAAGGCAAACGTCCCCAGATGGCGAAGGCAGCTGCCGACCGCAGCGATATCGTTGTGCTCACATCCGACAATCCCCGTTCGGAAGACCCTCTTGCCATCCTCGACGACATGAAAGCCGGTCTCGACGAATGGGAGCTCGGCAAGACACATACCGAACCCGACCGTGCCAAGGCTATACGCCTCGCCGTAGAGCTCGCCGAACCCGGCGACATCATCCTCCTTGCCGGAAAAGGACACGAGGACACACAGGTCATAGCCGACCGTACCATCCACTTCGACGACAGCGAGGAAATATGCGCTGCCTTCGAAGAAAGAGACAAAAAAGCCCATAATTAATCAAACTATACAATAACAGTACGATGCTTTACTCGCTTTTCGATCTCCTCCAAGAATCCGCATTGCCCGGCGCACGACTGATGAGCTACATCACCTTCCGTTCGGGAGCCGCCTTCGTGCTCGCCCTGCTGATAGCAGTGTTTGTAGGGCGTACGATCATCGACAAGCTCCAGAAGATGCAGATAGGCGAGATTGTCCGCAATCTCGACCTTGAAGGACAGATGAAGAAGACGGGCACGCCGACGATGGGCGGTGTGATTATAATCATATCCATCTTGCTGCCCTGCCTGCTTGTTGGCAATCTGGGCAACATCTATATGCTCCTGATGCTTCTCACGACAGTGTGGCTCGGAGCTATCGGTTTCCTCGACGACTATCTCAAGCTACGCAAGCACAACAAGGATGGTATGAAGGGCAAATACAAGATAATAGGCCAGGTAGGCATAGGCGTTATCGTGGCCGTGACTATGTATTGCAGCCCGTCGATGGGTCTTGTCGAGAACAGTGAGATTATAAGTTCCGACACGCACCGTGTCGAGGAAGTCGTCTACGGCAAGGAGGTCAAGAAATCGCCCCAGACGACCATTCCCTTTGTCAAGAACAATAACTTCAACTACTCCTGGCTGACAGGCTGGATGGGAAAGCATGCCGAAACCGGCGGATGGATAGTGTTCTTTCTCATCACTATCTTCATCGTCACGGCGACGAGTAACGGTGCCAACCTCAACGACGGCCTCGACGGCATGACTGCCGGTCTGTCGGCAATCGTCGGTGTGGCTCTTGCCGTCATGGCCTATCTTGGCGGCAACCTGATCTATTCGGCATACCTTAATATAATGTATGTTCCGGGCAGCGAGGAACTCGTTGTCTACATGGCGGCCTTCGTCGGGGCCCTTGTCGGCTTCCTGTGGTACAATGCCTCGCCGGCACAGGTGTTCATGGGTGACACCGGCAGCCTGACGCTCGGCGGTGTCATAGCAGTGTTCGCTATCCTCATCCACAAGGAACTGCTGCTGCCTATTCTCTGCGCCCTCTTCTACATCGAAGACCTTTCGGTGATACTCCAGGTGGCATATTTCAAACGCACGGGCGGCCGCCGTATCTTCAAGATGACCCCCCTGCACCATCATTTCCAGAAAGCCGGCAACGCTGGTATCGACGCGCTCATCCAGCGTCCTCTCCAGCCGATACCAGAATCCAAAATCGTGACACGTTTCTGGATCATAGGCATAATACTTGCGGCCGTGACTTTCGTGACATTGAAAATCAGATAACCAATAATATAATAAGTATATGGAACAGACTAAACGGCATATCACCGTCCTCGGCGCAGGCGAAAGCGGCACCGGGGCTGCCATACTTGCCAAAGACAAGGGCATGGATGTTTTCCTGAGTGATTCCGGAGTCATATCGCCGAAATATCGTGCCGTCCTCGAGGCCGAAGGCATACCTTTCGAAGAAGGCGGCCACAGCATGGACCGTATCCTCGCTTCCGACGAGGTTATCAAGAGTCCGGGCATACCCCTCGATGCTCCTGTCGTCAAGGCAGTACGTTCCAAGAACATACATGTTATCAGCGAGATAGAGTTTGCCGGACGTTATACCGACTCCAAGATGGTGTGCATCACCGGCAGCAACGGCAAGACCACTACCACAATGCTGATCCATCATATACTCAAAGGTGCCGGCATCGACGCGTCGCTGGCCGGTAACATAGGCAAGAGCCTTGCATGGCAGGTGGCTCGTGACCCCCACGACGTATATGTCGTCGAGCTCAGCAGTTTCCAGCTCGACAATATGTACGATTTCAAGGCCAATATCGCCGTACTTCTCAATATCACCCCCGACCATCTTGACCGCTACGAGTTCAAAATGGAGAACTATGTACGCGCCAAGTTCCGCATACTGCAGAACATGACCCCTTCCGATGCCTTCATCTACTGGAAGGACGACCCCGTTATCAACGAACAGCTTCGCCGAGTCGCCACTGAGGCACGCATGCTGCCTTTCTCAGAGCACTATGAGGAAGGCGATGCCGCATATATCGACGCTGAGAACGAGCTTATCTTCCGCACTCCCGGCACAAACATGAGCATGCCGCGTGCCGACCTCGCCCTCAATGGCCTGCACAATGTCTTCAACTCCATGGCCGCCGGTATCTCGGCCTGTCTCTTCGACATACGCAAGGACGACATACGCCGTGCTCTCGAAGACTTCCACGGGGTAGAGCACCGTCTCGAATATGTCGCCGACATCGACGGCGTGCGCTGGATCAACGACTCCAAGGCTACCAACGTCAATTCATGCTGGTACGCCCTCGAAGCCATGAAGACTCCCGTGGTGCTCATCCTCGGCGGCAAGGACAAGGGTAACGACTACAGTGAGATTCTGCCCCTCGTCAAGGAGAAAGTACTCGCCATCGTCGCCATGGGCAAAGACAATGCGAAAATCGTCGAGTTCTTCAAGGACTATGTCCCTGTCACCGACACACATAGCCTTGTCGATGCTGTCGAGGCATGCCGCCGGACCGCAAAAGAAGGCGAGACAGTGCTTCTGTCGCCCTGCTGCGCAAGTTTCGATCTTTTCAAGAGCTATGAAGACCGTGGATGTCAGTTCAAGGATGCTGTCCACGCCCTCGAAAACAAGGACAAATAACAACTAAGCCATAAAAATCATGCCAAGCTCCTCTCCAGTCATAGAAGGCAACATCGCCAGAGACATAGAGGTCAAAAAAGTGCGTACCGACCATCATATCTGGGGTACGTACATACTTCTTGTCATCGTCGCTGTCATAGAACTGTTTTCAGCCTCCATCCAGGAGGTCTCTGACGGCAATATTTTCGAACCGCTCATGCGTCACGGCGCTTTCCTCATCGCGGGACTTGTGATGATGCTTATCATGCAGAAGATACACTACAGATATATCTACGGACTGATTCCGGTATACGTCGTGTTCTGTATCGGCATGATGCTCGCCGTGCGATTGTTCGGCAGCGATATCAACGGAGCTACACGCGCCATACGTGTTGCCGGTGTACCTATACTACCGGCAGAGTTCATGAAGCTCGGCGCTGCGCTGGGTATGGCATGGATTTTGAGCCGATGCCAGCTCAAGGGCAAGCGTGACATCAGTACCCGCGGTTTTGTCTCATGTCTGGGTTTCCTCTATCTATGCTGTGGCCTACTTTTTTCCCAGGGCCTGTCGAATACCCTTGTCGTGCTCGCCATCGGTTTTTCGATGATGCTGGTAGGCGGCATGGGGATGCGCAAGTTCATGCTTGCCCTCGTCATAACACTGGTACTTGGGGGTGTGGCTGTCGGAGTCAAGACTATGGCCAAGAGTGAAGAGAAGCTCGACGATACGGAGTTGCTGGCTATGCAGCTCAACCAGGAGACAGGAAAGAGCCATGACCGCGGCGAGACATGGAAGAACCGTGTAGCCCGTCATTTCCGCCCCAACAAACATCTCGAACCCTTCTCTGTCGACAACCAGCAGGAACAGCTCAGCTACATAGCCCAGGCACACGGCGGACTCTTCGGTGTCGGCATAGGCCGTTCGCGCGAGAACGCACGTCTGCCACTTGCTTTTTCCGACTATATTTATGCCATCATTATCGAGGAGATGGGACTTTTCGTGGGTCTCGGCATCCTGATATGCTACCTCTGGATACTCGGACGAAGTGCCAAGCTGACAATGTGTTTCAAGCAGACATTACCGGGCGTGATGGTGATAGGCTGTGCCTTCGTCATCGTCTTCCAGGCGCTATTTCATATGGCGATAGTGTCGGGCGTATTCCCTGTGTCGGGACAACCTTTGCCGCTGATATCGAAAGGCGGTATCTCGGTGCTTGCCACTTCGCTTGCATTCGGCGTGATGCTCAGCTGCTCGCGCCATGCAGCACGTAACACCGACACACGTGCCGACCAGAAGGCCGAGCTCGAGATGCTGCCTGAGGCAGCCCAGAGCGAGAATCCGGCATTGGTTGAGTCAAAACAATAAACTACAATGAAGGATAAGGAAAAAACAGATAAGAAATCTCTCCGGGTGCTCATCAGCGGCGGAGGTACAGGCGGACATATCTTCCCGGCACTCTCGATAGCCAACGCCGTGCACCGCCGACATCCCGATGCTAAAATCCTCTTTGTCGGAGCCGACAACCGCATGGAGATGGAGCGTGTCCCGGCTGCAGGCTATGAGATAGTAGGGCTGCCCGTGAGCGGCTTCGACCGCAAGCATCTCTGGCGCAACGTAGCCGTGCTCATTCGCCTCTGGAAGAGCATACGCAAGGCCCGCAAGCTGGTCCGCGACTTTCGTCCGGATATAGCTATCGGTGTCGGCGGCTATGCCAGCGGTCCGACACTGAAAGCTGCACAGCGTGCCGGTGTACCGACCCTGCTCCAGGAGCAGAACTCCTATCCGGGAGTGACCAACAAGCTGCTATGTAAGAAGGCCGACGCTATCTGTGTGGCCTACGAGGGGACAGAACGTTTCTTCCCTGCCGAGAAAATCATCATGACAGGCAACCCCGTGCGAAAGGAGCTTTGCGACATTAATCTGAGTCCTGAGGAAGCCCGCAAACAGCTCGGCTTCGACCCTTCGAAGCCCTTGGTGCTCGTTGTCGGAGGCAGTCTCGGAGCTCGCACCCTCAACAATGCCATGCTTGCCGCCGCAGAGAGCGGAGAAACGGCAAGAGCCGACTTCCAGATTATGTGGCAGACCGGCAAGCGAGATGCCGAACGCTGCATCGATGCCGTGAAGCCCCTCGGCGACAAGAATCTTCATGTGTCGGCCTTTATCTCGGATATGGCAGTGGCCTATCGTGCTGCCGACCTTGTCGTGGCACGTGCCGGAGCCGGTACAATCAGCGAACTCGAACTTTTAGGCAAGGCTTCGCTCCTTGTTCCGTCGCCCAACGTGGCCGAGAACCATCAGCGGCACAATGCCGAGGCTCTCGTGACCAAGGGCGCTGCCGACATGGTGCTCGATGCCGACGCTCCGACGAGATTGTGGCACGAGATTTGCGTCCTTATGGCCGACAAGGCGAAGCGCGACAGTCTCAGCGAGAACATCTCCAAGCTGGCACTTCGCGACAGCGATGAGACGATAGCCGATATCGTTGACGAAATCGTCGGTATATAGAAATCTTGGCAATATGGAAATCAAAGATACAGAACGAGTATATTTCGTGGGCGTGGGTGGCATAGGGATGGCCGCTCTCGCACGTTACTTTATGTCGCTCGGCAAGCCCGTAGCCGGTTACGACCGTACGCCGTCGCCTCTTACAAGAGAGCTTGAGGCAGAAGGTATTGTAATAAGCTATGAGGATTCGATGGATGCTGTTCCGGAGCCGTGGCGCAAGAAAGAAGGCACTCTGGTGGTCTATACCCCGGCTGTGCCGGACAGCAACATACCTTTGAGCTTCTTCCGCAATGAAGGCTTCGAGGTACGCAAACGGGCATATGTCCTCGGACAGGTCACGCGCAGCAGCAAGGGCATCTGCTTCTCGGGCACACACGGCAAGACTACGACTTCATCGATGGCCGCACACATCCTGCACAGCGGCAAAACGGGCTGCAACGCCTTTCTCGGCGGCATCATGAAGGGATATGACAGCAACCTCATCCTCAGTCCGACATCGCCTTATACCGTCATCGAGGCTGACGAATACGACCGTTCTTTCCATCAGCTCACTCCATATATCGCCGTCGTCAATGCCACCGACCCCGATCATCTCGATATCTACGGGACGGAGGAGGCCTATCTCGAGAGCTTCGCACATTTCACGGAGCTGATACGTCCCGACGGAAAACTCCTCGTGCGCACCGGCCTGAAACTTGTGCCGAGGGCGCCGAAGGGTGTGCCTACATATACTTTCGGACGTAGCGACGGCGACTTCCATGCCGAGAATGTCCGGACCGGAAGGGGCACCATCGTCTTCGATTTCGTCTATCCCGACGGAGTCATCCGGGATGTAGAGCTCGGCGTGCCTGTAGATGTCAATGTCGACAATGCAGTGTCGGCGCTTGCCGCTGTGTGGCTTGCCGGAGAACTCACACCGGAACTTGCCCGCGAAGCGATGAAGAGCTATCCCGGTGTCGAGCGCCGCTTCGAATTCCATCTCAAGGAAGCTATGCCCGGCGGTCATGTCGTCATCGACGACTATGCCCATCATCCCGACGAGCTCACACGCAGCATAGAGTCGGTACGCGCCCTCTATCCGGACAACAAGCTGACAGTGGCTTTCCAGCCTCACCTCTACAGCCGTACGCGCGATTTCGCTCCTCAGTTCGCCGCCGCTCTCGACCGTGCCGACGAAGTGGTGCTCATCGACCTCTATCCGGCCCGCGAGGAGCCGATACCGGGCATTTCGTCCAAGACGATATTTGACCTTGTTAAAAAAGAAAATAAAATCATGATTTCAAAGGAAGACTTTGCCGATACGATGAAAAATCGTAACTTTGAAATCCTTTTGACCGTAGGCGCCGGCGACCTCAACCAGTATGACCCCATCCTGGTCGAAAAGCTCAAGGAGCCTGCCAACTGATTCTATTCTCTTCTCAACGACTCAATTACAATGGTAAAGAAGTCCGTAATAATGTGTGTGCTGACGATTGTCATGGTCGTCTACTGCTGTTTTGCGCTCACCATCACGGCACGTATGAGCCGCACCGACAGGCTTACCGGCATCGAAGTGAGCCTCGGCCCGGCAAAATCCGACTTTATAACCAAAGCGGACATTCTCGAAGAGACAGGGCTGGATCCCGACAGTATGAAGCTCTTTCTCCGGCGCGATTTCGACCTCTACGGACTTGAAAAAAAACTGTCCTCATCCGACAAAATCCAGGATGCGAACGTTGTTATCATGACCAACGGCAAGGTTCATGTCGATGTTACGCCGATGGAGCCTGTTGCGCGGGTGTTCGAGTATGGCAAACCGTCGTACTACATCAACGCCACAGGAAAGCGGATATCGGCCGAGGTGCGCTATCACCTCGATGTCCCAGTGCTTGTGGGACGCTTCGATTCCATCCATCCGGCCCACCGCCTTCTGCCTCTGCTCGACTACATATCGAGCCATGAGGAAGCCAGTGCGCTCATAGCCACTGTCACCCAGGAGGCCGACGGCAACATCATCCTGATACCTAATATCGTAGGTCATGTCATCAATTTTGGCGATACGACGATGATGGAGGATAAGTTTAACCGACTCCGTACTTTCTATCGCTATGTCGCACCTACCAAGGGCTGGCTTGCCTATGACACCATCGCGGTGCGCTGGCGCGACCAGATTGTCGCCACGCGCCGCGACAAGGCCATGGAGCCCCTGCCTCTTCCTACTGTCGAGGAGACTACGGGAGCTTACGACATTGACGACAACGAAACAATGATAGCCCACGACCCTGATGAGGTCGACAATGATAATCCTCCAACCTCAACTAAATGACATACCCACCAGTTTCGCCATGGAACCAAGAACAATAGTAGCCATCGAGATAGCATCCTCAAAGATAAAGGGTGCCGTAGGTACCTTCGCCGACGGGCGGCTTACCGTACTCGCTGTCGAGCAGATAGCCGCCAAGAACAATGTACGGTACGGCCGCGTACAGAACATACGCGAGGTTACGACTGCTGTCAACGAGATTATCCACCGCCTTGAAAAGGCAAATACTGTCGCACCGCGCAAGGTGCAGGGTGTGGTGCTCTCTGTCGGCGGCCGTTCGGTCAGCGGTGTTCCGGCGACGGCGTCTCTGCGCTTCCAGCATGAATGTGAGATTACCGACTCGCATGTGCAGAGGCTTATTTACGAGGCAACACGCGACTTTGTCGGCGACAAAGCTATCGTCGACACATTGCCGCGTATGTTCTTTGTCAACAACTCAGTGGTGAAACGTGTGGTCGGTACTTTCGGCGAGACGCTGCGCGGCGAGTTCCTTATGGTTACAGCCGGCAAGGAGACATCGCAGAACCTGCGCCGTATCAAAATAGATTTTGTCGACCAGGACAAGACATTCTATCAGCTCCGTCCTACCGCTATTGCCGACTTTGCTCTCACTTCCGACGAAAAAGAGGTGGGATGCGTGCTTGTCGATTTCGGTGCCGAGACCACCACTGTGTCAGTCTATAAGGACGGTACACCGGCTTTCCTGCAGACTATTCCCATGGGCTCCAGGCTGATTACAATAGACCTCATGGCCGGTCTCGGCATCGCCGAAGAGGCTGCCGAGAATTTCAAGATTACCCTCGGCAATGTCGGCGAGACAGAAGAGGACGACACCAACGCCGCAGAAGTCAACGCCTATGTAAAGGCCCGTGCCGGTGAGATTGCAGCCAATATCCTCAACCAGATAGACGAGTCGGGCCTCCCTGTCGATTCGCTTTCTAAGATAGTGCTGACAGGCGGAGGTGCCAAGCTGCCGGAATTCGCAGCCATGCTGTCCCAGCTCACCAAGCTTCCAGTACGCCTTGCCGATATGCCTGCGGATGTCATCTTCCGTACGGCAGGATGCAACAATCCCGACAATATCGACATTGTAGCTCTTCTGTCGGCATCCCGCAACCTCCCCGAACCCGACTGTCTCACTCCCGAACCCACGTCGGAGCCGGTCTATGTGCCTGCCGACGAGCCTGCCGAAGATGATGAGCCGGAGGAAGCAGAGGAAGAAGAAATTGTCGAAGAAGAACCGGTCCGACGTACACGCCACTCAGATTCCGACGACGATATCCTGAACGACGACCCTGACGATGAAGAGGAAGTACAGGAGGAAGTCGAAAAGCAAGTCGTCGGCCGCCGTCCGCGCTTCCTCAACCGCGGACGCAACAAAAAGAAGAGCGAGAGGGAAGAAGAGGTAAGTTACGACGAAATGGACGAAGAAGAGGAGGAAGAGCAGCCCGTGCGCAGTGCCGAGAATGCCAAGAAGGCTCTCGACAAGATAGGCAGCCTTTTCGTGAAGTTCTTCTCGACTCCCGAAGATGATACAGACGATAAAGAATAAGCACGTAATATACGCAAAAATATGATAGATCCTGAAGACCCCCAACTGATAGACAAGCTTCATAATAAAGCGGACAGCACGACTCCTCCGCCGGCAAAGATCATCGCCATGGGTGTTGGAGGCGGCGGCTGCAATGCCGTTGCCTATATGCACAGCCAGGGTGTGAAAGGCGTAGATTTCGTGGTCCTGAATACGGACAGCCAGGCACTCATGCCACTCCCCGTCGCAACCAAGGTCCTTCTCGGCCCACAGACCACAGGCGGTCTGGGTGCCGGAGGTAAGCCTGAAGTAGGCGAGGCAGCGGCTCTGGAGAGTGTCCCGGAGATCGAGAAACTCCTGACCAACGATGTCAAGATGGTGTTCGTCACCGCCGGTATGGGTGGGGGCACGGGTACAGGCGGCGCTCCCGTCGTTGCAGGTGTGGCCAAGAACAAAGGAATCCTTACTGTAGGCATTGTCACCATACCTTTCTTCTTCGAAGGCATGAACAAGATCAGCAGTGCCATCGACGGAGCAGCGCGCCTGCAGGAAAATGTCGATGCCATGCTGGTGATCAACAACGACAGACTCGGCACTATCTATCCCGATCTGGAATGGAGCGAGGCCTTCTCCAAGGCCGACGATATCCTGACGACTGCCGCCCGTACCATCTCCGACATGGTGACGACACTGGCGACTATCAACATCGATATGCGCGATGTCGACACATGTCTCCGCGACGGCCGTACGGCCCTTATCTCCGTTGGCTACGGCGAGGGCGAAGGTGTCCGAATGTCGCAGGCTATACGCAATGCCCTCCATTCGCCCCTGCTCTGTGATACCGACATCATGAGCGCCAAGGAGCTACTTTTCGCCTTTTACTATTCTCACGACATACAGCCTCCCTTCCGTGTGTCGGAAACGACGGAGGCCAACGCGCTTGTGGCCGAAATCAACAAGCGTGTACATATTAAGTTCGGCTGGGGCTACGACGACAGCCTCGGCAACAAGATAAAGTTCACCATCCTTGCCTCCGGTTTCGATGTCAGCGTCGATACAGGTGGTTCGGTGACCATCATAGAGGGACGCCAGAACGATCAGCAGGACAACGACCATATCGACAACCGTATTGCAGAGGCTTACGGCAAGGACAAGGTCGACGAGCTGATACGCCGTCAGGAGACGCAGAACTACTATATTCTTTCGGGCGATGACCTCGACAGCGACGATGCCATCGCCATGGTCGAACGCACCCCGGCCTTCAAGCGCGACAAGCGCCGTGCCAACCTTCAGCGCAAGCAGACCACAAACGGCAACAATACCCAGCAGAACAACGTACAGGAGCCGCAGAACACCCGTCGTTCAGGCGGCGATAATGAAATAACCTTCTCCCTCGATGACAGATAAAAAACCAAAACTCGTAGTGTCGACCGGCGCCGGTATCAGCGCCGAGAGCGGTATCCGCACTTTCCGCGATGCCGACGGCCTCTGGGAAAACTATCCCGTCATGGATGTTGCCAGTGCCGACGGCTTTCGCCGAAATCCGGCACTCATCCATCAGTTCTACAACGAACGCCGCCGTCAGCTTGCCAATGTCAAGCCCAACCGCGCCCATGAGATACTTCATGAGCTCGAAAAGGATTATGATGTCTATGTCATAACCCAGAATGTCGACGACCTGCATGAACGTGCCGGAAGCTCGAAGATTATCCATCTCCACGGCGAGCTGACCAAGGTACGTGCGCTCGACGACCCTGAACTGACCTTCAAGCTCAAAGATTATAGCGTCGAAACTACGCCAGAGACACGTATTGACGGTCATGCCGTGCGTCCCCACATCGTTTTCTTCCAGGAAGCGGTGCCAATGATCGAACCGGCAGTAGAGCTTGTACAGGAAGCCGATATTTTTGTCATCGTAGGAACGAGCCTGGTGGTCTATCCTGCTGCAGGACTGCTGCACTATGTGCGTCGCGGGGTGCCAGTCTATTATATAGACCCGAATCCCTCGCGTGTGCCCGAAGGCGTGACGCTGATACGCGCCAAGGCTACCGAAGGTATGGCGGAGCTCGCCCGTATCCTCGAGAAGAAAGCAAAAGCATAAGGGAGCATGGCCGGGGACAGGATGACAGAAATGCAGCTCGCAGAGCTGGCAGCCGGGGGCGACCTCGATGCTGTCGGCGAGCTGATTTTCGGCTTATACCGTTCCTACCTGTGTGGCGTGATCAAGAAGCACGACAACGCGGCGAGCGATGACGAAATCGAAGAATGTCTTCATGAGTTCTTCCATTTTATCACTACACCGACAGTTGACGGCAATTATCGTCTCCGGAATCTCGACAAAGGGTCTGCACCGCGTACATATATAGCGCGAGCCCTCGATAATCATCTCCGTGATCTTGAAGAGGCAGAGAAACGCAATCCTGTCGGCAATGCGGAGTATGATAATCTTCCGGACCGCGACGAGGACCGCAGCGGTATCGATATGATGCGTCGCCGTGAGATAGAAATATCACTTCTCCTTGATACTCTCGAGGACTGCGCTGCACTGTCGGCACGCGACCGCTACATACTGGTGACCTACCTGCTGGGCGAACGGTATTCGGGGGAGGGCCATCCCCTGCGCCTTAGCGAGATGCTGGGCCGTCAGCTCGCACTGTCGCCCTCGACGGTCTACAACAGCTACAGCCGCAACCTCAAGAAGCTGCAGGCTATTGCACGTCAGCGGCTCAGGGAGCGTCTGGATTAATTATTTTTTTGAATCCAATAAATCACAATTCTACGATAAAATGGCAAACTGGTTTGAATGTAAAGTAAGATACGATAAGGCTCAGGAAAACGGAGCCGTCAAGAAAGTCAACGAACCCTATCTGGTCGATGCACTCAGCTTCACAGAGGCCGAGGCACGTATCACAGAGGAACAGACCCCCTTCATCTCAGGAGAATTTTCGGTGTCGGCTGTGAAGCGTACCAAGATAGCAGAGATATTCTTCTTCGAAGGCGGCGACCGTTGGTACCAGGTGAAGGTCGGCTTCATCACTATCGACGAGAAGACTGCAGTCGAGAAGCGTTCTAATTCGCTCATCCTTGTGCAGGCCTCCAACTTCAAGGAAGCCTATGAGAACTTCCTCAAAGGCATGGCCGGGACTATGGCCGACTACGACATAGTCTCCATCACCGAAACCCCGCTGATGGATGTCTATAAGATGAAAGTCGTCGACTGATGCAGACAATAGCTGAGAATCTGGCGAAGATACGCTCTACGCTCCCTGAGGGTGTCGAGCTGGTGGCTGTTTCCAAGTTTCACCCTGTCGAAGCGCTCCGTGAGGCTTACGAGGCCGGTCAGCGTATTTTCGGCGAGAGCCGTGTCCAGGAGCTTACGGCCAAGATTCCGGCGCTCCCCGCCGATATCAGATGGCATTTCATCGGTCATTTGCAGACCAACAAAGTGCGTCAGCTTCTCCATGCCGGACGTATAGCGATGATAGAGAGTGTCGACAGTGAACGGCTTCTGCGGCTTATAGATGCCGAAAGCGAGCGTATGGGGATAGTGTCGCGAGTCCTCCTTCAGGTCCATGTGGCAGCCGAGGAGACCAAGACGGGATTTCTTCCCGACGAATTGCTCGATTACTTCCGTCGCCGCGAATTCGAGAATCTCAAGGCGACACATCTTTGCGGCATCATGGGTATGGCGACGAATACCGACGACACGGCAAGAGTTGAAGCAGATTTCCATGCCATAGCCGGGCTTCACAAGAAGATACTTGAGATAGCGCCCGATCTGCGCGGATTCGACCGTATCTCCATGGGAATGAGCGATGATTATCCTATCGCCATACGGGAGGGTGCCAATCTCATACGCATCGGCACAGCTATCTTCGGCCAGAGAGAATACTGATTACTATACTTTACGGGAATAAAAAATCTCTAAGCTCGCAGAAAACGGGCTTAGAGATTTTTTGATATGTAGTCTTATCAGAAGAGGCTCCAGCTTACTGTGAGACCTGCCATGACTATAGAAACCATCGACATGAGCTTTATGAGGATGTTGAGCGAAGGACCGCTGGTGTCCTTGAAGGGATCGCCCACTGTGTCGCCGACGACAGTCGCCTTATGAACCTCGCTGCCTTTGCCGCCGAAATGACCTTCTTCGATGTATTTCTTGGCATTGTCCCATGCGCCGCCCGAGTTGGCCATGAACACAGCGAGGACGAAACCGGCCGACAGACCGCCTGTCAGCAGGCCGATAACGCCGGGAACACCGAAAATGAGGCCGACCATAATAGGAACTATGATTGCGAGAACGGAGGGGAATACCATCTCACGCTGGGCTCCGACAGTCGAAATCTGGACGCAACGTGCGTAGTCGGGAGTGGCTTCGCCGGTGAGGATGCCCTTAATGGTGCGGAACTGGCGGCGCACTTCGTCGACCATGTGACCTGCGGCGCGGCCAACGGCGTTCATGGTGAGTCCGCAGAAGAGGAATGCCATCATAGCGCCTATGAACATGCCAGACAGCACCTTGGGGCTCATGAGGTTCACTTCGTAGTATTGCATGAAGTCGGTAAATGTGGCCTGATGGATAGGCACTGCATTGTCGCCAATCTGTATCATTGTCTCTCCAAGGCGGCTTAGGCCTATGCGTATTTCTTCGATATATGAAGCCAGGAGAGCAAGGCCGGTGAGGGCGGCAGAACCGATTGCGAAACCCTTGCCCGTTGCGGCGGTCGTGTTGCCGAGAGAGTCGAGAGCGTCGGTGCGGCGGCGTACTTCTTCGCCGAGACCCGACATTTCAGCGTTGCCGCCCGCATTGTCGGCGATGGGGCCATAAGCATCGGTAGCGAGGGTTATGCCGAGGGTCGAGAGCATTCCGACAGCTGCGATACCTATGCCGTAGAGACCCATGGCGACGTTGGAGAAGTCGAATCCGGCAGCGAACCAGTAGGATAGTATGATGCCGACTACGACGGCGATGACGGGGACGGCAGTCGAAATCATGCCGAGTCCTACACCGGAGATGATGACGGTGGCGGGACCTGTCTGGCCGCTTTCGGCAAGTTTGCGGGTCGGCTTATAGGACTGGGAAGTGTAATATTCTGTTGCTCTTCCTATGATGATGCCGACGAGGAGACCTACGACTACCGAGCAACCGATGAGAGCCCAGTTGTTGAGGTTCAATGCCCACAGGATTAGGAACGTAGCGCCTACAATAAGCACTGAGCTTAGATTTGTGCCGACGGCCAAGGAGTTGAGCAGGTCCTTCATTGTGGCATCTTCTTTTGTTCGGACTGCGAAGATACCTACGATAGACAGCAGGATACCGACGGCGGCAATGAGCATAGGGGCCATAACAGCCTTGAGCTGCATCACGGGGTCGCCGGAGAGCAGATAGGCGGCAGCACCGAGGGCCGAAGTAGCGAGGATGGAGCCGCAATAACTCTCATAGAGATCGGCACCCATGCCTGCCACGTCGCCTACGTTGTCACCGACATTGTCGGCGATGGTAGCCGGATTGCGAGGGTCGTCTTCGGGGATTCCGGCTTCAACTTTACCGACAAGGTCGGCACCGACATCGGCAGCTTTGGTGTAGATACCGCCGCCGACACGTGCGAAGAGAGCCTGTGTAGATGCGCCCATACCGAAGGTGAGCATCGTTGTTGTAATCATGCACATCTTTTCGAGGGGCGAAGCATTATCGACGAAAGCCTGGAGAATCACATACCAGAAAGATATGTCGAAAAGACCGAGACCCACAACGACGAGACCCATTACGGCACCCGAGCGGAAAGCCACGCGGAGACCGCGGTTGAGCGACTTACGTGCGGCATTGGCAGTACGGGCTGAAGCATATGTGGCAGTCTTCATGCCTAAGAAACCGGCCAGGCCGCTGAAGAAACCGCCTGTAAGGAAGGCTATAGGCACCCATGCATTCTGGAGCTGGAAGCCGTAGGCCATCACGGAGAATAGTGCTACAAGGCAGATGAATACGATAGTTACAACGCGATACTGCTGGCGCAGATATGACATGGCACCCTGACGTACGTAGGAGGCTATCTGTGCCATGCGCTCGGTGCCTTCGCTCTCTTTTTTCATGCGGGAGTAGAAGAACCATGCGAGCACGAGTGCCACAAGCGACGAGGCCGGTACGATCCAGAATAGAGGATGAATTTCCATCATGGTAAGATTTATGGTATTAGAATGATTGAGTTTTAACGCTTTGGGGAGTGTTATTTGCTATTCTTAAGAGCCTTCTCTATGTAGGGTGTAACGACGCTCTCCATCACGGCGTAGCCTGCCGGTGTGGGATGTATGCCGTCGTTTGAGTATTCGGGGCGCAGTGTCTCTCCGTCGGGGCTCACCATCGCGGAGAGGTAGTCGACGAACATGATACCGTTTTCGTCGGCATATTTCTTCATGCGGTCGTTGAGACTTGTCACCTTTTCATGTATGTTCGTGAGTTCCTTGCGCCAGGGGATTTTGTTGGCAGGCAGACATGTGCAGAGAATGACCTGAATGCCGTTTGCGCGAGCCAGTTCGGCCATGGATTTTATGTTGTCCATGGTGCGGTCTTCGTTGTAGACATGGGTGTTCTCGGCTATATCGTTGATACCGGCCAATATTACTACCGCTGCCGGGGCAAGGTTGACGACATCTTCGCGGAAGCGTGCCACGAACTGATAGGAAGTCTGGCCGCTGATGCCACGGCCTATGTAGTCGGGATGGGCGCTGAAGAACTCAGGTCTGTTGTTGGGCCAGAAGTCGGTTATCGAATTTCCGAAGAACACGATGCGTTTGCCGTCGTTCGGAGCGGCGATGAGTGTCTGGTTGTCGGCGTTGTAGCGGTCGATTCCGGGCCAGTCGTTGTTGTGGGCGAAGATAGTTGAGGATGTGCAAAGCAATGCTGCGTAAAAGGCAAAGCAGGCAATCAGTTTCTGCATGGCAATATGTTAGTTAGATAGGATTGATTGTTAGTATAAAAGGCTTATATCCCACAAAGGTAATGATTCCTTTGGAAAAAAGCACAAAATAATAGAGGAGTAATGCCAATAAAGCACACTCCTCTATTTCTCGCAAGTAAACTTGCTAAACTAAAAACAAAAGAGACGATTGTTTATTCCTGCGTCTGCGCGAGGGCAGGACGGCTTCGGAATTCCGAGTCGCGGAGTTTAGCAAAGGCTCGCAGGTACTTGCGGATGGAAGAAACCATCTCCTGTGTTTCCTGGAGCATGTTCACATAGACATATAGTACCGCCATATTCGAAGCGTCGCCGTCGCGTAGCTGGTCGTGGGCGCGATGGTATGTGTCGGAGACAATATCTTTTATTTCGTCGCAGTGGCGGCGCAGTGCACTTATAGCCTCTATGTCGCCCGATTTCATCAGTTCCAGCGTGTCGTTGAACAGTATGGAGATACGTGTGCGTATCAGCTCGCACTCCTCGGCATAGCGTGGAGGAAGGGGCGTGAAGTTGTTTTCCACATGCTCTTTACATACTTCGTTGATACGGCGGAGATTGTAGAGGATATTCATGCAAAGATTGTTGCTCAGGTAGAACCATGTGCTTTTTTCTATAGCCATTTCGCGCGTGAGCTGACGCAGACAGAGTGTTTCTTTGCGACGGGCGTTTTTCAGCACGTTTTTTTCTTTGGCAAGACTTGAGTCGGCTTTGTCGAGCGTGCTGGCATTGTCGTTGATGAAGGCAGATGTTATGTCGCGGTATTTTCCGCTTGCGTATGTCATGAAAGCCTGCTGCTGCTCGGTGATGTACATAAGAAGCAAGGGCCAGGTCTGCGACTTGTCGCGGTTGCTTATTATTGTCTGGAATAGAGCGTCTCCTCCGTTTTCGGCATCATTTTTCTTGCTGAAGCGGCGATTGCTCCGGATTATTATAAAGATGGTGAGCGCGGCGAGGAGAAACATGACCCACTGTCCGCCGAAATGCATGGCAGTCACGATGATTCCGGCTCCGATGAAAGCGGCTCCGGCCGTCAGGAACCAGCCTCCGATGACTGATATCACGCCTGTGATACGGAAGACGGCGCTTTCACGTCCCCAGGCACGGTCGGCGAGCGATGTGCCCATGGCAACCATAAAAGTGACGAATGTTGTGGAAAGAGGCAGTTTGAGTGATGTTCCGAAGGCTATCAGTGCACCGGCGAGTACGAGGTTGACAGACCCTCGTATAAGGTCGAAGGCTGCGCCCTGGTCCATGATAGTCTCGTCGACATTGAAACGACGGTTGAACCAACGACGCACGCGTGGCGGTGTGATATGTCGCACCCATGCAATGAGCGAAAGAGCCCAGCGGACAAGTCGACGGCTGATACGTGACGATCCAAACATCTCTTCTCCACACTGCTGCGACCCGAGACCTATTTCTGTTTTTGTCACGTTTCGGGCTTTTTTGGATGTAGCCAGCGAAACCACCATTATCAAACCGGCACCGATGAGGAAATAGATGGGCGTATTTGCCGGTCCATTGAGGGAATCCATCAGGTAGGTATGGGCGTCTCCGGCTCCGTTGGCTATGTAGTCCTGATAGGAGGCGAGGCCGCTCAAAGGTACGCCTATGAAATTGACCAGGTCGTTTCCGGCAAAAGCCATAGCGAGAGAGAAAGTTCCCATAAGGACTATGACCTTCAGTACGTTCACCCTGCAAAGGTGTAACAGCTGCATCAAGAGAGAAAAGAACCCTAAGCATCCCAGGATGATAAGTGCTGTATGGCTGTTTATCCAGTCCTTGACTGCCGGGGTCATGAAGGTGAGGTCTTTCGCTCCTTTTATCAGGAGGAAATATACAATTGCTGTTGCACAGATACCGCCGAAGATACCTATCTTCCATTTGAGATTACTCCGGTAATTGAAAGTGAATATTAGGCGAGATATGAACTGAACCAGGGTTCCGAAAAAGAATGCTATAGCAACAGAAAGGAAGATTCCGAGGATTACGGATAGCGCTTTTTCGGTATTAAGCAGGTCGTTGAATCCGAGGTCGATGCCGTCTGCCATTTTTATGAGCGCTACTACGAAGGTAGCGCCGAGCAGCTCGAATACCATAGAGACAGTTGTCGAGGTAGGCATTCCCAATGAATTGAAGATATCGAGCAGGATAATGTCGGTGACCATCACAGCCATGAATATGCAGACAAGGTCATAGAACGAAAAATGTTCAGGACGGAATATGCCGTGCCGGGCGATATCCATCATGCCGTTGCTCATTGCCGCGCCTATGAAGACACCTATAGATGCAACTATCAAAACTCTTTTGAAAGAAGCTGCCCGAGAGCCTATCGCTGAGTTAAGAAAGTTGACAGCATCGTTGCTTACACCAACCGACAGGTCGAACACCGCCAGCAGGAACAGAAAAATCACAATACAGAGGAACAGTATATCCATCGTTTTTCTCGATTACTTATTTCAATACAAAGGAATCGAGAAAATGTTTCATGAATATTTCAAAATCTTTAAGCTAATATTAACGGGTCTGCCCGGTACGCGACAGTGTTATCCTGAACATCAGGCCTCCGCCACTCAGGTTTTCGGCAGTGATTGAACCATCGTGCATCATGACGGCATTCTTCACTATCGACAGACCGAGACCGGTACCACCTGCAGCGCGGCTGCGACCTTTGTCAATACGATAGAATCGTTCGAAAAGCCTCGGGAGGTGCTCGGCGGCAACACCGACACCATTGTCCGACAGGACTATGACTATTTTTCTGTCATCTTCGTGAATAAGGCTGATCTTGACTGTGGAACCGCCACTGTAGGCTATTGCATTGTCAATAAGGTTATTGAATATCGCTTCAAGAAGCGCCGGATTACCTTGGATCGTCATGGGGCTGACTATATCGTTCTCTATTGCAATACCTTTTGCATCGGCTATCACCTGGCGGTCGTCGACCACAGTCCGGATGATGGCGGAAAGGTTGACAGGTTCTTTTTTGATTGAAGCGGAACCGTCGTCCATGCGCGTAATCATGGAGACATCCGTGAGTAGTTTCTGTAATCGTTCGGCATTAGCCAGACACCGCAGGAGGAACTGTTTTCGTTTCAGCTCGTCCATGTCCTGGTGGGACAGCAGTGTTTCCAGGCAAACGCGCATGGAGGCTACCGGGGTCTTGAGCTCGTGGTTGATATTGTTGGTGAGTTGTTTCTTGATGCGCTCCTTTTCCTGCTGTTCATGAATGGCGGCTTTGTGCTCGTTCTCGCGGTCGATATTTGCCTGCTGGAGTTTTGCGTAGAGACGTACTATATTGTTCGAGATAGAGCCTAATTCATCGCCGGGGAATGGCTTTGTGTCGGAAATGCGGATGCCGTGTTCTATGTCCTCGGCGAATTTGTTGAGGCGTATGATGTGCTGCCCGACACGCCGTGTGGCGAGATACCCCAATATGCACATGGCGAGGGCTATCGTACCCATTATCCAGATGAAGTTTATATCGGGTTTCAGCAAGGAGCTTAATGAAATTGAATAAGGAACAGCCGTCCGGACAATGTAGCCATCGTCGCCTTTTGTGGCGGAGTAAAAATAGCTTTCGCCGGTGCTCTCGCTGTGCCGGCGTACAGTGAAGCCGGAATTATATGCGATAGCTCTCCGTATTTCCTCACGGTCGAGATGCGTTTTGCCCGGTAGCGAGTCGATGGAATTGTCATATACCACAGAACCGTCGTCGGATATCACGCTGACGCGTATGTCGTTGAAAGGATGGAAGTCTTTCAGGCTGATGTCGGAAATATCATTGCCCTCCTCCAGCTCGGTCAGGATATATGTGTTGATTATCTGGAGCCGGGTGTTCATCTCTTCGGCCTTGAACTCCTTTTCGCGGTGATACTGGAAGGCGATGAAGCATCCGACGAGCATGGCAGAGTACCCTAGGAGCCATAGAAATAGGCGCTGAGGGTATGTGGGTCTATTCGATGAATCCATAACCGTAGCCCGAACGGGTGACTATGTTCTTGCCGTACTGACCTATTTTCTGACGTATTCGGGTGATGTTCACATCGACGACGCGGTCGAGAACCACGACCTCGTCGGGCCATATCTCTTCAAGCAGTTCGGAACGCGAGAATATCCGGCCGATATTCGACACTAACATCAAAAGGATCTCAAACTCTTTCTTAGGCATCTTCACTTCGAGGCCGTCTACGTGGCATGTTCTGTTTCGCTTTGACAATACGAGACCTTTGTAAGTAACCTCAATGTTTTCCGGGATGCCCACTGCAGTCGATGTCCGCCGGAGGACAGTGCGGATTCGTGCGAGCATGACTTTCAGTGAATAAGGTTTTGTTATATAATCGTCGGCACCTATGTCGAGACCTTTTATCATATCTTCGTCGCCGTCCTTAGCAGTGCAGAAAATGATGGGGACAGAGGCTGTCACAGGATTCGACTTAAGAATCTGTGCAAGCTGTGTGCCAGAAATATCTCCCATCATAATATCGAGGAGAAAGAGGTCGAATCCGGCCAGATCCATAGCCAGAGCCTCTTCCGCGCTGTAGGCACATGCGGTCTCATAGCCTTCGGCTTCGAGATTGAAGGCTATGGCATCGCAGAGGGTCTCCTCATCGTCGACCACAAGTATTCTTTTGGCTTTTTCCATATGCAAAAGTACATACAATCATGCAATTCCGTACCGACAAGCGGAATGTTTAATAAAAGTTTAATACTGTAGGAAAAAGGCATGCAATGAAATTTTTCTTTCCGGGCATAGAAATTTTCGGGATGATTGCTTAACTTTGTTGTGAAACCAAAGAATCTAAAACCATAAAAACCTATGAGTAGCGACAGACGAACTTTTCTCAAGACCCTCGGCGTGCTGGGCCTTTTTACTATAGTTCCTCGTAAAGTGTTGGGCGGTAACGGATACATAGCCCCGAGCGACCAGCTGACCAAAGGCATTATCGGAGTCGGGGGCATCGGCCGCTCTTCGTATCACTTCACAAGCTCTCCGGAGTGCCGTCTTGTCGCAGTGTGCGATGTGGACCGCAATCACCTCGAGCATGCAGTCGACGCGGCAAAAAACAACCTTAACGAGAAAGTGAAGCCATACCATGATTTCCGTGAACTGATAAATGACCCCAATGTCGATATCGTCCATATCGCGACACCTCCGCACTGGCATGGCATAATGTCGGTCGAGGCAGCAAAAGCCGGGAAGGACATATGGTGCGAAAAACCTATGACGCGCACTATAGGAGAAGGTAAACGAGTAGTGGAGGCGGTACAGCGCTATAACCGAATCTTCCGCCTCAATACATGGTTTCGCTTTAAAGATACTTTCTACGGCCTTGGTACCGAAGTTGCGACACTTAAAAAGCTTGTCGACAGCGGTATGCTCGGCTGGCCTCTCAAAGTGACAGTGAGCGGTGCGACAGGCTTTGCATGGAAATTCTTCTGGACGGGCAAGAGTCACCTCACGCCCGAACCGGTGCCGCAGGAGCTTGATTATGACTTCTGGCTCGGCCCGGCCCCCTATAAGCCATACAACCCTCACCGTGTACACCAGACATTCCGAGGATACTGGGACTACGACGGCGGCGGTCTTACCGACATGGGCCAGCATTATCTCGACCCTGTGCAGTACCTGCTCGGCAAGGATGACGATTTCCCCGTTAAAATCGAAATCGACGCTCCGCAGCAGCATAGCGATGCTGTAGGCATCTGGCGGCGAATCAAATACACATATTCCGACGGATGTGAGATCGTGCTCGAGGGCGAAGGCTTCGAGAGCCAGGGCAAGGTTCCGTATATCGAAGGCCCCAAGGGCAAGGTTTACAAGGGCTTCGAGTGTACCATACCCGATGTGATGAACAAGCTCGCCGAGCTGCCCGACCCCGAGCCGCAGCGCACCGATTTCCTCGACTGCATACGCACACGACAGAAGTTCGCCCTCAACGAAGTCAACGGCCATCACAGCTGTACGCTCGTTAATCAGGCTGCTGTCGGATTGCGCCTTGGCCGTCGCGAACTGACATTCGATCCAACGACCCAGCTCTTTGTAGGAGATGATGCCGCAAATGCTCTCATAAACCAGCCCATGCGTGGTGAATGGAAAATCTAAGCCTTCTCCCTAATCATGTTTCAACTATGAATATACCTATGAAGAAAACCATAATAAGCCTGTTGCTGATTCTGGCTCTGTGCTGTGGCATGAATGCTTTCGCACAGACCGACAGCCGCAACCGCAAACCGGAGACCGTTGTTTCCGACAATCTCGTAGAGCTTCCGGCACAATCCGGCGAGTCGTATAACAAAATCATGGGCGAGCTTGCCGGAACAGGAGCCAGGGGCATAGAACTGCTCACCGACATGCTGCGTCCTGCCGAAGAAGCCGATAATGCCAAGGCGGAATACGCCCTTGACGGTATAGTAAACTATGTCTCGGTACCTGTTCGCGAGGAATTGCGCCGCCCTGTTCACGACGCTCTTGTGGAGGCTCTTTCGCGTGTTGCCGACCTTAATAACAAGGCCTTTATCCTCTCTCAGCTTAATAAAATCACCATTCCTTCGGATTTCGGTCTATACAAGAAGCTACTTGCTGACAAGAATCTCGCCCATTATGCGCTATCAGGTCTCTGCCTTATGCCCGGCGTTGACGCGCAGCTTACGGAGCTGATCAACAATGCCTCCGCCCCATCGGCCGAGCTTGCCTATATCGCATATTTCCGTAAGCTCGACGGTGTTGAGCCTGTCCTTCTGTCATGGGCTGTTTCCCAAGATAAGTCAGCAGCAGCTGTCGCTCTGGATGCCTTATCGGTATGCGGTTCTGTTGCTTCTTTAAAGACTTTGAAGGCCGCCTCGCCCGATGCTTACCTTCAGTTGCTCGACAATCTCGGCACTGACAAAGCTGTTGTCAAGGAGGCCAAAGGACTTACTAATAGCAAAAACAGCGAGGCTATGCGTTGCGCCGGTCTGCGACTTCTGCTTAAAAGCGCTCCTGAAGAGGCTTCAAAAAACATCATAAAAGCACTCAAAGACGGCAGTGCGCAATATCGCCATACGGCGCTTGTCAACGCCATTCCTTCGGCCGGAGAGGGTATAGTCGCCATGATTGCCGCCAATTACAATAAACTACCCGATAATTCTAAAATAGATATTATCAGATGGCTTGGCGACATCCATGCTACTGAACAGACAGGCCTTGTAACGTCGGCCTTCGCAAGTCCTAATGAAACACTTGCCGTCGCAGCTGTAGAATCTGCCTCAAAGATGGGCGCACCGAGTGCTTTGGCTGCTATCCTTCCGTTGCTCGGCAATGGAGGAGTATTGTCGGACGCTGCGGTAGAAGCGCTTCTCTCTTTTAATGGCGATATAAGTAAAGGCATTGCAGACTGCCTCAAATCCTATAACCCGGATATCGTCAAGGCAGCTCTCCAGCTTGCTTCGATAAGGCATATACATGCAGCCTGGGATGATGTAGTCACACTGACACTATCCCCTCTGCCCGATGTTACAGCCGAGGCTTACAAAGCTCTCGACGGTGTCGCTACCGCTGCTAATCTGCCACAACTTTCGGCTATGCTACAGACGGCATCCGGATACGCCGTGACAATGATTCAGAAAGCCATGCTGAGTGCCCTTGCACCGGAATCGCCGTCGGTGCAATACGATACTATTAGCCGACTGATGTCTTCGGCTAAAAATCCTGTCCTCTATTATCCTATGCTTGCACAGGCCGGTACTCCCGAGGCTGTCGCCACACTCATCGAAGGATATGAAGGCAAGAATCGCGAAGCAGCAGTGCAGGCACTTCTTTTGGTGGAGAATTCTGATGTCCGTGAAACAATCTTCGATATCGCCTCGCAGACTTCCGGAACTGAACGTGATGCTCTGCTCGGACGTTATCTCGCGCTGGTCAAGAAGGCCGACCTCACGCCTGCCCAGTCATATATGGCATACAGCCGAGCACTCGACGTGAATCCCGGAGATGAAGTGAAGCAGGCACTGATTGCTTCTTTGACTCGTTGTCCCATATTCCCTGCCGCCATGCGTGCAGCCTACTATTTCGACGATGAGCCAAGCGCGTATGAGGCAGCAAAGTCCTTTGCTGAAATTATAAAGACAAATGAAGCTCTCCGGCAGGGCGAAACGGTTCGCAAAGCGGCCAAGAAAGCATTGAAAGTCTTCGGAGCAGAAAAAGCCAAGGGTGATGCCGATGCCGGGTATGCTGCCGACATGCTCAACGGACTGCTCGAAAACTGGACGGAAACAGGAGGCTTCCGCTCAGGCGGAACTTACGGATCGGATGAAGTTAATAATTCCACCGTCACGGCAGGAAAGAATTTAGAGAACTTCGAGCTATGTTTCGACTGGCTTGGTAAGGGAGATGCTATCGTCACACTCCGTTCTATGCCTCTTGTGCGACTGTCGGCTACCAAGGGCATCACATTCGCCGGGAGCGACATCGTAGTGCCTGTCTATAAAGGCTGGAACAATATATATGTGAAAATGTCCGACGACCGTATCTTCCTCAATGTCGATGGCGAAGATGTTGCTGTCAATCAGGTCGTGAACCGTATCCCCGGTACTGACAAAATTGCACCGATATCAGGAGAGGTTGCTGTCGCCTCCGATAATGGTGATGATATCGCTCTACGCGGCCTCTATGTGAACGAGCTCCCGACGACACCTGTCTATACCCTCAGCCCTGAAGAGGCAGCTCAGGGTTTCGAACTTCTTTTCGACGGACGCTCGCTCGAAAACTTTCACGGGAATATGTCGAACTACGTGCCCCAGGACGGCAACATTTATGTCACCGCCCAGTACGGCGGCCACGGCAACCTGTATACCAAAAAGAACTATAGTGACTTTATATTCCGCTTTGAGTTCTTCTTCGACGAGCCTGCCGTCAACAACGGCATAGGCATCCGCACGGGACGAGATGTTACCGGAGTCGATGCAGCCTATGAAGGCATGGAAATACAGATTCTCGATCATGACGACCCCGTCTATCAGGGTTATAATTACGATTTTGCCGGGCTGCACCCTTATCAGCAGCATGGCGGCGTGTACGGTATAGCAGTGCCGAAGCACATAGACTTCGGACCTATCCGTCAGTGGCATAGTGAAGAGATCAAGGCTGTAGGGGACCATATCACTGTTACAGTCGACGGTGAGGTAGTTACCGATGTCGATGTCCGAGAAATCACCCAGGGACATAATGTGGCTCCTGACGGCAGCAGTACAAACCCGTACACCCTCGACCACAACAACCATCCGGGTCTTTTCAACAAAGAAGGCTATATAAGCTTCTGCGGACACGGCCCGGGTCTGAAATTCCGCAATATCCGTGTCCTCGACCTTTCAAAAAAGAAGTGAGATATAAAGTAATCGGAGCGTGTGTCAGTCGTTCAGGTTGACGCATGCTCCGAAAGCTGCTTCTTCCTGAACGTCGGAAAGCTGTAAAGGGCGAGCGAAGCGTCCCTCAAGAGCTTTGCGGAGCAAGTTGTTCCTTTTGAGTCCGTTACCAGAGCCTACAAGTATCGTCTTGTCTTGTTTTAAAGTTTCGGGCAATAGTTCGAAGAAGTCGTACAGTTCGGAACATACGCCCTGTACGAAAGCGAGGATAAGGTTTTGCGGAGTGAGGTTAGAGGCTGAAATGTTGGCAATGCTACCTCTCTTCCCCGGGTTTTCACGCGTGCCGAGAAACAATGTTTCGGCTGTCAGGCTTTCAGGTGTGGGTACCTGATAAGGTGTCGCGGTCATGATCCGATACAAGTCTGCGTCCGATGGCTCTCTGTCTGTAAACAAGCAGACAGTATCCTTGAAGAAATTTTTCAGGAGGGCATAGGAATATCCTCCGCAGAGCGCCGCCCCAACAAGAAGATATCCTCCGCCAGGGAGAGGTCGAGTATCGAGCGACGGCACTTCCAAGTACTCTTTGGAGTATATTGAAATCTGGCTGCTTGTCCCTACCGTAATCTGGATGGAGTGTTCTTTGTCGCGTACAGAGCCAAGAAAGCTTGCCTGGTTGTCGCCGATGGCGGTATAGACAGGTATTCCTTCAAAATAACCGGCAGCGGAAACAGAAGTTGCTACTTCGGGTAGGATGTCGGTATCCATTCCAGCCTTGCTGACGGCTGTGCGGTCGAAAGCGAGCTGACGTTTGTCAAAGAGTCCGAGTGCCGCAGCGTTCGAGGGGTCGATAAGAGGCGTTGTTCGTCCTGTCAGCCTCATCACGGCATAGTCCATGATGGTACAGAGCTTGGCCGCATTATCGGGTATCAGTCCGTTCTTGAGGTTATAGAAATGGGTCACCAGGCCGTACCCGGTGGCCAGCGGATAGCCGGAAAGGGCTTTGAGGCTGTCGACGTAGCTTGTGCCGTCCTTAAAATCGAGGTTTCCCCTCCCGTCCTGCCATGTGTATAGAGGGCTTACGGCGTTGCCGCGGATATCGGTGTAGACAATTCCGTGCATCTGTCCGGAAAAACCTATCCCACTTATGTCGCTGAAGCGCGAACGGAAGTCGGCTATTATGTCGGAAACAATGCCGATGATGATGTCCGGGTCCTGCTTTTTGTCCCAAGTGTCATGCGCAGTTATTGTTGCATGATTCTCCTTTGTGATGGAGGCTGACTCGCCTGTAGCGGGGCAGTAAGCTACCCCGCATATAGAGCTTGTCCCTATGTCTATGCCTATGAAATACATGTCGGTGGTGTTATCAAGGCAAATATAGCAAAGATTTCGCGACCTGACAACCCAAAGGAGACCTTATATTGTCGCAACCATGGTCAGAAAGTGACCTGCAGCATGGTCTGTATGCGGTTGTCATGGCGCGCCATGCCGTCCATGTCGACCCGACGGCCGTAGATATATTCCAGGCCCGTTGAAATCTGAGGCGTTATGTTCCAGATCACGTTTGCCAGGGCATACTGGGCATATTTGTACTGTTGGTTCCACGGAGTGCTGCCTCCTTGGTATATGTCGGCGTAGTTACGCAGATGGCTGTATGTCGTTGTCGCAAACACCTTGGGTGAGATGTTGTATTGCAGTGCGAGATATCCGCCCCATGCTTTTACGCTTTCAAGTCGTCCCTCCCCGTCGGGAACCATGTCGAGACCGCCCTCAAAGAGATCCTGGAAATAGCTTGTTATACCTTTTCCGTATGCTGCCTGGTAATAAGCCGTCAGCCAGGAAGCGGGGGATGCGCTTCCGCTCATCTTCACACCCCAGCCGGCACAGTCGCGGTTCTTGTCGGCGATGACATCGCGGTAGAGCATATTGCGCACTATACCGGAAAAACGAATCCAGCTTCTGCCTTTGTCCCACGAATACTGCACATATGCGGGCACATCGGGTACTCGCTGGCTTACAAGGTAGGTGTTGTCGCCTGTGGTTGCCGAAGCTATAGGCAGCTCGGCACCTATACCCATGCTCCAGTGCGAGTTGAAAGAGTGCCGGTAATCGATTACACCGTTAGGGATGGACGTAAGGGCGTTCGGGCCTTCGTTGTCGATACTGGGAGGTGCGGCCGCCATGTCGGCGAAGAGACTGAAATCATACCCCACGGTAAAGCCGCAATATTTTACATATGCGTAGAATAGGTTGAAGCCATAATCATTTCCGTTGCCGGTAAGATTGAAATTGAAGTAGACACCTATCTGGTTCCGTGTCCCTGGCAAAGCCACCATATTCAAGAACAGACCGCTTGTGGCAGCCGAGAACTGAAGGAGCCCTCCGTCGCCCTTACGCGTTTGCATGGGGATGGAGGAGGTTGTGAAATCGTATGCGTTGTCTATAGGGTTACCCCAGTCATAGGATGCCGTGGCCTTGGCAGTGCCACCGATGCCGAGATAGAATTTGTTGTCTTTCCCCTTGATGGCAAAGCGGGGCGCGCCCGGCACATGATAAGACTTAGGGGCATTGTCGAGGAATATCTCGTAGATTTTTACCCCCGCCGAGTCGCCGCCGGTCGCCGAAGGGTTGACTATGGTGACTTCATGCTGAGGTTGAGCTGCCGGGTGATTCTGGCTCATTGCCGGCAAAGCGACTGCCATGGCGGCCAGGATAGAAAGAGGGCGTATTGTGTGATTCATAATCTGTCAGATGATCTGGAAATCGTCTTTTTCAATAATAAGAGCGGTCAATACGGAATACGAAAGACTTTCGGAAAACGAGCACTATAATTGTAAAAGCGGCGAGAAGTACCGCGTTGAGGATGAAAGGGAAGGTGTTGTTGAGATGGCGGGGATCCAGTATGTCGCGGATACCGTCAACGATGAAAGGTGTGGCGCTGATGGATATGTAGTTGGCCGCCAATACTATGGCCAAGGCCAGCGTAGCTTTGCCGGGTACTGTCACTATTTGGGTTGCCTTGTCGTATATTAGAGGTTGGAAAACCCCGAAACCGAGTCCTATAAGGGCGGAAGCGACACACATCACGGCGAAATCATGGCTTACAATCATAAGTATGATTCCGGCGGCCATCACTAATGAGGACAGAATAAGTGTAGCCTGGCGGCACAGCTGCACGATATATGGCAGTATGAATCCGGGAAGGAATACGGCCAGGAAGAATATAGATGTCACAGTTCCTACGTCCGAGTCGCTCATCCCTTCGGATTGCATCAGGAAGGGGGTATAGTAGCTCACTATGACCGATGCGTAGCAGACGAAAAAGTAAACGGCGACCAAAGCCCATACCCTTGGCATTATGAAACCGTCGGTCCATTTAGCCGCAGGTGCCGGTATGCCGGGAGTCTGAGTGGTTGTGGCAGTTTCAGGGTAAAGGTCCTCTTTCGGTATTCCACGCAGGAACACAGAAAGTACCAGGGGTATTGCCGGTATGAGGTAGACGGCGAAGGGAAGACGCCAGTTCCCATGTCCCAGCCATCCGACCACAAATGTAGCGCCCACAAGAGCCAGATTGGATATGCCCGATTTTATTCCAAGTTGGCGCATTCGGTATTTGCCGGTGAATGTATCGGCCAGCAATCCGGCGGCAAGAGGGATAAGCAATCCGCATCCGATGCCGAGGAGGCAACTGATAACAATAAGGTCAATCATATTCCGGGCGAAGAAGTAGAGGATGCCACTCGCCAGATAAATGGCGAGGGCAACGACTACTATTCTTATCTTGCTTTTAGACAGCGACAGTCTGCCAGACAGCAGCACAAACGGTATAATGCAGAGATTAGGGAGCACCGTAAGCAACTGTATCTCAAGCTCCGACGTATGTGGAAAGATTTTATCAAGATTGCCCAGCATCGGGGTTATAGCCAGGCCCGGGAGATTGACAGTCAGCGAGATCGACCATATCGCCAGCAATGTAAGCAATGAAATCGATCCTTTTCCAGTAGGTATTCGCATCATGACTGAGACAGTTCTATCGCTGTTATACTTAGACGGACTGATTCTCACGTTCGATAGCGGCCTTCACTTCAGCGTCCGTAGGCTGATATCCGGCCGGCCACTTTGAGACCTCGTCAGGCTTACGACCTTCTATCTGCCAGTCGAAAGGATAGAAGTCTGTGCCTGCGTCTCGCCATGTCTTCTTACGCTTGGCAAAGATTATCAAAGGCAATGCTATGAATACTGCCACACCCAACACAAGGATTCCTACATATACCAGCGGGCTTCCGGTCTTGATCTGCGTAGGAGGCACGAAACTGAGCACACCAGCAACGACAGCACCGAGGATTCCGAGACCGGCTACTAACCACATGCCCACACGTCCTCCGGGTACACGGAAGCCGCGTCTTTTGTTGGGTGCTGTATGCCTCAGCCTGATGAATGCGACGTAGATGATAACAACCATAATCAGGTAGATGATTGTTGTCATCTGGCTCAGGATCTGGTATGCCGACTCAACAGAGGGAAGGAGCACAAGTACAAGTGACAGGAGCGTTACGATAGCGGCCTGGATATACAGGATGTTTGTCTGCACGCCGTTTTTATTGGTGTGCTGAAGCGACTTGGGCAGATACCCGGCTTTGCCTACTGCAAGCAGACCTGTCGATGGGCCTGCTATGACGGCACTGACCTGTCCCAGAACACCG
Source organism: uncultured Muribaculaceae bacterium (assembly GCA_958436175.1). Classification (GTDB taxonomy): domain Bacteria; phylum Bacteroidota; class Bacteroidia; order Bacteroidales; family Muribaculaceae; genus CAG-873. The sequence goes on from CAUBJF010000012.1 coordinate 59,806, forward strand.
AAAGTGATCAAAACGGCCATCACATTTCCAAGCCAGGGTGCGCCTATGGATGCCCAAAGGTCATTATATGCCACCAGAAGGCTCTGGAGCAGATTGATCTTGCTTTCGGGAATGACCATTCCTATGGCCAGCGTGCCGGCCACAAAGATGGCGAGGATAATAAGCACAGCCACCAGTACCGACTTCGGAAAATCACGCGAGGGATTCTTCATGCCCGGTACATGCACTGCCTGGATCTCCATGCCTGCGTAGAACAGGAATATGCTTGCGGCGAGCACGATTGTGCCGAAGTGTTCGAAGTCAGGCCAGAACGGCTTGTCGAGAGGCAGGTATATGGTTTTGCCCAGAAGCAGATACACCACGCCCATCACAATCAGCACTGCCGCAGGAATAATTGTGCCGCAGAGGCCTCCCAGGGTGCTGAGTTTGTTGGCATATTTCATACCCCGGAAGGTATTGAACGTACATACCCAGTACACGCCAAGCACTATCAGCAAGGTATATATGCGGTTGGCGGCCAGTTTGGCATCAAAGGCCTCCGGCCAGAATACGTAAGCCAGCGACACTGCTCCGAACATCAGTACGGCCGGGAACCAGATGACAACCATCTGCCAGTCAAGATACATGCTCAGCCATCCGGTACGAGTTCCGAAAGCCTCGGATACCCAGCGGAATACGCCGCCAGAACGTGTATATGTAGAAGCGAGTTCGGCACATACGAGCGCATAAGGCACGAGAAAGACGAGCGCTGCAAATACATAGTAGAAAATCGAAGTAAGCCCGAATTCGGCCTGAGAAGCGAGACCACGCATGCTCACAATAGTTGTAACTATCATGATGGCCATAGCCATCATGCTGAGCTGCTTTCCGCCCGATGGATGGGTCTGGGGAGTGCTTTCTTTAACTGTATTATCAGCCATAGCTATAATTATTATAATAGATGAAACGGAAAAGGGCTGATACCGGAAATCTCCGGCACCGGCCCTTCTTAAGACTTATGTTGGGCCGTCATAAACCGACGGCAAGCGATTGATTATTTTGCAGGATAGATGGCAGGATATGCTTCTGCAATCTTTGTACCGACTTTGTAGTGAACGCCGGGACGAGCAGTAAAGTCGACGTTGCAAGCAGCTTCGAAGACCATTACGATATCAGATCCACCGAACTGGAAGTAGCTGATTTCTTCGCCCTTACGGAGTACACGACCTTCTTCGGCGGTCATGACGACAGATGAAACCTGACCCATACCCATGGGGAGAACGGCTACAAGGCCGATAGGGCTGTCGAGTACGACCAGGCCGCGGTTCTGCATGAACTCGTATCCGGGATGGTCAGGAGCGTCGAAGGTGTTGACTCTCTTGGTTTCGAGACGGTTACGTCCTGTAGTGGGATCAGGTACGGCGGTAACTTCAAGATAAACATCACCCATGATGTCGCGCGATTCAAGGACACGTCCACCTACAGGGGCATGCTGACGGTGATAGTCGGCCGGGCCCAGGAAAGAGTGCATCCATTTGCCACCTGCGAAGCGGTCTTTGTAAGGACTTCCTTCCAGAAGTTCGGAAATCTTCCAATGGATACCCTTGATTTCGATGGTGTCGTCGCCACGAACTTCCCAAGAGCCGTCGAATGTAGCGTCGGCAGGCGAAGTGATTATACGGCTGTCTTCTACGGCTGCGATAGGACGACAGCCAGGTTTGGTGTGACGTGCGAAGAACTGGTTGTATGATTTCCAGCTACCACGGGGCTCAAGGTACTCGGCCATGTTGAATTCGGGCGAGTTGTAGAAAGACTTCACCGATTCGGCATTGATAGATTCGGGAGTGTCAAGGAATTTGCCGAGTTCGCGAACATAGTCTTTCATCCATGCCGACAGCGGAGTGAGAGCGGGCGACACGTCGTGCGGTTCGACAGCGTTCTGGAGTTCTTTTACAGGAGACTGGTCGAGGATGAAATAGAACTTGCAGATGTGGTTGAACATCGCACGTCCGAAGTTGTTCTCGACAGGGATCCAAGTAAGATTGGAGTCAAGCCAGGAATAGTAATCATCGAGTGAGTTGATGTCATCCATTTCTTTGACATCCAGTGATTTTGCTGTTTCGAATGCTTTCTGGAATTTGTCCTGCCAGCCATTCTTTGCAATCATGTCGAGGAGTTCCTGCACGATTGGCTGATGTTTTGAAGTTGCCATTTTTTCTTTTAGCGTTTAATACGGTATATATGCTGGTTCCCCAGCTTTTGGATATTAAACACAGTCAGAAAGATTATTGTTCTTTGTCGACATGGTTTTAACAATGGTTAATTCAAATAGTGCATTAATCGTTGTTAATTAAATTTTAACCCTCCTGGTATTTTAAAATAATCATCTTCATCTGTTGTCGTTACTCTATAGGATATGTTACCAGTCGAGGATATGTTACCAGTCGTTTATGATTGGCCATAGGGTAGTAATGATCTTGTCGCAGACCATCCGAAGGGAGACCTGTTCGCACATCATGTTTTAATAATCTACGCAAGAATGTCTGAGGACTTCGAGAGGCACGGGGCGGAATGAAATGTGCAAATTATTACATCAATACCGTTCCTTGGAGAGTCGTTTCTGCTTTAGGTCGGCATTCAGGGTGTTGTAGATGTCCGGGTGTGATTCAGCGAATTCCAGTAAAGCGATGCGCTGGGTAATTGTAGGCTGGTCGGTGTTCTCTCCGAACTGGGAATCGTAGGACGACGAACCAAGTATTTTAAGGCCGTTGATATAGTCTTCTCCCTTACCGAGGTACTGCATGAAGCGGAATGCTGTCAAATCGGCCTCATATTCCAGACCGGGGGTATATTTGAAGAAGAATTTGGAAGTTGGGAAGGGAATCTCGTTTTTGATATTGACATTGTTGATAACGGTCACGTCATTGCCTATCCAGCCGTAGTCATAGGGATGCGGATCAAGGGCTACTGCAGCTGTAGCCAGACCGACAACACCCACGGTCAGTGCTCCGGCGAGCAAAGCGTCCTTTCGATCCTGCTTGGCCACCTGGTAGAAACTCCGGCAGTGATCTTTCAAAATGCCATGGACGTATTGATTGGCAACGAGTCCCATGAGTATGTCGCGTGTGAGGCCTTTCCTTGAAATGAGTCCGGATGTTACGCACATGGCGAAGCCATCGTCAGTGAGAGCCGTGAAAGCATCGGCCTCGTCGGCATAGACCACGTAGAGCCTGCAATTATTGTCCCGGTAGGGGATTCCCATGTCTGTCAGGAGTGAATCGCAATACCCCTGCATACCCTCCACAATCGACTCATCATATCGGGAATAGAAACGGGGAAGTTCGGCAGTCATACGCAGAGCTTCCTTCTCTGCCCCCTTGTTTTTTTCCATGTCGCGGAGGAATTTGAGATACATCTCATTGTAATCGACAATGTCCATCCAGAAAGCCGCCGGTGTGCTGTCTTCCAAACATCTTGCTTCGATAGGTACGTCATATTTTTCGATTAGTTTTGTATATCGTTTCTCGATGTTGGCCGCATTAGCTACGATAGCTGAAACGATGGCGATGATAAGGAGGATTTTCTTTTTCATGGATGCGATATGTTCTGGTGATACAATCGCAAAGTTATCATTATTTTTCTTTGTGAGAAAAGAATGATACAGAAAAACTGCGAAATTATCGATATTTTCTTATTTCGGCTTGTGGCTGCCATGTCATAGATAACTGTGACGGTTGCTGGGAAGAACCAGTTGAAGGTTTAGACAGTAATAGACAATATTATATTGAAATGCTTTTCCGGATGTAAACATTTTTGATTCGATATGCGTCTAAATATCAACACCCATTTCACTAAATACTGACAAAATGAATCTATCGGGCAGACGACACAGCAACAATGTCACCGACCGTCGCAGAATATCCGGCAAAGCCATAGGAGCAGGTGGTATCGGCGCAGTAATACTCGGTGTCATCATCACACTCCTTTCGGGAGGCAATCTCGGCGACGTGTTCAACAATATGATGGGGTCGCAGTTGCAGCAACAGTATGTGACCTCGACAACGGGGGGGCCGGCCTCGCCGGAGGAGCAGCGTCTGTTCGACATAGCCTCAAAGGTGCTTGCCGGGACTGAAGATGTATGGACACGCGAATTCCAACGACAGGGCTGGGGTGAGTACACAGCCCCGCAGATGGTGATATACAGCGGAGCCATCCAGACAGGCTGCGGGCAAGGTACAGCCCAGACCGGACCGTTCTACTGCTCGGCCGACCAGACTATATATCTCGATCTTGATTTTTTCAAGAATATGGAGCGAGACATAGGAGCCGGTGGAGATTTTACCTATGCCTACGTCATAGCCCACGAGGTAGGTCACCATGTGCAATATCTGCTCGGAACCCTTGACGAGGCGCACAGCCAGATGTCCCGGCTTCCCGATACCGAAGCCAACCAGATGAGTGTGCGTATAGAGCTGCAGGCCGACTATTATGCCGGAGTATGGGCCCACAACGACAACGAGATGTTCGGTTCTATAGAACCCGGCGACGTAGAGGCCGCTATCGATGCAGCGTCAAAGATCGGTGACGACTATCTGCAGCGCAAGGCCTACGGGCGCGAGATGCCTGAAAGCTTCAACCACGGCCGTTCCTCCCAGCGCATGCGCTGGCTGCAGCTTGGGTTAGACTCCGGCGACCCGACGGCCCATACCACATGGTCGCAACCATACTCGAAATTATGACAGAATCCACAAATGTGGGGGAGAACAGGGGGGCCGACATAAAGTCCCCGATACGATATTAATTCTGTCTATGCGGCAGATCCGTCGGTAACAATGCTGCCGCACTGGAGCATTTTGAAGATGCGGCACGTGTAGCACCAGATGACGCTGTACCATTGACCAATTCGGCCGATATCCGCTATCAGCAAGGCGATACAGCCAAGGCCCTCGAGATATATCGTAGAATCGTTGAAGCTCTCCGCAACAAGAATCTCCTGCGATATTCAAGCAAATAATCTTAACCAAAATGATATAAATATCAGCCACACGAACAAATTACTGTAGCTTATTCCGGGGATTTGGCTTTGCTTATTGTCACGAGCCATACGCCGGAGAATATCAGTACTATGGCAATGGCTTTGAGGGGGGTGAATACGTCGAGGCCGAGACATACACCTGTAATTGTGGCAACGACGGGCTGTACGTAGTTGTACATGCCTACCAGCGTAGGCCGTAGCCTTTTCTGTCCGATCATTATGCAGATATAGGCGAGGAAGGTGCCGCATATCACCACATAGCAGGTGCCGCCCCATTCCAGCGTGGAGACCGCTTCCCAGCCGGTCGCACCGAGCCAGTGAAAGCTTGCAGGGAGCGCCACGACTGTGGCCGACAGAAACATCCATTTCATCAGCGTTATCAGACTGTACTTCCGTATAAAATTACGGTACAATGTTAGATAGAGCGCATAGCATAGCTGCGCCATAAGCACTATCACGTCGCCTAAGGCGGGATTGGAGCCACGAGCCTGACCACTGCTGCCGACTATCAGGATGATGGCACCGGCGGCTCCGAGGATTATGCCTCCGGCCTTCTTCGGAGTGATGGGCTCGCGGAGAATGAGCCAGGCAAGCAGCATGACCCACATCGGCATCGTTGTGGTGACAAGCGAGGCTTCGCCCGGCGACGTCAGGCTCACTCCCACGATGAAAAAGCCCTGGTTGAAAAGTACGCCGAGCATCCCTGCACCGACAAGACGCAGGATATCGCCCAGGGGCACATGCTCGCGTGGCAGAAAAAGAGAGGTGAGCCAGAAAAGAATGGCTGCGCCCGCAACCCTGAAATCAACCATAACCATCGGGGCTACAACTCCGGCGGCAAACACCATCTTGGCAACCGGCGACATAAGTCCCCACATCACGTTGGCCCCCAACATAGCGAGGTGCCCCTTAGCCTTATTCATCTTCATCCTGTGGCTTATTTCTGCGACTGATCATTTCAGCCTGCAAAATTACAAAAATCATCGGTAAGCTGCATCGCATTAATGCAACCTAAGATTACGGGATGTCTAAAGAAACCGTCGATATTATGGTGTCGCTGATATAACAACTGCCTATAGGCACGCGGGGAGAGTGAAAGTCATACCGCTTGTCTGTCTTAAAAATTAACGTATATAAAGTAAAAACGAATATATTACATTGACATAGGACAGCGACAGACATACCCCCTGCTGCTGTCTGGGATTATTTTTCACCCTCTGTCTCGCGTCTTTACGGGAGTTTATTTTGTCACTTATTGCCGACAATGAATCATAGCGGGGTTCATAGGAAAAGCTTAACTTTGTGGCGTTAATGGTATTGCGATGAAACAAGGAGAAGGTAAGAAAAAGAACGCTTGGTATGGTCACGTAACGGCTATAGGCGTTATCATTGGGGCAGCCAGTAATAAGGGGTTGAAACAATCGCTTGCAAGCGGGCATTATGGATTTGTGGGCGGCAAGGAAGGGGAGGCATCTCTCTATATCATCAACATCGACATTGCCACCATGATGCATTATGCCGGAACGTGGCGGCAACCGACCTTCTACTATTGTGAGATAGAGGATGAAAATACAATCCGGACTACGGTGTACCGAATAGCTGACTACGGGCAGCATTATCACAAAGGCCTTAATCCATATATCGCCGTCGGAAACAGCCGAATTGATGATAGAGAACTTCGGAACTTCATTCGCGACATAGATTCTCAATTGGAATTGCGCCTGCGTGAACTTGGGGAACCGCATACTTTAATTGATGTTACCATGAATCAGATAGGAATCCACGCCTGGTATATGCGGGGCAGACTATACGGGGACTTTTACACCAGCTCTCTTTGATAGTCCGGGACTTATGTCTCATAAGAATAAATCTTAATAAAAAGCTGCTGAATAACATGTGTATTTATTTGGCAGTCTTGATATTTCACTCTAAATTTGCCTTTGCAAATATTGGCTTTGGTTGGCAACAGTTCGCTAAAGACATATCGGGGAACTTCTCTCTATTGCCTTAGATGCAGGTTGTTCAATAATCTGATGTTTGCATAGTGAGCCCTACGCCGTTGGCCGGGTGATGACTCTAAAGAGAGTCTTAAACCGGAGAATGGGCGGGTTCATGAATCGCCATCATCCGCAAGGTGTTGGCAGTAACATATTGTAAAAAGCGTTATTGACGTTTGGTTTCTGACTTCATGAAACTTCGCAACTTTCTAGGTCAAGCAGAACCATGCAACGATGATGCCTATGGGTATGCAATATCCTCACGCACCGTGACGGTGCGTGCCGATTATATACATACGGCGTGGGGTCTCGTTGCTCGTTTCTATTGACCGGGCAATGCGAAGGCCTCATGAAGTGGAGCGGGCAACAATCGGCTTCACGTTTCTGTTTCTAACACCATGATGCAGTTTCCATTATAACGGACCCGAACAGGAGCCATAGGGCGAAAAAGTAATGCGCTATGGCGAAAAAACAAGACATCTTATATTTAGACGAATTCAAGGACTGGCTTGATGTTAAGGATTTTGCCAACCAAAGGAGTAGGGACTCAATTATAAGCCGTTTGACCAAACTTAACAAACGACATCTGATTTCTATAAGTACGGGAGACTTTATGAAAGATAAAAAGAAAGGTATATTTGTAGAACGGACTATCTGGGACGTCCTTGGAAAAATACTCAACGACTCTAAAGGCCCCAAATCAGTATATGCAAGAGAGTTACTTGTCGCCATAATATCGAATATTAATAAGGAAAAGGAGGTTATTGCTTCTGACTATAACATATCTATTGGCACTGTATATAATTATAATTCGGCATTCGGTACTTACCGCGATTTTATTGAATATAAACTTAAAGAGTTAGGTGCACGCGAAAAAGCCAAATTAACTCCTAACGAAAATGCCACAATCAAGAACATCAGCGGGGATATCATTATTCTGTATTCAAAGCAGCTCATTTCAATATTTGCCAGTAGGATGAATACTCAAGATCGGTGCAGTGGTAATAAAGTGTTTCTTCCGCTGGCACTTATCGGTAAAATACTGAAAAGATGCAGAGGTTTAAATAGACTTTCACCGAAGAATGCGAAATTCAATCTAAGTCAATGGGCTAAAAAAGAAGCTGAAAAGGTAATAATATATACCGAAACCGGATATTACCCTGTTACTAAAATATCTCAAATCAAAATTGATACTAATACAGGCGAGGTATATATAAAAGTAGACGACGTTGAATACCGTGCATATAACCCATTGGAAAACAAAGCTACGATAAAACAGCCTATATATATACAGCGAATAAGTCAGACTGACATAGATCATAAAAAAGAAATCGATACCATACTCAAAGAAAATGGTGGCTCTCTTAAGGGTTTGACTGTACTCACAGCGTGGATAAAAAAAGCGCAAGATGAATTAAACCTTGATCATATTGACAGTGAAAATTTAGATAGTATCTACGACCATATTTTCACTTGGGATGATATTGATTCTCTTATTACTGACGAGTTGATTACAGATATTATCCATGATTTGGGTATCATTTCACGAGAACACGAATTACAACTATCTACGAGCAATTGGAATCGCAGTACAAAGAAACAAGCTAAAAAGAAATAAAGTATGGAAATGGATAATATTGAATCTGACTACGGTTTAGGAGTTGAATTAAGAGCCGGAACATTGTCCCCGGATTTAGTTGAGGTAAGTGAAATCCTTAATCTTCCCATATTTAAGGAGGAAATGTGGCTAACTTATAATGGGGAGGGCAAATACGTGACTTGTGAAATTAAATATGGTGATTATTATCCTCAGTTTGGGCTTTTAGTCAAGACTGCAAAGGCCGATGGCAACGAACCACTTGTCACTATAGAAAAACCGATGGATGATAGTTTCTCGTCTGATAATTCAACTGGTTGGATTGGTAGAGCTATAGATGCTCTCATAGACACTAAAGATGATACAACAATGGATTATCAAATTCATCTTAATACGAGCATTATTCCAGATTTTTTGAATCAGATAATTAAAGAACGATTTCCAGAGGGGTTAACCGTCAGCAATAACGGATTTAATTTTAAACTAAAAAAACATGCGTTCAATTATCTGACTTCCGCAAAATATCATAAGCGTATAGGTTCTTTATATGCGGTGAATATGGTAGATAGAGGATATTCAGCATATAAGTCTTTTTTTCGGTCAGATGAATTATTTAGGGCTTTTGTGCCTAAAGGCAGTACTACATTTGCAAATGTAGGGAATTTCGCATTAGTAACTGATTCTTATGTCATCTATTTGCACATGGATGATTTATCATTCAAATCGCATAATCTACAACAGATGAACCGATACCGATATAATGATTCAAAAAATGGAGAACTTCCGGTTTATGACTGTAACAATGGAATGGCGCTTATTCCATATAATAATTGGGTGGAAAGAATTGCAGATAAACCAATTCTTATGTTCTGCTGGAATGAAGTAATGCTTGCTCACGAAAAAAAATCAAAGTTATTAAACTTCAATGGAGAATTTAATTTATCTGATCGTGATATTGTCGGCAACTATAAGTTAGTATTGGCTGATTATCGATATGATTTTCTCTCTCCATTTGAGTGATTTTGTCAACATTTTCCGACACTAAAGGTAATGTACTTGACGGGAAGAAATAGCCACTTTGTCAAAAATATAAACCAATTATGAATATAGACGAAGCAAAACAACACATTGACCTGTATGTCAATGGCAACGGAGAGCATGCTCCGCTCGCTATTCTCATTCCCAGTTTTGAAGTCAAGAAAGAACTCCGGGAGTATCTTGAAAAAATGCATGGATCAAAGAGAATCAATACCCTGCTTGTCTCCTGAGCAAGCCAGTACTTTGACTCCAAAGGAAATCTTGTGTCTGACATATCTCAGAGACAGCAGAGACTTGCTGACTGAACAACATTCAATGCCGCCGAGTATCTTGAAGCACGGGTAAAAGAATATGATAATCCGGGATTCAAATTCCTGTACGATATTGCTGATGTAGCTACGCCGGAATTGCTTGGCGTACGCGCTATATAGCGCAAAAGACCGGCAAGCGTCTTGTTGTCATCGCATCTATTCCCGTGAATGGACAAGATATACTATTCTATCCATTCGACACAGTAATAGTGAATTAAAAATTAAGTTATCGCGAAGCGCTTTCGTAGCCTGCGGAGAAAGAGTTAAGCGCTTTTGTTTTTGTCAGCATTTTCCGACAGTAACAATAACTCATGAGAAAAACCGATAAAGTAACTTCGCATCAAAGTTCAATCTTAACTTTTAGCTTTTAATTTTTAATTCTTTCGCGTATGACATTCTTTCTTATCGGACTTGTGATTGCACTGCTTGCAGGCTGGATAGTGATCGGAGCGCTGAAACTCGTGTTCTCTCTAATCGGCTGGATACTTTCACTAATATTCGACAGATAGAATCCTATATACAACGAAATAGCCGAGGCGCTTGAAAGGCGGTAGGCAAAAATATAAATCCTTATTATCATGGATAACATTTATACAGGTAGCTACTCTTACAGAATCTATTACGGCGATGGCAACACTTCCGGTGTCGTTCGTGCTAACTCCGAGTTTGAGGCGTGTGATAAATTCAGAACCCTTACCGATTGGGGTAAGTCTGGCAAACCTATTGTCAAGGTAGTAAAAATCGGCTAAGACACCGCGCAACTCATAAAAGGATAGGCTGCCATTGAAGCAGCAACGGCGGCTTATCCTTTTGCGATGAAGTTAGTTGAATAGGAATTTGTATCCTATCCGGAATTACATAATTTGAGCATAAATACTAAAAACGAATGTTATTATGGCTAATTGGTGTAAGACAGAATATACGTTTACGGGCGATAGGAAGTCGCTCGAAGGTATTTATGCTTTGATGCAAGGACTTGAAGAGCCTGAGACATCCGATGAAGAGAGCGATTTCGGAAACACGTGGCTCGGCAGACTTGCAACGGCTCTTGGCCGGGACTGCCGCTGTTGCGGAATTAAAAATTAAAAGTTAAGAATTAAAAATCGATACGTATGGGCACTAACGTTTTGGAAAATAAAAGTTTGGATTTTGCGGTCAGAATAGTCAAACTGTTCGGTTATCTGCAAGATACGAAACATGAGTTTATCATGTCGAAGCAGATAATGCGCAGCGGGACGAGCATTGGTGCCAATGTAGCTGAAGCACAAGGTGCGCAAAGCGATGCCGACTTCGTTGCCCGTCTGCATATAGCATTGAAGGAATGTAATGAAACAATCTATTGGCTCAAACTTCTCGAACGCACAGACTATCTCTCTGCTTCAGAGTGCCCTTCATTGAATCAGGATATTAATGAGCTCAAAGCTCTACTGACATCAATTTTGAAAAGCACGAAATCACGCATCAACTCTTAATTTACGAAAGTGTTATTTTAATTTTTAAATTTTAATTTAAGATAACTCTTAATTCTTAATGGAGTATCATATTGGGCGGCAGATACATGCCAAGATTTATCAGACGGACAAGCAACCGGAACAGGTAGCTCGGGAGATTGGTATTCAGCGGCAGTCTCTCTACGATATTTTCAACAGCGAGAGTATCAAGACAAGCCGGCTGATGGATCTCTGCAAGGCTCTCAATTATGATTTCTTCTCCGATCTCTCGACAGTGTTCAATCATGGACGCGACAGAGTAATCTCAGAGTCTGACTCAGACTTCAACTGCACGCTTATACGTAAAGACGAACTGCGGATATTCTCAATGAACTATCTCTTTGATGAAGTAGTTGAACGTTATGTCAAAGCCGATACTGACAAGCCGTTGGTGGTCTTCTTCGCCAAGCAGCCTGTCGGCACGACTGCCGACGATGTTGCGGCAAGGATAGTCAAGAAGGATGAGAGTATCAAGACTATGATATACGACGGCAACAATTACTACAAGGCATTGGAAGAGGCAAAAGAGCAGATGCAGACTTCCGGGCAGCGTGTGGCATTGATTATCCCTGTAACCAATGACTTGCGGCGCGGAGCAAGCGGCGGACTTGTGTATGAGGATGTCGCAGAAGATTTGTTCCGATTATGGCGAGATAAAGCCCATGCGGTTGCTGTCAAAACAGGAATATCGGGCTATCAATGTCGTCGTGAGTATTACCGTGCATATCTGGGTGACGGACTATTCGACCGTCTTGCCCGGCAGTTTACAATAAATGATGAGATTGAGCAGCAGTTGTTCGAGTTGAGTTTCGGCTATGACTTTCTCACACCTACAGTACTTATCTCTGAAGACAAGACCGGTTACAGCCGTATCAAGCTGTCATATCCCGAACCGAACGAAGCGCTACAAGCCCTGCTCTTCGACAACGGCGTGAACAACTCTCCACATCTTGACATGTGGATCGACATCAGCAACAATAGGATCATCGACTACCAAAGGAGAATTAAGAATTAAAAGGTAAAAATTACAAAAATCCCTAACTGACAATATTTTAACTCTCATTTTTAATTCTTCATTCTTAACTTTTAATTCTTAATTTATGAACATCGTTACCCGGCAGCGAAACAAGATATGGAACGACCGTATGGCATACACCATTACGGACAACGGATCTATTGCTTTTATAGAACAGATGGAAAACCCCGGAACCGGTGAAGTAGTGGACGGCAGAACCATCAACATTGACAGTTATGCCGATTTCGCGCGGCTTATCGGAGTCTCAAACGATCATCCGCTTGATGCCGTGATGAATGACAAAGCTTCACGAGGATTGTTGTATGTCGACTATCTGCACCGCTTTGCCGAACTTCATAGTATGACATACTCTATTACCGGCGACCGTATGTTTGCCGCTTACCGCAAGTATTGTGAGCAGGCGCGTCAGGACAAGTCAGACAAGGAGTCATACTACAAAGATATGGGCTGGGAAGGGCGAAGGCTTTTGTACGGCTCTTTTGGCGGCTTCGGCAAGGATGAGGAAAAAGGTCTTAAACTTCTCCATGAAGCGATGGAAAACGGCGATATGCATGCTCGTAACATTCTTACAGGCTATTATGCCGATAACGAGCAATGGGGCAAAGCTGCCTGTTATGCTCTCGACGGGGCAATGCGAGGCGACCTCGTTTCGATGGCGTATCTGAGCCGGCTCTACGAAAAAGGAGCCGATTTTGAAAATTTCACCGATAATCTTGGCGACCCCGACCTTGCATGTGCCATCGAATGGTGCGTCAAATCGGTTGAAGGTGGAAACCATAGAGAGATAAGTCAGCTCAACTACTATATCCACAAAGGCTATCTCGACCCGGATTCGAAACGTTATGTAAAAATCTTAAAGGTTCAGGCACAGCGCGCTAAAGAAATATTGGAATATCTGAAGGCTCATCCTTTCGTAGATCCAAAGATTAATGCTGCAAGGCTGGCAATGCTGAGTGATGAACCTGACAGTCTTGACAAGGCTGTCAGCATACTCAAAGAAGCTATTGCAGCCGGCAACGCACGGTTATACTGCGGCCTCGCTGAGTGCTATATGGAAAAAGGCATGTTGGGTCTTGCGGCGCAGACTGCAATGCAGGGACTTGATGCCGGTTGCAAAGCGTGTCTATGGGTTCTTGCGCGTCTTTGTGCCAAAGGGGCTGACATTGTCGGCTTCTCTGATAATATAACAGAACCGGATGAGAATGAGGTGATCAAATGGTATGTCAGGATTGTGGAAGAGATTCCATCATTACCTATCCCAGCTATCCAAAAGCTTGACGAGTATATCAAGGATGGCAAACTGGACTTTGACGGATTATCCGAAACTGTAAAAGAGAAAATAAATCATTATAACCGCCATAAGGCCGAGAAAGCAAGCGGTCAGTATAAACGTAAAAAAGATTTTCTGTATGGAGACGAATGACAAACACAGAACGAGCAAAGAACCAATAAACTTGGATGATTTAAGATGGTTGAAAGCCGAGATAGACAGAATGACATCGATTGAAAATGTATTGCGCTCTTGCAGCGAAGAAGGCGAGATATGCGAACAGATTATCGAGCCTAACAGAGAGCACGGTTATGACTATTTCGGAGACATTACCACGAATATGTCTCTGACATATAACCGACTTGAACTCAAAGACACCTACCAGAACGAGACATGCCCGGAAACATACAGCAAACTTGTAATCGAGGACATTAATGATATAGCCAAGTTGGTAGATAAATTCAAAATAAACACCTCTGATACAGACAACCTCCTCGACAATCTGTTTCAGGCGCTCACAGACTATGCAAGCACAAAAGGCTTACATTGCAGCGCCGATTTCATGTCACTCTTTGATGAACTCGCCATTGAATACGACGAAAGAAATTAAAAATTAAGAGTTAAAAACTAAGAATAAGGACAGCTGAATTTTAATTTTTACCTTTTAATTCTTAATTCTGAGGATTCCGAAGTATGAAAACAGCCATTGCGTCAATAGTTCTCCTTGCCGTCATAGCGTTGTTGCTCATACCGGTAGCGATGATATGGTGGGGCTTTATGCCCGGGGTGCCTGTCTGGTCGCGTATAGTTCTTGTCTGTGGCGGCCTCGTCATAGCACGGCTCGTCAAACCCCTCTCGATACTACTTGGCAAAGATGAGAAAAATTAAGAATTAAAAGTTGAAAATCAAGAATTTGGTGCAGAGAAATTTTAATTTTTATCTTTTAATTCTTAACTCTAAAAAAGGTTTTAGTTCTGCTGATGCTGCGAGCTGGATGTGGTCCATTTAATACCGGGGCATTGTTCCCCGGGGTGGTACGGTCGGCAGTTTCGTAAAACCGGGATAGCGCGGTAGAAGAATCGCCGCGCTATCTCATTTTTACATATTTTGTCAGGTTTTACCGACATAAACTGAAACGATATAGCAGATTAAAGCCATTATCTTTACAGTAAAATATTAGAAAGATTGAGACATGAACAGCGACACAATTTCACCAAACCTGACATTCGAAGAGTTCAAGGAGTATGCAGACCGTCGGCCGTCGCTCGATGGCAACTGGATTTACCGTCTGGAGCATATAGGGATGGTAGAGAACAGCGTTAAGTATCCCGAGTTTGAGACACGTAGCAACGAATACTATTTCCATACATTCGATGACGCCGAAAATTTTATACGTGAGATTATTTCCGACGACACAGATGCTTATGCTGACACATACGCTTTTATAATTACCCAGTTGGCAGTTGGCGAGAAGCATTGGTCTCCACGTGGTGCTTCGTGGCTCTACGATTACAAGGGGAATTTGATAGACTATTGCATTACCACATGTGAGGAAGACCCGTATAAATCAGCCTTTTTCGGTCGATCTGCCGAGCGTATACGCTTCAAGAAGGGCGATATTGTAGAAGTTATTAGCCGCGACAGTGTGAATCTTGCCGTCGTGGCCGACGAAGGACCCTCGGTTGAATGGTTCTGGAGATTGTACAACAGAACCAAAGACGACAAGCGTGGCGGATACTTTGCCGATGAGAGCGATGACTGCTATTATGTCATAGATGGACCGGGGTTTGCCTATCACAGCCATGTGTCTCCGATTGTCATGATGAAACCACGTTTTGAGATACCGGACGATGTCAAAGCGTTTTTCGAGCACTGTCTCGAAGTCTCGGACCAAGAAAACTGCACCGACAAATATACCATTGCACAGGGCTTTGTCGATAGTATTCGAGACCTGTCTGCCTCTACAATCGAAATCAGATTTGACAAAGACAGCAACCGCCACCGACTTGTCAAGATTGTGAAAGACAACATCACGAGAACAAACTCAGCTTTACCTATAAGCGCAGACGAAATCGAGCCATTGACCAAGTGGCTCCGTGAAGTGCTATACGGCAAGTCGCGGCTTTGGTATATAGTCCGGGACTGGAATGAGAACTATCGCGACTCAGATGAGCCGGAACTCTCACTTGACACCACAGTAGACGAACTGATAAAGTAAGTGGATAAGACATAATAATATAACCATGGAAAATAAAGAAAAACAGCAATCAGAAAAGAACCATGATGAGCACACACCAATTCTAAATGAAGATGTGAAAATAGTTCAATTGTCAAAAAATACTAAATGCACAGTGTATAATATGACATTTGAAGAGTATTTGCAGAAAACCGGATACAAGACTTATGAAGAAATTAGAAAGGAATTAGGCTTATGACTGAGAGAGGTATAATACATGTAATTAATAAAAAAGGTGAACGAAAAGCCATACCATATCGTGATCCATTAAAAAATAATGATCCAGTAAATGAATATATTAACAGCGAGTTTTTCATTGATATTGACTGGTATTTAAATCATGGTTATACTAAATTTGAAGACGCTATAAAAGAAATTGAAGGAGAGTATTACGGTCATATTTGACAACGCAAAGTAAGCTAACCTTATTTTGTCAGATTTTCCCGACAGTAAATGTAATGTCGATGCAGTTTTAAGACACTATCTTTGTGACAAATAATAAAGGCGAACATTATAATAGGTTATCTTCGATGCTGCTACGGCGGATCTGGTTTCGCGAGAAGTAGAATTCATTCTATAGGGTACGGTCGAAGATAAAGGTTTTAGTTCTGTTGATGCTGCTACCGCGGATAGGGTTCCGCAAGAAGTAGAATATAAGATTGCTATTGAATAGATGTATTCATATCACAAAGGATCTTATAAATTCTATAGAGTACGGTCAACAGTTTCGTAAAGCCGGGATAGCGCGGAGACCGCGCTATCTCATTTTTTAATCGCACTTTGTCAGATATTTCCGACACAATCAGTAACGATATTGCCTTTCTAAGCGATTATCTTTGCGGAGAATAGAAAAAACTTATTGAGACATGGATAAACTTAATATCGACGAGGTAATGGCATTGCAGATGTTCGGAATGTCGACCTCAAAAATCAGGAAAACGGATCTTGCTGCATTCGAACGTCTGTATGCCGAGAATCCGCAACTTGAAGAATATATCGACAAGGCAAACAGCGTGCTGGATCGTCAAGAACGGCTCGGCATTGTAAGCATTTCCTGTCAGGATGAAGATTTCCCTCGCCGGTTGCTTGCTATCGGTGACGATTGCCCGGCCGTGATACATTGCAAGGGCAACTTGGCTCTGCTTAGTGCCGAAAAAGCAATTGCGGTTATCGGAGCCCGATCAGCCGACAAAGAAGGCAACCCAAAAGCCTACCAGCTTGGCGCGGAATATGCACGAAAGGGGTATGTGATAGTAAGCGGACTTGCATTGGGCTGTGATGCTGCGGCACATCGAGGATGTCTTGACGCAAAGGGCGGTACTATCGCGATTGTCGGAAACGGACTTGACATAACTCATCCGCATGAGAATAAGACCCTCGAAGATGCCATACTCAATAATGGCGGACTACTGCTTTCAGAACAGCCGATAGGAGTCAAAGCCAACCCAACACACCTTGTGGCACGCAACCGCTTGCAGGCCGCATTATCTGACTCCGTTATACTGGCTCAATGTCCTGCACAAAGCGGATCTCTCCATACCATGCGCTTTGCCCGTAAATACCACAAACAAAGCCTTGTCGCCACCTTTCCTCGCCGAACCGATGCCAATGCAGGCAACTACGCCCTGCTCGACCAAGGACTGGCAAAGGATATTAATTGTCAAAGATAATGAGTGCTGTAGACTATAAACGAATCAATGAAGCGGTAAAGAATGGCGACTTTACTGAGTTTAATGCGTTGAATGAAAATGAAAAGGCTGAATCTATGAAATTCTGGTCCCCACAAATGTGGGACTCCTATTATCTATTAGATGCAATAAGTGAGGAAGAATTATTTAATGAGATTTATAAAATAATAGACAATGCAGACGACTGAAGGTAAATAACTTGTTGTTATTCCTTTGAGTATTCCTGATTTAGAATCCGCTCGACTTCTTCTTTCAGCAATGGCATGTGGCGCACGACAATCGCCCATAAAAGATCTTCACGAAGTGAATCGTATGCGTGGATTACAAAATTTCGGGTATCTACGACTTTGCGTGCCGATGTAATCGGCAGATTGGGATTGATCTTAAGAGCCTGGTTCATGGCTTCTCCCATAATCTCAATATTGCGCTCAACGCCACGGCGGAACAATAAATCGTTGCAGAACGTCTCATATTCTTTAGGACGGTCTTGCAGAAAGAATTCGATTTCGTTTATAGAATTAAGAATATCTTCCAGGTATTTACGGAGTTTTCTATCCATAGATGAGCCGTTTTGTTTCGTCGAGTTCTTCTTTAAAGTATTTGTTCTTCACCGCAGTTTCATCTACCAGATCGACTTCGCGGCCAAACAGAGTACGCAGACTGTCGTGCAACCCGAAGAAATTGTCAGCGTATGTATGGTATGTGACATCATCATCAAAGTTCACGAGCAAGTCAACATCGCTGTCGTCATTAAATCTGTCAGTGAGTATAGATCCGAACACAGCAAGAGACTTTACTCTGTATTTCTTACAGAGTTCGGCAATCTTCGATATGTTCAATTCTATCAGTTTCATACTTAGGCGATTCTCGGATACAAAGATACAACATTATTTTTAGACGGCAAGTTTTGCCCCTTTTTATATTTTGTCAGGTTTTATCGACAGTCACAATATCAACCGTCTTAGTTTAGTTGAGTAAATTTGTAGCGTAAATATCAATGGATCATTACAATGAAAACAGACATAAGTGTTCCCCGATCTCTGAGTGAGTTTGAAGAGATGGTGCTCAACCGGCAAGTGCCGGATATGCCCGGATACTACCGGCTGACTGTGTGGCGGTATTGTTCGTCTTGTGAGGGCGATTTCCGGTTCAAACTGGAAGATTCGACTTATCGAGTGCCTGTGTGCGAGCCCTCATGGATGGGAAGGCTACCTGAGACAGGTATCTTCACAACTATGGACGATGCTATTGGAGCGATGAAGCGCCTTGCCGGACAGCCAGACATACTCTCCTTTGAGATAGAGAAGTTCCCGTATGGCGATATAACCGACCATCATTTCAGCATTGATTCTCTGCAATATGACAGCGAGGGACGTTTTGTGCAGCGAGCTAGCTGCTCGGCATATCATTATGAAAAGCCCGGTATCTACGGCAAGTTTTTCGGACATTTCCCCGACCAGATGCCTTATAAGATAGGGGATATAGTTACCGTAATCATATCCGAGCCTATGAAGAACATGAAATATGCCGTGCTCGGTGTCGTGGCAATGCACCCGAAAACAATTAAGGACGGTTATTCCGAATACAAAAGCGCTTTGAAAGCATGGGTAAAGGCCGGTAATACGCCCGAGACATGGCTTGATACGAACAAATATTCAGGCAGCGACGAGGACGAATACTTCATTCAGATAGGAGCCATGGACAAGTATATGCAGAAATTTACGTTCATAAATCCGATGTCTGTGATGCCGGCACCAACAAATTTGCCCGAGAAAGTGAAAGCCGATTTAATGAAATGGTACGGCGAGTATCTTGACTTCGTAAAGAAGGCAGAGGAAGAAGAGATGGCAACTATCAAAAAAATATGTAACGAAATCAATAAAGAAAATGGAGAAGAATAATAGCGAACTGCCTGTGATGATGTATCTGCACGGATTTATGTCCGGAGCTAACGGTGCCAAACAGCGCCAGTTGCAAAAGCTGTTCAAGGGGCGATACCGTGTTATTGCGCCTGAACTTGACGCTGATCCCGACCACTCTCTCGAAATTATCAACAAGACAATAGAGGCAGAGAAGCCCGCAATAATCATCGGCACATCACTCGGCGGCTGGATGGCGACAGTGTGCGACAGCGGCGATGCCGATATTGTGGTTGTAAATCCAGTTACACGCCCTGAAATACAGTTGAAACACTGGGTAGGCGACGAGCGGACATACTTCTGCAAGCGTCTCGACGGCGTGCAGACATATACTCTGACTGATGAAACTCTCAACAAATACACCAAGTATTCGGCGATGAGAGACTTATCTCTGAAACGAAACTACATCTATGCTCTATGTTCCACCGCAGATGAACTTCTCGGGACATCCCATGTCGAGATCCTTAAAGACATACTCCCACAAAGTCAGCTAATGATTGTAGATGATTTCGGACATCAATGCAAAGACTCCGGAATGGGTCATCTTTATGATCTTATAGAACAGGCTATCGCGTCATAGAGAGTCCACAAAACTTTGAAAGTTGTTAATATCGAGAGTTTCAAGGCTATTAGAAGTCTCTGCTTCTTCCATAGCGGCGAGAGTAATTTCATTGGGGATTTCCATAGCCGTTGACAGTATTGCCCTATCTTAAGAGCTATTTGGAATAATATTGTTAATTTTGTGGGAAATAAAAAAACCGGATTCTTCACCTGCATCTAAAAACAGGGAGAGGAATTACCGGGACTGCGATGTAAAATTAATCATTATATGCCATATAACAAAGCTTTTCTATAAAGTTATTTCGGATTGCTCATAATACTATTAGGCAACATTTCGCTGATTTATAGCGTTAAAGTTGTAAACGAACGAATTTATTATTAACTTTGCAACACAATGGCAAAACCGATAAGAAATACACCGATTCTCAGTGGTCGTGATGCGAAAGCTTTCAGACATGAGATTTCACAACTTCCGTCTGCAGATGAACGTAGACGGGAGCGGGAACGTATTGCCGCAAGCGTAAAACAGTTGAAGTCAATGATTGCTTCATTGCCCCGATGAGTACATTATCGGAAAACATACCGTTTAAACGTCTTTCCCCTCAATCCGATCTTCTGCCCTTTGATTGCGGCAATACCGATTTGACCGATTACTTTCTTAACTCGGCCAAGTCAGACATGCGGAAACTATTGTCCGTCACATACTACCTTGAAGCGGAAGGTAAGACTGTGTTGTTCTTTACTCTGTCAAATGATAAAATCGCAGAGATTGAACAGAAGAAAAGCGGAGAGCCCCTGTTTTCTAAAAGTTTCTTCAAGAAAATCAAAGACAAATTCGGCAGACCCAAACATCGTTCCGATTATCCGGCTGTCAAAATCGGACGTTTCGGAGTAAATCGAAGTTACCGAAACACCGGCAGTCATTGGGGTTCCCGAACTCTTGACTTTATAAAGTATTGGATGATTACCGAAAATAAGACCGGCTGTTGTTTCATTACCGTAGACGCATATGCTACAGCTGTCGGGTTTTATTTGAAGAACGGATTCAAGTTTCTGGGAGAGAAGGAACGAAAAGGGTATGAAAACTGGGAGAAAGCCAATCCTGATTTTAGGACACGCGAAACGATGGACGACATTCCGACATTTGCCATGTATTTTAATTTGCTTTCTTTAGTAGATGATACTTTTGTACCCGTATCAAAATAATCTTTTAGATAGAAACGACACGAAAAACAGCGTGTTATGATAACCCGTACAAGATTAAATTGACACGTTTTTAAATCGACGCGTTTTATAAAATTAGAGCAGGCCCCGAAAGACCTGCTCTTGTCGTTTTCTGGATAGACGATTATCTAACCGCGATATATAATATAAAACGACATATTTAAGAATGTGTACATATGAATTTTTTAATATTGAGGTGTGGCTATCGAAGGAATGTTATGCGTCCAAGCCCACAACAGTAGATTACCAGCGTATGAGCTGGGTACAGACATCCTTGACTGTCTCTGAGTTTATAGACCGAATCGCTCAGGGTTACTCCTATTGTCATATTTATTACGGTTCCAGACGGATCAAATCCAAATTCCATTTCTCACAGGTAGTCAGCATTGATGTTGATGATACCGTGACTTCTCTTGCTGACTTTATTGTGAACTGTCCCCTTAAACCCACATTCGCCTATGAAACTTTCTCTAATGGTAAGGATGGACTTTATTCATACAGACTTGTATACGTGTTTAAAGAACGGTTGAACGCTTCTCAGTTTGAATGTGCATACGGCAAGATTGTTTCCTTGATTAACTTAACGGATACCAAAGACCATTGCGGCAAAGTTCTTACCCAGTTAATGAACGGTACCACAAGCGGAGCTTACATATACCGGAGTTATATTGTATATTCTACGGAAACCGACATCATTCTTGATAATTATACAGAAGATAAGGTAATAAACGTAAATTATAAATCCAAAAAACAATTTTTCAAAATCAAATTTCAAATTTAATTTCAACAACAATTTTAATTATATAATTAAT
>CAUBJF010000013.1 GCA_958436175.1 uncultured Muribaculaceae bacterium
ACCTGTAACCTTCTGATCCGTAGTCAGATGCTCTATTCAGTTGAGCTAAGGAGCCTTATGGCCTATGCCTTAATTGCGGTGCAAAGTTACAACTTTCTTCCGATACTGCAAGCGAAAAGTTCAATCTTTTCACATTATTTCACATCCCGGTCTTGTCTTTCGGCCTCATATTGCGCGGATGATGGAGCAGAATCTCTTCGCGGAGGCGGGTCGTGTCGAGGTGAAGGTATATTTCCGTAGTGCCTATATTACTGTGTCCCAACATCATCTGTATAGCTCGCAGACTTGCGCCACCTTCGAGCAGGTGTGTGGCGAATGTATGGCGCAGAGTATGTGGCGAGATAGTTTTCTGCACACCGGCCGCTTCGGCCACAGAGCGGACTATATAGAAAATCATGACACGTGTCAGTCGGGCACCTCGGCGGTTGAGAAAGAGGTAGTCTTCGTTGCCCGGCTTGACAGGATAATCGCCATGCCGCAGCTCGTCGAGATAGCGGCGTACCTGGATTACAGATTCCTCCGACATCGGCACCATTCGCTCCTTGCTGCCTTTGCCATCGACAACGAGGTAACCGTCGTCGAGAAAGACACGGCGATGCTCAAGGGTGCACAACTCACTGACACGCAGCCCCGAACCATAGAGGACTTCGATGATTGCGCGGTTGCGGAGGCCGAGTATATCCGAAGTATCGACAGAGGCTATCATGGCATCGACCTCCTCGATGGTGAGTACTTCGGGGAGATGAAGGCCGGGCCGCGGTGCCTCAAGGAGCTCCGCGGGGTCTGCATCGGAAAGACCTTCGACAAGCATATACTTATAGAAAGACCTGACACCGGATATGACGCGCATCAGCGATCGCGGCGCTATTCCGGCCTCGTGCATTTCGCTCACAAAATCTTCGAGCATGGACGTATCGGCATCAGCCGGAGTCTTGTCCATCGGCGCAAGCCATTCGGCAAGACGGTCGAGATCGAAGAGATATGCCGAACGTGTGCTCTCACTTAAACCGCGTTCAAGAAGGAGGTAAGCCTCATAACGACCGCGAAGAGTTTCATACGCTGTCATAGTGTTCCTTGTTCGACGCAACGCGCTATGCGGTCGAGCATGGCATCGTTGGCATCTTTTGCCGGATTATAGTGGCTCTTGAGGCTCACTCCGAAGAGTTTGCCGAAGCCCTGCCAGAATGCGGCCCTGAACGTTCCGAGGAAGGCTTTCACGATATCGTAGCTGCTCTGGTGTGTTTCCCGCTGGATAAGTTTGATGAGCACCTTTGCCTGACGCTTGGAGAAACGCTTCAGCACCGGCTTATACTGTTCGAAGAGCGACTTTTCCATCGCCTTGAGATATTCTTCGCGCTCTTTCTGCGTGGCGAAGGTCTCTATGTACTCATACGTCTCGACCAGTGTCTCGCCTATCAGTTTGGCATATGGCAGCGTAAGCTTCACATCCCGGACAGTGCGCCAGTAGAATTCTTCCTGCTTCTTGTCCTTGAATTTCAAGGGAGGATAGACTGTGATATCCCTTAGAAAAATCACCATCATGGTATCGCCCTCTTCGTCAACACGATATGAATATCCTCTATAGGGATTGCCGAACGAAGAGGGAGCTTCCTTCGCCGACATCTCGGCAAGGGCCACTTCATCGGTCTTAGCCCACAGCCCCCCCGACCAGGCAAATGCCAACGCAAAGACAAGCAATATGGAGAGAATCTGTTGTTTCATATCATTATATAACGTCCGGGAAACCTTTTTTATTGCACTATGACCAAAAGCACAAACAAGGAGCAGGGCTATTGCTCATTTTCGGATTTTATTCACTACTTTTGCAGCCTGATATGGAAGAGACTAAGTATAATTTCGATAAAAAGATAGATCGACAGGGCACCTACGCCACACAATATGAGGAACTCGAGGAGAAATACGGCCGCACCGACCTTCTCCCACTCTGGATTGCTGATATGGACTTTGCCGTATGCCCGGCGATCACGGAGGCAATAGCTTCGCGTGCGTCGCATCCTGTCTTCGGTTACACCCATGCAACCTCCGACTTCTGGAACCCCGTCATCGAATGGCTCGGAAAACGGCACGGATGGAACATCAGCCGCCAGGATATCGACTATGTGCCCGGGGTGAAGAAAGGTCTCGGCCTATGTATAGGATATTTCACCAAGCCGGGCGACAAGGTAGTGATACAGCCGCCCGTCTATCATTCGTTCCGTTCCGTCCTGACAGGCAACGGACGCATACCTGTCGACAATCCACTCATTGAGACTGCCGACGGCTATCGCATGGATCTTGACGGTCTTGAAGCCATAGCCGAAAAAGAGCATCCTACGATGATGATAGTATGCAACCCCCAGAATCCCATCGGTATACAGTGGGAAAAGGAGTCGCTGCGCCGCGTAGCCGATATATGCAGCCGCCATAACATGCTGCTGCTTTCCGACGAAATATACGGCGATCTCGTTCTCGACGGTCCTCACTTCCCGACAGCCTCAGTATCGGATACTGCCGAAAAAATCACGATTACCCTTGGAGCACCTTCGAAGACATTCAACATTCCCGGGCTTGCCAGCGCATGGGTCGTCATCAAAAATCCTGAGCTGCGAAAAGGCTTCTTCGATTTCCTTCTCGCCAGCGAATTCGACACTCCGCCGCTCTTCGCCATCACTGCCACCATGGCAGCCTACCGACAAGGGGAAGAATGGCTCGACGAGCTCCTCAAGTACCTTGGCGCAAATGCGGATTTCGCAATCGACTATATATCTGCCAACATGCCCGGCGTAAAAGCCGTGCGGCCTGAAGCCGGTTTCGGTCTGTGGATAGATTTCCGGGGACTCGGACTGGATTCCGAACAGCTGACATCGCTGCTTGTCGACAATGCCCGGGTAGCAGTCAGCGACGGTTCGTCATTCGGTCCCGGCGGCGACAGCTTCGTACGCCTCAACATCGGTGTTCCACGCTCTGTTCTCGAAGAAGGCCTGAGTCGCATAGCTTCCGCTATTGCCTTTATGTGATGAAAAGGATCGAGTTCATAAAGATGCACGGTATCGGCAACGACTTTGTCGTTTTCGACTGCATGAACGGCGACAACACAGAGCTCGACTTCCGCACACTCGCCCCACGGCTGTGCGAGCGTCGTTTCGGCATCGGTGCCGACGGCCTGATAGCCATCCTGCCTTCGAAAACCGCCGACGGGCAGATGCGAATTATCAATGCCGACGGAAGCGAAGCACAGATGTGCGGCAACGGCATACGCTGCGTCGCTCGCAGATTGCATCAACGCACCGGAAAATCGTCCCTACGCATAGCCACCATGAGCGGCATCAAGACAGTGGAAGTCATCGAAAGAAAGGGACAGACACTCTATACAGTCGACATGGGCATCCCCGCACGCCGCCCTGAAGCTGTACCTGTGCTCTGGGAAGGTGACACAATGACAGAATCGCCGGTATCGACATCGAAGGGGGCGGTTCTGCTTACAGCTATTTCAATGGGAAATCCTCACGGCGTGCTATTCGTCGACGACATTTCGTCTGTACCTGTCAAAGAGCTCGGCCGCGAGCTCGAGTGTCACAGCATCTGGCCAGAGAAAGCGAACATAGAATTCGCACAAGTGCTCCCCGACCGCATACTCATGCGCACATGGGAACGCGGCGTAGGCGAGACTGCAGCATGCGGCACCGGTGCATGTGCGGTAGCCGTAGCGGCACAAGCTACTGGCAGGGTCTCGCTGCCATGTATTATCGAACTTACCGGTGGCATACTTAACATCGACATGGATGACGACGGCCATATACTCATGACGGGCCCGGCAAGCGAGACATTCCGCGGCACTATAGAACTATAGTCATTTCCCGAACAAGCGACGTCTGAGGGACTTGCGAAAGGCTCTCACCCGAAGCACCAGAGGCGAAGGTGCGAAGGATATGTCGGATGAAAGAGGGTCGGTGAACGATGTCAACACCTGTGCCTCGCCGAACTGCTCGGGATATATCACCATAAGATTGTTGCGCGCCATATAACGCTGCATAAACGACGGTAGCTCGGCCATCTCATGATGGTATGACACAGACTGGGTCCGGGCCCCTATGACCACGAACAAGTCATCGTCCAGAACCTTGTTGGAAATTATTATAAGGTCATCCCAAGCCTCGACGGTACGGAATTCGCAACGTATGCCATAATTCTCCGTGTACATCACACCTCGGATCAAGGGTTGTATCTCATCGGGACAGCAGAAGATGACACGGCAGCCGACCTGGCGTGTGAGGCGTGCTACAGCACGCACCCAACGACTGAATCCAGTCTCGTACTGGGCATCGGCCGGCACCCAGACAACAATTCTCGTAACAGTATTAACCGGGATAAAGCACCGGCTGATTATAAGCATCTTATGAGTCGAGCGCAGAAGCTGTTCCACCTTGTCGCCGAAGAAAGAGTCTATCACTGTCACACGTCGGTGCATCCCGAGGAAGACTTCCGTGATATCACGCTCCTCCACCGCATTGACTATTCCGGTTGCTACATTGATATCGTAACGGTCCAGGATCTCGATTTCAGTATCGGCTGCCGCCGCCGAACGTATGGCCACTTCCAGGGAATTATGCGACAATGCCTTAGACATCTTGTTGTTATCGTTTCGCACATGGAGAGCGTAGAATCTGTGCGTTCCTCTGTCGTTGCGCATCAGCAGAGCCATCTCTACCAAGGCTCCGGCAGTCACGGGATTATCGACAGCTATAAGGGAGTTGTTGACACGGGTATGACGTATCACATCGTCGCCTTCATCTGCCATCATCTTTACCTTCAGCTTGGCAGCCGCACGTGCCGTTATGATAGGGGCGAGTGCGCATGTGGCAAGGATGACCATTACAGTGCTGTTGAGGATATGCTCTTCAAGGAGTCCGAGACGATAGCCCACTGCAACGACGGCCAGCGCCACCGCCGTATGAGCCGTCGTAAGTCCGAACATAACATTGCGGCTATACCTGTCGAGACCGTTGACACGTTGGGCGATATATGCCGGGAGCCATTTGCCTGTCAGGGCCACAACGAGCATTATCATGGCTACGATGAGTGTATCTCCGTCGGCAAGCAAGCGGACATTTATCATCATGCCAACACTTATTAGGAAGTACGGAATAAAAAGAGCGTTGCCTACGAACTCCGTCGAGCTCATCAGTGGTGATGCCGAGGGAATGTACCTGTTGAGAAGCAGCCCGGCGAAAAACGCTCCGAGCACCGGCTCCAACCCTATGAAACGCGCAGTACAGGCGGCAAAAAACACCAGTGTAAGCACGAAAACATACTGGAGTACCTTGTCGCTGTACTTCTTGAAAAAATACCGTGTGAGTCTCGGATATGCGTATAGAAGCACCACAGCCCATAAGGCAAGCTTCAAAGCCAGCCATATAATTTCGACGACATTGAAATATCCCTCGCGCTCGACGCTGACCGTAACAGCCAGGACAAGAAGAGCCCCGATAACGGCTATAATGGTACCCACGATAGCTATTATGACTGCCGGGGTACGGGTTATACCCATACGCGCAGCGACAGGATAGGAAAGCAATGTATGCGAAGCGTACATAGAGCCCAGAAGCATGGACGTAAGCCAGTCGAGCTTAAGGATATAGACGCTCGTAAGGAGGCCTATCGAAAGCGGTATCGCAAGAGTAAGCAAACCGAAGACAAAACCACGTCGAAGATTGAGACGAAGATGGTACATATCAATCTCCAGACCGGCAAGGAACATAAGGTAGAGAAGTCCTACCTGACCGAAGATTGCAAACGACGAATCATTGTCAAGGATATTGAAACCGTATGGCCCGACAACAACACCGGCCGCAATCATACCGATGATGTGGGGGATCTTGAGCTTATTGAGAAGTATAGGCGCGAAGAGGATGATAGCCAGAACTATTAGGAAAATCTGGACAGGATCGGTGACGAGTGCTGTCGATAGGGGAATCATCCTGATGCGCTATATATCGTTCATTTTCTCGCATTACAGATATACTCTGCTATCTGCACGGCATTGAGTGCGGCTCCCTTCCGAATCTGGTCGGACACTGACCAGAAAGCGATACCGCAAGGATTCGCCAGGTCCTGACGGATACGCCCCACATATACCGGGTTGGTGCCTGCGCACTGTAGCGGCATGGGATAGCCGAGAGGTTCTGCCTTGTCGACAAGAACGACACCGGAAGCCTTGCTGAAGGCCTCGCGGGCCTCCTCGACAGACACGGGGCGTTCCGTTTCGACCCATATTGCTTCGCTGTGCGACCTCATGACGGGCACTCGCACACAGGTAGCGCTGACTTCGAGATCGGGAGAATGCATGATCTTCTTCGTTTCAAGGTGCATCTTCATTTCCTCCTTGGTGTAGCCATTGTCAGTGAAAACATCGATGTGCGGTATGAGGTTGAATGCAAGCTGACTGACGAATTTCTTGACGGTAGGCTCCTCGCCTGCCACGATCTGGCGCGTCTGGAGTTCGAGTTCCTCCATGCCTGAAGCTCCGGCTCCGCTGGCCGCCTGATAGGTTGCGACATGGACGCGGCGTATCTTCGAAAGGTCATTGATAGGCTTGAGGACCACGACCATCTGAATGGTAGTACAGTTCGGATTGGCGATGATTCCGCGTGGAGCGTTGAGGGCCTCTTCCCCGTTCACTTCAGGGACTACCAAAGGTACATCAGCATCCATACGGAAGCAGCTTGAATTGTCGATCATGATCGCACCGCCTGAAGTGATGATGTCGGCATATTCCCTCGATACGGAGGCGCCGGCCGACACTAAGGCAAAATCAATATCTTTGAAGTCGTCGGTATTGTCGGTAAGGACGCGTACTGGCTGCGTAGGCTGGCCACGAAAAGTATAAAACCTACCGGCACTGCGCTCCGAACCAAAAAGCCTCAACTCGTCGACGGCAAGCGAAGATTCACTCAAAACACGCAGAAACTCCTGCCCTACAGCGCCCGAAGCGCCTACAATAGCTATTTTCATGCGACAGACTTAATAGATTTTGAGCTGCAAAGATACGAATAAGTTGTGACCTACCGCACATTTTATTTGGATGAGACCCAAAAATGGACAAAAAAACGCCCCGGAGAAAAGATTTAAAGTACGACCGGGCCCAACTTTTCGGGTCAAATCGGTGTTAGAAAGAAGTTCGGATGTGTATTTTTTAGTCGATACACTTCATAAATTGAAAAAAAAAGCTTACTTTTGCGTCAAGTAACATTGGCTGTCTATTCAAACCATCCCGATTGACATTATTCACTTTGCAAACTATATTTCTCAACGATACCTAAAACAAAAAAACAAACATAATCTTTTATCTACTAATTATCTCGCCGCGAGGCAGACAAGCTCAATTCAAACTATCGATTAAAACTAAAAGCTGACAAAATGGACTCTAATTCCAACGAAAAGAAACCCAAACGCCCTCGTATCGGGCAGACATTCCGCGCATCGGAAGAAGGCAGTGATGCCGCTCAACGCTACGAGCGCCCCTCCTACAATGCTCCCCGCAGTGAGCAGGCCGATAGCAACAACGACGAATACCCTCAAAAACGCACCTGGCAGCCGCGTCAGCAGGACTCATACGGAAACGACCGTCCCTACAACCAGAACGGCTACAACAGGAACAACTACGGTCAACGCCCGTATAACAACAGCCAGCAGCGCCCATACAACCAGCGCCCCTACCAGCCACGTACCCAGCGCCCCGACTTCGACAACGCGCAGAACAACGATGCCGACGGCGAACAGAAACCCTACGCCCAGCGTCCCTATCAGCCAAGACAGTACAATAACTACCACAACGGTAACAACTATAACAACGGCGGCCAGCAGCGTCCATACAACAACGGACAGCACCGCCAGAACAACTACAACAACGGCGGCCAGCAGCGCCCATACAACAACAACGGCACCCGCCAGTACAACAACGGCGGTCAGCAGCGCCCCTACAACAACAATGGTCAGCACCGCCAGAATAGCTACAACAACGGCGGCCAGCGCAACAACTTCAAGCAGCGCAACAACCGTCAGGGCGACGCATTCCCGCGTCCCGGCAAGAGCTTCACGCCGCGCCCAAAGAGAGTCGAATACGACCTTCCGGCACCCGCTCCCGACGAACAGATACGTCTCAACAAATATATGAGCAACGCCGGCATCTGCTCGCGTCGCGAAGCCGACGAATTCATCCAGCAGGGACTCGTGAAGGTCAACGGCAAGGTCGTGACCGAGCTCGGCACCAAGATTACCCACAGCGACGTTGTCGAATACGATGAAAAGGTAGTGACACTCGAAAGCAAATGCTACATCCTCCTCAACAAACCGAAGGACTGCGTCACCACCAGCGACGACCCCAACGGCCGCACCACAGTCATGGACCTCGTCAAAGGTGCCTGCACAGAACGCATCTATCCCGTAGGCCGTCTTGACCGCAACACCACAGGTGTCCTCCTGCTCACCAACGACGGCGACCTCGCCTCCAAGCTGACACATCCCAAGTTCGTCAAGAAGAAAATCTACCACGTATGGTGCGACCGCGATATCTCCGAAGACGATATGCAGCGTATTGCCGACGGTATCGAACTTGAGGACGGCCCCATCCATGCCGACGCCATCAGCTACGCCACCGAGACCGACAGCAACCAGGCCGGCATCGAGATCCACTCGGGCCGCAACCGCATCGTGCGCCGCATCTTCGAAAGCCTCGGCTACCACGTCGTCAAGCTCGACCGCGTCTACTTCGCGGGCCTCACCAAGAAAAACCTTCCCCGCGGCCGCTGGCGCTACCTCACCCAGGAAGAGGTCAACTACCTCAAGATGGGCTCCTTCGAATAATCATTATCACAACGATGAAACGCACTAAGATAGCAGATATATTTTCGCCCGAACTTATAGGCACCGAAGTTGATGTCAAAGGCTGGGTTCGTACCCGCCGAGGCAACAAGAACGTGCAGTTCGTAGCCCTCAACGACGGCTCGACAGTCCGCAATCTACAGATTGTCTTCGACCTGTCGAAATTCTCCGACGAAGAGCTCAAGCCCGTCACCACAGGCTCCAGCATACATGTCACCGGCAAGCTCGTAGAATCCATGGGCAAAGGACAGACCTGCGAAGTGCAGGCCGACAGCCTCGAAATCTACGGCACAGCATCTCCCGAGGACTATCCCCTTCAGAAGAAAGGACATACCCTCGAATTCCTCCGCGAGAAAGCCCATCTCCGTCCCCGTACTGCCACTTTCGGCGCCATCCTGCGCATACGCAGCGCCCTCGCTTTCGCCATCCACGAATTCTTCCAGAAGAAAGGCTTCTTCTATCTGAACACGCCTCTCATCACGGCCAGCGACTGCGAAGGTGCCGGAGCAATGTTCCAGGTCACAACCCTTCCCCTCGACAAGCTCCCCAAGGCCAAGGACGGAGCCGTCGACTATAGCAAAGACTTCTTCGGCAAAAGCACGGCCCTGACCGTCAGCGGCCAGCTCGAAGGCGAGCTCGGTGCTACCGCCCTCGGCGCCATCTACACCTTCGGCCCAACATTCCGCGCCGAGAACAGCAATACTCCGCGCCACCTCGCCGAATTCTGGATGATAGAGCCTGAAATGGCGTTCTACGACATCACCGACAACATGGACCTCGCCGAAGAATTCGTCAAGTACTGCATCAACTATGCACTCGAGCACTGCCGCGACGATATCGAATTCCTCGCCGAGCACTTTGACAAAGAGCTCGTGGAACGCCTCGAATTCGTACTGCACAACGACTTCGTACGCCTCACATACACCGAAGGTGTCGAAATCCTCAAGGCAAGCGGTCATAAGTTCGAATTCCCCGTCGACTGGGGCACCGACCTCCAGAGCGAACACGAACGCTACCTCGTCGAAGAACACTTCAAGAAGCCCGTTATCCTCACCGACTATCCAAAAGAAATCAAGGCTTTCTACATGAAGCAGAACGAAGACGGACGCACCGTGCGCGCCATGGATGTCCTCTTCCCGAAAATCGGCGAAATCATCGGCGGCAGCGAACGTGAGGCCGACTACGACAAGCTCCTCGCACGTATCGAAGAGCTCCATATCCCGATGAAGGACATGTGGTGGTACCTCGACACACGCCGCTTCGGCACAGTGCCCCACAGCGGCTTCGGTCTCGGCTTCGAACGCCTCGTGCTCTTCGTGACAGGCATGACCAACATCCGCGACGTCATACCCTTCCCCCGCACCCCCGGCAACGCCGAATTCTAACAGCACATATTCACTATAAACCAATACTTTCTATCAAGAGGCCGTCTTTCGTTCGACCTCTTGATAGGATTTTATTTTTAGACCGATCATTCATCCTTCATTTATGTCAATTTTAACAAAAGCAGCACGTCTTCTTTTGGCTTGTGTTGTGCTGCTTGTCTGCTCGGAGACCACACGTGCAGGCGATAGAGAGAGCACCGGATTCAAATTCCCGAAGAATTTTGTCAATATCGGCTTTATTCATAGCAATCTCAGCCAGCCCGAATTCCCTTCCCTCCGCTCCAACTGGGGCGTGACACTCAACACAACCCGATCCTACTGGATAGGTAAACCCATCGCCGGGAAACTGCGCCTTGGTATAGACGTGTCATGGCTCGACCTCAACTATACCAACTACAAGGTCGACATGCTCACCTTCGATGGCTATCACGACAATTTCGATGTCCACGAGATTGAATTAGGTCTTCAGGCCGGTATAGGAGCCTACTGGGCACTCCCCAAGAGCAGCGGCATCCATGTGTTCGCACGCTACAATCCCTGCTATTCTGCTTCCTACCGAGGCGACGACGATATCAAGGGTTCGTTCGGCAACTTCCTCGTAGCTGGTTTGGCCGTCAACTGGAAGAAACTCGGCCTGGGCATAGAATACCGCTGGGGAAAAGCGAAGTACGACTCCGTAGTAGACAAATTTATCGATGATGAGGAGGACGATTACTACTACGATGACGAAGACAACTACAACCCCTCGCACTATGGCAAACCAAATGCCTCCGGCAAGATACCGACAACTATTTCAGGCTTCCGTGCATTCGTTTCTCTCTCATTTTAATATATCCCTGACATGAAGAGATCTCATATATTCATCATATCCCTACTTTTCGGAGCGCTGTTCACTTCCTGTTATACGAATGAAATCGTGGAACCCTCGACTCCAGAAGGAGGCAGCGGCAACAATGACCCATACAAGGAACTCGGCGTCGACTCTATCACCGAAAAGAGCACCGCAAGACTGACTTACGCCCCCTACACCAAGGATTTCGACGCAGAAGTACAATATATCGACAATGAAAACGCCCTCGATTATTTCCAGGACGAGATGTTATTATCGGGAGCCATTCCCGAGGACAAGATTCCCCATGATGGCGATGTCCTCATCATACAGCCCTGCGACAAGGTGCCTTTCGGCCTGTTCTCACAGGTTACATCGGTGCAGAATCTCGGTTCGGACTATGCCGTAGGTTTGATACCGGCAGATTTCGATTATGCCTTTGAGGACTGTGATGTCGACATCCAGCTCAATGCTGAGACCTTGAGATCCAAAACATATATCCGCGAAAGCCGCGACCAACGCGACACTAAGGATATGTCGCGTGCTGGTGGCAATATATTGACCGACGCAGCCTCTTACGTAAAACTGGATATAAGTGACCATAAAGTAGTTGTCTCTACGAAGGATCTTGTCAAGAAGGACGAAGAAGACGAAGGCAAGCAGAAATCACTGCTTGAGAAACTGACTTTCTCCGGATCGCTTGAATGGGGTGCCAAGACAGCGAAAGTAAGAATCCTGAAAAACTCCCGGAGAGAGTACATGGCCGACATCGATTTAGCGCCGTTCATCAAATACGGATTCAACCTTAAATATGCTGAGGAGATTGCAAAGATCGAATACGACAAAACAGTCTTTAGCACATACCTCGGGCCGTTTATGGTCGGACAGGTCCCTGTATGCCTCCGTTTTGATGTCGATTTCAAGCTGCTTGCCAAGTCACAGTTTGAGGTAGGCATGGGCTGGAGCCGCGAAGATGTTTTCGAATTCAAATACCGAATCAACGGAGATACCGACAGCGACCCGGTTTTCAGGCACAGCACACGTGAAGAACCCTTCACATTCACCTCTCTCTCCCTTAACGGAGAAGCCGGATTCGGCATGGTCTTCCGCACATACGTCGGCATTGGGGTCAAAGGTGGCAACACCGGAATAGCTTTCGATGCGGAATACTCCAATACCCTCAGTGGCAAGGTCGACCTCATAGAAGACGGAGCCCTTAAGCTGAACACTAAGGTGAAGCATAATCATGCCATTTATTTCAAGCCGTATCTCACTTTCGATGCCTCGCTGATGTTCAACGACAAAAAATTCCGTCAATGGATGAAAGAACATCCGCTTTTCAATATCCTCATATGGGGTAAGGAGACCGATCAAATGCCGGTGTTCCCACAGTTCGACGACATCGCCGGCAACCGTGCACCCAAAGCAAAGTCAGCAACAGTGAGCTGGTATGAAAACCAGCCCTTCCTTGTCGATGCCCTCGGTGTCAAAATCGGCATGAGGCTGCTTGACGAAAATCACAACCCGCTTCAAAAGAGCGACGGGCATCTTGAAGCAAGCTCAGGACGCCTCGGGCAGAAACGATACACGGCTTTCTTCGACAATCTCGACCCCGACAAAAAATACTATATCCAGCCATATGCGGAGCCATTGCTATTCAAGGGACTGACGCACTACGGCGACATTTTTCCGCTCGGCACTTCCGGGAATGCCTTGACATCAATCAGCTCTGACGACGGCGTTGCCTACAGGATTTCATATAACGGCAACGGTAAAATCAAAGGACTGACAAACTATCTTTATACAAACGATGGTACAGGAGAACCCACCAGACCAGTAGAGACCCAATATTGGTACGATCCTACATTCAGTATCAAAAATTCGAGCTGGGATTGGTATTACTCTAATGATCCAGAAAATCCGAAAAGCGGATACTGGGTTGAAGATTTCGTCGTAATGTCGTCCATCAAGCTCAACGAAGCCGGATTTATTGAAAGATGTAACCTTATGGATAACGAGGACATAGGAAATGCATCCTTCTACTACGATAACGACGGGCACATCACAACTATACGTTCGCATTATCCGGGAGAGACTGATGCTGCCACATTTAAATGGGACAGCAACGGCAATCTGACTGAAATGATATCAATGGAAGACGGAGTCCTTGACGCTCGTATGACATTCACTTACGACAAAGACTTGAAAAAGAATGTCAATTACCAACGTCTTTGGCCGTTAGTGATGGCATCGTTCTTTGATTGGCTGGCTTTCCCTGGGCTGATCGGATATGGCCCTTCAAATCTGCCGATCAAGTTTTCCATGGAGCAGATAGACGAAGATGGTCATAAAGATATCCAATCCTATAATCTTGAATACAAGATGAATGCCAACAACTGCATCGATTACGAAATAATTGATGTCAATATCGACATAATAAAGATGCGCTATGGATATCGCCAGATAAATTCCGACGGCTCTATTACATCTTCTCCGGTCCCTGCCTCAAGAAGGGCAGCTTCAACAGACATTCTCAAAAAACTGCGTAGCAACAAGATCTTACACCGCAGCCGTCATTGAACTGACGGACAAAAACGAGCATGACACCCGAGGGCATCCCCCGGGTGTTTTTGTGTCACCACACAAAACGTTAATCACCTTCAATTGGCGGAAGACAAGACAGCGGTCAACCATGTGGCAGTATCTTTGCCTTAAGACAAAATATTACCTACATCCATGCATATAGACTACAAGACTATCATCAGCTCCGTTTTCGGACTCGTCTCCGGCTTTCTCGCTCCCATACTGCCCTACGCTGCCCTCTGCTCTGCAATGGTGATGCTCGACTGGCTCAGCGCTGTGGCTCTCGGCCGCAGGCTCAAGAAGAAAAGACAGATTCCCGAGGCAGGCAAACTGTCATCGCGCCGTTTCGGAAAGCTGATTGTATCGCTCATTAAAATCTACACGGCACTCGTTGTCTCCACATGCGTACAGACGCTCATCGTCGAAGGACTTCCCGGGGGCTTCGACGCAGTACGGTTCGTGACTGCCGTCGTATGCTTCTGGCAACTACTGTCGATACTCGAAAACGAGTCGACGTGCTCCGATGCACGCTGGGCCTCGATAGCACGCCGCTACCTCGCCGACAAAACCCGCCGCCACACCGGCATCGACCTGTAGCCGCAAAGCCCTAAATTCATTTCTCTTTCAGCTTTCGTCAGTCAATAGAAATATGGGAACCATTTTCCAAAAGTTCACCCCTTGAACTTTTTACTACTAATTTCTTAATCGGACCATCAATAATTCTGTCCTTGTCGTCAATTACATACAAGCCTTCTGGCCTTAATTTAAATCTTAGATAATTAATTATGCTCTCTTCGTCCCACCATACGTTAATCTTATTCGGATGATCAGAATCAGGGGAATCAATATAAATAATCGGGACAAAAGACAGCGTCCGCTCTCCGCTAAGGGATATCGGAATTGGAAGCCCTATTTTTGTGAATCTTTTCCATAGATATAGGGTGACTGAGTCTACCACACATATTCCAATATCAAAAACTACACGTTGCGTATCATCATTTAATAAACCATTTCGTTTTTGAAATTGCTTTTTACTAATCGACAGCCCGTGCTTTTTGCTAATGAAATTGAGAGGAAAGTCAAAGGTGCTAATCTCTCCAGTTTCAAGACTCCTGCTTGATATATCAACCCACATGGCTCGTGGTCTGTTATCTCCAAGATTATACGATTCTATAACTAAACTGTCGGATGCAGTCCTGTTTACAAGCACCATCATGTCATGATTCTTGATTTTTTCAGGCATAAGAAGACCGTCTTTCCCGATAGACAGCCCTGTCGACACTATTGGCAAAGGTGTTGCGAGGGGAGCAAAATTTAAATATTCTCCGAGTGTGACGCGCTTCCCTTCAAGATCGAAAGACACAGCCATACGTCCTTTTAGTACATACCATTCTTCTTCCTTGGCATATGCCACAGAAGCCTGCATAAGAAGCCATACAAGAATCAATATATAGGTATATGCTTTCATGTTATAAATTGTATTAAGCTAATTACTTGATTAAAAAATAGCTTACAAACCGAATTCTACAAATTAAAATTTTCTACACTTGAGATGACAACTCCTTGTTTTCGACTTGATATGCCTTAAATCTTAATAACTATCATATCTCCCTTATACTCATAATCTATACTCTCCGGCTCTTCATTATTTCTGTCATATCCATAAAAACGAAAATTACTTATGATAGATTTAAGAGATATCCAGTCCGGATATAGTAGCTCTATCCTAAAACTTTCATCAGGCTTAATATATTTGAATAAATTGACATTGATAATTGGCGATTTATAATCTTCGTTTATTATAAATTCATCGAAGTTTAGAATAAAATGCAATAGAGGATAATCGCGTTCCTTAGCTTTTATGCCGCGGAATATATCAAAATCAGGAAATATCACGACCACGCCATTATTAGATTCTGCTTTGATGAGGACTTCCGCACATATATAAGTCGTATCTTCTATGAAATAACGACCTTTTTCCTCCCCCAATACTAAAACATTATTACGCTCCACAAGCACAGGCAATGAAGCCCGAACTATTACAGGATTAAAGAACGAGATAAGCACTACTATCATTGTCAGTGCAACATCACCACTATATATTTGTCTCATGGATTGTTCTTGTTGTAAATGCTTGATTCATTTAAAGAAATATATCTCAATAAAGTTCCTTCTCTACTATTGTCCGTTTGGACGAAGATTCCAAGGTAGTATAGCTGGTTCATAGAAGAGGATTATCTACAAATGTACTAAAACATATCTTGCCGACACTATAAAATGTCGGAAAACATGTTTTTATACTTTGAGATATCAGCGATGAGTCGAATTCTTTGTATAAGACTGAGGGAGTAAAATAAGATCTGTATTTTTCATGGTGCTTTTGATGTTATGATCTAATAGCAATCGTTATAATAAACGATATGACAACCAATATAGCAGAAACAACATCTATCGCATAACAAAATCTATTGGAATACAACTTGCCCAGGAATGCATGGTTGTACCCTATCAAGACAACAATAAAAAAAGGAATAGTCAGTAGAGCCAGAAGTATACCATTTGCATAATTCTCTATCCAAATAATAGTAACTATAGACATTACATCCAGAAGAATATAACCCATCCAATTTACATACTTCCACCTATTTCCTTTTATAAAAACCATCACTCTTTATTCTTGTTCCTAAATTGATGGATACCAGACTTAACCTGTATTGAATGTGGCTTATACCGGTCAATCCAGCCCTCATAATATTTCCCGTCATAAGTTTCAAACAATACTTTCATAAAACCTCCATGGCCGATTTCCAGTAACAAAACTGTAGGATACCTGTTGTCGGAGGGAATATCGATATAGCCTGATTCTGCCGAGGGACTGTAGTAAAGTTTAGTATCGTCTCTGTCTAAGTACAATCCGACGTATGATTTATCAATCCATCCCGTTTTAATTACACTTCCTGAGGAGGGGGATTTATACCTATACTCTATTTTATAGCGATGCGCGAATGCGTCTGTTATCTTAAGTTCATATTTCTTCTCTATATTAAGCTCTAAAGATATGAATATCGTATCGGGTGGCACCCCACGTTCATAGGAAGGGTTGACAGCTTCAGGATATACATATATTGCAGCCCTGTCAACAGGTATAAGGATAGCGTCAACCGGATCGAATGCCATGATATTGGCATATCCAAGTACTATCATCAATATCGTTAGGAGTTTTCTCATTCGGTACTTCTTATAAACACTAAATAATTGTTCAGTTACACCCATTAGTGGACAAAGGACAATAGATATTAATCCATCCCTCATAGTATTTACCACCATACGTCTTAAGCAAAACTTTTCTGAATTCTCCCGGACCGACTTCCAGCAACACTACGCTTTGATAAGCTTCGTCATATGGAATCTCGATATAGTCGGATTCTGTCGATGGGCTGATATAAAGTTCCAACCCTCCCGCGTCTGTAAGGTTCCTGAACAACCCGACATAGGCTTTGTCAATCCATCCGCTTTTGATATCTTCACCCCAACCAGGACCACTCGGAGTATATTCAATTTTATAACGGTGCGCAAAAACATCGGTAACAAATATTTCATACCAGTTTTCAACATCGTACTCACTTGTGTAGTCACAACAGGCTAA
The DNA here is from genome assembly GCA_958436175.1 of uncultured Muribaculaceae bacterium. GTDB lineage: Bacteria > Bacteroidota > Bacteroidia > Bacteroidales > Muribaculaceae > CAG-873. The sequence continues at coordinate 17,324 of CAUBJF010000013.1, forward strand.
AGACAATGTGTCGACAGGAATTTCTCTACCGCTGAGATCAACCGGATCGGCATATACGAATAGTTCCGCATGATCGGGAGCAAGGAGGACTGCTCCGACCGGCTCAAAAGCCTCAATATTGGCCTGGCTAAGGATTATAGTCAATACCGCAAGTAATTTCTTCATTCTGTCCGTCTTAAAAATCATTAAATAAAGCCTTTGTCTCACTCTATGGGAGTAGCAAACCAGTAGCCGTATACTTCATTATCCATCACTCGTATACTATCGGAGATCGACGTTTGGAAAATGGGATATAGACCGAGATACAGGCTGTCTCCTATATTAACTTTATCCATCCAGTCCCCAGCTGTTGGTATATCTAATTCTTCTTTCGAAGAACAGGTCATATACAGAGGATTCGCCAAAGAGTATGATAGACCATCGTTCTCTACTGTCAGCATCAATGTCTTTCCGCCGACAATAACTTTCTGTCGTACGATGTAGAGACTGTCGCTCGTGTCCCTTTTCTGCATTATCCAGCTGAATCTGTCTTCCCAATTGGCCGGAACAATCTCCATGAAGCGATTAATTCCAATCTCTTCCCTAAATGCTTTGGCGGAAATAGCTATGCCGATGGTGTTCCTGTCGTCTTCGATTGCATAAAGTGTGTCTCGATCCGGAGACATTTTAAATACAGCTACATTCCTTGGGAATACATTATTATCCATATCCCTTAACATAGAGGATGAGAAATAGCGCATGTCGTACACCAGTCTTTTTGTGCCCTTCTTGTACTCCATCATTAGACTATCGTAATTCACGGGCAATGTCCAGCCGCTCCAGTCGAGAACTATTCGCAATGTGCTGCTGTCCGTATACCATATTCCTTCTCTTATTGCAGAGTCTTTGTTGGCTAAATTAGCTGTATAATATGAGTGATCAGCGTCAAGATGTATGGTAAGATAAGGACTCGGGTATTCTTTGCTATTGTCAATCAACAGGTAGCTATGCCAAACAGAAATATTCGGATTGCAGTCTTTAGTCGGAGTTTCGTACCGTAGGTCCTGTGAAATCGTTATTAAAGAACAAGAGACATACAGGACAATAAACACATAAATGATATTTTTCATTATTCTATCTCAGATTTATATGTTATACTGTCGAAGGATATGGATGCCGGGATGTTTCTTTCTAAGGGAACTGCCCTCCAGGGCTTTTCAGGAATATATTCCTCAGGAGGAGTGTCTTTAAACCAATCAATGTAAAAATTATCGAAGCCTGTAAATGTAAGTTCCTTATCCTTATAGTTAAAAAACCATTCCGCTTCAGCTCCATCAAGAGTAAGCAACTCAATAAATGTCGGTTCATGCCAGTGGACAGGGATATACCCCTTTGATATCTTTATAAAATCAGGTTTATCCTTACATACAATTATTACAGGTATGTCGCATATCTCAGTACAATACAATTTTCTTATTTCTTCCATATTATCCATAAACATGCAATTCTCATCCGGGTAAAGGAATAAAAAAATGTTTTGACCTTTGTCCTGCTGAGGTTCGTAACATTCAATATAGAGCCTGTCCTTATCCACATTGTAACCCTTATCCTTAATAAAAGGGATGAGTTTGTTCTCCAGAAAGGTTACGAGGTATTCATTCTCGATAACAGCTTTCCTGATATTGACGGTGCCTTCTCCGCTGGCCGCTAAGGATACACACAAGGCGATAATGAAGAACAGTTTCTTCAGGCTCATAATTCCTGTTGCAGTCTTGAACTCCGGAATATTCAAGGCCACACTTATTTCTCCGTCGTCACAGCTGTTTGTAATCCTTGGGCCGTCCGAGAAACTAATAGCTACGGGATGGTCGTGACGGTTGAAAATATAAGTAATTGCTTGTCCCATAGGAGGAGATTGGGGTTTGGATAGCAAGATAGGGATTTGCATGGCGTGATGCAAATCCCTATGGTTGATTATTACTTTTCTGCTAATTTTATGCCGGTTTTGACCAATAATCGGTCGGAACGATGGGAAAGACCCTGTAAAATACGCTTCTACAGGACGAAAGCCACTTCCTTGAAGGCGTAGGAGCGACCGTTCGAAAGTGTCATCATCCCGTCGGGAGCTATGTCGACAATCGAAGCCTCGAAAACATCGCCTCCCGGTTCGCGGAATGGCCAGAGACCTTGTCCACGCCACAGTCTGGCCATAAAACGCTCCAGGAGCGGCTTGGCCCCGATGGAATCTACTTCCGCGAGGATGCGCCCACACACTGCGTCGAGGAATGGTCCGAGGGGCAGTTCATGACCTACGAAATGGATAAGTGACACGGGATTAGGAGCGTCGCTGACAAACTCCAGCTGGTTGACGTTGATGCCTATGCCGGCTATGCTCCTTTCTATCATGCTGCCGCATAGGGAGTTCTCTATCAGCGTACCGCATATTTTCTTGTCGCCGACGTATATATCGTTGGGCCATTTGACGGCCGTCCGCTCCGAGCAGCCCTCTTTTTCAAGCAGCTCGTCGATACTGTCGGCCACGGCAAGCGCCACAGCCATCGACAGTTCGAACTGACGGCAAGCCGGCAGCGAGGCCGGACGCAGCAGCATCGAGAATGTAAGGTTTCGCTCCGGCTCGGCCTCCCACGAGTTGCCGCGCTGGCCACGACCCGCCGTCTGTCGGCGAGCCGCTATGACTGTACCATGGGCTGCATCGGGACAAGCGGCGAGCTCAGCGCTTGTCGAGCCGCAACTGTCGAGCCACTTTACTGTCGCCGTGCTCATTCGCTCATCGTCAACGTGCGGCTGTCGTCGTCGTTGACAGTTATGCGTACAGTCACCGTATCGGCAGGAAGGGCTGCGGCGACCTTCTCAGGCCATTCTATGAGACATACGGCACCGGAATCGAAGTAGTCCTCGATGCCCATGTCGAGAGCCTCCTCGAGGTCGTCGATACGGTAGAAGTCGAAGTGATAGACGAGCTCGGCAGTCGTATCGGAACGGTATTCGTTGATGATTGCGAAAGTGGGCGATGCTGTCTCCTCGGGGTCTATGCCGAGCACCTCACAGAGAGCGTTGATGAATGTGGTCTTTCCGGCTCCCATATCGCCGTAAAAGGCAAAGACAGTGTTGTCGCCCATCTCAGCGGCAAACTGACGCGCAGCCTCGGGCAGGGCTTCGAGCGAAGGTATCTGTATCGTTTTCATTGCTTGGGTGATAAGATTATCAGGGGTACCAGCATCTCTTCCATGGATATGCCTCCGTGCTGGAAAGTGCCGGTGTAGTATTGAACGTAGAAATTATAGTTGTTGGGATAGGCAAAGAAGTCGTCGCGGGCCGCGAAGATATATGTCGTCGAGACATTGGGCGACGGAAGCCCGTATCGGGCCGGATTCTTTATCTCGTAGACCTGACGGGCATTGTAGGCCAGGTTCTTGCCGAGCTTGTAGCGCAAGTTGGTGTTGGTGTTCTTGTCGCCCTGCACCTTGACGGGGTTGTCGACGCGGATGGTGCCGTGGTCAGTGGTGAGCACTATCTTGTAGCCCTTCAACGCTATGCGGCGGAAGATGTCGAGCACCGACGAATGGCGGAACCACGACTCCGTCAGCGAGCGGTAGGCGGCGTTGGTGGCTGCAAGTTCGCGTATCATCTTGCTTTCCGTGCGCGCATGGGAAAGCATGTCGATAAAGTTGAAAATCACGACGTTGAGGTCGTTGTTCTCAAGATTCGAGAAATCGCGCAGCAGGCGCTCACCGGCGGTGGTATCGTTGAGCTTGTTGTACGAGAACTTGTAGTGCTTCCTGTAGCGTTCGATCTGGGTAGCTATCAGCGGCGACTCGTTGATGTTCTTGCCTTCTTCCGACTCCTCGTCGACCCAGAGGTCGGGAAACATTTTCTCTATCTGCGCAGGCATGAGCCCGGAGAAGATGGCATTGCGGGCATATTGCGTCGCCGTCGGCAGTATGCTCGTATATTTCCGTTCCTCGATATTGAACACATCGGCGAGCATAGGCTTGACGGTGCGCCACTGGTCGAGGCGGAAGTTGTCGATCAGGATGAAGAACACCTTCTCGCCAGCATCAAGCATCGGGAATACGACATCTGGAAAGATACGTGGACTCATCAGGGGATGCTCGTCGCTGTTGAGCCAGTCCTCGTAATGGCGGCGCACCCACTTGTAGAACTCCGAGTTGGCCTCTTTTTTCTGAGTCTCGAGAAGTTCGTCCATGTTGGTATCCGTCTCGGCAAGCTCCATCTCGCGGTATACGAGGCGGTCGTAGAGCGCATACCAGTCTTCGATAGTCTCGGCAGTATTGATGAGCGTGCCGAGTTCGCCGAACTCGTCGCGGTAGTCGCGCGTAATCTTCTCGGCCACAAGGCGATCCGAGTGTAGATGCTTCTTGATGGCTATGAGTATCTGGTTAGGGTTGACGGGCTTGATGAGATAGTCGGCAATCTTGCTGCCCACGGCGAGGTCCATGATGTTCTCCTCCTCGCTCTTGGTAATCATGATGACGGGGGTCTGAGGCTGGCGCTGCTTGATCAGTGCCAGGGTCTCAAGACCCGTCAGACCCGGCATATTCTCGTCAAGGATAATGAGGTCGAAAGGCTCTGACTCGGCCAGGTCGAGTGCATCGCGCCCGTTGTTGGCGGTCACGACCTGATAGCCTTTGTTACGAAGGAACAGCAGGTGGGGCTTGAGGAGATCAATCTCGTCATCGGCCCAAAGTATGCGTTGGGATGTACTCATACGGCAAAAATACTAAATAAAACGCAATCGACATAATCAATAACGCATGAAAGATTCCGTCCACATGAATACAAGCTGAAACATGTACCCTACTTCACGTACATCACTTTTTTATTATCACGTATATATACCCTTCCAGTGACAGGCTCAGATATGCGTTGCCCCGAAAGCTCGTAATAGACGCCTGAGGATTCGCCGACAATCTCTATATCACCTATACCGGATGAGATGGGTTCAATCATGGCAAATCGGCTCCAGGTATCGGCGCTCCGGTATGCCTCAATAGCCTCTCCAGGGACATAGAGCGTAGCATTGGTATAAGTCTCTTCATCGAAGCTCTGACTGCAGACTGGCGGAACCATCGATTTGCAACGTATGGACTTTAGATCCCAGCATTCCGCGAAAGCATTGTCTTTAATCTCCGCTACCGAAGCTCCGATAGTGAGATCTTTGAGCGCTCTGCACAAATAAAATGCTTCCTCGTCAATCAGGGTTACATTGTCTCCGATTGTAAACTCTTTAAATAAGCATAATTCGAAGAGATTCTTGTTTATTACGGTTAAAGCTTCCGGGAGTACGACCCCTGAAAGAGACGAACAATTTTGGAAGACAGCATCGGAAATGACAGTGACAGAAGACGGGATATCGATGGACTTGAGACCCAGGCACCCACTAAACGAATATGGGCCAATCTCTCTTAATGTCTCGGGCAAGGTCAAACTATTTAACCTTGTGCATCCTTCGAAAGCAGCTCTTTCAATAATTTCAACAGAATCGGGTATCTTTATCTCGCCAAGGCTTTCACAAGCCGAGAAAGCAGCAGGAGCAATAGTCATGAGCGTTTCGGGCAGTTTTACTGTTGTAAGCATGATACAATAATCGAACATGCCCTCGCCCAGAGACTGAATGTTTGCCTCGATATCAGCTGTATGGAGAAATTCGCAGTTCTTAAACGCAAAGTTTCCAATGGATGTTACACTGCTGGGCACCTCGACATACCTTATTGGAGAATACGAGAATGCCCATCCCCCAATCGCACTCACAGTGTAAGTCTCTTCTCCGTTTTGAACTGTCATGGGGATGACGATATTCAGTTCTGATCCGTCAAGTCCTACAACCGCACATTCCGTGAGAGTTTCCTGATTGACTGCATAATACAAGCCACCAACTTTAAAATCGTATGTAACATCCGGTGCCTGAGCCTTCGAAATGAAACTCAAAGCCAACGATAGCTCAAGCACTATGATTATTTTAATCAACAAGGTAAGCTTTTTCATTGTACAATTATTTTAGTGGAATAGATTACTTCTGTATTATGACTGATATTCACAACTATGATGTCGTTTTTATTCAATTCAGCTATTGGAAAAGATGATGGATTTGAACAAATGAAGTCGTTCAGTATAGGAATGGCTAAGCCATTCGCTATTTTGACTACATGAATCTTCAGATCGCCTGCTGTTTCTATGTCTCCTTCAAAAGATACATTAATCTGTTTCCCATCATATTCGCAACTATTTACTTTGAGTTCTTGCGCCAAATCGCCGGCACTTTGTTTTATCAAATCACTGTACCATCCATGTAGAGGGGCGGCTCCTGCTACAGTTACCGTAATATAAGTATTGTCAGGATTGTTGGTATGGAACTTTGCAGCGTTTGAAAAATATCGGTCATTCTCACCCGTAACTTTATCATAGAATGATATTATAGCAAGATTCTTAACAGCAACCTTGATTTGAGTATCCTCATACGACAAGGATGTCAAATTTTTGACATTTGTCTCCGCATCCCAAAAGAAACGTATAGACGGGTCTCCCAATATTTCCAATCCCTCAATATTTTCTAGCAGAAAATTGCTCATTCCTGTATGAACCCCACTTGAAATCCCGTAAGGAAGTCCGTAAAGATTGATTGATAAATTAAGACCTTTAAACAATGCTTCTCCCAACGTGCTCGAATATGATTTAGAAGTCTGCCAGTCTGTATTTTGAAAATAATCGTTAGAGCATTTCAAATTCATAGAAGGCCATATAGCATTAAATAGGCCAATGATTATTGGCTCACAAGGCTTTAGCCACAATGTGCTCGTGCAAGCGAGAATGGAAGAACAGCCATAATCACGTAGGAAAAGGATTGAATTCGCGAAACAATCTTGTTCCCAATACTTTCCAGAATCACATGTCATGGCCAATATTATGGGGTTGCTCTTATTTTTTAAAAGCTTTAAATCATTAATATAGAAAGGAGGATAGCCCCAACCGATAGGACTTCCATGAGAGTAATAAAATACTAAGTTTGAATTATCTATTGCATCAGCCACATCATATGGAGTGGTATCCCAATTAAAATTAGGCTTTCTAAGATAATTCGGTATACTGTCTCCATTTGCTTTTTGATTATTCCAAACAAGAGGAGTAGTTTCTTTCTCGCAATAATAAAGTCTTTTACTATTGTCAAAGACTACTTTTACAGAATTAAAAATATTTTCAGTATTAAAGAGAAACGAATGAGAGCTTTCTTTAGTCCTATTATAATTATAGGTTTGGAAATATGACAATGCAGCGAAATTCGACCCAGATACCAACGTATTAGGGTTTTGTTCGTATGAGATTATCTTTTCTATTGCATTGTTTGCCTGTTCTAAGGAAGAAGCCGGTATTCTACCATAAAGTAAATCTTGAGAATAATCATCCTCTCCATCAATACATGCATAATACAAATCACTTTTTTGATTAGCATTATAAGGCGACTTTTTATTCGGAATTTTATCAATGTCACCAATCAAAAGAAAATACTTTGCATAATCCACACTATCACACCATGCTTTTACAGCATCGAAAACTTCAGCTTCTGTCCATTCTTCTTTACTCTTTAGTTCTACATTATAACCTTGCTTTTGTTTCCAATCTATAAGTTTTCGAACAGAAGACAACAGAGAATTTGTTGTTATAACAAGATAATCTTCTTTAAATTGATGTAGTTTCGAGGAACTTCCCATTATAACCCCAGAGTTATTTACAGCATCCCATAGATTCGCGCCCCAGAAATCTTTAGATACGTAATTATCCGAGTAAGAAGCAATTCCATCCTGTACGTTTTCAACCAGTTTAAATGAGATGGTTTTGGCTATTGTTGCTTTCCCTTTTCCTGGATTATAGGCAACAGGCATTACTCTATAGTATTGGAAATAGCTTCCAAATGAGCATTGTACACTGTTGAGTTCAACAAAGCTTAAAGAATCAACAACTGATATCTCATTGTCCGCTGCACCTAGAAACCTATCACCGGCTATTAGAGCATCTCGAACTTCTGCAATCCTTATGTTTATATCAATAGTCTCTACATTGACTATCTCTAATTCATAAGTTGTTTTGTAGGGCATTAAAATTCTGTCTGTCCGTAGAGGCACATCAGGAAGCCCAGGAAGAATATTAGATGAAAAACCATCTATTTGACAATGATATGTTCCCGCAATAGAGTCATCCTCAATTATACCTACTCCACTAAACGAATATGTAACAAGGAATCCACTATCAGTGGTATTACAGCTTACCTCATAGCCTGGAAGCTTGTTGGCTTCTTCTATTGTGCTTGATGATAAGCTCAGTACGTTATATCCTCTTGCTGCGAAGGAGAAGAAGATAATCGTGAGTAATGACAAGAGTTGTTTCATTGGGACTTAACTATCAGTTAATCAATTCGGATTAGATTGGCCACAAATATAAGACAAAAAAAGATGCCAAACAAGTTAAATAATGCTAAAAAACATTTATTCTGATTAATGTAAACCTATTAGAATGTGCCGGTGGCAGGCCGAGCTCCTTATTTCCTATCGCCCCAAAAGCGAAGAAGACAAAAGTGAGTAATGGCATTTCGATCGCCGTAATTTTTGTTAAGGGTCGAACTTAGTGCCCGACGGGGTGTTTTAGAGATACAAACAAGAACAAAAAAACACTACTACTATGTCCTGCAACTGTAACGACAAAGAAAAACGTTCCTACCATTTCAATGTTACCGAAGTGGTCGACGGTAAGATTAAAGACGTGATGAGCTTCAACTTCGGCGGCCATCATGACCTCGGTGCTATGGCCGAACAGGTTGCCACAAAGGGTGATATCACCGACAAACATGCCAAAGAACTTGTCCTCGGCATCCGTCTCCTCCACCACGTACTGAAAAAATGTGCCGACGACAGCCCTATATTCTCCGATTTCTACCCTGTATTCGAAGAATTCAAGAAGGCCGTCAAAGAACATTACAAAGACTGACCGTTTTTCATCAGCAAGACCTAAAAAGGCCGCTTCGGGAAACCGAAGCGGCCTTTTTAGTCGTGTATGTATCCGTGATTATTTCACGTAAACTTTCTTCACGTCGCTGCCCTGACGGCGGATATAGAGGCCGGGGGTGAGGTTTTCTTCTGCTACACGAACGCCACCGATATTGTAGTATTCAACGGGTGCGTTGTCTTCAACGATAACAGAGCCTATGCCTGCGTTGTGGCCTGTGAAGGTAACGATGATAGGCATTCCCATCCATGTAACATTGATGTGCATGTCGACATTGCCTGCGGCATCCTGAGTACCGTTGAGTGTTACATCGGCTTCAATCTGGCCACCGAGGAGTTTCATGCCTTCTACTTCGCCGGTATATGTCTTCGTACCGTTATCCTCGCTTACGTTGACATCAGGAACGACGATATCACCAAGAGGTGTCGGGCCGTCGCCCAGGTCGAGGGCGAAATCGGGAAGAATGATTGTGCAGGTGTTGTCACCGGTCTTGTAGAAGTTGAGCTTAGCAGGCTGGTCTTCAGCAATCATGCCGCCGTTCATCTCGATATCGAGAGTACCTTCGATAACTTCGTCGGCTTCGGGAGCCTTGAACTTGACAGTGTAGACATGGGTGTCTTTGCCGTCAACATCGGCACCGTTCTCGTTCTTTACAGTGAAAGTAGCAACTGCATTAGCCTTGTCGATAGCCACAGCTACGGAAGCTTCGCTCACGTTCTTGAGAAGTTCCTGCGAGAAAGCGAGTTCGCTTTCGGGGCAGTCTGTTTCGGGCATTTCGTACTCGTATTTATTGCTGTCGAAGCCTTCGAGGGCAACACCGTTGACGCGGAGAGTGGCGAGACGGGAATAGTAGACCAGACGTACATTGTCAACAAAGAAAGAGTCGCCCGATTTGATTGTGGAAGCGTCGCCGAAGTAGTCGTTTGATGCGAGAATGATGTTGAGTTTCTCAGGAGCAGCGGTGGAAGCGTATTCGAATTCTTTCACGAATGTTGTCCAGTCGGCAGCTGTTTCCTCGATAGTGGTGTTGATTTTGCAGATAAGCTCTGCATCGTCACTCTTTGTAATTTCGCCACCCTTATTGGCCTGGATACCGAGGATGTTACGGTCACGGTCGACCATGTCGCAAGTTGTGGCAGCTCCGAAGAGATAAATTTCGCCGGGAACAGCAGCCTGTGTCCAGCTGCCTTTCCAAGTGAATGCAACTACAGAAGCTTTGGAAACTTTGCCTTCGGGAATTTCACCTTCGCATGTGAATTTATAGTCGAATGCAAGGCCGTCGGGACGGCTTGTGAATTCACGGCCACCGAAAGTACCGCCGTCACTATTTGAGAAATTGCCGCCGAGCACCTCAAGGCCGTTAGCTGTCGACCAGGGTGTGCCGAAAGTGATATAACCGGGCACTATCTGTGTCGGAGAATATTCGTTGGGCTGGTTGAAAAGACGTACTGACTTATCCGAGTTGTAACCTTCGGCTTCCTCGCCTACAACGGTGGCACCCATACCGTTCATACCGATTACATGGGAGATGTTCCAGCCTTCGGGGGTAGTACCTTGTGTTTTTGTATTGCCCTTGCTGGTCCAGGGAGTGTAGTCGCTCCATTCGCCCTCGAAGCCGGGATTGGGAAGCTGCTGTGCGCATACAGTCATGGCTGCTGCCACTGCAAGAAATGATGTGTAAAGTTTTTTCATATGTATTTGTGTTTCACATTATAAATGCAAAAGTTTTTATAGATTGGTTCTATCGGTCAACATTGCTTTCGGCGGCGATTGCTTCTGCGATAGCTTTCGCGAACTGGTCGGGGCAGGAGGTCCCCTTTCCTCTGCAGTCGATACCACGGAGTCTTTTGATGGCTTCATCGGCAGGCATGCCCTCGACAAGGGCTGCAATACCCTGGAGGTTACCGTGGCAACCTCCGTAGACAGTCAGGCCGTGAAGGCTTCCATCCGGCCTTATCTCGAATTCCATCTTGCGGGAGCATACCCCCGCAGGTATATATTCATATTTCATAGTGCCCGAAGCGGGAATCGAACCCGCACAGCCTTACGGCCAAGGGATTTTAAGTCCCTCGTGTCTACCATTTCACCATTCGGGCTCCTGATTGACTCCGCAAAAGTAAGAAAATTTTTGCAAACAGCAAGCGAACTATCATTTTTAGACAAAACGATATAGCAAAACTTTTCCGCTCTCAGTCACAGCGGCGAGATAATGGCTGTCGCCGCTGAAACAAACAGAAAGGATACGTCCGGCATACGGAATTTTGCGTTCGAACAAAAGCTTGCCGCTGCGGACTTCCCAGACGAACAATTCGTCTCTCTTGCCCCCGGCTGCGAGGAGCGAGCCGTCGCTGTTGAGAGCGACACATTCGAAATCGGTGTCTCCTCGTCGGAAAGCCCTCGTTTTCGCGCCTGCCTTGTCAAGGTCGAAGATACTAATTATCTCCTGATACGCCGTAGCGAGCTTCGTCTGTCCGGAATTTACGGCAAGACTTTCGACAGAGCCCTCGGTATATGTCCTAAGAACACGTCCGGTACTTAGCGACATTTCCGTAACGGGAAGATAGTCGCCTCCGAAAATCAAACTCAAGTCATCGTCGGCAAGACAAATTTCATAGATGAGGGCACCGTCTGAATGCCCGAAAGGGATTTCAGTGAACTTATCCGGGTCGCGGGTATCGAGTACGGCAATCCGCTCATAAGCAGATATCAGCGTATTCCCGTCGGAAGTGATCGCGAGATGTCTACAATCTCCCGGAGGCATATCCTTGCGAAAGATCAATGAGCCGTCATCCATGGACCATGCCGCTATGTAAGCAACTCCCCGGCGGTTCCACTGCGCCGAATAAAGCCGCTTCCCGTCCGGCGAAAAGACTGAAGATGCCGCAGTAAGGCCTGCCGGGACTTCCAGAGAGAATACCTCGCGTCCCGTCGCGACATCCAATATCTTGATATCTCCGTCGTATAAACATGACGCAAGGCGGCTGCCGTCAGGCGAAAAGGTGACATGAAGAGCCCAGTCTTTATGCCGGACGAGTTCTTGGACTTTGACGTTCTCGAAATCAAGATTGTCTGCCACGTGCGACAAGGGAGCCTTGCAAAGTTTATGACGAAGCAGATCGACAAGGCCAGGATAAATCGGATATTCATCCATCCTGTATTCATTACAGCCCTTCAGCTTCATCATGAAGAACAGCGGCAGCCGTGAATCGTCTATGACATAAGGAATCACGCATCCGCTGCCTTTCTCTCGCGAGGCAAATATGATTTCGTTCTGCGTGAAGCGCGACTGATAGGAATTCCTGCTCGCCAGAAAGAGAAGCAGCGAGCTGTGGCTGATGGCATTGGCCAGCTCCTGAGGAAACTCCATGCCTCCGGAAATATCGCGCCGGTCTATGAAATAGCTGATTCCGTTGCGTGCCAGACAACGGCATATCTCATCGGCTACCGCGCTGTCCTTGCGGCTGTAGCTTATGAAAACGTCATAGTTCATACAGTTTTCAGTCGGCTTTGTTGAACATCCATATCGCTACAGAGCCAAAGCAATCGCCTGTAACCGCGAACTCGCCGTCGGGAGAGAACACGACGCTGTTCACATCCGCACGACGCTGTTCGAATACGACGGCCTCCGTATATGTATTGTAGATTTTCATCGACCCCACATAGTCGGCAGAGGCGCAGAAGCGACCGTCCGGAGAGGCCGAGACCGATTCCACCAGATCCTTGGTAGGAATCATCTTTATCTCACGGCCTCGTTTGTTGCAGACGGTAATCCCGAGCACTGATGCCATAAATAGCTTCCTCCCGTCAGGAGAATAGCTCAAAGAGAATACGGTAGTCGATTTCCCGAGATAGGCGGTGTAGGATTTTCCTTCATCTGGCTTCATAATCTCGCCTGTCTTGACTTCGATGATAAAAACCTGCCCTATCATATTGCCGACGGCTATAAAACTGCCTTCGGGCGAGAAGCATATCGAGCTGAGGATGTTTTTGAAAGTCGAGGGTATGTCTACAGTCCGGAAAAGCTCCATCGTCCCTAATCTATAGACTTCCACAGAATCACCTACACAGACTGCCAATAATGCTCCGTCGGGACTGATGGCCGCCAAGGAGCCTTTCAGCTCTGCGATACACTCTTGCGAAGCTATATCCAAGAGTTTTACCTGGTTGTAAGAACTCGCGGCAAGAAGGGAGGAGTCAGGGGATAGACACAAGGTTTTTATCTCGCTGTTGAAGAGCTGGATAGGCTCTCCCTTGCGTTCTCCCATAAAGACATCCCAAAGACATACGGAACCGTCGTCAGCCCCGCTCGCGATTGTATCGGCGCTTTTGTTTATCGCCAACGCATGAATCTGGGCTGCGTGACCCGTTCCGAGTGTAAAACAAGAGGTTGCCCCGAAATCGACATCACTAAGGTTCGTAGGCACAGTTCGTCCGAGCACCTCGCACAGGTCGCGGACAAGAGCAGGCTCTATCGGCAAGGTACGTCTGTCCCTCCAGTTCACACTTGAGAAGATGAAGCGGAAAGACAAAGGCATCTCACTGCCATCGATGACATATGGGATGATGTTGCTCCTCGGAAGCTCGTTGAAAGCGTATGTTATCTCCGACTTCACCATCTTGGATTCGTAAGCGTTCTCGCTTGCAAGCAGAAGGAACACCCGGCTTGACGATATGCCCCGGACCAGTTCTCCATTCATTTCGAGACTGTTGTCACCCGATGGCTGCCGCAAAAAGTTGATACCGGCTTTGCGGAGAGCGGCACATATCTCATCGGCTACAGGCGCGTCCCAGGGACTGTGGCAGATAAATACTTCGTAGGAATAATCGGTGAGGGCTGAAGTCGGCATAAGGATTATTGGCAGGGCTTACAGACAGCGTTTCCCTTTGATAAATACTGATTCTATGAACGGTGTGGTATAGGCATATGGAATAAAGGCGAGCGACGGGACAGGACGCGTCAGTATAAAGGAAGCATCGCGACCCACGCCGATGGCACCATGCGTATGGGCCAGTTCCAATGCGGCTGCACCGTTGAGCGTACAGGCGGCAAGAGCCTCATTCGGAGTAAGTTTCATCTTTATGCAGCCTAAGGCCCACACGAATCGCATGTCGCCCGACGGCGACGACCCGGGGTTATAGTCACTGGCCAGAGCCACGGGAAGTCCGGCATCAACGGCTCGTCGCGCCGGTCCGTAAGGCATGCCGAGGAAGAACGAAGCACCCGGAAGCATGGTAGGGATAGTATTTGACGACGCGAGCACTTGAATCTCGGCATCGCCCATTCGTTCGAGATGATCCACAGAGACAGCTCCGTGCCCTACTCCGACCTGGACACCGCCCGAACATGCAAGCTCGTTGGCATGAATCTTGGGCTTCATTCCGTAGTGCGCGGCAGCCTCGAGGATACGGGCGGTCTCGTCGACGGTGAAGAAGCCTTCGTCGCAGAACACGTCGACATACTCGGCAAGACCTTCGGCAGCGACAGCCGGAAGCATCTCGGCAATCAGCATATCGACATAATCGCCCTGACGGCCGGTATAGGCACGGCCTACGGCATGAGCACCGAGAAAATTGATTTTCACATCGGCCGGAGAAGCCTCGCGAATACGTGCAGCGACACGAAGCATCTTGATTTCATCTGCCGTATTGAGCCCGTAGCCGCTCTTGATTTCCATTGCTACCGTTCCCTTAGAGATCATCTCGTCGGCACGCCGCATAGCAGCCTCGAAAAGCTCATCCTCGGAAGTGCGGTGAAGGAGGTCGGCGGAATTTAGGATACCGCCGCCGCGACGCGCTATCTCCTCATAGCTCAAACCACGAATCTTGTCAAGAAATTCGCCGTCGCGGCTCCCGGCATAGATGATGTGAGTATGCGAGTCGCAGAAACCGGGAATCACAGAGCCTCCGCGAGCATCAACTATCTCCTCCCCTTCTGCTTCGGCAGGTAGAGGCATAGGCCCGTAGGCGGCTATTTTGCCGTCGGCAACATGGAGCCAGCAGTCGCGCAGTTCACCGAAACCGGTCTCCATGTCCTTGCCGGCAAGTCGGGAACAGCCTTCCTCCACGATTCCGTGGAGGGAAGCTATATTTATAATGTACATGTGCGGAGGAAGTTGACAGATGCTTCAATAAGAGGCGACATCACCGTATCACGATCGATGAAAGGCACGATGGCACGATATTCCTTATGTAACTTTTCGACTGTTTCCGACGAACGCAGCGGACGACGGAACTCGAGAGCCTGGGCGGCATTGAAAAGCTCCAGGGCGAGGACACGCAGGGTGTTGTCGGCAACGCGGACAAGCTTGGTCGCCGAGTTTGCGCCCATCGAAACATGGTCTTCCTGACCCTGCGACGAAGGAATGGAATCGCAGCTGCACGGCCAGCAGAGACCCTTGCTCTGGTTGAGCACCGAAGCGGCGGCATACTGCGTGATCATGAAGCCGCTGTTGAGGCCCGGCTTGGCAACGAGGAAGGAAGGAAGTCCGCGAGTACCGCTGACAAGCTTGTAGATACGGCGTTCGGAAATATTGCTGAGTTCTGTGAGGGCTATCGCGAGAAAATCCATAGGCATGGCTATAGGTTCGCCGTGGAAATTGCCTGCCGAGACGATGATATCCTCTTCGGGGAAGATAGTAGGATTGTCGGTCGGACTGTTGATTTCCTCTTCGAGGGCCCGGGCGGTATTGTCGATAACGTCGCGGACAGCGCCATGCACCTGAGGAATACACCGGAAAGAATATGGGTCCTGGACATGCACTTTAGGCTGGGCAATAAGCTGGCTGCCTTTGAGTATCTCGCTCATATCGGCGGCTACGGCAATCTGCCCGGGATGATGGCGCACTTCATTTACCTCCTTGCCGAAAGGCTCGATGCGACCGTCGAAAGCGTCGAGGCTCATCGCTGCAACTACGTCGGCAATACGGGCAAGGCGACGTGCACGCAGGAGAGCCCATACACCGTGGGCGCTCATAAACTGTGTGCCGTTCAGGAGCGCAAGTCCTTCTTTCGACATCAGGCGTATCGGCTCCCAGCCTTTTTCTTTGAGAACCTCAGCTGCCGGACGCAGACGGCCTTCATATTCGACTTCGCCGAGACCGATGAGCGGCAGGCACATATTGGCCAAGGGCGCGAGGTCGCCCGAAGCTCCGAGCGAACCTTGCTGATAGACGACTGGCGTAATTCCGGCATTGAAGAAATCGACAAGACGCTGTACGGTGACAAGCTGCACGCCAGAGTTGCCATAGGAAAGCGACTGCACCTTCAACAGCATCATAAGCCGTACTATCTCGGTCGAGACACGCTCGCCTACACCGCAGGAGTGCGACTTTACGAGGTTGCTCTGAAGCTCGGAGAGGTCGTCGGCCGGAATGGATATGTTACACAGCGAGCCGAAGCCGGTGGTAATACCATAGATAGGCTCCTCGGTCTTGGATATCTTCTCGTCGAGGAATTTTCGGCAACGTTCGATGAGTGCGACAGCCTCGTCGCTGAGAGCGATATCCATGTGCTCGGACATAATCTGCCCGACGCGTTCGATAGTGAGATGTTCGGTTGATATATAGTGAGTCATAGTCTGTCAGTCTTTGGAATGAAGGATTTCAAAAGCGTTTTCTATCACGGCATCATCGGCAAGATTGGGCATTGTAACCTTCATGCCCGGTGTTCGTTCCATCTCGCGACGTATGACATCCATAGCTCCTTTGTTGCGTGCCCAGCTACGGCGTGCTATGCCGTTGTTGACATCCCAGAGAAGCATGGAGGAAATGCGACGGGCTGCATCAGCCGAACCATCGATGACCATACCGAAACCGCCGTTGATGACTTCACCCCAGCCGACACCGCCGCCATTGTGGATAGAAACCCATGTAGCTCCACGGAAGGAGTCACCGATGACGTTCTGTACCGCCATATCGGCGCAGTGGTTAGAGCCGTCATAGATATTTGAGGTCTCGCGATAGGGAGAATCTGTGCCGGACACGTCGTGATGGTCGCGGCCAAGCACTATGGGACCGGAAATCTCGCCGGAAGCTATGGCTTCGTTGAATGCAAGGGCAATCTTGGCACGTCCTTCGGCATCGGCATAGAGTATACGTGCCTGCGAACCGACAACGAGGTGGTTTGCTCCGGCCTCCTTAATCCAGTGGATATTGTCGTCGAGCTGTCCGCGAATATCTTCAGGAGCCTCTGTGCGGATATCCTCGAGCACACGTGCTGCGATGCGGTCGGTGGCGGCGAGGTCTTCGGGCTTGCCTGAGGCACATACCCAGCGGAAGGGACCGAAACCGTAGTCGAAAAAGAGCGGACCCATGATATCCTGGACATACGAGGGATAGCGGAAGCTCTTTCCGTCGGCCGACATCACATCGGCACCGGCGCGCGACGATTCGAGCAGGAAAGCATTACCGTAGTCAAAGAAATACATGCCTCTGTCGGCGAGCTTGTTGATAGCAGCTACCTGACGGCGCAGCGATTCCTGGACACGACGTTTGAATTCCTCGGGATTGTCGGCCATCATGGCCTTGGATTCCTCGAAAGTCAGTCCGACTGGATAATAGCCGCCGGCCCATGGATTATGGAGCGAAGTCTGATCGGAACCGAGTTCGACATCGATATCTTCTTCGGCAAGTCGCTCCCAAAGGTCCACGACATTTCCCTGATATGCAAGCGATACGGCCTGACGCTTTTCGCGAGCCACGCGTGTACGGGCGATGAGCTCGTCCAGCGAGGTATAGACTTCATCTACCCAGCCCTGCGAACGACGCTTATCGACGGCCTGAGGATTGATTTCAGCCGTGATGGAGACGACACCGGCAATGTTACCGGCCTTGGGCTGTGCGCCCGACATGCCGCCGAGACCGGCGGTGACGAAAAGCATACCGCCGAGATCCTTGCGACCGTCGCGCATATGGCGCCGTCCGGCATTGAGGACGGTGATCGTCGTCCCGTGTACGATACCCTGCGGGCCGATATACATGTACGAACCGGCTGTCATCTGCCCGTACTGGCTGACACCCATAGCGTTATATCTTTCCCAGTCGTCGGGCTTGGAATAGTTCGGTATGACCATGCCGTTGGTCACCACGACACGGGGAGCATCCTTGTGCGAGGGGAAGAGTCCCAGAGGATGACCCGAGTACATCACAAGTGTCTGTTCGTCGGTCATCTCGCTGAGATATTTCATTGTCAGGAGGTACTGCGCCCAGTTCTGGAACACGGCACCGTTTCCGCCGTAGGTGATAAGTTCGTGGGGATGCTGTGCGACGGCACGGTCAAGGTTGTTCTGTATCATCATCATGATGGCAGCAGCCTGCTTGGAACGTGCCGGATAGTCCTCGACAGGACGCGCATACATCTCATAGTCGGGACGGAAACGATACATATATATACGGCCATAGTCACGGAGTTCGCGGGCGAATTCGGGAGCGAGGACAGCGTGCTGTTCTTCCGGAAAATACCGAAGGGCGTTTCGCAGGGCGAGTTTCTCCTGGTCGGGTGTCAGTATTTTCTTGCGGCGCGGCGCATGGTTGACGGTCTCGTCGTATGGTTTAGGCTGTGGCAGCTCGGAGGGTATGCCTTGACGGATGGCTGCGCGGAATTCTTCTTTTGTCATAAGCTTTTATTTTATCTTGCTGTCCACGACAGCCATTATCTCTTCTTCTTCGCGTGCGGCGGCAGCGGCAACTTCCTCGCCACGGCTGACGAGCTCGAGGGCTTTTTCGCGGTCCTTGAGTCCGGCGGCATTGATACGTACATTGAGCAACGCTCCCCGTACGGCAGCACGGGCCGCGAGAGCTCCCACTCCGGCATCGCTGACAGATGCAGGATTACCTTTCTCTGCCATAGCCCTGAGCAGGGGGAAGGTCTCGAAGGCTGTCTCTACGGTGCGTAGAGGCACTTCAGTCGCATAGAGCGTGGCCTCTTCGAGAGCTGAAGCACGGGCGGCTTTCTCTTCTTCCGTATTCTTCGGCATGCCGAAAACTGCCATGATGCGGTTGAATGCCTCGGTATCTTCGTCGACAAGATGCAGCAGGCGTTCCATAAGTGCCTGTCCCTGCTCGGCATAATCGGAGAATTCCTCCCAGCGGTCATCCCAACCGGCCTTATGAGCCGACAGGTTGGCCACCATGGTTCCGAGCGCGGCCGCAAGAGAGCCCATGTAGGCAGATATGGAGCCGCCGCCGGGAGCCGGGGATTCCGATGCCGTCTCCTCGGCAAAGGCACGGCAGCTGAGATCCACAAGACGCTTCTTTCCGGCTTTGTCCTTTTCAAGGAGATATTCGATAACTTTTTCTTCCGGCTCGAATGGTTTCAGCTCATCGAGACCCATGCTCTTGACAGCTATACGGATGATTTCTCGTTCGGGGATGCCCAGGGAACGCTGCTGCTTGCGGAGGAAGTATTTTCCGGCCTCTACAAGAGATTTCTTGGGTACAAGTCCTACTATCTCAGTACCTGTCACACGGATTCCGCGTTCACTCGCCGCACGACTCACTTCGTCGAAAGCTTTGTGAAGAGGTGTCAGCGAAGTATCGGTTATATTCATCGATACCTGGGCTATACCATACTCGTCGATGAACCATCCTATCGCCTTGGTTCCCTTGAGAGTGCCGGGAATCATAATGGGCTTGCCGGTCTCATCCTTGAGAGGTTTGCCTGTCACTTTTCCACCTTCACGAGCCGGACGGCCTTTCTCGCGTACGTCGAAAGCGATGGCGTTGGCACGGCGTGTGGAAGTAGTGTTGAGGTTGAAGTTGACAGCTATGAGGAAGTCTCTCGCGCCTATTGTCGTGGCACCGGTACGTGCTACATCCTCATCGTAGGGACGGTCGCCGAAGTCGGGACCTTTGCCGGGATGATTCATCTTTTCGGGAAGAGCCTCGTATTCACCGGCACGGCAGACGGCGAGGTTCTTACGCTCCGGCACGAAGGCTGCGGCCTCGTAGCAATAAGTCGGTATATTCAGTTCGGAAGCTACGCGCTCGGCAAGCTTGCGTGACATAGCGGCACATTCTTCAAGGGTGATACCACTCACCGGGATAAGGGGGCAGACATCGGTGGCCCCCATACGCGGATGGGCTCCGTGGTGCGTACGCATGTCGATAAGCTCTGCGGCCCGCCTGATGCCGCGGTAAGCTGCTTCGACAACTGCCTCCGGCTCGCCTACGAAGGTTACGACAGTTCTGTTTGTTGCTTCGCCGGGGTCCACATCGAGAAGCTTTATGCCTTCGACGGATTCTATGGCATCTGTGATAGCTTTAATCTTGGTCAAATCGCGCCCTTCACTGAAATTGGGCACACACTCTATTATGCGTTTTTCCATGGCAGGAATGTTTGTTCGTATCTTCCACAAAAATAGAGTTTTTTTGTGGGATAACAAACAACACGAGCCTGTCAAGGCTGAAAAAAACGATTTACCGACGAAAAATGGTCAAAGTCTGGCGATGATGAAATCGGCGATGCGTCGACATGCCGAACCGTCGCCGTAGGGATTGGCGATGAGGCTGTTTGCCTTATAGTATTCCTCGTCGTCGAGGAAACGCGATGCTTCGTTGACGATTTTGGCGCGATCTGTGCCGACAAGGCGTATCGTGCCTGCTTCCAGCGCTTCGGGACGTTCTGTGACGGTGCGCATCACCAGCACGGGCTTACCGAGCGACGGTGCCTCTTCCTGTATGCCTCCGCTGTCGGTAATGATGAGGTAGGAACGTTCCATCATGTACACAAACGGCAGGTATTCGAGCGGTTCGATGAAGAACACGTTAGGATATTCATGCCCGGCAAACATCTCGGCGATAGGACGACGCACATTGGGATTGAGGTGCATAGGATAGACGAAATCGACATCGGGATAACGTGCCGCAAGATCCTGTATGGCAAGGCATATGTTGTGGAATCCTTCGCCGAAGTTCTCACGTCGGTGACCTGTGATTAGTACCATACGTCGGCCGCCGTCGAGACGATCAGTATCATATCCTTGAGCGGCTAACTGTGCGCGCAGTTCTTCGGCAAGCGCCTTGTCGTCGGCGATACGCGCAACAACGGAGTGAAGCGCGTCGATGACGGTATTGCCTGTGACGGCGATGCTCCCGGAATCGACGTTTTCCGAAAGAAGATTGTCGCGGCTGAGGCTTGTAGGGGCAAAATTGAGAGTCGCCAGACGCGTCGTCAGCCGACGGTTCATCTCTTCGGGCCACGGAGAATATATATTGCCTGTGCGGAGTCCTGCTTCGACATGCCCGACGGGTACCTGGGCATAGAACGCGGCCATGGCGGCGGCTGTTGATGTCGACGTGTCGCCATGAACAAGCACAAGGTCGGGACGACATTCGCGTAGCACATCGCGCATACCTTCAAGTACACGTACTGTCACATCGGTAAGATCCTGGCCGGGACGCATGATGTCGAGGTCATAATCAGGGACGATCGAGAAAAGATGAAGTACCTGGTCAAGCATCTGTCGGTGCTGCCCGGTGACGGTCACTATGGTTTCGAAGTGTTCTGTGTCTTCTCTGAGAGCCTTTACCAGAGGGGCCATCTTGATTGCTTCGGGCCTTGTACCGAAAACGAGCATCACTTTCTTCATGTCGTGCTGTATGTTGGGTGGAATCTAAATACGTCCGGAGATAAGCCACCAGACGAAGGTTATATACTTGAGGTTGCGTTTAAAACGTTTTGGCTGTCGTATGAGACGGTATGCGAACTCCATGTTGTGGTCTATCCACCAGCGGGGAGCACGGCGCACAGCACCTGTAAACACGTCGAAGCTACCTCCAAGGCCTTGATAAATAGCCTTGTGGCGTTTCTGCATGTCGGCCATCAGGAGTTCTTGCCTGGGGGAGCCCATTGCGACAAAAACCACGTCGGGGCGCTTTGCGGCAACATCGTCGATGAGTCTGGCCCGCTCCGCATCGTTACGCAGGTAGCCGTCGCGTGCTCCAACGATTCGTATGTCGGGGTACATTGCACGGAGTCGCGTCACTGTGGCGGCGTTGACCTCGGGAGAAGCCCCGACGAGGTAGAACGTCTTCTCGGCATGGAAACGTTCCACTATCTTTAGCCACAGTTCGCAGCCAGCTATCTTACGGGCATCGCCTCCTTTACGGCGTACAGCGTAAACAGCGCCGGCACCGTCGCAGTAGGCGATATTATTGTTCATCACGGCACGTGTCGTGTCGTTGGCATTGACGATCTTTTCAGCATTGACGGCTACAAGGATACCTTTCCGCCTCTCGGCGAAGTCTATGAGTTCAGAAGCATCCGAAAAAGGATACACCTGGATCCCGTTCAACTCTATGCGTTCGGTGCGGACCTCCTCCATAGCTGCATGCCTGTCAATTGCGCTTGAATATGCCACAGAAATCGAGTATTATTTTGTTATCATCCCACTGAAGGGACTTGAAAGGTGTATGAGCCGTCAGGAACACGACTATGTCTGCACGACGGTATGCCTCGTCGTAAGCGGTAAGCTCATATTCCGGATGGGTGCTGATATTGGGCTCGACGATGAGATAGGCGGCTTTGTCGCAGTTGTCAATAGTCGACTTTATGATGTTCTTGGCCGGACTTTCCCGAAGGTCGTCGATATCGGGCTTGAAAGCCATGCCCATAAATGCCACGACTGGCTTCCGACCCTTGTCGAGGTTGAAGCGAAGGATGGCATTCTCGACCTTCTGCTCGCACCATTCGGCCTTATAGTTGTTGATACTTCGCGCAGTGGCTATCAAATGAGATTCTTCGGGATATGCACTCGTAATGAAATATGGGTCGACCGCGATACAGTGGCCCCCGACACCGCATCCGGGCTGGAGGATATTGACACGAGGATGCTTGTTGGCGAGACGTATGAGGTCCCAGACGTTGATACCTGATCTGTCGCAGATGATGCTGAGCTCGTTGGCAAAAGCTATCTGGACATCACGCGATGAGTTCTCCGTGAGCTTGCACATCTCGGCTGTGCGGGAATTGCTCGGATGGAGCTGTCCGACAACGAACTGCGAGTAGAACTCTGTGGCTTTTACCGTGGATGCCTCGTCTATACCGCCTATGACGCGATCGTTATGTACCAGTTCATAAATTACGTTGCCGGGAAGCACACGTTCCGGACAGTAGGCTATATAGATTTTATCTTTAAGTTCCGGACGCTGCTCGAATATTATGGAAGCCATGGCCTCGGTAGTGCCGATGGGCGATGTAGATTCGATGACAAAAAGATCCCCTTCTTTGAGGAAAGGGATAACGGCACGGGTAGCAGCCTCGACATAGGACACGTCGGGAAGGTGCTCGCCCTTGAAAGGAGTGGGGACCACAATCAGATAGGCATCGGAAACTGTCGGGACAGAGGATGCACGGAAAGTACCGTCGGCCAGCACCTTACGCAGCAAGTCCTGCATGCCGGGCTCTATGATATGGAGCTCGCCGGCATTGGTCTTGTCGACAACAGAAGGATTGATGTCGACGCCTGTGACATCGACACCGTGCATGGCGGCTATGATTGCTGTTGGCAGGCCTATATATCCAAGGCCCATAAAGCATGCTTTCATATTGCTTTTCGGTTAGTTGATTATAAAACGACGGGAATATGAAAAAATTGTGTGGGAAGGCCGGGGTCGATTCCTATTTGGAGTTTTCGCAACTTTTTTCGTAACTTTGCGCAACGCAATATGGGACGACTACTTGCTATCGATTTCGGACGCAAACGTTGCGGCATCGCTGTGACAGACACCCTCCGTATCGTGGCCACAGGGTTGACCACTGTTGCTACGTCCGGCCTCAACGACTTCGTACGCCAGTATACAGCCCGCGAGCCTGTCGACCTCATTGTCGTAGGCGAGCCGCGCGACATGCGCGGTAACCCTTCCGAAAGTCAGCGCTTCATGCGGCCGGCAATCGAAAGACTGAGGAAAGCCGTCCCTGAGATAGAGATAGTATTCTTCGACGAACGCTTCACCTCTGTCCTCGCGCACAAAGCCATGATTGACGGCGGCTTGCCAAAAATGGCCCGTCGCGACAAAGCCCTTGTCGACGAAATGTCGGCAACCATCATCTTAAACGATTATCTCGAAAGCAGAAAGTTTAACACCATATGAAATTACCAGTCTATTGCTACGGGCATCCCGTACTAAGGGCCGTTTCAGAGCCACTTGAAGAAGGCTACGAGGGCTTGAAAGAACTCGTCGGCCAGATGTTCGAAGCCATGTACGAATCGGAAGGTGTCGGCCTTGCAGCTCCACAAATCGGACGTAATATCCGCCTTGTAGTAATAGACGCGAATCCCGTTGCCGACACATTCCCCGAATGCGCCGGGCGTAAGTTCACGCTTATAAATCCCGAGGTCGAGATTCTCGAGGGAGACACCGTGTCGCGTTTCGAAGGCTGCCTAAGCCTGCCCGGCATATCTGAAAAGGTTCCCAGAGTCGAGCATATACGCCTTCGCTGGCTCGACGAGGATTTCCAGCCCCACGAAGAAGAGATAAGCGGGTTCCTTGCACGTATCGTCCAGCACGAGTGCGACCATCTCGAAGGGCATATGTTCATAGACCATATCTCAGCAATTCGCAAACAACTCATCAAACGCAAACTCAACGACATCGTCACCGGACGCGTGCGCGTGGACTATCCAGTGCGCTTCGCCACCAAAAGCCACCGTTGACGCTGTCCTAAAGATACTGTAAAGAAACATGGCAGACGACAAAAAAGTAATCTTCTCGATGGTCGGGGTAAGCAAAATCTACCCTCCCCAGAAACAGGTTCTCAAAAACATCTACCTTTCGTTCTTCTACGGTGCCAAAATCGGCATCATAGGTCTCAACGGTGCCGGCAAGTCCACCCTTCTGAAGATTATAGCCGGAATCGACAAAGAGTACCAGGGAGAAGTGATATTCTCTCCGGGTTACACAGTCGGATACCTCGAACAAGACCCAAGGCTCGATCCGGACAAGACTGTTATCGACATCGTGCGTGAAGGCGTACAACCGACAATGGACCTTCTGGCAGAATTTGAAAAGGTCAACGAAAGCTTCGGCGACCCTGATGTGCTCGAAGACCCCGACAAAATGGATGCCCTTATCGCACGTCAGGCAGAACTTCAGGACAAACTCGATGCTGCCGACGCATGGAACATCGACACCAAGCTCGAAAGGGCAATGGATGCCCTCCAGTGTCCTCCCGACGACCAGAAAATATCTACACTGTCCGGGGGCGAACGCCGCCGCGTGGCTCTCTGCCGCCTGCTCCTTCAGCAACCCGATGTCCTACTCCTCGACGAACCCACCAACCACCTCGATGCAGAATCCATCGACTGGCTCGAACAGCATCTCAACCAGTACCCCGGAACGGTCATCGCTATCACCCACGACCGCTACTTCCTTGACCATGTGGCCGGATGGATTCTCGAACTCGACCGAGGCGAAGGTATTCCATGGAAAGGCAACTACTCTTCCTGGCTCGAACAGAAAACCAAACGTCTCGAGCAAGAAGAGAAGCAGGCATCCAAACGCCGCAAGACTCTCGAACGCGAACTCGAATGGGTGCGTATGGCTCCCAAAGCCCGGCAGGCAAAGGGCAAAGCTCGCCTTAACTCATACGACAAACTCCTCAACGAAGACCAGAAGCAGCGCGAAGAGCGCCTCGAAATCTTCATACCCAACGGTCCTCGCCTGGGCAACAAGGTAATCGAAGCATCGCATCTCGCCAAGGCCTACGGCAACAAGCAGCTCTTCAACGATCTTTCCTTCTCCCTCCCTCCAAACGGCATCGTCGGTGTCATAGGTCCCAACGGAGCCGGTAAGACCACGCTCTTCCGCCTAATAATGGGCCAGGAGAAGCCCGATAACGGCACTTTCGATGTCGGCGAAACCGTAAAAATTGCATACGTCGACCAGACGCACCACGATCTTCTTCCCGAAAAGAGCGTCTACGAAGTTATTTCCAGAGGAGTCGAATCTTTCCGAATGGGAGGCCGCGACGTTAACGCAAGGGCATACCTTTCGCGCTTCAACTTCTCCGGAGCCGACCAGGAAAAGAAGATAGCAGTCCTTTCCGGCGGCGAACGCAACCGTCTTCACCTCGCCATGGCTCTTAAGGAAGAAGGCAATGTCCTACTGCTCGACGAACCCACCAACGACATCGATGTAAACACTCTCAGAGCTCTCGAAGAAGGTCTCGACGATTTCGCAGGATGCGCCGTAGTTGTCAGTCACGACCGTTGGTTCCTCGACCGCATCTGCACACATATCCTTTCCTTCGAAGGTGATGGCAAGGTAGTTTTTTATGAAGGCTCTTACTCGGACTACGAAGAATATAAAAAACGAATGAACGGAGGTAAAGAATTACCTCGCCGAAGATATCGGAACTTATGTTGATTCATGAGATTCGTGTCGACAATTATCAGTCAATAGAAACGGGCGTCCTCTCGGGCGCCCGTTTTAAATAAGCCTAACACTTATATCTAATACCTTAGGAAACCTTGTAGTAAACTACTTTTTAAACCTTGAATCTTAGACCAAATATTATTTACACCGCAAAATTATGACACTACCGGCCTCCGACATAGTTAATATAGACATAATATAAATAAAAATCAGCACTATCAGAATAGACAAAGCTGATCGACTGCATGTTACGGCTTGGATTATTATATATGAATATAAACAATCATATATCGAATAAAAGAAGATCCTGCAGCTTTTTTTCAAAATTTACTCTGTCAGCAGCCCTTCCCTTAAGACGATTCCGGTAGGTATAGACAGTGTTTAACGACAGACCGAGTGCCTGTGCCAACCTTGCGCTGTCGCAGAATCCAAGACACATGAACGCTGCTATCCTCAGCTCCGGGCTAAGCATCGGCTGTGCCAGAGGTGCGAAGCGCGCATCTTCGCGAAGAAGTTCGTTCAGTCTGTCTATAAACTCGGGTCGGTATTCAAGGAAATAAGTGTCAAAGCTTTTGAAAAATCGTTCACGATAGTTCTGCACCAACTTACCACTTTCGAGTTCGGAAAGCAATCCTTTCGCCTGACCTGCCGCAAGTTTGCGCATTGTGTACAGATTCATTTCCTGAAGATTGTCCAGCGACTGTACTGCAAGCCCTATACTGTAGCACAATTCTTCCCTGACCTGCTGGCGGTATTGGGCAAACTCATGCGAAAGATTTTTCAGTACACAAGTAATACGACTTCTGTTACGCCATTCCATGAAGCCGAAAACCAGAAAAAATAGCGCACAGAAAACAGATGCCACTACAATCGCCCTTGAAAGACGGCGATCCTGACCGTAGTTCTCGGCAAGGACCGAAAGATATTCTGCAGGATCGTCTATAGCATAGATACCTCTTTCAGCATTACCGGATGTAAGGGCAAGCGACAGAAGAGAAAGCCCACGGCTTTCATCCCCTCTGAGGCACAGCTCCTTACCAATTTCGGCAAATATAGCCGGTCTGACTACTCCTTCTTTCAGGCTTCGCTTAGTCATTTCCTCCAGAAGTTCGTAATAATCCTTCTTCTTAGACTGTTTGTTCTTAAGATACTCTGAAAGCATAAATGCCGAACGCATATATAAGTCTGGTCTGTCGTCGAGCTTTGGCAACAGTTCGGCGAAAATGGCAGCCGCAAGGGTTTCATCGCCCTTGAGCTTGGTACCATAACCCGACAAGAATTGGTAGACCACACTATTCTTGTCATAATACTGCAATACAGAATCTATGGCAGCTATGGACTTCTGCTGGAAATAATTTCTGAATGAGGAATTGCCCAATTTATATTGGATATTAAAATACATCTCGCTGCCAGCCAGATAATAGATACGACGCTGTTCCTCTGTAAGGATGTCGGGATTTATCATTTCATAGTCCAGCAACGCCGCATAATCCATTCCGGCAAAGGGCATATAGGCATCGAGGAAGAATCTGAGGCGGTAGATCCCGTCCTGGTCCTGTAGCCTTATAGCGTCGTCGTATGCCAGGCGGCTGAAGGTCAGGGCCGAATCGAGAGAATGCTTCAGGTAATAACGGCCGAGTTTCTCCGCCGCTTCCATTCTTTCGGGCGAAAGAGTCCGCGAAAGGCGTATTTGCTTGAGACTGTCGACATAATGCGCCGATTCCGCATGAGCCTTTGAGATATCACGCACAGAGCGATCCATCTCCGACTGATTGCAGGCGATGAGCGAAGTCATCAATGCCAAGAGGCAGATAATATATGTTCCAAGCGTTTTCAACGTATTCCTTATCACTATACAGGTGTTTGCATTGCCCTGCAAAGGTAGTGAATAGAATGAATATAACCAAGGATAATTTATATTTTTGCAGATATAGTAACAAAATGTTACCTCTGTAAATCAATGCATAAGATAGAAAAAATCCTATAAAATACTTATTGTAGTGTCATATTGCCCCCGTGGAATGACAGGATGGTTGTAACTTTGCAGCATACAACAAGGTTTTTGACAATCCCTTTGGGATTTGGGATTGTCTAGGTTCCCCTTCTATCGGCCTTTTTCCAGTTAGACCGATAGCATCAAGAAGTTTCATCGCGAGATGGGGCTTCTTGATGTGTTTTTAATAGGTACGCAATTTTCAGTTATTTTCGCCTTCGATATGCGACATCTCCGCATTTTTCCGGAGCAGCCCGACAAGTCCGTTGCGGTCCTTGATATTTATCTCATTACTGTCAAAAGTCAGAAGACCGCGTTCCTGCATACCGCTGAGCCGGGCGTCGAAAGCCGAACGCTGCATTCCGAATAGCGAACAAAGGTCCCGTTTGCGACACACAAGCTTGATATCTGTCGCCCCGGGTTGAGTCAGCGCTATTATCCAGTAGGCGATACGGCTGTCGACCTCGCCGTCTGTGAGAGAAAGGATGCCTTCCGTTGCTTTCTGTGCATTTGCCGAGAGGGTATTCAGATAATTAAAGAGAAAGACAGAATCACTGTTGAGAATCTTGACGTAGTCGCCCTTACTGACTTTCATGATGCTTGTGTCCGTCTGCGCGCGTACGGACCCCGGATACTCTGTATGACGGCCGAACAGGAAGTCGGGAGAAATCACGGCAGGTGCTTCCAGAGTCTGGCTGACAGCAAAACGACCATTTGCATTAACTGTGGTCGACCTCACTTTGCCTGAGATAACGAACGCAAGATGGTCGCACCTGTCACCGGCATTGATTATAGCCTCTCCTGCCGGGTATTTTAAAAAATGGAATTTTGCTTCTCCTACGATTTTAGCGAGCCGCAACTGAGTCACACCCCGGAAAAGTGGCAGGTTCAACAGCAAATCGAACATGCTTGACATAGTATAGAGTCCTTTTATTTTTCAAAATTATAACGTCTCTTTAAACGCCTTTGTTCGAACACCTAAAGCAAAGAGCTATTTCTTAAGCCTGTAGTACATCTGGACCGAGTTTATAGTGTTCTGCCATGCTACATAAGCGGCCGGTCCCACCGACGAGATAGGATTCAGGTAGGTCAAGGCCATCCATATGGCAAGGATCGTGTTTTTTTGTGCAAGAGCCTGCGCGCTGGTCACTGGCTCGTCAAAACGCCTGCCTATGCGTCGTCCGATGATGAATAGCAGCACACAGGCAACGCCAGATCCGAGAGCCATGACAATCATGGAAGGAATTGCCGACGCAGGCTCCGTCAGGATGAAAGCGACAGCCCTTCCTACCACAACCACAAGCGAAACAGCCCAAAGATAGAATGAAACACCCTGGACAGACGCGATACTATGGCGTAATCCCGGGAGTGTATACTCCATAAGTACGCCTATCAGCAGAGGAATCACAATAATGGGAGCAACACGGAGCAGAATGGACTTGAATTCTTCAAAGAAACTGATATCAGTATTGCCTCCCACCCATACAAACAGGAAAGGGGCAAGAACGGCTACAGAAAGATTGCTCAGTACGGAATAAGTAGCTACTTTCGGGACACTGCCGCCGAGCATCCCTGTGACCACAGGCGCAGCCGTAGCTGTAGGGCATATGATACAGATAAATATTGCCTGGGCAACCTCCAGGCTCAGGGGCCTGATCAGTACAAACACGAGAACGGCCCCCATAATCTGCACGGCAAGCATCATCCACATCATCGGACTGAACCCGAAATCCGACAGGCGCACCTTGCAGAAGGTGATGGTAAGCATAGTGAAGATAAGGTACGGAACAATCCAGCCGATAATTTCTATATAGTTGTGGAAGAGAATGCCGCAAAGCATTGCAAACGGTAACATCCAAGGCTTGATGCGTTGTTGTATTTCGTTAAGTGTCATAAATCAGAATAATATTTATTCACTTTGCAAAGTTACGAAGCTTTATTGTAAAAACAATGCAGGGCATCTTCTCACGAGGACACCCTGCTGCGTTTTAATTGACTTAAAACAATTACATAACTAACATAAAACACATTTATTCATTTTCCAATCATCAGTTGTATGTCTGAAATTCGTCATGACAACGATTCCCAGACAGGTAAAGCGGTATAACAATGATTGCTTACATTAAGTACTGATAGTCGGTACTAACCCTAAAAACTGAAATAATCGCGTATATTTCTTACGATGCAAAATTACTACACAAAAGCCCCTCATGCAATAGCATATGAAAGAATTATGTGCAAATATATTCAAAAACGAGGCTATGGTGGCTGAATCTCAGCAAAATAGAAACGAGGCCAAATTTTTGGCAATATAAAAACGAATACTAATAACCGTCAATTTTTATAACATTACGTTCGAAATTATCACGGTCGGTCGCCCTACCCTTGAGCCTGTTGCGATAGGCGTAGACTGTATTTAGCGAATAATTAAGGATTTGAGCGATTCTTCCGCTATCCTCGATACCGAGCCGCATGAAGGCAAGGATGCGTAGGTCTGTGTTGAGCTTCTCGCCTTCCTTGAGAGTGATTCTGGCATCTGGCCGCAGAAGACTGTTCACTTCCTTGACAAAATCGGGATAGATATGCAGAAATGCATTATCGAACACCTCATAGAATTCGCCCGTCTGCTCTTCGACGAATTTGCCGGACTTAACGATCCTCAGCAAGTCGTCAGCCTGTCCCGACGCAAGCTTACGCTCCGTAATCTTGCAGAACTGCGTCAGCTTGTCCATATAAATCGAACAAAGCTGGAGAAACTGGCTGATATATACTTCCTTGGCATTGTTGGCGGTCTGTAGGTTGGCCTGAAGCAGCCGCATCTGCTTCATCTCATGACGCAGGAAGATGAGCAGACCGAACAAGACGAACATAAGCAACACCATACCGGCCATTATCCAGTAGATGATCATTCTCCACTTATGGATATCGCCGGTATGCGCCCTCTCGATGATGGGAAGGGCCTTTGCGCTTTCTATCATGCGCAGGGGCGCACCACACTCGACGGAGTTCGCTATCGCCGTCGAGAGATAGCTGTACGCTCTCTGTACATCTCCTTTTTCATAAAGCATCCGGCCGAGTTCCTGGAGGGATGCCACTTCCCGTGTCGCCGACTTGAGATCGGCGACCACCGACATACACAAATACTGAAGATAGGCATCTTCATCGCCTCGTTCATGAGCAATGGCTGCGAGGTGGTGAGTCGCCCGTGCCATGAGGTTGTTGTCCTCATGGCCGCTGGCGACAATCTGCTCCAGAAGAATCTGCGCCTTATTCTTTTGTCCACGATAAAAGAATGATTCTGCAAGATTGAAACGATAGGCCGGTGTATCGTGTGCCAGGAGGGAGAGAAGACTGTCCTGACAGGCATTTGACTTTTCCTGTTCCTCCCGGCTCAAGGAGGGATATTTGCTCAGATAAGTCGCCATATAGCTGTGAAGCTGCCGTCCGGCATCATAGTAAGAGGTCAGAAGCCCGGCAGGGATGCTGTCGCGGTCTATGGACTCGTACTCTGTCCTGGCCTGTGTGAAGAGACCTGCGAGAGGCAACAGGGCAGCATGCTTCCAAAGGAAAGGAAGGCGTTCGGACCCTGCTGTCATCGACAATCCTCGCTCAAGTACTTTAAGGGCCGAATCGTTGTCAAACCCACGGTATGCTTCGGCAAGCTCCATGAGTGTAGTCGGAAGCTCTGAGGCACCTGCCATGGCTTTGAGGCTGTCGATTGCTGCAAGACGGCGTTCGATATAGTAGTCGCGCATCTTCATAGCCTTGTCGACATCGCGCACGTCGGCCAGGACCGTCATGGCAGCCGTCAGGATGGCCGTTAGTGTCAGCAAAGCTCGTAGCATCATATACTGAATCGTTCGCTAAGTTCGTCGTTTCCTATGACAGTAAGCACAGGAAGGCCATCCGGAGTATATGACGGCTCATTACAACGGAAAAGGTCGGCCACCATGGATTCCATCTCGGAGGGAGTCAGGACGGCACCCCCGCGCACAGCCCCGCTATGTGCGAGAGCGAGGGCAACAGGTCCGCGAAGTCGGTTGGCAGAGGGCAGATTCTCACTATCGCAGTCGTCGAGAATTACGGTCAATGCGTCGGCCGCCTGCGAACTGTTCAGCATTGACGGTATCGAAACCAGACTCCATGTAGCACCTTCGATATGATCGGCAATGAATCCCATGCTGCCAAGGCTGTCGGCAAGAGCCTCCATCACGGCACAACGGCTCGGCGAGAGCTCCAGGGTCTCCGGGAAGATGAGTTGCTGCGAAGGTACGTTCCCGCTCGAAAGCTGCGCCATGAAGCGGTCGTAGAGTATTCGGACATGCGCCCTATTCTGCGATATAATCGTCAGTCCACCGTGCGAAGGGGTCACGATATAACGGTTATGGAGCTGGAAACAGGGCATAGCGACCGTACTTATGTCGGGAACGGCAGTCTCGTCATTGTCCGAAGCTTCCCGGAGCCCTTCGAAAAGCGTATCGCTCTCCTGCCCCGACCCTGTCGCCGTGCTGACAGCTTCGTCACGTTTGCGGCTGAAGCTCTCGTAGAGTTTGTCCCAGTCATGTGTGGGGGCTGCCTTGGGCTGCCATGTGGCCGGGGCCTCGTTGTCGGAAGAGGCGCGGAAGGGGTTATAGTCCGCATCGACATTTTCCGATGGCATAGCTTCCCTGTCGTCGGGCTGGAAAAGGGGTATGTCGACTGCAAAGTCGCTGTCGAAATCGAGGGCTCCTGTCGCCTGCATCTTGCCGAGAGTCTCTTTGACTGCAGCTGTCAGGATCTGCAGGATTGCCTGCTCATGCTCAAATTTTATCTCGTATTTCTGGGGATGGATATTGACATCGATCGTCGAGGGGTCTACTTCGAAATTTATGAAATACGAAGGCTGTGAATCAGGAGGGATGAGCTGGTTGTAGCATTCCATGACACCGCGATGGAAGAGCGGATGCCGCATGTTCCTCCCGTTGACGAAGAAGAACTGGTTGTAGCCTCTTTTTTTTGCAAAACGAGGCATCCCGATGAAACCGCCCACCTTGACGATGGAGGTCTCCGTGGCTATCTCGGCTACCTGGTTCTCCATGTTCTTGCCGAAGAGCGCCGATATGCGCTGCTTGAAGGAACCCTTGAGGAACTGGTGGAGAACTATATCATTATGTATCAAAGTGAAATCGACACCGGTATTGACCAGTGCGAGTCGTTCGAATTCACGGAGTATGTGACCGAGTTCGACGCTGTCCTTCTTGAGGAACTTACGCCTTGCCGGCATGTGGAAAAAAATGTTCTTTACGCTTATATTGGTCCCCCGGACACAGCTGACGGGTTCCTGAGATTCGAAGACGCTCTCAGCAAGCTGGATTCTCGTCCCTAAGGTGTCTTCCCGGCGCATCGTGCGCAGGTCAATCTGGGCGACGGCGGCGATAGAAGGCAGAGCCTCGCCACGAAAACCCATAGTATGGAGGCGGTAGAGATCATCTGCACTCGAGATCTTGCTTGTGGCATGACGTTCGAAAGCCATACGGGCATCTGTCGGCGACATACCACACCCATTGTCGATTACCTGGATGAGAGTACGCCCTGCATCCTTGAGCACGATAGTGATACTCGTGGCACCGGCATCGACCGAATTTTCGACAAGTTCCTTTATCACCGAGGCGGGACGCTGGATAACCTCCCCGGCCGCTATCTGGTTTGCCACCGAATCGGGCAACAGTCGTATGATATCGCTATTCATAATGCAAATTTACAAATAAGTGGAGACCGGACGAAATTTGTCAAGTATATAAAATCAAAAAGACATGCGTCGCTTATAACGGCGACGCATGCCTTCAGTTATGAATCTTGCTTTAAGTAGCTTATTCGGCAGCGGGAGCTTCGGTAGCAGGAGCTTCAGCGGCAGGAGCCTCGGCAGCGGGAGCTGCTTTCTTACTGCGGCTGCGGCGTGTGCTCTTAGCCTTGGTTTCCTTGCCTTCCTTGAGCATTGCTTCGTTGTAGTCCACAAGTTCGATGAAGCATGTCTTGGCATTGTCGCCGAGACGGTTGCCAGTCTTGAGGATACGTGTGTAGCCGCCGGGGCGTGTGGCAATCTTCTCAGCGATTTCCTGGAAGAGAACCTTCACGGCTTCCTTGTTCTGGAGATAGCTGAAGACAAGACGGCGGTTAGCCATGCTGTCTTCCTTTGCACGGTTGATCAGGGGCTCGGCATACATGCGCAGGGCCTTGGCTTTTGCCAGGGTTGTGAAGATGCGCTTGTGCATGATGAGCGAGATCGTCATATTAGCCAGAAGGGCATCGCGGTGAGCTTTCTTACGGCTAAGGTGATTGAAGTTTTTATTGTGTCTCATCGGAGTGTTTAATCTTTATCGAGTTTGTACTTGGAGATGTCCATGCCGAAAGAAAGATTGAGGCTGTTGAGCAGGCTCTCAAGCTCGACGAGGGACTTTTTGCCGAAGTTGCGGAATTTCAGCAGGTCGGTCTTGTTGAAAACGACGAGTTCGGCGAGGGTTTCGACCTCGGCGCTCTTGAGGCAGTTAAGGGCACGTACGGAGAGCTGCATGTCGACGAGCTTCGATTTGAGAAGCTGGCGCATGTGGAGAACTTCTTCGTCGAACTCTTCGCCGGGATCGGGTTCGGAAGTCTCGAGAGTGATTTTCTCGTCCGAGAAAAGCATGAAGTGGTAGATGAGAATCTTTGCCGCTTCCTTGACTGCTTCCTTGGGCAGGATAGACCCGTTGGTACTTATCTCGAGAGTAAGTTTATCGTAGTCGGTTTTCTGGTCTACGCGGTAGTTTTCCACCGTGTACTTGACATTCTTGATCGGGGTGTAGATGGAGTCGATGGCGATAGTGTCGGTATCGTCCTGCGGAGTGACGTTTTCTTCGGCAGGCACCCAGCCACGACCCTTGTTGATCGTCAGAATTATGGTGAAACTTGCGTTGGGATCCAAATGACAGATGACAAGCTCCGGATTCATTACTTCGAATCCGTTGAGATGCTTGGAAATGTCGCCGGCTGTGAACACTTCGTTACCTGAAACGGTAATAGCTACACGTTCGAATTCGGTATCTTCCACTTTCTGTTTGAGGTCAACCTGCTTGAGGTTAAGGATGATGTTGGTTACATCTTCCTTAACGCCGGGGACGGCATCAAATTCGTTCTTTACTCCGTCGATTTTGATCGAGGAGATGGCATAGCCCTCGAGAGAGGACAGAAGAACGCGGCGCAGTGCGTTGCCGACGGTGATGCCATAGCCGGGTTCCAAAGGCTTGAACTCGAATTTTCCGTAGAAGTTACTGGCTTCCACCATGATTACCTCTTCAGGTTTTTGGAATGCTAATATAGCCATGGATCTTGTAGATTAGAATTTATTACTTGGAGTAGAGCTCGACAATCAGCTGTTCCTTGATGTTTTCGGGGATGTCCTCGCGGGCGGGTACGTGGAGATACTTGCCGCTCTTGGTGCTTTCGTCCCATTCGATCCAAGGATACTTGCTGTGGTTGAAGCCGGCAAGTGCGTCGGCTATCACTTCGAGGCTCTTGCTGCGTTCGCGCACTCCGATGACATCGCCTGCTTCAACAGCATAAGAAGGTACGTTGACAACCTTGCCGTTGACGGTGATGTGCTTGTGGAGAACGAGCTGGCGTGCGGCTGCACGTGTGGGAGCGATACCGAGACGGAACACTACGTTGTCGAGACGGCCTTCAAGAAGCTGAAGGAGAATCTCGCCGGTAATACCCTTGAGACTCGAGGCTTTCTCGAAGAGGTTGCGGAACTGACGTTCGAGCAGGCCGTAGGTATATTTGGCTTTCTGTTTTTCGCGGAGCTGAACGCCGTACTCCGATGTCTTGCGGCGTTTGTTCTGGCCATGCTGGCCCGGTGGAAAGTTACGACGTGCGAGCACTTTGTCTTCGCCGAAGATGGGTTCGCCGAATTTACGGGCTATTTTGGTCTTGGGACCTGTGTATCTTGCCATTTTTGTTTATAATCAGTTTATCGGGTTTGCCGTCTCGGGGCATCGGGTGAGAACGGAACCCCGGCGCAGCCGCGACCATAGAGAGGTGATCGAAAATATGGTCTATTCGCCTTTGGGTTTCCTCTCGTCCCGCCCCAAGTTGCCCTGCCCCGTTCTTCTGGGGCTGGGCATGCCGGGAAGGACTTGGCTGGCATCCCGGCGGGTAGGACCCGAGTGTTGGATATTTTTTTGTTGACTAAAAGTGAAAGCAGAGTGTGCCGTAGGGAATTATTCCTCAGGCAGGTAACTGATTTAAACTCTTCTTCTCTTGGGAGGACGGCAACCGTTGTGGGGCAGCGGAGTAACGTCGATAATCTCTGTTACGGCGATGCCGGCGCCATGAATGGTACGGACTGCGGATTCACGGCCGTTGCCCGGACCCTTGAGGTATGCCTTCACTTTGCGCAGACCGAGGTCATATGCAGTTTTAGCACAGTCCTGGGCCGCCATCTGGGCGGCATACGGTGTGTTCTTTTTGCTGCCACGGAATCCCATTTTGCCGGCCGACGACCAGGAGATGACCTGACCTTCGCTGTTGGCAAGGCAGACAATGATATTGTTGAACGAAGAATGAACGTGAAGCTGGCCTTCTGCGCCGACTTTGACGTTTCTTTTCTTAGCTGCGACTGTTTTCTTTGCCATGTCGATTTATTATTTAGTAGCTTTCTTCTTGTTGGCGACGGTTTTCTTGCGGCCCTTGCGGGTACGGGCGTTGTTCTTGGTGCTCTGGCCACGAACGGGCAGACCGTTGCGGTGACGTATGCCACGGTAGCAGCCGATATCCATCAGGCGCTTGATGTTGAGCTGGATTTCGCTGCGGAGATCACCTTCAACTTTGTATTCCGTGCCAATAACTTCACGCACCTTTGCAGCCTCGGCGTCGGTCCAGTCCTGTACTTTCTTGTCCAGGTCGACACCTGCTTCGGTGAGGATGTGCTTGGCGGCGCTGCGGCCGATGCCGAAGATGTAAGTCAAGGCGATTTCACCTCTTTTGTTCTGGGGGAGGTCAACTCCCACGATTCTTACTGCCATATTACTTAATTATCCTTGACGCTGTTTGTACTTGGGGTTTTTCTTGTTGATGACATAGAGACGTCCTTTGCGGCGAACGATCTTGCTGTCCGGAGTGCGCTTCTTTACGCTTGCTCTTACTTTCATATCTTTTAGTTTTGCGGTTTTATTTATAGCGGAAAGCAATCCGGCCTTTGGAAAGGTCATAGGGCGACATTTCGACGCGCACTTTGTCGCCGGGGAGGATCTTGATGTAGTGCATCCTCATCTTGCCGGAGATATGAGCGGTGATTTCGTGGCCGTTTTCGAGTTCCACACGGAACATGGCGTTCGAGAGCGCTTCCACGATGGTGCCGTCCTGTTCGATTGCTGATTGTTTAGCCATATGTGAGATTAAATAAACTTATCTGTGATTGCTTCGTGAATATAGTCGAATGTTGTCAGGATCTCCACGCGGTCGTCGACCATGGCGAGGGTGTGCTCGTAATGTGCCGAAGGCTTGCGGTCGCGGGTACGGCAGGTCCATCCGTCGCTTTCGATGACGATGTTGCGGCTGCCCATGTTGATCATAGGCTCTATGCAGAAGCACATGCCGTTGGCCAGGCGCGGACCGATGCCGCGGCGCCCGTAGTTTGGCACTTCCGGGGCTTCGTGCATCGACCGTCCTATGCCGTGGCCGCACATTTCACGGACGACGGAATAGTTGCGGTGCTCGCAGTAGGTCTGGATGGCATTGGCGATATCGCCGATGCGCGCCCCTATCTTGCAGGCTCCGATGCCTACGTAGAGCGATTCCTTGGTAGTGCGGCAGAGTGCCATCTTTTCGGGGCTTACGGTGCCCACGGCGAAGGTATAGCACGAATCTGCCATGAAGCCGTCCTTCTCGACGACGGTGTCGATGCCGACGATGTCGCCGTCGACAAGCACGCGGTCCGAGGGGAAGCCGTGGACCACAGTCTCATTGACTTCTATGCAGAGCGTTGCCGGAAAGCCTTCGTAGCCCAGGCAGGCAGGCTTGCCACCATTGTCCATGATATATTCACGGGCAATGGTGTCGAGCTTGCGTGTGGTTACGCCGGGTTCGATCCAGCGCGCAACCTCGCCCAGCGTCTGGGATATCAGGCGCGCCGAGCTGCGCATTGTCTCGATTTCTTCCGGTGTCTTAAGATAAATCATTTAAGCTTGTTTTTAATAGTAACCTGCCTGAAAGGATCAATAGGCCTGCCCTGTGGTACGTCCCTTGATCTTGCCTTCCTTCATGAGGCCGTCGTAATGGTGCATCATGAGATGCGACTCTATCTGCTGGAGCGTGTCGAGGACGACACCTACCATGATCAGCAGCGATGTGCCGCCGAAGAACTGGGCGAAGTTCTGGCTGATGCCGAAGAAGCGGGCGAAAGCCGGCAGGATGGCAACGATGCCGAGGAAGATCGACCCTGGCAGGGTGATACGGCTCATGATGACGTCGAGGTACTCCTGGGTCTTCTTGCCGGGCTTGACGCCGGGGATGAATCCGTTGTTGCGCTTGAGGTCTTCGGCCATCTGGGCGGGGCGCACGGTGATGGCAGTGTAGAAGTAGGTGAAGGCAACTATGAGGATGAAGAAGATTGCGTTGTACCAGAAGCTGTTGATGTCGGTGAAGGCTCCGAGGAAACCGGAGTCACCGCCACGGAAGCCGGCGAAGGTCATCGGGATGAACATGATAGCCTGGGCGAAGATGATAGGCATTACGCCTGCCGCATTCACCTTCAGGGGGATGTACTGGCGTGCGCCTCCGTACTGGCGGTTGCCGACGATTCGCTTGGCGTACTGTACGGGCACCTTGCGTGTACCCTGCACAAGAAGGACAGCGCCGACGGTGACAGCGAAGAGAAGCACTATCTCGACGATGAACATCACCAGACCGCCCTGGCTGCCGGAGGCACCCGGGAGACGGCTGACGAATTCATAGTAGAGAGCTCCCGGGAGACGTGCAATGATACCTACGAGGATTATGAAGGAGATACCATTGCCGATACCACGGTCTGTGATACGTTCTCCGAGCCACATGATGAACATGGAGCCGGAAGCGAGGATGATAGTAAGATATAACACTGTCCAGAACCCTAACGACAGGGTTGTGCCGTTAGCAGCGCCGTTGACCTGCACCTGGAGGTTGATCAGGTATGCCGGAGCCTGAAGGAAAAGGATCAGGACTGTGAGATAACGGGTGTACTGGTTGAGTTTCTGACGTCCACTTTCGCCCTCACGCTGCATTTTCTGGAACGAGGGGAGAATCATACCGCAGAGCTGGATAACGATCGAGGCCGTGATATACGGCATGATACCCAGTGCGAATATGGAGGCTTGCGAGAAGGCGCCGCCGGAGAACATATCGAGAAGCTGCATCAGACCGCTCTTGTTGGTAAAGTTCGCAAGAGCGTCGATGTCGGAGGGCGAGATGCCCGGAAGCACAACGTAGCAGCCCAGGCGGTAGATGAGTACCAGCAGCAGGGTCACCAGGATGCGCTTGCGCAGCTCATCGATGGTCCAGATGTTTTTGAGGGTGTCGAAGAATCTCATAATTAGATTTTATTTGCTGTGCCGCCGGCAGCCTCGATGGCAGCCTTTGCGGATTCGGAGAAGGCGTTGGCTTCGACGGTGAGGGCTACATTGAGCTTGCCCATGCCGAGGATCTTGACGAGCTGGTTGCGGCGAACCACACCGGCCTGGCGGAGTTCTTCAACGCCAATCTTCTGGAGCTTGCGGCTCTCTGCGAGTTCGGCGAGTGTGCCAAGGTTCACAGCCTTGTACTCTACACGGTTGATATTCTTGAAACCGAATTTGGGCAGACGGCGCTGCAGAGGCATCTGGCCGCCCTCGAAACCGATCTTGCGTTTGTAGCCGGAACGGCTCTTGGCGCCCTTATGACCACGGGTCGATGTTCCGCCCTTGCCGGAGCCGGGGCCGCGGCCGATGCGGGTGTTGCGTTTAACAGATCCTGTGGCGGGTTTGAGATTACTTAAGTCCATTTCGTTTCGATGTTTTAGGCGTTGGTCACCTCGACGAGATGACGTACTTTGTTTACCATACCCATCACGGACGGGGTGTCTTCTTTCACCACCGTGTGATTCATTTTCTTGAGGCCGAGGGCGTCGAGAGTGCGCTTCTGCACTGCCGGGCAGTTGATACGGCTCTTTATCTGTTTGATTTTGATCTGTGCCATTTGGAATGTTGACAAGTTGGTGGGACGATGTTTTTAGCCTTTGAACACTTGTTCAACGGAGATTCCGCGGTTCTGGGCGACGATGGCGGGAGAACGCATTTCGTCCAGGGCTGCGATAGTGGCCTTGACGAGGTTGTGGGGGTTGGACGAACCCTTGCTCTTTGCAAGGACGTCGGTGATGCCCACGCTCTCGAGGACGGCACGCATGGCGCCACCGGCCTTCACGCCCGTACCGTGCGATGCAGGCTTGAGGATGATGCGGGAACCGCCGAACTTGGCAACCTGTTCGTGGGGGATGGTGCCCTTGTGGACGGGGACGCGGATAAGGTTCTTCTTGGCGGCTTCAACGCCCTTTGCGATGGCAGCCTGAACTTCGTTGGCCTTGCCCAGGCCCCAGCCTACGACACCGTCTTCATTGCCGACGACGACGATAGCGGCGAAAGTGAATGTACGGCCACCCTTGGTAACCTTGGTGACACGGTTGATGGCCACAAGGCGATCCTTGAGTTCGAGGTCACCGGTAGATTTTACTCTGTTGTTTCTCTTTGCCATAGTTATCAGAATTTGAGGCCGGCGCTGCGTGCAGCATCAGCGAGGGATTTAACACGACCATGGAAGAGGTAGCCGTTGCGGTCGAATACAACTTCGGAAATACCGGCTTCGAGAGCCTTTGCGGCGACAGCTGCGCCTACGAGGGCTGCGATCTCGGTCTTGGTGGCCTTCTGGTCGATGCCCTTGGATGAGGCGGCTACGAGGGTGCGGCCTGCGAGGTCGTCGACGAGCTGCACGTAGATTTGCTTGTTGCTGCGGAAGACGGTCATGCGCGGACGTTCTGCGGTGCCGGAGATTTTGCCGCGGATGCGCGTCTTGATTTTATTGCGTCTTTGTATCTTGGAGATCATGATAGTCTACGGGTTATATTATTTGGCACCGGCCTTCTTACCGGACTTGCGGCGGATGATTTCGCCGACGAACTTGATACCTTTGCCCTTGTAGGGTTCAGGCTTGCGCAGGGAACGTATCTTTGCGCACACCTGGCCGAGGAGCTGCTTGTCGCGGCTCTCGAGGATGATGAGCGGGTTCTTGTTGCGCTCTGTTTTGGCTTCCACCTTTACTTCGGGGGGAAGCTTGATATATATTGCGTGGGAGTAGCCCAGCGAGAGTTCGAGCACCTGGCCGGTAGCGGTGGCACGGTAGCCGACACCCACGAGTTCCATTTCTTTGCGGTAGGGTGTGTGGACACCTACGACCATGTTGTGGATCAGGGCGCGGAAGAGTCCGTGCTGGGCACGGTGTTCGCGGTCGTCGGTTGGACGTGTGATCACAACGTGGTTTCCTTCGACGGTGACTTTGAGGTCGGGATTGACAGCCTGCGAGAGTTCACCGTTCTTGCCCTTGACAGTCACTACATTGTTCTTTTCGTCAACCGTCACTGTTACCCCTGCGGGGATTTCGATGGGAGCTTTACCAATTCTTGACATATTCGGTAGGTTTTACGGTTGATTAGTAGATGTAGCAAAGGACTTCGCCGCCGATCTTGAGGTCGGCAGCTTTCTTGTTTGTCATTACGCCTTTAGATGTGGAGAGGATGGCGATGCCAAGACCGTTGAGCACGCGGGGCATGTCCTTGTAGCCTGTGTACTGACGCAGGCCGGGACGGGATACGCGCTTGAGGCCTTTGATGGCGTTGACGCGGTCGACGGGGTCGTACTTGAGGGCTATCTTGATGGTGCCCTGGGGGTTCTCACCGTCGATGAACTTGTAGTTCAGGATGTATCCCTGCTCGAACAGGATCTTGGTGATTTCTTTTTTCAAGTTTGAGGCAGGGACCTCGACCACGCGGTGGTTGGCCTTGATGGCGTTCCTCAATCTTGTGAGATAATCTGCTATTGGATCAGTCATTGTTTTTTTGTTCTTTTAAATTGATTGGGCACCCGGCCCAACAATATTTAAATTCTTACTCTCTTTGTTGGCGAAGCCTGATTGCGGCCACAGGCCGATCCGGGCGTCACCGAGGGAGCGTGGGGCTCAGCTGGGGAGAGCGGTATTACCAGCTGGCCTTCTTTACGCCTGGGATGAGGCCTGCGGATGCCATCTCGCGGAACTGGATACGCGAGATACCGAACTGACGCATATATCCTTTGGGACGGCCGGTGATAGTGCAGCGGTTGTGCTTGCGGATATAGGACGAGTTCTTGGGCAGGGTCTGGAGCTTCTGGGCGGCCTCGTATGCGGCCTGGCGCTTTTCAGGGTCATCTTCGTGGGCAGCGTTGATGATCTTCTTGAGGGCGGCGCGGCGCTCAGCATACTTTGCCACCAGACGGGCTCGCTTGACCTCGCGGGCTTTCATTGATTCTTTAGCCATACGGTGTGTCTGTTATTTTTTTTCGTTTTTGAAGGGGAGACCGAATTGCTTGAGCAGGGCATATCCTTCTTCGTCGGTATTGGCCGATGTCACGAAGGTGATGTTCATGCCCATGAGCTTGTTGATATTGTCGATGTTGATTTCCGGGAAGATGATCTGCTCGGTGATGCCCAGGGTGTAGTTGCCGCGGCCGTCGAGCTTGCCTTCGATGCCTTTGAAGTCGCGGATACGTGGAAGGGCCACGCGGATGAGACGTTCCAGGAACTCGTACATGCGTTCGCGGCGGAGGGTCACGCGTACGCCGACGGGCATTTTCTTACGGAGCTTGAAGTTGGAGATGTCCTTGCGCGAGAGGGTGGCGACAGCCTTCTGGCCTGTGATGGCGGTGAGCTCGTTGATAGCCGTCTCGATGAGCTTCTTGTCCTGGGTGGCAGCGCCGATACCCTGATTGATGACAATCTTCTCAAGACGGGGCACCTGCATCACCGTGGAGTAGTTGAATTCTTTCTCCAGGACCGGAACGATGCGCTCCTTGTAGTCTTTTTGCAGTGTCGTTACCATTATTTGATTTCCTGATTGGATTTTTTAGATATACGTACAGCCTTTCCGTTCTCGCGCTTGATGGAGATGCGGGTGGGCTTGCCGGTCTTGGGGTCGACCAGGTTGAGGTTGGAGATGTGGATGGGGGCCTCCTTCTTGATCAGGCCACCCTGGGGGTGCTGTGCGGAGGGCTTGGTAGCTTTCGTGACGATGTTGACGCCTTCGACTATGGCGCGGTTCTTGTCGCGGAGGACTTCCAGCACGCGGCCGGTCTTGCCCTTGTCTTCGCCTGCGAGGACGTAGACGGTGTCACCCTTCTTGATATATATCTTGCTCATTTGTGCTTGATGATTTGTGGGGTGGTTGATTTTAGAGGACCTCGGGGGCGAGGGAGACAATCTTCATGTTCTTGGAACGGAGCTCGCGGGCTACCGGGCCGAAGATACGTGTGCCGCGCATTTCGCCGTCGTTCTTGAGAAGGACGCATGCGTTGTCGTCGAAGCGGATGTAGGATCCGTCGGGACGGCGCACTTCTTTCTTGGTGCGTACGACCATGGCGCGGGAAACAGTGCCTTTCTTGACATCGGCACCGGGGATGGCGTTCTTCACCGTCACCACGATGATGTCGCCTACCGAGGCATAGCGACGGCCGGTTCCACCAAGGACATGGATGCAGAGAACTTCCTTGGCGCCGCTGTTGTCGGCAACATTGAGGCGTGATTCTGTCTGTATCATTGTTACTTAACTTTTTCGATGATTTCTACTAGTCTCCAGCGCTTGGTCTTGCTCAGGGGACGTGTTTCCATCAGGCGTACGGTGTCGCCGATGGAGCATTCGTTCTTCTCGTCGTGAGCGTGGTACTTCTTGGTCTTGTTGACGAACTTGCCGTAGATCGGGTGTTTCTCCTTGTATTTTACGGTGACGGTAATCGTCTTGTCGGCCTTGTTGCTGGTCACCACGCCAATGCGCTCCTTGCGTAAGTTACGTTTTTCTTCCATTTCGCTTGGCTTATTTGATGTTGAGTTCGCGACGGCGGAGCTCGGTCTTGACGCGAGCTATCATACGGCGGTCAGCGGTGATCTGTGCGGGGTTGTCCAGGGGGGTGACGGCATGGTTGATGCGGCTCTGGCGATAGTCTTTCTCCATCTGTTCGAGACGGTCGCGCAGGTCCTCGGTGG
The DNA here is from genome assembly GCA_958436175.1 of uncultured Muribaculaceae bacterium. Classification (GTDB taxonomy): domain Bacteria; phylum Bacteroidota; class Bacteroidia; order Bacteroidales; family Muribaculaceae; genus CAG-873. Next base: position 62,009 of record CAUBJF010000013.1, read on the forward strand.
ACATTTCGCGTATTTCTTCTTTCTTCATAGCTTAATTACACGTTTTGGGTCGGATCATAGTCGCGACGTACGACGAACTTGGTAACGACCGGAAGCTTCTGGGCTGCCAGGCGGAGTGCTTCCTTTGCGATTTCGTAGCTTACTCCTTCGACCTCGATGATCATGCGGCCGGGGGTAACGGGGGCTACGAATCCTTCGGGAGAACCTTTACCTTTACCCATTCGGACTTCGGCAGGCTTCTTGGTGATGGGCTTGTCGGGGAAGATGCGTATCCAGATCTGGCCCTGACGCTGCATATAACGTGTCACCGCGATACGGGCGGCCTCGATCTGACGACCGGTGATCCACTTGGACTCGAGGGTCTTGATGCCGAAAGAGCCGAAGGCCAGTTGGTTGCCGCGCTGGGCGGTACCCTTCATGCGGCCTTTCTGCATGCGGCGGAACTTGGTTTTCTTAGGCTGTAACATTGTCTATTGCGGGGATTAACGTTTGTTTTTAGCACCACGGAAACCGCCACGACGGCTGCCGCCGCTGGTGTTACCGCGTCCTTCTTTCTGGTTGTTGGCGAAGGAAGGAGCGAGGTCGCGCTTGCCGTATACTTCGCCACGGCAGATCCATACCTTAACGCCTACGACGCCTACCTTTGTGTGGGCTTCGACGAGGGCGTAGTCGATGTCGGCACGGAGGGTGTGGAGGGGAGTACGTCCTTCCTTGAACATCTCGGAGCGTGCCATTTCAGCACCGTTGAGACGGCCCGAGACCTGCACCTTGATGCCTTCCGCACCTGCGCGCATCGTCGATGCCACTGCCATCTTGACAGCGCGGCGGTATGCCACCTTGCCTTCGATCTGGCGGGCGATGGTCGATGCCACGATTTCGGCGTCGAGTTCGGGACGCTTCACTTCGTAGATGTTTATCTGTACGTCCTTGTCGGTGATTTTCTTGAGTTCTTCTTTGAGTTTCTCAACTTCCTGGCCGCCTTTACCGATGATGAGGCCGGGGCGGGAGGTGCACACTGTGATAGTGATGAGCTTGAGCGTACGTTCGATCACGATACGGGACACGCTGCACTTAGCCAGGCGAACGTTCAGATATTCGCGGAGCTTGTAGTCTTCGAGAATATTGTCGGGGTATTTGCCTTTTTCGCTCCAGTTTGAGTCCCAGCCGCGAATGACGCCCAGGCGGTTGCTAATAGGATTGACTTTCTGTCCCATATTATGCCTCGGTGGTTTTTACTTTGTTATCTTTATTTTCTATGGTGTCAACAATCACGGTGACGTGGTTGGAGCGCTTGCGGATGCGGTATCCGCGGCCCTGGGGGGCAGTGCGGAGGCGCTTCAGCATCGGGGCGCAGTTGACGTAGATTGTGCTGATGTAGAGTTCGCCGTCTTCGGCTTTACGCTCGTTCTTCTCTTCCCAGTTTGCCACTGCGGAACGCACGAGTTTCTCGAGACGTGCGGCAGCTTCCTTGTTGGAGAACTTCAGCATGCCCAGGGCGCGGAATACTTCTTTGCCGCGCACCATGTCGGCTACCAGGCGCATTTTGCGGGGGGAGGAGGGAATGTTCAGGAGCTTTGCGAATGCTATGCTCTTCTTCTCCTCCTTGCGTCGGTTCGATGAGAGTCTTTTTCTTTCACCCATTTTATTTTGTCGTCTTTTTTTCGATGATTAATTTAGGGCCTTATTTTTTCTTGTTGCCGGCGTGGCCGCGGAATGTGCGTGTGGGGGCGAATTCTCCGAGCTTGTGGCCTACCATGTTCTCGGTCACATAGACGGGGATGAACTTGTTACCGTTGTGCACAGCGAAAGTGTGGCCGACGAATTCAGGGGCTATCATGGATGCGCGGCTCCAGGTCTTGATGACGTTCTTCTTGCCGGAAGCTTCCATGTCGGCCACTTTCTTCTCAAGCTTTACGCTGATAAAAGGACCTTTTTTTAATGAACGGCTCATATTTGCTTGTTTATCAGATTACTTCTTTTTTCTTCTCTCGATAATGTACTTGTTCGAGTGCTTCTTGGGCGAACGAGTCTTGAGACCCTTGCTGTAGAGACCCTTGCGCGAACGGGGATGACCGCCGGAAGCACGGCCTTCACCACCACCCATGGGGTGGTCGACAGGGTTCATGACAACGCCACGGTTGCGAGGACGGCGACCGAGCCAGCGACTGCGGCCTGCCTTGCCGGAGCTTTCGAGGGAATGCTCACTGTTGCCGACGGTTCCGATAGTGGCCTTGCATTCTGCGAGGATTTTACGTGTTTCGCCAGAAGGTAATTTGATGATAGCGTAGTTCCCTTCGCGGGATATGAGCTGGGCGAAAGTGCCGGCGCTGCGTGCCATGAAGGCACCCTGGCCGGGACGGAGTTCGATACAGTGGATCAGTGTACCGACGGGAATCTTGCTCAGGGGGAGTGCGTTGCCGACTTCGGGTGCTGCATCGGCTCCGCTGACGAGTCGTGCGCCTACTTCGAGGCCGTTGGGGGCGATGATGTAGGTCTTGACACCGTCTACGTAGTAGAGAAGGGCGATACGGGCCGAACGGTTCGGATCGTACTCGATGGACTTCACTACTGCGGGTATGCCGTCGCGATTTCTCTTAAAGTCTATGATACGGAATTTGCGCTTGTGTCCGCCACCAAGGTATCGGGTGGTGAGATGGCCTTCGTTGTTGCGACCGCCGGAGGCGCGCTTTCCGACTGTAAGAGACTTTTCCGGTGTGGTAGCAGTGATGGTACCTTTGAACACACCGATAATTTTGTGACGCTGCCCAGGGGTGGTGGGCTTGAATTTTCTTACTGCCATTTTATTTTAGATGTTGCTAAAGAATTCGATGGTCTGGCCTTCGGCAACGGTTACGTAGGCCTTTTTCCATTCGGCTGTCTTGCCGCGGAGAAGGCCGCTCTTGGTCCAACGGCTCTTATTTTTGCCGCGTACCACTGCCGTGTTGACGCTTTTCACCTTCACACCGTAGATGTCCTCTACAAGGGCCTTGATCTGGTACTTGTTGGCGTCGGGGGACACACGGAAAGTGTAGCAGTTGCGCTTTTCGGACAGCTTGGTTGCACTTTCGGTGATGATAGGTTTGATTGTGATATCCATATTTTTTCCTCCGTGGGTGCTTAGATGTTGTTGATTACTTCGACGCTGGCCTCAGTGAGGACGAGGGCGTTGTTGTCGAGCACATTGTAGGTGTTGATGTCGCTGGCGGTCATCACTTTCGCATTGGGGATGTTGCGAATCGACAGATAGACGTTGTCGTTCTTGTCGGCGAGCACGAGAAGGATTTTCTTGCCTTCTACCTTGATGTTCTTGGAGAATTCCACGAACTTCTTGGTCTTGGGCTCGTCGAAGTTGACGGTGTCAATGACTGTGATCTTGCCTTCCTTTGCTGCGAGCGAGAGAGCCGAGCGGCGTGCGAGGTCTTTGAGCTTCTTGTTGAGCTTGAAGCGGTAGTCGCGGGGACGGGGACCGAAAACACGGCCGCCACCTACGAGTACAGGCGAGTTGATGTCGCCGATACGGCTGCCGCCGCCGCCTTTCTGCTTGTGGAGCTTGCGGGTGGAACCGCTCACCTCGCTGCGTTCTTTGCTCTTGTGTGTGCCCTGACGGTGGTTTGCAAGGTACTGCTTTACGTCGAGATAAAGGGCGTGTTCATTCGGTTCGATGGCGAAAACCTCGTCGTTGAGGGTCACGCGGCGGCCAGTATCCTGGCCCTGCTGGTTGTATACTGCGAGTTCCATGTTTACTTCTCAATAAAGACGATTGAACCTTTGCTACCGGGGATGGAGCCCTTGATCATCATGATGTTGTGTTCGGGGATAACCTTCACTACCTGGAGATTCTGCACGGTCACGCGTTCGTTACCGGTCTGGCCGGCCATGCGCATGCCTTTGAACACCTTGGCGGGATAGGAGCAGGCGCCTACCGAACCGGGAGCACGGAGACGGTTGTGCTGGCCGTGAGTGCTCTGGCCGACGCCGCCGAAGCCGTGACGCTTGACGACGCCCTGGTAGCCCTTACCCTTGGAGGTACCGATTACGTCGACGAAATCGCTTTCTGTGAAGATGTCGACGGCGATGGTATCGCCCAGACCGTACTGGTCACCAAATCCTTTGAACTCGGCCAAGTGGCGCTTGGGGGTCACACCGGCTTTGCGGAAGTGACCGAGCTCGGGCTGGGTGAGGTGCTTTTCTTTCTGCTCCTCGAAACCGAGCTGGAGGGCTTCGTAGCCGTCGGTCTCCACTTTCTTAACCTGAGTGACAACACAAGGACCTACTTCGATAACAGTGCACGGCACATTGCGGCCGTCGGCACTGAAAACGGATGTCATTCCGATTTTCTTTCCAATTAATCCTGGCATTTCTCTTGTTATTTGATTGTATGGTTGTTTGTTGAGGTGTCTTTAGGGGTGCTTAGCACTTGATTTCCACTTCCACACCGCTGGGGAGTTCGAGCTTCATGAGCGCGTCGACGATCTTGGGGGTAGCGTTGTAGATGTCGATGAGGCGCTTGTAGCTGCTGAGCTGGAACTGCTCGCGGCTCTTCTTGTTGACGAAGGTGGAGCGGTTGACGGTGAAGATGCGCTTGTGGGTGGGCAGGGGAATCGGGCCGCTGATCACCGCGCCGATGCTCTTCACAGTCTTTACGATCTTTTCGGCACTCTTGTCGACGAGGCTGTGATCGTAAGATTTAAGTTTGATACGGATTACGGGGTTCATATGCTGTTTTTTTTATTTTTATTTGAGAAGGTCTGCACGGCCCTGGCATTCGGTGAGCACTTCTTTGGCAATAGAAGTAGATACTTCAGCGTAATGCGAGAAGCTCATTGTCGAAGTCGCACGACCCGATGTGATGGTACGGAGGGCTGTCACATAGCCGAACATTTCGGCCAGAGGAGCCTTAGCCTTGACGACACGGGCGCCGGAACGGCTGGTTTCCATGCCTTCTACCTGGCCACGACGCTTGTTAAGGTCGGAGATAACGTCGCCCATAGATTCCTCTGGGGTTACGACCTCTATCTTCATGATAGGTTCGAGGAGGACAGGGCCGGCCTTTTCGCAAGCCTTCTTGAAGGCCTGGATGGCACAGAGTTCGAACGAAAGCTGGTCGGAGTCGACAGGGTGGAAAGAACCGTCGAGAACAGTAACCTTGAGGTGTTCCACGGGGAAGCCGGCGAGGACGCCGTTCTTCATAGCCGTAGTGAAGCCCTTCTGGATGGAGGGGATAAACTCCTTGGGGATGTTGCCGCCCTTGACTTCGTCGACAAATTCGAGGTTGCCTTCGAAACCTTCGTCGACGGGCTCTACGCGTACGATGATGTCTGCGAACTTACCACGGCCGCCTGTCTGCTTCTTGAATACTTCGCGGAGCTCGACGGGACGTGTGATAGCTTCCTTGTATGTAACCTGGGGACGGCCCTGGTTGCACTCTACCTTGAATTCGCGGCGGAGACGGTCGATGATGATATCGAGGTGGAGCTCACCCATACCGGAGATAACGGTCTGGCCGGTCTCCTCGTTAGTCTGCACGCGGAATGTCGGGTCTTCTTCGGCGAGCTTCTGGAGCCCTACGCCGAGTTTGTCGAGGTCCTTCTGGGTCTTGGGTTCTACGGCGATACCGATCACGGGTTCGGGGAATTCCATAGCTTCGAGAACGATAGGAGCGTTTTCGTCGCAGAGGGTGTCGCCTGTGCGGATATCCTTGAAGCCTACGCCTGCACCGATATCACCGCAGCCGATGACATCCTTGGCGTTCTGCTTGTTGGAGTGCATCTGGAAGAGGCGGCTAACGCGTTCCTTCTTGCCGGAACGTGCGTTGAGCACGTAGGATCCTGCGTTCATGTCGCCGGAGTAAACGCGGAAGAAGCAGAGACGGCCCACATAGGGGTCCGTAGCGATCTTGAATGCGAGAGCGCAGAGGGGCTCGTCGCTGGAGGGATGGCGTGTGATGACTTCGTCGGGGTTGTCGATAGCGCGGCCTTCGATAGCGCCTGTGTCGGAGGGGCTGGGGAGGTATGCGCAGACAGCGTCGAGGAGGCACTGCACGCCCTTGTTCTTAAAGGAGGAACCGCAGATCATAGGAACGAGGTCCATGCTGAGGGTTGCCTTGCGGAGAGCTCGCTTGATTTCTTCAACAGTGATTGTGGAAGGATCGTCGAAGTACTTGGCCATGAGGTCGTCGTCGTATTCGGCGATTTTTTCGAGCATTTTGTCGCGCCACTGCTCGGCCTCTTCGACGAGGCTTGCGGGGATTTCGTCGATTTCATAGTCGGCGCCCATGGTCTCGTCATGCCAGAAGATAGCCTTCATGGTGATGAGGTCGACCACACCCTTGAATGTCTCTTCAGCACCGATAGGAATCTGGATGGGGCACGGGTTGGCACCGAGCACGTCCTTGAGCTGGCGTACTACTTCGAAGAAGTTTGCGCCCGAACGGTCCATCTTGTTGACATAACCGATACGGGGCACGTTGTATTTGTCGGCCTGACGCCATACGGTCTCGCTCTGGGGTTCTACACCGCCCACAGCACAGAAAGCGGCAACGGCACCGTCGAGCACGCGGAGCGAACGCTCCACTTCGACTGTGAAGTCGACGTGTCCCGGGGTGTCGATCAGGTTGATCTTATATTTATCGTCGTTATATTTCCAGAAGGTGGTGGTAGCGGCCGAGGTGATTGTGATGCCTCGTTCCTGCTCCTGTTCCATCCAGTCCATGGTAGCGGCACCATCGTGAACCTCGCCGATCTTGTGTGTCAGACCGGTATAGAAGAGGATACGCTCGGAAGTAGTTGTCTTGCCGGCGTCGATGTGGGCCATAATGCCGATATTGCGGGTAAATTTGAGGAGTTCGTCAGATTTTGCCATTTTGAGGTATTCCTTAGAAATTTTATATCAGTGAGAACCGGCTTAGAAACGGAAGTGGGCGAAAGCACGGTTGGCTTCGGCCATCTTGTGCATATCTTCTTTGCGTTTGAAAGCGCCGCCCTGCAGGTTGAAGGCATCGACGATCTCAGCAGCCAGCTTGTCGGCCATCGTCTTGCCGCCACGCTTGCGGGCATAGAGGATCAGGTTCTTCATAGATATAGATTCCTTACGGTCAGCGCGGATTTCAGTAGGAACCTGGAATGTGGCACCACCGACACGGCGGCTCTTCACTTCGACCTGGGGTGTAACGTTTTCCAGGGCTTTTTTCCAGATATCGAGGGCGCTGAGCTCCTCGTTGGGGAGTTTGGACTTCACAGTCTCGAGCGCGTCGTAGAATATTGTAAAAGCTGTGTTCTTCTTACCATCGTACATCAGATGATTCACGAACTTGGTGACGCGCACGTCGTCGAAAACCGGATCCGGGAGGATCACATGTTTCTTAGGCTTTGCCTTTCTCATTTTAGAGCTTGGAGATGTTGTTTTTGGATTGCTTGGTTGCTTGTTTCGTCATTCTTCAGCGCCGGCCTCTGCCGGGTAGCTTACTCAACCTGTGTTAGCTGCAAGAAATGCAAAAACGAGTTAAAAAATGTTTGTTTAATCTCGGGTGCGTTCAGATTGCTTCACCCGTCTGCGGGGCAGACGGATTACTTCTTGGCTGCACCGGCCTTGGGACGCTTGGCTCCGTATTTGGAGCGACGCTGTGTGCGGTCCTTGACACCTGCGGTATCGAGAGTGCCGCGGACGATGTGGTAACGCACACCGGGAAGGTCCTTTACACGGCCGCCACGAACGAGGACGATGGAGTGCTCCTGCAGATTGTGGCCCTCGCCAGGGATGTAGGAGTTGACTTCCTTGCCGTTGGTAAGACGGACACGGGCTACTTTGCGCATAGCCGAGTTAGGCTTCTTGGGGGTCGTCGTGTACACACGGACGCACACGCCGCGACGCTGGGGGCACGAGTCGAGAGCAGGGCTCTTGCCCTTGTCTTCCAGGGCCACGCGGCCTTTACGTACTAACTGCTGAATAGTTGGCATCTTAGTTTGTTTGCTGGTTTGTTTTCTTTATATCTTGTGTTAGTTTTCTCTCGTTTTTTGATCGCCGGACCACAGGGGCGGCAAACCCGCCACACACGCATAGCACCGTTCATCGGCCTAAGCCTCAGCGACTTAGCGACAGAACGACGTGTAAACCTGCTGTTCAACGGTGCAAAGTTAGCAATTATCCGCCTAATAACCAAATCTTTTCGCTTCTTTTTTATCAACATTACGACCGTTCCGGCGCACCTCTGTCTCAGGATTTGCTTTTTCGGCGATTTCTAATTAATTTTGCGGTCATGAACAAGCGTCTTTCCTCCACAATATCCTGGATGCGGCGGTTTCTGTCGCCGTGGACCCTGCTTTGCCTCGGAGTAGTGGCATTCATCCTCTTTACGGGCGACAACTCCGTGTTCCACAGCATAGAACACGAGCGCACCATCGACAGCCTGCGCACCGAACTGCAGGCCAACCGCGACACAATGCTCTACTACCGCGACCTCAACCACCGCCTATCTTCCGACCCAGCACTGATGGAACAGATTGTCCGCGAACAGTACGGGATGAAGCGTGCGAGCGAGGACGTGTATGTTTTCAACGATAATACAGCAGAAAGTGAACGATAACAACTTCCGCACTTCGACCCTCGCCAGCGTCGGAGCGCCGCTCGGGCTACTGGTGATATTCCTCGCCACGCTGGCCCCTTTCTTTTTGGCCGAACAGTTGTGGGCTCAGACGGCATATCCCTATGTCTTCTCGGCAGGCGCGCTATGGCTTCTTATAGTCAGGATTTTCTCGCCTTTCAAAGGTAAGGACATGCGTCTCAAGCGACTCCACCGCATCGAGAGCTGGAGCGCCATCTTTTTCTGCGTAGGCGCATTCTTCCTCTTCTACAATCCCGGACAACTGCGCGACTGGCTCGCCTTCACACTCGCCGGGGCAGCCCTGCAGATCTTCACATCGCTGGCAATCCCGGCACGCGAGGCCAAACTCAGAAAAGGCGAATAACGACCCATGGCAAAGAAAATCGTTGAGACGCCGCTGATGAAGCAGTATATCGAGATGAAGGCAAAGCATCCCGATGCCATCCTTCTCTTCCGTGTAGGCGACTTCTACGAGACCTTCTCCGACGATGCCATCGAGGCTTCCGAAATACTCGGTATCACGCTGACCCGCAGAGCCAACGGGGCCGCGCAGTTCGTCGAACTGGCCGGATTTCCCCATCATGCCCTCGACAGTTACCTTCCGCGCCTTGTCCGCGCCGGCAAACGTGTGGCCATCTGCGAACAGCTCGAAGACCCCAAGCTCACCAAGAAACTCGTCAAACGAGGCATAACGGAGCTCGTCACCCCGGGCGTGGCGATGAGCGACAATGTTCTCTCACGCCGCGAAAACAACTTCCTCGCCGCCGTCCATTTCGGCAAAGCGACCTGCGGCCTCGCGCTCCTCGACATCAGCACAGGCGAATTTCTCACAGCCGAAAGCTCCTTCGAGTCCATCGACAAGACTCTCGCGAGCATGGCCCCGAAAGAACTGCTCGTCGAACGCGGACTCAAAAGCCGTGCCGTCACATTCTCGCATCAGTGCCCCATCTTCGAGCTTGAAGACTGGCTCTTCACCATCGATGCCGCCGACGAACGCCTCCGCAAGCAGTTCGGCACAGTCTCGCTCAAAGGCTTCGGCATCGACCGTATGCCAAACGCCATTATCGCTGCCGGAGCGATACTCCACTACCTCGACCTTACCCAGCATACCCATACGGCCCACATCACCTCGATATCGCGCATCGAAGAGAGCCGCTATGTGCACCTCGACCGTTTCACCGTCCGCAACCTGGAGCTTTTCGAGCCCCTCGACCCCGACGGCCGCAGCCTCCTCGGTGTCATCGACCGCACGGTCACACCCATGGGCGCACGAATGTTGCGCCGATGGATGCAGCTGCCCCTCAAAGACCCTCGCGCCATCAACGACCGTCTCGATGTCGTGGAATATTTTTTCCGCGACCCGGACATGCGCGACGAGATAAGCGAGAACCTCAAGACCATAGGCGACCTCGAACGCCTCGTTTCCAAAGTTGCCACAGAGCGCATCACGCCGCGCGAGCTAATTCAGGTACGGAACGCCCTGCGCGCCATTGTGCCCATCAAGGACATGTGCCTCAACTCCGAGCTTCCGCAATTAAGGGCCACCGGCGAGCAGCTCAACCCATGCGAAAACATCTGTTCGCGCATCACTCACGAACTACGCGAAGATGCCGGCACGACAGGCCGCGGCGACATCATCAACAAGGGTGTAGACGACGAACTCGACCATCTCCGCGAGGTTGCATTCCAGGGCAAGGACTATCTTGCCAAACTGCAGGCGCGCGAGATCGAATACACAGGCATCAATTCGCTAAAAGTAGGATACAACAACGTTTTCGGCTACTATATCGAGGTCACGAACACCCACAAGACCAAAGTCCCGGCTTCGTGGATACGCAAACAGACACTCGTAAACGCCGAACGATACATCACTCCAGAGCTCAAGGAATACGAAGAACAAATTCTTGGCGCACAGGAGAAAATCGATGCCATACAGAGCCGCCTATATATCGAGCTGGTCCGCAGCGTGGCACATTACATCCCTGCCATGCAGCTCGACGCATCGCTCTTGGCGCGGCTCGACGTACTCGACGCTTTCGCAAGGGTGTCGCTTGAGAATAAATACACACGTCCTGTCATCGACGACTCTCTGACGCTGCGTCTCGACGAAGCCAGGCATCCTGTCATCGAAAAACAGCTGCCACCCGGCGAACCATATATCAGCAACAGCGTGGAGCTGAGCAACGACGGCACCCAGATCATGATGATTACCGGCCCCAACATGTCCGGCAAATCAGCGCTTCTGCGCCAGACGGCGCTCAACGTCATCATGGCACAGACAGGCTGCTTCGTCGCTGCCGACAGCGCCCATATTGGTGTGGTAGACAAGGTTTTCACCCGTGTCGGGGCAAGCGACAACATATCGCTCGGCGAGTCGACATTCATGGTCGAGATGAACGAGGCATCTTCCATCCTCAACAACATGAGCGAACGCTCCCTCATACTCTTCGACGAGCTCGGACGCGGCACGTCGACCTACGACGGCATCTCGATAGCATGGGCCATCGTCGAGTACATCCACGAGCACGGCACCATGCACCCCAAGACCCTTTTCGCCACACACTACCACGAGCTCAACGAGATGGAGAAATCCTATCAGCGGATAGCCAACTTCAACGTGTCGGTCAAGGAAATCGACGGCAAAGTGGTCTTCCTGCGCAAACTCGTACCCGGCGGCAGCGAGCACAGTTTCGGTATCCATGTCGCCAGGCTTGCCGGCATGCCTGTTGCCGTCGTCGACCGTGCCGACGAAGTTCTTGCCATGCTCGAAAAGAACAACGACGACACATCAGCCGAGAGCGGCGCTCCCCACGGCCGTGGCAAATCGAAAATAAGCCCTGTCTCAGGAAAATGCGAGAGCGGCATGCAGCTCTCATTCTTCCAGCTCGACGACCCGGTGCTCAGCCAGGTACGCGACGAGATTCTCGGTGTCGACATCAATAATCTCACACCACTGCAAGCCCTCACCAAACTTCATGATATCAAGAATATACTAACAGGAAAACACACATGACCCACGCTACAATCTGTATCGCTCCCGCCTCCGAGAAGCATATCGGGAAAATCGAGGAGATATATCTTTCATCCTTTCCCGAGGCCGAACGCCGTCCTTGGGAGACTATCGTGAGGCCGGAATCCGACAAAGGCCCCCTGCTCCACTCAATCACCATGAAAGCAGGATGCGCCGAATCTTTACTCGGCTTCATAACCCTCTGGAACTTCGACGACTTTATCTACGTCGAACATTTTGCCATCGACGAAGCTCTGCGAGGATTCAACTTGGGCGCACGCGTATTGTCAAAACTCCGTAAGACCCACAAAACAATCGTTCTTGAAGTCGAGATGCCTTCCGACAACAACCCTGTAGCCGCCCGACGCATCGACTTCTACCGCCGCAACGGATTTGAAATCGTCAACGACGAATATATCCAGCCGCCATATGGTCCGGGCCTCCCGTCCGTGCAGATGTACCTTATGAGCTCGGATCCTGCCGTCGACACACAGAAGGCAGCACAGAACCTACACAGAGAAGTCTACCATTCAGATATTTAAGGCTCTAAGCCTGCCATGGTCGAGAGTGAATCGATAGCTCCTGCCCTTGTCGGTCGGGACAACTAACTCCATACCCTTATAATTGACACGCAGCGTCTCTCCGCCGAGCGACTTGATCTCGGCGAGGACGAGGGCTCCATTGTCGAAAATGATATCGACCTCGAAGTTGCCGCGGGCTTTCAGACCGCGGACTTCGCCGCTCTTCCATGCGTCGGGCAATGCCGGGAGAAGACGCAGGGTTCCGTTGCCACTCTGCAGGAGCATCTCCGAAATGCCTGCTGTCGCGCCAAAGTTACCGTCGATCTGGAATGGCGGATGCATGTCCCAGAGGTTGTCGGCCATACCCTCCTTTATGAGGTTCTGGAGAAGCACATGTGCGTGATTGCCGTCGAGGAGGCGCGCCCAGTGGTTGAGTTTCCATCCCATAGCCCAGCCTGTGGCATGGTCACCGCGCTGTACGAGTGTGTTGCTGCAAGCCTTGGCAAGCACGGTGTCTGTGGCTGCGTCTATGGAGTGCCCGGGATGCAGCCCGAAGAGATGGTTCGTATGCCTGTGCTGGTCGGTCGGGTCGTCGATATCCTCCATCCATTCCTGAAGCTGGCCGTACTGTCCTACCTGGTAAGGCATTATACGATCCACGATATCGCTCCAGCGGTCAATGTCATCGTCGTCGACCTCAAGTACTGTCGCAGCGGAGATGGCGTTTTCGAGTATCTCGCGTGTGACGGCATTCGCATACGTGGCTCCTGCATCACAGGTGCCATGCTCGGGAGAATAGGAGGGCGAGGAAGTCAGGTAGCCGTCGTGCTCGACCAGCAGGGAGGCCGCGAAATCAGCCGCCCCCTTGATGAGGGGATAAGCCGTGTCGCGAAGCCAGCGGTCGTCGCGTGTATATTCGTAGAAGTCCCATAGCTGGGTGGCAAGCCACGGTCCGGCGGTCGGGTTGTAGTTCCAATGCATCTGCTTGTCGGTCAGCGGAGCCGTGAAGCCGAATGGGTTTGCAGACACTTCCGCGGTCCAGCCAGGAGCATTGTAGTAGGCTTTGGCTGTCAGTTCGCCTGGTTTCTCGAGACTGAGCACATAGTCGGTGAATGGCTCGAAACACTCCGCGAGATTGGCAACCGTCGCAGGCCAGTAGTTCATCTGGAGGTTGATGTTGTTGTGGTAGTCGACGTGCCAGGGACCGTCGACATTGTTATGCCAGATGCCCTGGAGGTTGGCCGGTAGGTTGCCTGGGCGCGAGGATGCTATCAGCAGATAGCGTCCGTACTGGAACAGTGTCTTTTCGAGGTCGCTGTCGGACGAGCCGTTTCGGTAGGCTTCGAGCCGTTCGGGCGTTGAAAGGTCGCGGCGGCCTTCATTGCCGTTTATGGTGAGCTGGACGCGGTCGTAGAGCTTCTTATAGTCGGCCAGATGCGAGGCATAGAGCTTTTCATAGCTCTTGGACATGGCCTTCGAGACGTTAGCAAGCACTGTCGGAGCCGGATTTGCCCCGGTGTAAGCCTTCGGATCCTTAAAATCGGGCCTTAGGTTGAGCTTATAGTCCGTGTCGGCACTGAACACAAACTCTATATCGGTGCCTGAGGCCGTTATGCTGGATGTCGCTGCATCAGGCTTTACGGTGCCGTTGCTGCGCGAACCTATCGCCGCAGCCCAGAGCATGCCGTTGTTCTCGACATGACCTTTGAAAAGCAGGATACCCTTGTCGACGGTGACAGCATCGGCCGGATGAGGCAGCGACATACGCAGGGTGACATCCATCGGCTTTTCGGAAGTGTAGCGCACCACTATGACGCTGTCGGGATAGGACGCGAAATATTCGCGGCGATAGGAGGCACCGTCGGCATGGAAGCTCACGGTCACCTTGGCACTGTCGATGTCGAGCACGCGCCGGTAGTCCGTCGCCTTGCTCTCGTCGATTCCGGTCTCCACGAGCATGTCGCCGAGGACGCTGTAGCCTCCGTAGATATCGGCCGTATATGGTATCGTACCGGTAAAATATTCATTGACAAGAGAATCGGCCTTGTCGTTCTGACCCTCGTCGAGGAGGGTGCGTATCTGTCCGAGCACGTCCGCAGGTACTAAGCGGTTCATGGCCCAGTAACGGTCGACCCCGGTAGCGGGACCGCCCGTCCAAAGAGTCTTCTCATTGATTACCAGACGGTCGCGTCCTATAGGCCCGAGTATGGACGCGCCGATGGAGCCGTTGCCGATAGGCAGCGACTTTGTCTCCCAGTCCAGGTCGGGATTGTCCTCTCCTTTGAGCCAAGGGGAATCGTAAGTGGAGCTCGTCGGGGTATTGAAACTGATAATGTTTTGTGCCTGAGCGCCTATAGCGAGCGTCAGGAGGGCGGTAACGATAAAAGGTTTTAGCATAGATTGTCAGGACATACCGAACTCGATCACTATGATGAAGGATGCCAGGACAACAAGGAGCACTGCCGACGCGATGATAGAGGCAATGGCAAGACGGCGCATGCCGGGCCTGGCACCACAGGCGCCCCAGAAACCGGCTGCGACACCGAGGACGGCGACTACAAGAGCAACATAACCGTTGCTCCACATCAATATCACCCACGAAAGCACGGCGAGCGCCAGCGATATCCACGCGATGGCAGGGTGACGGTACTTCGTGGCCGCCGAAGCATGCTCTTCGGCATTGTCCTTGGCTGAAGGTATGTTTTTAGTTTCTTTATCCATTAATTTCCCGGCCTCGCCGGTTTCTTCGTCACAAAAGTACAAAAAATTTCTTTAGCAGATAAAAATATGACAATTTTTGTGAAAAAAAGTTTAACCGAAGGTCGATTTTTTGGGACTAATAGAACAGACAAGGAACAAACCGGACGTTCAATGTACTAAGAGAATGGCTATTAGGAGTACCGTACCGAAACGATGCGTTTTTCCTGCCCGCCGGGCAGCGTGTCGAGGCTGATGGCGGCAATATAGTCGCCATCACGAATATTATCATCATCGTCCGTTTCATATGCAATCGTTATTTATAGCTAACTATTTATCTGCGAGAGCACTGTAGTATTTCCTCGCACCGATGGTCAGGTTGTCGATCCGTTTCATTTCACGGATATAGCCATTTCTGACTTCAAAGACAAAACGGACCTCGAAATTGAGCATGTCTTTGTCAAAGCCTGACACGCTTTTAAAATCACTCATTAATTCGTCCTCAATGAAATCTGCTTCGTCTTCTTCTTCAAGGATTTCGAACTTCACAAATCCATCTATATATCGTATCCTCTTCGATTCTTTGTCTGATGCCCCTTCCATAGAATATAGCGACAGTAAATGAGCAACTTTATAACTCTGCCCCAGAATGAAACGAACGGTATCAAAATCCTGAACGTAGTCCTTCAAAGACCCATCAGAATATCTGTACTTCACACCGAGTGCCCTCGCAACAGGCATCTTGCTAAGCTCGGAGTCCAGCAACGAATCTATGCTGACCTTGGGTATCGGGACTGTATAAATAGTCGTATCCTTATCTACATATATCTTATAGTCGTCGACTACTTCAAAACAACTATCAATCAGTCGTTCAGCCCTATTTGCTAAATGAATCCGGCGTGAACCACGGAAACGTATGAAATCATCAAGGCTATAGGTGTCCTCATTAGGCCATTTGCTACAAATCGATCTGAGCTCCACGAACTTGCCACTGTCTACTACGGCGCATATAAGCATCGATGCAAGGTAAGAATTTCTCAAGGAGAATCTCTGAATCCTCTTCCACTCCTTATTGAGATCCGGTCTTTTAAAAAAAACATTTTTCTTCACCCCGACAGTGTCTGTACCATATTTCGGAGTAAAGCAAATCTCCTGCATATTATCCATGGCAAAAAATGAGAATCGTCTTAGTCCCAATTCATTGACATCAATCATTATTGCCAATGTATCATTATCTGCCAAACGGAGGCGAGCAATCTCTTCAAAGGGGGAACTTGTGAACACCTTGTTGCAGTCAAGCCCTATCTCACTTTTCAGCGTCTCATCAAGAATGGGAATCATATTCTCAATTATTACTGTCCGCTAAAGTTTTTTGAGAAGTTGAAAAATTAGGGCTGGCA
>CAUBJF010000014.1 GCA_958436175.1 uncultured Muribaculaceae bacterium
ACGACGACTTTCCGCCGCCGCCAAATATTTTCGGCATTTTAACGGAATTTTAACACTCCGGGACCCAGGAAGTGGGTGCCCCCACCTCCCAGACCGCAAAGGTACTCATTATATATAAGAATCCAAAATATTTCAATGACGAGACAGAATAGAAAACGGGACACGGTCACCAAAGAAAAAAATCCGTTTTCCATGAAAAATTAGCGCATGCCCTACAAAAAACCGAGGACACGCGCTGATTTTTTCCTCTCAGAAGAGACTACTCATAGATCGAAGTCGCCGATGTCCGCACCGTTTTTTGATTTTCTGTAATGATTTTTTTCAGATCCTCCTCTCGAATTTCACCTGTCGGATTGAATTCCGTGCTGTTCATATAATCAAGCACGGAAGCTGCCAATGCTTCAAGCTCGGGACTGTCGAGTCGCGGATTCAAAAAATCCACGGCACTGAAGAAGAGAGCGCCATTGCCACAGCGTGCCTCGAAGAGATAAGCCAGCTTTCTATTATGCACAAAATTGTCAACAACCTTCACGACGGGGCTCACCTCTGCAATAGAATCTATGACAAGGACCTTTGCATTCTTCGCCACGTTCCACCACTGCCAGTCCGAATGACCTTCGTTGGGGAATGATTTCAAAGCCGGATGGGCAGGATCACACATCACACCCATAGTACCGGCCTGTTTCGGGAAATGCACAGGACTCCAGAATACCGGGAGGAATTTGCTTTCGATACCGTCGATACTATCAGGAGACGGGGCAAGCAATACTTTGCGGCCCTCCTTAAGAGCGGCCAAGGCATCGTCGAGCGAACGAGTTGCAAGCACGTCGCCGTAATTTATCTCAAGTTTGGGATAGACGTGTATACGCCATGAATTCTCTGTCCCGTCGGCAAGCCTCAGACGCACCATTACAGCCGACGGCTCTTTCAGCGAAGAAAGAGACACTTCAAAGGTCCCGATTTCAGAAACATCTCCGGCCTTTACTCCGACCGTATCCATAGAGCCGGATGCAAAGGGTTCTGCATCGCCAACAGCCGTCAACGTCCAGTCGACAGGCTGCTTATCCAAGTCTGAAGCAGTAAAATTAGCAATGACGACAGTACCGCTGAAAATCTCGTCAGTGCGATACACTGCCTTGTCAAAATTCAGCAATGGTACAAGCGGAGAACAGAAACCACGGAACCAATCTTCAGTAACGGCCCCTTTGTTGTCCCAGAAGGCATCCACAAGTCCTACGAGGGCTGTTCCCTGCCCCGGAAAATCCTGCAAGCCGAGCAACTGGAAGCCCGACATCCCGGGAGTTTTCAACGCACGTTCTATCTCTTCTTTGTAGAGAATAGCCGTCAACTTGGCAGAAGCCTCTGTCATATCCTCACTTTCAGCCAACAGTCCCTTCTCCTCAAGGTCTTTACGTATATTCTTAAAATTCAATGGATTCAAGGTGCCTGTATATTTCGCAATCTCCTTCATGGAAGGATAGACAGCGTACTGCCCGATTTCGTGCGAAACGAGGGGTACACCGATACCCTCCAGCGATGCACTGTAATTCTTATTGAAGGTCGGTCTATCGGTCTCGAATACGCCTTGACCGCGTACCCATCCCTTGTCGGTCCATTGCGTGATAAAGAACTGGTCGTACGGTTCGGGGTGACCGCCATGACCCTTCTCGAAGGTAAACGAAGTCGAGGTATAGAGATGACGGGGATCACGTTCGCGCATCCGAGCCACCATTCCATTCAGCCATCCGAAATCATGCTGGAGCTCGTTGCCGACACTTATCATACATAAGGAAGGATGATTACCATAGTTCCTTACAATCCGCTCATATTCATCCTTCAAAAAATTCTCGGCCGCCTCATCATCGCCGATTTTAAGCGACCATACCGGAAGTTCGACCTGCAGATAGAAGCCAAGAGAGTCGGCAACCCGGAATGCGGCGTCAGGAGGACACCATGAATGGAATCTGAGATGGTTGAGCCCCCATCTACGGGCGTTTACGAAAGTCTTCTCCCATCCCTTGGTATCTGTAGGAGGTGTACCCGTCAAAGGAAACACACAACATTCCAAAGTACCGCGGAGAAATACAGGAATACCGTTGATTCTCAAACCATCAGCGTTATCGATAGTCCTCATGCCGAAAGTCGTCGCAAATGGTTCCGATTTGCCGACTGAGACTTTCGCCGAATAGAGTTTAGGGTTAAACTCATTCCAGTGCTCGAGTGCTGATGCATCGAGAGTAGCGTCGACGACATTTTCGCCAGGGTGCAGACGTACCTTCCTGGAGATCTTCGCACCGTCAACAGCAAAGGTCACTTTCTCCTTCAAAACCTTTCCGACATTATTATAGACATAAGCGACTATCCTGACAGAATCAAGGGCAGCAGAAGGATAAACTTCAATCCTCGACACCTCACTTCCGGACAAGGCCCTGAGAGAAATATCGCCCAGAATTCCATTCCACATCGTCTGGGTGTCGTTAGTATAGCTATGGGCAAGGTTATTTGTAGAAATGTCGTACTGTTTCGAATTGTCGATTTCCACCCTCAGCAAATGCGGCCCTGCGTTCAACCCTTCGGGAAGAGTATGCACATGAGGACCGACGAGACTGTATTCGGCATCGCCGAATTTGTGGTCGCTGACTGATACCGTGCTCTTCCATATCACACGTTCGAGAGTAAGTTCAAGAGGTTTGCCTGCCATCTCAGGAGAAATCTCGACCATTTTAGTATAAACGGCCGGCCCGATATATGAATAGCGTCTTGTAAGCCGTCGGAACTGCTCGTCGCGTGAAAGTGAAAGCGTGTCGACCTCGAAACCATACCCGGCCATATCCAGTGTCCCCGGAAGATTTATCTCACCATCTGCGGCCTCAACGGGCAATTCGACATCCCAGGTGCCGGAAAGATCGATACGCTCTTGCCCCACGGCGAAGGCAGCAGCTGTAAAAGCCGCCATGCAGAGTGCAATAAGTTTTTTATTCATAGTTTCAGTTCATTTCTTCCAAGAAAGGACGCACCATAATGATTCCCTGATGATTGGAATCGATGGCTGCAGCTTCCTCAAGATAGCGCTTGGCCTTCTTTTTATCGCCGAGACCGGCGCAGCCGAGAGCCAGCATATAGAGACAGTGGACACGATTGCGAGAGTCGAGCGAGTCTTCCCAGATGAGAAGGTCTGGAAGGGATACGGCAAAGTAGTCCATCACTACTTTATCGTGGTAATGCTGCCTGCCGTAGTCGGCCAGACGGTTGAAATAACTGCGCGCCTTGTCCTCCATGCCAAGAGCGCGGAAAGCGAGGCCGGCATAGAAAATCTTGTCGGGCTTGGCATCATTGTAGTACAGTGCCGGTGCAGGTTCCGTCGGGCCCTCGGTAGCCTTAATCCAACATTCACGGGCTTTTTCCTCCTTACCTTCGGCATCATAGGCGAGACCCCTAAGATAGTAAAAATCATTCTCCTGCGCTCCATAGAGCTTACCTTCGCCAAGATGATGAGGATATTGGAGACATTCCTCGAGCAGACATATAGCATCGGAACAACGACCTTCGGTCATGGCTTGACGGGCAAGCCCTACACGTGCTGACTGGTACTGGGCCGGGACCTTGCCTTCTCCACCCTCCCAGGGATGGAAAGTCCGTGCATCAAGACGCTCCTTAGCCTCCTGATATTTCCCTGTAAGATTGAGAAGTGTTATAAGTTCGAGAGTAAGGTCATCACGGGAATCAACAAGCTCCGGATAATCGAGAAGGAAGGAAAGTCGCTCCGCGTGCGGAAGGCGGAGACGCTTGTAGAGCTGATCGAGTTCCATCAGCACACGGCTGTCGGTACGGTCGAGAGCAAAAGCACGTTCCATACAATCCCTTGCCTTCTCCTGTTCTCCCGATTTGTTGAAATACACAAGGGCAAGATTCCGCCATGCCGTAGGAAATTTCGGTCGGAGTCGGGCTGCATCTTCCCATTCACTACGAGCGATATCGTACTGACGCTTATCGTAGTAGATATTACCGAGATAGTAATGAGCCATTGCATCTTCGGGATTTCGCTCGAGCGCAGCTCTAAGTGCGAGAATAGCTTCCAGACGGTTCGGGAAACAGCAATACGGGTCAGCGGAAGAACCCTTTGCAAAAGCCGTGTCGACTTCCTCTGTGTTACCCGCCAGAAGCTGAGACCAGCCAAGGTAATACCAGGACATTGGCGACATGGCATTTTCCTCCATAGCTACTGACCATACTTTTTCGGCTATATCATAGAGACCAGCAGCAACAAAGTCGAGTGCTACCTCGCTGTAATTGTGTGCGTCGCCTCGCAGAAGAGACTTGAAGCGAGATAGAGTCTCTGCCGAACCATCGGCGAGCCACCTGACGAACAAGGCCCCGAAATTGAAGAGATCAGCCTTAAGCGACTCGTCGGCCAAGGCAATGGCATCTTCCCTCCTGCCCATACGCAGCAGCAGCGCACAACGAAGAGCACGAGCCTGATGATTGTGCCAGTTGCGAACAAGAGCACGACCTGTCTCATATAAAGCGTCCTCGTTATTCCCGTAAGCAGTTGAGATACGGGCACATGAGAGGAAACCGGCATCCTGCCAGGCGGCGTTCCATGTCGATTTATAGAACATATCGTAAGCCTCGCCGGTCTTACCCTGGAAAAGCAAAGAGAGTCCGAGATTGTAGAGTGGTTCACCATCGTAGGGGTTGGGATTGCGCTTTTTAAGCACCTTGACAGCTCTACGCAGATACTCCTCTGCCCTGGAAAAACGTCCTTTGCGGATATACCATAGACCCATAGCATTATTACACCGCACGTCGAGAGGATCTCGTCGCAAAGCTTCCTCATAATAATCCAGAGGATTATAAGTTGCATGACGGTACTGTTCCAGATGCAGACCCGTGAGATAAAGCTGTTCGTTGGTCTTTATTTCCGACGGGAGGAGAGCCGCTTCAGCAGCTTCAGGTATGGGCCTGATTTCTTCAGGTTCGGGGCTCCAGGACAGAAGGTGTCGTCCATTTTTGCTGATTTCCACAGAGATATCCTCCATTCCTGTACCCGGGAGAGCAAATTTTGCCGAGAAAATCTCTTCGGGGCTTACGTGAATCTCCTTCTTGAAAATCACTTTATCCCCAGAAAGGACAGTCGCCGTGAGTTTCTGCCGCGAAGTAGCGAATATTCGCAGCCCGGCTCCTCCCTCTTCGTCAGCTTCGATATTCATCAGGACATCCTTGCTCGCGTTCTTGACAACCCCAAGCTCGCGGTAAGGGAGGAAATACTGGGTGAATTCCTTCTCCTCGTAAGGCATGAGCCATGAAAAATCAGGCTGGTTTTCGGTGAAGACACCGGCCATCAGCTCGATATAGGGGCCGTCGTCGTCGGTAAGATTGCGGTCCCAGGCGCGTCCGAAATCGCCGTTACCCCATGTCCACTGCTTCTTTCCGGGCGACACATGGTGACTTGCCACATGGAGCATACCGGCTTCGGTATCAAATTCATATCCACCCTCGAAGTTATATTTCGAATTCACCCCCATATATGATGTCGGCACGAATATATTCTTATAGTTGGCTATATCGACACCGGCAGAATAGTCCATCTTATAGTATGTCCCTGTAGCGACAGGGAATGAGCTTACCGCACGCTTGCCATGGTCGAACACAGCGTTTATGTCCGGTGGGAAGACGCTTCGATAATAGTCGTTGACAGCGACCGCCGGATTCGCCCACCACAGGAATGTCTGAGGCAGAGGCGTAGGATTGTAGAGTATGCCCTTGATTTCGAGATATGCACATCCCGGCCTAAGCGTGAAACCGGCCATGCCCTTCTGATGAAACATACGTTCGTACTCATTGACCCATACCGTTATCGAACCGTCTTCATTCTCCTCGATAGTGCTGTCGACAGGCATGAAGGTACTCGGACGATGATGCTGCGGCCAGTTGAACTCGATACCTCCCGAAATCCACGGACCTGCAAGACCGACCAATGCAGGCTTTATTACATGATTATAGTACACAAAATGGCGCTTACGGATTTTATCGTAAGCCATCTGGATACGCCCACCGAGTTCGGGGAGGACCATCACTTTTATATATTCGTTCTCAAGGAATACGGCATTGTATTCCTTGTCTGTCTTGGCGTCTGATATAGACTCAATTACGGGATAAGGATAGACCATACCGCTTGAGCCTTGGTACACACGCTTTTCGAGAAAGACGGGGTTTTTGTCTGGTTTCCCGACCTCATATGTCGGTATAACCACACGTTCCTTCCATGCTTTTACCATAGCAGTTACAAAATATTGTCTTTTACCAGTTCATTTTCAAGTTCGCTAAGGCTCTTGCCTTTAGTCTCGGGAAGCCTCCTGATGAAGAATATATATCCTGCAGCACATATACCGGCATAAATCCAGAATGTACCGTAGCTACCGAGAATATCGTTCAGCACCGGGAAGGTATAAGTCAGGATGAAACTTGCCGTCCATAGAGCGAAAGTGCAGACAGCCATTGCCGTAGCACGCACTCTGTCGGGGAAAATTTCGGCAAGAAGAACCCAGGTGACAGGTCCGAGGGTCATGGCGTAGCATGCTATAGCCGCCACGACAAGTACGACCATGAAGAAGCCTGTCACGTGCATGAAGTAGCACAGCCCGAGCACACCATAGATAAGGGCAAGCCCTCCGGCTCCGATGAGCATGAGCTTGCGCCTTCCGAGTCGTTCGACGGTATATATGGCTACGAATGTGAACACCACGTTGGTGATACCCGTCAGAACTATGTTGAACAGCATCTCGCCGAGGTCATAACCAGCATTGGAGAAGATCTCCTGCGCATAGTTGAAAATTACATTCGTTCCGCACCACTGCTGGAATACGGCAAGAACAAGCCCGAGTATAAGGACTTTGCTGTACAGGCGGCTGAACAGACGGCTCAGTCCACCTGATTTTTCCGGTTTTGCTTCTTCGTAATGGATTTCCGACAGGGCATATTCCCGACCGCCGATGTGTAAGAGAATCCTGAGAGCATCGTCTGGCCTCCCCTTCATAGCCAGCCAGCGCGGACTCTCGGGAATGAAGAAAGCAAGGAAGAGGAATGCGACAGCAGGAAAGGCCTCAGCCCAGAACATCCATCGCCACCCCCACTGACAGTTCCATGAGTCGAGAGAGGCGACAGTCGTACCCGCCGGCATAGGTTCGGCAATCATATAGTTGGCAATCTGGGCGGCAAGGATGCCGAGCACTATAGTAAGCTGATTGAGCGACACAAGCTTGCCTCGGATATGTGGGGGAGCAACTTCGGCTATATACATCGGCGAAAGGCCGGAAGCAATGCCGATAGCAACACCCCCGACGAGACGTGCTATCAGGAACCAAATGTACGTATCGAAAGCACCGGTGCCATAAGCGGAAAGGAGGAATATCACAGCCGATATGACCAGCAGCGGACGACGGCCCATGCGGTCGGCAAGACCGCCGGCAGTCATTGCCCCTACCAGACAGCCGACGAGAGCTATACTCATAGCCAAACCCTGCTGCACCGGATTATCCGCTATCCCGAAGAATATCTCATAGAAAGGCTTCGCGCCTCCGATTACCACCCAGTCATAGCCAAAGAGCAGGCCGCCCATGGCCGATACCAGACAGATGAAATAGATGAATGATTTATTGAAGTTTCTCATAGTGCCGAATATAGGTTTTCGGATGCAAAATTACCTTGCCATGACAAACATAGCAATAGATTATTTCGACATGAGGATGGACTATTTTACGACAAGGGGATTATTCGCTATATTTGCATCGCAGAAACAGCCCTACCATCCATCCCCACTAATCATGATAAAAATCAAAGACGGCTTTCAGGGCGAACGCGCCTACGTGTTACCACCGGCCTGTGTGTCGGAGCTTGAACACAACCCGCTTTCCGCCATACTACATATCACTGACATCGGTTTTTATCCTCAGGCACGTAATCATCACCGCGAACGCCGAGAACCGCTGAACCAATATGTTTTCATCTACTGCGCATCCGGTTCGGGATGGTACGTTCTCGACGGCCGACGCCATGAGGTGCATTCGGATTCATACTTCATCCTCCCACCCGGCAAGCCGCACAGCTACGGCGCATCGCACGACGACCCATGGACTATCTATTGGATACATTACAACGGCTCTCTCGCTTCCGAATTTCTTCCGGAGCATAGCCAGCCAACAGAAATAAAACCAGGAATCCGATCCCGGATTGCCGACCGCATCGACATCTTCGAGGAAATCATGAGCACTCTCGACAAAGGTTTCGGGCGCGAGAACCTCCTGTATGCCTGTTCCGTATTCCATCATTTCCTGGGCTCGCTCCGTTTCCTCAACCAGTACCGTTCAAGTCATTTCGACTCCGAACAATATTCCGATATGACCGATGCCGCAATACATTTCATGAACGAGAACATAGGGAAAAACCTACGTCTCAGTGAAATAGCCCAATATACCGGTTATTCCACCTCCCAGTTCTCATCCCGTTTTGCGAAACGTACGGGCATGGCTCCGATGGAATACTTCAATCATCTCAAAATCCGGCATGCATGCCGTCTGCTCGACTTTACATCACTACACATCAACCAGATATGTCACACAATAGGCATATCCGACCCATACTATTTCTCACGCCTGTTCAAGAAAATCATGGGTCTCTCGCCAATGGCCTACCGGAGCAAGACCAAAGGATAGCCCTATATTTTGCCCTATATTTTAGAATGAGCTTGATGTAAGGATAAAATTCAGGCCCGGAATCCGAGAATTTTTTGTAATTTTGGGTCTTCTTTGGCAGACAATGCCACGAACAAACAAAGCGCTAATCACAATTTCTCCTCCGGAGCCAATCCATATGTCGGAATTCGTCCATCTCCACGTACATTCACACTATTCCTTGCTCGACGGCCTATCCACGCTGTCGGGCATCATAAAGAAAGCTGTTGCCGACGGCATGCCGGCAATAGCGCTGACCGATCATGGCAACATGTTCGGCATCAAAGAGTTCACCAACAGTATCAATAAGCATAACAAGGGTGTCAAAGGCGCGGTAGCCGATGCGAAGAAGAAAATCGAGGAGGCAGAAGCCGCCGGCGACACCGAAGCCCTTGAAGCCGCCAAAGCCGAACTCGAGAGCGCGAAAAAGAAGCACCTCAAGCCTATCATAGGCTGCGAAATGTATGTCGCTAACAATTCACTTCACGACAGAGGCGACAAAAACGACAAGGGCAACCACCTCATCGTGCTGGCAAAGAACCAAAAGGGCTACAAGAACCTTATCAAACTCGTATCTCAGGCCTGGACCGAAGGTTTCTATCATCACCCCAGGACCGACAAAGAGGCGATCTCTAAGCACCACGAGGGCCTAATAATATGCTCGGCCTGTCTCGGCGGCGAGATACCGCGACTGCTCCGCAACGGCCTATTCGAGGAAGCCGACAAGAGTGTCGCATGGTGGAAAAGCCTCATGGGCGACGACTATTATCTCGAACTCCAGCGTCATAAGGCCACAGTACCGAACGCCAATCACGAAACATACCGTCTCCAGATGGAGATAGAGCCCAAATTAATCGAGCTGGCAAGGAAATACGACATCAAGCTCGTCGCCACCAACGACGCGCACTTCCTCGACGAAGGCGATGCAGAAGCCCACGACCGCCTCATCTGCCTGGCAACCAACCACTACTACAACGACAGCAACAGAATGCTTTACTCCAAGCAGGAATGGCTCAAAACGACCGCCGAAATGGAGACTCTTTTTTCGGATATCCCTGAGGCACTGCTGACTACCACAGAGATTGCCGACAAAGTCGAGGAATACAGCATCGACCATGCCCCTATCATGCCGAACTTCGCCATTCCGGAGGATTTCGGCACTGAAGAAGAGTACCGTTCGCGTATCACTGAACAAGAACTATACGACGAATTTACACGCGACGAACACGGCAACGTGATTGTCGACGAAGAAACAGGCCGCAAGACTATAGAACGTCTCGGAGGCTACGACAAGCTCTACCGAATCAAATTCGAGGCCGACTACCTTCGGAAAATCACCTACGAAGGAGCCGCCGGACGTTATGGCACCCCGCTGCCACCGGAAGTCGACGAACGAATAGTCTTCGAGCTCCATGTGATGAAGACGATGGGCTTTCCCGGCTACTTTCTTATCGTCCAGGACTTCATACGCGCCGGACGCTCGCTCGGTGTCAGCATAGGTCCTGGCCGTGGGTCGGCTGCAGGATCCGTCGTGGCCTACTGCCTCGGCATAACGCAGATCGACCCGCTGAAGTACGACCTTCTTTTCGAACGATTCCTCAACCCCGACCGTATATCGCTTCCCGATATCGACGTCGACTTCGACGACGATGGCCGCGAGACGGTGCTCAACTATGTGACACAGCGCTACGGCGCGCCCAATGTGGCACATATCATCACCTACGGCACCATGGCGGCAAAATCGGCTATCAAGGACGTTGCACGCGTGATGCAGTACCCCATCTCGACCTCCAACACCCTCACGAAGATGATTCCGGCACATATGCCCATCGACCCCAAGGACCCAAACAAGGAGAAAGAGCTGAAACAGACCGTAGCCAACTGCATAAACTATCTGCCTGAGTTCAAAGCAGAGATGGACAAAGACCCGGGCATACGCGAACTTCTCAACTTCGCCAACAAGCTCGAAGGGACGATGCGAAACACGGGCGTACATGCCTGCGGTGTCATCATCTGCCGCGACGACGTGACCGACTGGGTGCCTGTCAGCACGGCCGCCGATAAAAACGGCGACCGCATCCTCGTGACACAGTACGAAGGCAGCGTCATCGAGGACACCGGCCTCATCAAGATGGACTTCCTCGGACTCAAGACACTGTCTATTATCCGCGAGGCAGTAGCCAACATCAAGCATAGCCGCGGTATCGATATCGACATGGACAAGATACCTATCGACGATAAGAAGACCTACGAGCTTTACAGCCGCGGTGCTACCGTCGGTACTTTCCAGTTCGAATCGCCGGGCATGCAGCGATATCTACGAGAACTCAAGCCGAGCGTCTTCGAAGACCTCATCGCCATGAACGCCCTCTATCGTCCGGGGCCTATGGAAAAAATCCCCGACTTCATCCGGCGCAAGCAAGGCCTCGAACCTATCGTTTACGACATCCCCGAAATGGAGATGTATCTCAAGGACACCTACGGTATCACTGTCTATCAGGAACAGGTGATGCTCCTGTCTCGCCTCCTTGCCGACTTCACACGCGGCGAGAGCGACACTCTCCGTAAAGCGATGGGTAAGAAAATGAAGGACAAGATGGACCACCTCAAAGGGAAATTCCTTTCCGGCGGCCAGAAGAAAGGTCACAAAGAAGAAGTCCTCAACAAGATATGGGGCGAGTGGGAGAAGTTCGCCTCCTATGCCTTCAACAAAAGTCACGCCACATGCTATAGCTGGGTAGCCTTCCAGACAGGCTATCTCAAGGCCAACTATCCGGCGGAATTCATGGCCGCCGTCCTCAGCCGGAACCTGACGGATATCAACAAGCTGAGTTTCTACATGGACGAATGTAAAGCCATGGGGCTTAATGTCAAAGGCCCCGACATCAACGAATCGCAGAACACCTTCAGCGTTTCGGGTACTGACGTTATACGCTTCGGACTGTCAGCAATCAAGGGCATAGGCCACGACGTTGTCGAAGGTATCATCCAGGAGCGAGAGAAAGGCGGTCCGTTCAAGGATATCTACGACTTCGTCGAGCGCGTACCGTCGTCGACTATCAACCGTCGAGTCTTCGACAATCTTGTGATAGCCGGAGCCTTCGACTGCTTCGAAGGCATCAAACGCGAAGACCTCGTCGCCGAGGACGGCAAACGCGGCGAGACCGTCAGCGAACGCCTGCTCCGTTACGGCTCACAGCGACAGAGCGAACACCGCATGATGTCGGCCTCACTGTTCGCTTTCGACGACGAAGTTACCAACCAGAGCCGTCCGTCGATACCGTCGGCTCCGGCATGGGACAACCTCACGCGCCTCAACCGTGAACGTGAGCTCGTCGGCATGTACTTATCGGCCCATCCACTCGACAAGCACTGGCTCGAAGTGAAATACGGTGTCGAGCACACGGCAGTCGACAAAAACGAGATATCGACTCCGACGACTTCACCAGTCATCTTTGCGGGCATGGTGACAGCCACAGAAGAAAAGCAGACATTCGGAGGCTCGACGATGCTGATAGTCAAAGTCGAGGACTATTCCGGGGCCACCGACTTCGCCCTGTTCGAGAAACAGAGGGCAGAATTCGGACATCTATGCACACCCGGCACGGCTGTCTACGTGACCGGCAACTTCCGCTCGTTCCGCAACAAGGCCAATGGCACATCGACAGTGCGTTTCGGTGTTGAAAAGATCATACCTCTGGACGGGCTGCAGGGCAAACTGATTACCGACCTCTCGATATGCGGCACACCGTCTGAACTGCAACAGCTCGAAGAGCTGCTTGCCGATGCCGCGGCAGCTTCCGAACCGGGAAACAATGTTCCTGTCAACTTTACCATCTTTGACCCCGAGATAGGCCGCAAACTCCATTTCACAAGCGCCGTACGACTCACTCTGACTCGCAAATTCCTCGAAGAGCTTGCCGATTCGGGCATAGAGTTCAAGGTCAACCATAAGTCCTACGCCTGATTACTTTAGTTTATTTAGCTATAAATATAGCCGGAGCAAGAACAAAAAACAGTAATTTTGCAGATTATTACACAAGAAAACCCTAACATAAAAAAGACATGACTATCACCGACGAAAATGTTAATGAGATAATAGCCAGCGGCAAGCCCGTAGTAATCGACTTCTGGGCAACCTGGTGCGGCCCCTGTATGGCCATGGCACCCACAATCGACGCCCTTGCCAAGGAATACGAAGGCAAGGTAGTCATCGGCAAGTACAACACCGACGAAGAGAACGATTTCTGCTCCGAAAACGGTGTCCGCGGCCTTCCTACCCTCCTCTTCTTCAAAGACGGCAAGAAGACAGCCATCCGACTCACCGGCGCACAGAAGCCCGAAGCTATCCGCCAGAAGATAGAAGAACTCATCGCCCTTTAAGATCAAGCACACTACTCTCGTCGCCCCGATATGAAAAATATTTACACCCCAGCCGACATCGACGCTATTATGGAAGCCACCATAGGGAATCTGGAGCATATCTCCGAACTCCCGGCAGCCGAACAGCGTCAATGGATGCGTCGTCGGGCTGAATTTGTCGACATGGTCGGCGAGCAGGCGGCGAATGAGGTTATGGCAATGAGAGGAGACAGCGACGCTCCGGTCCTCGTCTTCGCAGGCGACGACATATGCGGAGCGTACGCTCTTGCAACGGCCACAGCACTACACGCTGCCGGGTGCATGGCTCATGTATGCCTCTTCAACATCGGCGGCAACATGCTGACACCCGACAACCGTGCCGCACGCGACCGTTTTCTTGAAATTGCGATGCCCGAATACCTTGAGGAAGTCGTCAACCCCGGAGTCCATTACCATATGCCGGATATGGACAAAGGCACTATCGTCGTCGACGGACTTTTCGGGAGTAGCTATAAGAAACCTCTTCGCGGAGGCTATCAGGCGCTGGCAAGGTATATCAACGAGATAGGGCCACGAGTCATAGCCATCGACATACCGTCGGGAATGACCCTCGACCTCTCCGTAGGAATGATAAACCGCAATATCATCCATGCCGACCTCACCTTGGCCATCGTAGGTCCCACCCTCGCCTTCTTCATGCCTGAGAACGCACAGCTCATAGGCACATGGAAGACCCTGAGGCTGCCTCTCGACAAAAGCACTGCACCGAAATGCAAGTACCGGCTCGTCGACGCCAAGGCCATCAAGAGCGTCATGCCGCCGCGCGACCCATATGCCGACAAGCACGACCTGGGAAGCGCACTCATCTATGCCGGATCGTACGGCATGCTTGGGGCGGCCGTCATGTGCACAAAGGCAGCTGCGCGCTCAGGCTGCGGGAGGGTGACATGTCACGGCCCACGCTGCGGTTTCTACGTCATGCAGACTTCCGAACCCACAGCCATGTTCGAGACGGACGGTGCGGACCTCGACATACAGCGTTTCGAGAGCCATGTCGAACCGGACGCTGTGGCCATAGGACCAGGTATCGGACACTCCGACGCTACGGTCTACGGGCTCGAACGTTTCATCAAGGCTGCCCAGTCCACGTCGACACCCATCATACTCGATGCCGACGCGCTCAACTGCATAGCCATCAAGCCCTCGATGCTTGATTTCATACCGGCACGCTCCGTTATTACACCACATGCCGGAGAATTCGACCGTCTGTTCGGAGGACACAACTGTCAGTCGGTACGCCTTCTCAAGGCTGTAGAGATGGCAGCCCGCCATAAAATCATCATTGTCCTCAAAAGCCACTACACCATGACCGTATGGCCCGACGGCGAAATACTCGTCAATTCATCGGGTACCGACGCCCTCGCCACAGCAGGCAGCGGCGATGTCCTGACGGGACTGATGTGCGGACTGGCAGCCCAGAAGATGCTTCCTGAGCTGGCCGCCGTAGCAGCAGTCTACATACACGGTATTGCCGGAAAAATCGCGGCTTCTCAGCACGGCAACAGAAGCACCACCGCCATCGACATAGCCGAGGCAATAGGACAAGCAATAGAATCCATCGTCAACCCACGCAAATGAAGAACTCTCTCACAAGCGCCCTGATACTGCTACTGGCAGTTAGCGCGGGCACGGCACATGCCCAAACATCGCAAAAACTAAGCGCCGGAAAGGCTACGGAATACGGCCTTGTATACTCGCTTCCTGTCACGGCCATCGACATATACCTCGAAGCCGAACTTACAGAAGAACATCCCGGCGAATTCCACAACTATGCGCGCCGACACCTCGGAGTGAACAACGCTATAACCAAAGACTCCCGGACGGCACGTCTCAAGAGTGCTACAATAGTACCACGCGGCATTGCCGACCCGGAACAAAAATGGCTTGCACAGTTCAAAATCGGTTCGGCACCGTTTATGATTCTTGATGAGGCCGGAGTACCTCTTGCCATCAATACAGAAAATATCCCTGCTGCCGAAGTACCGACAGTGCCTGAGGCCGTTGCCGCAGCCCCGTCGCCCCTTGAGACCGAAGCAGCCCGTCAGGCCGTGACACAGGACATGGCTCGCAGCTCGTCGACATCCAAGAAAGCCGAGCTTGCAGCACAACGCATCTTCGAACTACGCGAGACACGCTCTGATATCCTTTCGGGTCAGGCCGACAATCCGCCGGCCGACGGCAAAGCTATGGAACTTGTCCTTGACAACCTGTCGGCACAGGAGGCTGCCCTTACTGCTATGTTCTGCGGCACACGCTCGATATCGACCGTAGTCGAGAAGATCACTGTAGTACCCGACTCCGACGAGGTCAAGGGCGACATACTCGCACGTCTGTCGGCCGTCGAAGGCATTATCGACAGCAAGGACCTTGCCGGCGCACCTATCACTCTAAATATCAAAATACTTGAAAAAGGCGAGCTGCCGACACTCGACAACGGCACCACCAAATCCTTCCCCAAAGGAGGTGTAGCATACCGTATCCCCGGCACTGCCCTCATCAGCATCGATTACGACGGACAGACCATCGCTTCCAAAGAGGTTTCGCTGGCCCAGCTGGGTGTCGTTTTCGGACTCGACCCAAAACTATTCACAGACAAAAAAGCCCCCTCGATGGTTCTTTTCGAACCGGCCACGGGAGCTATTTTAGAAATAGGGACTGCCACAGCGGTTCAATAATCAGGGATTATATAGATCCTTGTTATAGAAATCCATAATTTCACGAGCTTGCTCAAGTGCCGTCGCCGCCTCCGATTCCGGATCGGCGGCGGCGGCCTTTTCATAGAAAGATATGGCTTCTGTTTTGTTGCCTTTCTTCCATTCTATCCGTCCGCGCATATAGAAAACCCACGCCTGGTCTTCCTGCTTCTTATCGTCAAGCAATGCCTCCGCCTCGTCGAGACAGTTGGCATTGAAAAGGGCCATTATTCTATCCTTGTCCATAAGTATCAATATAAATATAAAAGGCAAGACATGCCTATGACATGCCTTGCCAAATGATTATTTTCAACGCACCGAAACTTTCAGGGGCGAACGATGCGAGTCGGTGACAATCAGATAGACACCGGCCGATATCTCGACATCCATATCCTGCGATACAGTACCGATTTCCTTGACAAGACGGCCTGCGACATCATAAATGCGGCAACCTGTCTGCGGCGAACTGCATATGAAGCGGATGAAGCCAGGGAAGGAACGCACAATCAGGGGTTCATCATCCAGAATGTCCTCGATACCGCTGTGGTTGACAAAGACGACATTCGACATCGGCGACATATGTCCGAGACGGACGCTCTGCACAGTGTATGATTCCTGATCGGAGGAACCGAAGCCTGTAATCTCAAGCGAAGTGTCTTCGGCGGGTAGAGTCTCGGTAAAAGCGTCGCCACCTACGTAGCGAGTCCTGGTCACAAGATAATAATCGACAACATCCCCAAGAGGAGCTTCCCAGTTCGCAGTATAGCTGTCGGATGTAACATCCGTAGCAGGGAGGGCGTTGACTGCCGAAAGAGTCGGCACAGGCAGACATTCGCCGCGAAGAACGACGGAACGAGATCCGAAAGCACCCGAGAGCAGCAGCTTAGTACTATGTTGACCAAGAGCGGAAGGCTCATAGGTCACTGTCAGCCAGTATCCGTCATCGCTGCACACCAGCGAGGCGGGTATTCCGTCCTGGGGAACAGAGAACATGTTGCTGTCGCCGCTCCAGAGTGTCACATCAATGCTTCCGGTCAGGTTCTTGCCATGTACATAAAGTTTGCTGCCGAGGCTGCTGCCGAGCGCAACCTGTCCGAACTGTAGTTCCATATCCTTCGTCGGAGCCAGAAGCTCTGGATCGCCGGTTGGAGGTACCACCACACTGCCGGGAGTAAAACTCTCGCCTTTCTTTGTTCCCCAGAGGTATTCGGCCAGCTCGGGCATATCGATGAAGGGGTTACGGTTGTTCTGTATAGCGAAAACGGCCTCGTTACGGTCTATCTCCTTCTGGCTCACGGGATCGTCTCGATGCCATTTCATCAAAAGCTCGACCGACCAGCCGTTGAGCGTCGGGTAGAGATTCTGGCTGACCATATAGGTATATTTCCACGTCAGGTCCTGATAGGCTGTGGCCATATAGAAATACGTGCGAGCAAAGTCGCCTTTATACTGGTCGTCAGGTTCAAACACAAAAGAAGCGCCTCCGCCCTGTCCGTTGACAGGATATCCTACCGCACATATACCGTTGTCGAACTTCACATTCGAACTGCGGTTGACAATTCCGAGGGGGTAGTTGCTTTTGGCCGTATTGGCATCTCTCTCACTGGGATACAGATGATTGAGGTCCACATATGCGCCTACGCTCGTCGAGCCGCCCCACCAGCTTTTCGGAAATGAGTGTTCACGGTTAAGCCCCGAAAACGAGGGAGCATACAGAGGGATGTCGGAGTACATGTCCCACCATCGATGTGAGTCCGGATACACATCAGTCTGCTGAAAATAGTGTGGCAGATTCGAGTATGTCACTCTCGTGAAGTTATGGACGATGGTGTGTATGGCGGTCTTGAGCTCGCCTTCTTTCTTACCATCCAGTGACGAATAATACCCGGCAGGAATATCTGCGGATGCATAGGCAGCCGCAAGGAGCGATAGTAGCGCGGCAACAGTGCGGTAGAAGTGCTTCATGCGATGAAGGTTTTTATAAGGATTAAAACGGCAGAGAAATCGGGTACAGGGACTTAGGCCCTGCACCCGGTTTTTAAACAATTTAAGAGTGAGCTTCGTTCAGGGAAACTCCTATGGTACTATAAAGCGAGAGGAGTATAGGGCATGTTCCATGCCTCGGCAACGGCCTTGAAGACGATCTTTCCGTCAACGATGTTGACGCCTTCGGCAAGACCCTTGTCAAGCTTGCAGGCTTCCTTCCATCCGTAGCGTGCGATACGGCGTGCATATGGCAGTGTGGCGTTGGTTAGCGCAAGCGTCGAGGTATAGGGGACTGCGCCCGGGATATTGGCTACTGCATAGTGTACGATGCCATCGACAGTGAATATAGGATCGGAATGCGTGGTGGCATGTGAAGTCTCGAAACAACCGCCCTGATCGATAGCGACATCTACTATCACTGTGCCGGGACGCATATATTTGAGCATATCGGCAGTGATGAGATGAGGCGTCTTGGCTCCGGGGATAAGCACCGAACCGATGACGAGGTCTGTATCGGGAAGTTCCTTTATGATATTATGGCGTGAGGAATACAAAGTCTTGACGTTGCTGGGCATTACCTCAGCGACATGACGGAGGGTAGGCAGCGAGATATCGGCAATAGTCACATCCGCGCCAAGACCGGCAGCCATAAGGGCTGCATTTCGCCCCACTACCCCGGCACCGAGCACAAGGACTTTAGCAGGCTTTACCCCGGGGACACCTCCGAGAAGGATACCACGTCCGCCCTGAGGCTTCTCGAGGAAGCGGGCACCTTCCTGGATAGACATGCGGCCGGCCACTTCGCTCATAGGGATGAGGAGAGGTAGGCCTCCCTGAGGACCGACAACGGTCTCATAGGCGATACATGTCGCGCCCGAAGCAATCATGGCCTCGGTTAGTTCCAGGTCACTGGCGAAATGAAAATATGTGAACAGGAGCTGTCCTTTCCTGACGAGCTTATATTCGGGCTCGATGGGTTCCTTGACTTTGATTATCATTTCAGCGGTGGCATAGACATCTTCTATGGTAGGGAGAATGCTTGCACCGGCCTCCTCGTATTCTTTGTCGGCAAAGCCACTGCCCTCACCGGCAGTGTGCTGCACATATACTTTGTGACCGTCGGCCACAAGTTCGTGGACGCCAGAGGGGGTCATACCCACTCGGTTTTCATTGTTCTTGATCTCTTTCGGAATTCCGATAATCATAGTAGTAGAGTATTAGGTTTAACTGTTAGTTAAGTGGTGAGGGAGAACGCTTCTCCGACAGCCACAAATTTACAAAAAAATCGTTCCATGCAATCTTTTAAGGGGCAATATTTTTGTGAACCGCTTCCTTTTTTGCCGATTTCCATATAGAGTCATCGATAATGGCACTTCTTGAAGTTCTAATTGGGAAATAATTTGTACCTTTGAGGAGTTTTTTGTAAATATTAACCTCTCAGCATTTCTCAATGGTTTTCAATCGCCGGATTTTGGTCTTCCTGAGCCTCGTTCTCATCGGACTGGCAGCCTCCATGCCTTCATCAGCCCAGGAAGAGTTCCACCGAAAGATCGAACAGGTGTCGTTCGTTCCCAAAGGGGCATGGGTGACCGGTGTAAGCGTCAGCTACTCACAGTCCAGCCAGGACAAGTATCAATTCTTTGTCGTCGAGAATATCAACGGTGAATCCTATACATTCAAAGTCAGTCCCATGTTGATGTTCTGTTTCAAGGACAACCTCACGGCAGGCGGACGATTCTCCTATGCACGGCAGCGCACCAAGCTCGACGCCGCCAATGTAATTGTCGATTCCGAAACAACATGGGATGTCGACAACCTCTACAGCGTCAGCCAGGACTATCTCGGCACAGCTCTCTTCCGATCCTACCTAAGCCTCGGACGTTCGACACGCTTCGGACTCTTCAACGAAGTCCAGCTGATGCTCGGCGGGGGCCAGGCCAAAATTTCGAACGGCAGCGGGACGGACCTCACAGGCACCTACGAACGCAACTTCCAGTTCCACGTCGGTGTGGCCCCGGGTCTGTGTGTATTTCTCAACAACTACTCGGCCCTTGAGGTCAACGTCGGCGTCCTTGGGTTCAATTATACAAGCACACGCTCGGTGACCGACCAGATCTATGTTGCCCACAGGCATCAGCAACAAGCGAACTTCAAAATCAATCTTTTCTCCATCACCTTCGGAATGGTGTTCTATCTCTAAAGCAGCCACATGAGAACTATCGTTTTCCTACTTATCGCCATGGTGGCCGCAGCCTCAGCTTCAGCGCAGGACATCGTGCGTAAAAAAGACATTCATCGCCCCGACAGCACAGAAAGGGTGATTGTCGACGGCGATACCGTCAGTATCGTCCTCCCCGAACGAAATTTCGGACGTTTCGACCGCGGGCTTTTCAACTATATATTCATCCCCAAGGGAACATGGGGTTTCGGCATCACGGCATCGTACGGCGAACTGAAAACCGACGACGTATCCATCCTGTCCTATGTCTCCGACTTCGATTTCAAAGGAAAGATGTACTCCCTGAGGCCGTACGTCTCATATTTCATCCGTTCCAACCAGGCTGTGGGCCTCAAATTCAATTACTCGCGCGGTTTCGCCGACCTCGACCATCTCGCAGTCGACTTTGACGACGACCTCAATTTCAACATCCACGATATCAGCTACCACCAGGAAAGCTTCGGCGTATCGGCTTTCTACCGTAACTATATAGGGCTCGGCCGTGGAGGCCGCTTCGGTATCTTCAACGAAGTCGACGCCACCGTCATGAGTGGTTCTTCGCGCTTCAAACGTCCTTATGCCGACGAGATGCGCGACACACGCACATCCATGACCGAGGCTTCGCTGAATTTCAGCCCGGGTCTGTGTGTGTTCATCCAGGAATGGCTGTCGTTCAACGTCTCTTTCGGTGTCTTCGGCCTCAAGTATAAGCACGAGCATCAGGTGACCAACGGTGTCGATGAAGGCTCCCGCGACACTTCGGGTGCCAACTTCCGCTTCAATATATTTAATATCAACTTCGGACTGATGGTGGTGATATGATTATGGAACGCATCTGTAAAACTACGCGCCGCCTCATCCCGGTGCTTTTCGCCCTCCTCATCCTCGGGGGCTGCATAAAGAATGATATACCTGTCGCACGGATACCGGTCAAGTTCACCGACCTCACCGTCAGCGGACAGGATGCAGGAACTACCATAGACTCGACCAATATGGTGGCGACCGTAGCACTGCCGGAGCAGGTCGACATCTATAATGTCGTATTTGACAAGTACACCATCTATCCGGCCGATGCCGAGATTGTCGACAACCCATTCACCAAGCCTGTCGATCTTTCGACACCACTCCACGTAACGCTGAGGCTCTATCAGGACTGGGACTGGACAATCCAGGCAGTCCAGACCATAGAGCGCTACTTCGAGATTGCCGGACAGATGGGCTCGACAGCTATAGACACCGAACAGCGCACCGTAACTGTCACAGTCCTCAACACAGCCGACATCGCCAAGCTGCGCGTCGTGAAGGCCAAGCTCGGCCCAATTGGCTCGACGATGACTCCTGACCTCGCGGAAGGCTTTACCTTCGACGGGTCGGAACCTCTTGAAGTCAAAGTGACGGCCTACGGGCGCACCGAAACATGGACTATCAATGTCAACATCGAGACTGCGGCGGTGACGACGACCGGGGTCGATGCCTGGACCTGCGTGGCATGGGCCTACGGCTCGGCCGAGGCCGGCAAAGACAACGGCTTCCAGTACCGCCTTGCCGGAGATACCGAATGGCTCTCCGTCCCCCAGACCGACATAAGCAACGACGGCGGCAGCTTCACAGGCCTGATCAAAAACCTAGACGCACTCACCGACTATGAGGTACGAGCCTACTCGGGCGAACAATACGGCGAGACACTCTCGTTCACGACGGGCATGGCCGTACAGGTGCCCAACAGCGACTTCGACCACTGGTGGCTCAACGGCAAAGTATGGTGTCCCTGGGCCGAAGACGGAACACCCTACTGGGATACGGGCAACCGTGGCGCCACTACCCTCGGACAGTCCAACTCCGTGCCGACGACCGACACCCCGACCGGAAGCGGCTGGGCGGCAGAACTGGAGACACGGTTCGTCGGTATCTCCGTACTCGGCAAGCTGGCCGCCGGCAATCTCTTCGTCGGCGAATATGTCCGCACCGACGGCACTAACGGTGTCCTCAGCATGGGCCGTCCATTCACCGAAAGGCCCACGGCCCTGAAGGGTATGTTCAAATATCATATGGAGCCCATCAACTACTCCAATACAGAGATGAAGAGCCTCATAGGACAGCCCGACACATGTACGGTGTGGATAGCACTCATCGACAGCGACGAGCCATGCGAAATACGCACTAATCCCAAAGACCGCAAGCTCTTCGACCCTGATGCCGACGATGTAGTGGCTTTCGGACGAATGGACCGTGGCGAAAGCGTGGAGGAATGGACTCCGTTCGAAGTGAAGTTCGAGTACCGCTCCTACTCGCGCAAGCCCAAATATATACTCATCACATGCTCGGCGAGCAAATACGGAGACTATTTCACCGGCGGTGCCGGCTCCGTTATGTACGTCGATGACTTCGAACTCCTGTATAATTACCAGTAAACCTGGCACCGCAATCTTCGAGATAATGCGCAAGCTATTTGCAATCTTGTGCCTCTTCTCCTCCCTCGTGTTGTCGGCTGCTGACAACGGCGAGCTCAAACGATACCTCCCGACAGTCCACGGCACATTCCGCGGACTCTTCGAACAGTCGACCGTACGCGCCGAAAACCGCTTCGAAGTGCGCATGGCCCGGCTCAGTGCAACAGGCTCTGTCCTCCCCTGGGCCGACTACTACGTGCAGCTCGACCTCTGCGACCGTGGCAAGCTGAAAGTCCTCGATGTCTACGTGACCCTCCATCCGGGTAAAAATCTCAAAATAATGGCCGGACAGATGCGAGTACCGTTCAGCGTCACGGCCTCACGTGCGCCCCATGCCTACTTCTTTGCCAACCGCGCCTTCGCCGGTAAAATCTACGGCAACCTGCGCAGCGTCGGCGTGAAGGCCGGGTACAACTTCCCGGGGACGAAAATATACACCGAGGGCGGCATCTTCAACAGCACCGACATGACCGACCACAGCGGCTGGAATACGGCACTCACCTACTCCATCAAAGCAAACTGGACTGCGCCCTACGGCTTCAGGCCAGAGTTAGGCTTCATGTCGCGTGTCCCCGGCGGTACAGAGAAAGGAGTGCGCATCAACCAGTTCAACGCATCTCTGTCGTGGCACGACAGCCACTGGTATGTCGAAGGCGAGTACACTCACCGCCACTACTGCGGCAAGAGCTTCGACCCCGGCAATGTGCTTACCGTCTTTGCCGACTATGGCTTCGGAATGCGCTCAGCGTGGGTCAACCGCCTGTCCTTCCAGGGCCGTCTCGACATGATGGACGACACCAGCAACGGCCAGCGCAACGCCGAAGGCATCCTGACCACCAACTACCCGGCATGCAAGCGCCTCACAGTCGGTGCCACAGCTTCCTATGTTGCCTCTCCGGTCCATATCGATTTCAAGCTCAACTACGAACAGTACTTCTACGACGAGGGCCGCAAGGCACCCTCCCTCGGCGACGACAGCAAACTCGTCGGAGCCCTTATCCTCTATTTTTGACCTTAACAAGGCTTTCGAAGAATTAAATAGCTCTTAAATATGAGCAATGCATTGCTGTAAATACAGAAATTTTTCGTAATTTTGCGGCGATAGGGTAAGACCTTTCTATAGCAACATCAAAACACAACATACCAAGGTATTAAGTACAATTAATATGAAAATCGAAAAAATCATCGGACGTGAGGTGCTCGATTCACGCGGCAACCCCACTGTAGAAGTAGACGTAGTCCTCGAATCCGGCGCTTTCGGCCGTGCATCCGTTCCCTCCGGCGCATCCACAGGTGTTAACGAAGCTCTCGAGCTCCGCGACGGCGACAAGAGCCGCTATATGGGCAAGGGCGTCCTCAAAGCAGTTGCCAACGTCAACGGCCCCATCGCCGCAGCCCTCGTAGGCATGAACGCTCTCGACCAGATTGCTATCGACGAGACTATGCTTGCTCTCGACGGTACTGACACCAAGAGCAACCTCGGTGCAAACGCCATCCTCGGCGTATCGCTCGCCGTTGCCAAGGCTGCTGCCGACTACCTCGGTCTGCCCCTCTACAAATACATCGGTGGCTGCAACACCTACGTGCTCCCCGTGCCCATGATGAACATCATCAACGGCGGCGCCCACTCCGACGCTCCCATCTGCTTCCAGGAATTCATGATTCGTCCTATCGGTGCTACTTCCTTCCACGAAGGCATCCGCATGGGTACAGAAGTGTTCCACAACCTCAAGGCTGTCCTCAAGGCCCGCGGCCTCAGCACTGCTGTAGGTGACGAAGGTGGTTTCGCGCCCACACTCGACGGCACAGAAGACGCCCTCAACGTTATCATCCAGGCTATCGAAAAGGCCGGCTACGTTCCCGGCAAGGACGTTACCATCGGCCTCGACTGCGCTTCCTCCGAATTCTATCACGACGGTGTTTACGACTATACCTGGAAGCAGGGTGCCGACGCTCCCAAGCTCACAAGCCAGGAACAGGCCGAATTCCTCAAGAAGCTCGTTGAAGAATTCCCCATCGACTCCATCGAAGACGGCATGGCCGAAAACGACTGGGATGGCTGGAAGATCCTCACCGACATGATCGGCAACCGCTGCCAGCTCGTCGGCGACGACCTCTTCGTTACCAACGTCAAGTACCTCGAAAAGGGTATCGAACTCGGCTGCGCCAACTCCATCCTCGTGAAGGTTAACCAGATCGGTTCTCTCACCGAGACCCTCCGCGCCGTAGAACTCGCACAGCGCAACGGTTACACCGCAGTTATCTCGCACCGTTCCGGCGAAACAGAAGACGCTACTATCGCCGACATCGCAGTAGCTACAAACGCTGGACAGATCAAGACCGGCTCTGCAAGCCGTTCCGACCGTATGGCCAAGTACAACCAGCTCCTCCGCATCGAAGAACAGCTCGGTTCTGCTGCCAAGTACGGCTACGGCAAGAAGACAAAACGTCCCGAATAATCACAATCCATCAAGGATTCTCAATCCCGGCCTTTGCGAGGCCGGGATTTTTTGTCCTCTCATGACCCGGGAATAAATTCCCGGCACAGGATAAAGAAAAGGCCACGCCATGAAACTTCACGACGCGGCCTATATTATCTCGGCTTTAAAGAGCCTTTCAGATGATTATCTTGAGGGTCTTGACAGAGCCTGCTGCTTCGATGCGGAGGACGTATATACCGGAGACGAGCGAGGAGGCATCAAGATGGAGGGTGTCGCTGTCGCCGGAGACGGCCTGTACTTCTTTGCCGTCAAGAGAGTAGACGGATGCGAGGACGCGCCCTGCACCGGCTGCTATGATTTCGTAGCGGCCGTCAGTACCGTTGACAATGATATTGTCCTTGTCGCTGACTGCGACATCTCCGATGCCCGAAAGACCGAGGATCTTCTTCAGGCCGGCGTAGGCATCGATTTTACCGGCACCCCAGTCGGGAGTATCGGTTACATCATTGTCGCGGATAGAAGTTTCGTCGATGATGTCGAAGATTTCGTCGGCTGTAAGGTTATGGTCTGCCTGGAGCCACAGAGCAACAGTACCGGCCACGTAGGGAGTCGCCATGGATGTACCCTGCATAACGCCCCACCAGTGGTCCTTATCGTCGACAGTGGCCTTTGCAGACACCTGCGAATCCTTCATCGGATCTGTTACAGAATTATCTACCCACTTACCGTTCAGCGAGGACATGATGCCCTGCCCCGGGGCACATACATGGGGTCGTGA
Organism: uncultured Muribaculaceae bacterium; assembly: GCA_958436175.1. Lineage (GTDB taxonomy): Bacteria > Bacteroidota > Bacteroidia > Bacteroidales > Muribaculaceae > CAG-873. The sequence continues at coordinate 25,718 of CAUBJF010000014.1, forward strand.
TGTGCCGTCGAGAAGCACACCCCACGCCGAAAAGTACGAAATCTTACCTTCGTTGTTGGAGGCACCCGCGCCATAGCTTCCCGAGACCGTGCCGTCGACAGAGCGCCAGTTCTTCTTGTTGTTGTACGAGCCTACAGAGATGGTGTTGGGGCCACAGGCGATGCTGCTGACAGTACCATTCTTGTCCGGAGTGTCGAAACCGGCGATGGGATCGTCGAAATAATCGGATGCGCTGCCATAGACATCCACGCGGGCTCCGGCCTGACCTTCGACTATGATTGCGAGGCGGTTTTTCGAGGTAGTGGACCTCTTTCTTACGCTGTTGGAACGGAGATAGACGTTATATCGTCCGTTATAGCTGTTATAGGAGCCCGACATGGAGAAAGTACCGCTGAAATAACGGGTAAATGTGGCATTGGCACCTGTCGACCCCTGACCTGTGCCGTATGTGACAGAACCGTTGCGGCTCGGCAGTTTGGCAATGACTGAGCCGGATTCGTCGACAACAGCAACGCTGACAGTCAGAGCCGACGCTGTAGAGCTCCAGATATCGATATTCTTCTCAATCTTATCTTCGGCAATCAGCACTTTCAGCTCCTTGTCGGCAGCCGAGAAGGTCTTGGTTGCGTGGCAGGGGACATCGCCGTCGTTGCCGCTTGCTATGCATACGATTGCATCTTCAGCAAGCTCGTTGATGGCGGCGGTGTTGTCATCGAGACCGTCGTGCGGGCCTGTAGTCATACCAAGCGATAGGTTGATGACCACAGGCTTGCCCTCGCTCTCGGCATAGTTGATAATCTTGCGCATGCCGTCGAGGATACGGTTGAAAGCCAGCGAGGAGCTGCAGCCGAAAGCGAGGTCTGCTTCGGGAGCGACACCATAGAGAGGCACCCTCTTGATATCGGTATATTTACCTAAACGGTTGCGCTGCCAGTAGGTACCTTCTCCGTTATAGGATCCGCCAAGGATACCGGCAACATGGGTGGCATGGGTGTAATTGTTGTCATCGGAGGGAGCCGTCCGTGTCTGCTCACCGCGATATACCTTCATCGTCGAGAAGTTGTTGTTGAAGTACGGTGCATAATATTTCAGGCGAGTAGCAGTTCCGTCGGCATTGAGCCAATTGACGTGCGAGGGGTCGAAGCCATGGTCGAACATACCGATAACAACGCCTTCGCCCTTGAAGGGGGAATCCTGTACGCCGTTGAATGTCAGTCCCTGACCCTCATGGGCATCCGAGACATTGGAGAGCCCCCGGGCAGACTCCATATTCATTTCGGCAACTTCGCCGAAGGACAACGACGATACTTCATCGAGAGATGCGATACCCTCGACACGGTCGATCGGCAGCTCGGCGATGACGAAGCTGCGCGATATACGCTCAGCTTCGTATCCTTCAGCCACGATACGGTCCAGGACGGCATCTGACGTTGTACGGATCAGCACGGCAACAGTAGGAGCAGCTCCGGGAGCCTTCGACGGCCCGAAAAGTGAGGACATTCCGGTGTTCACGATGCCGGATTTCCAGTCTTGGAGCATCGTCCGGCCTGCCCCGTTGATCTTATCCTGCGCGGACATGGTCACAATGCCCGAAAGTATACATATGACAGCTATAAGCAGTTTCTTCATTGAATTTACAATTTATTATGGACTACAAAGATAGCTATTTCCCGCGATATACGCGGTCTCTGTCTTTGTTTTAGAAAGAAAAATAGGCCGCGTCCAGCGACGCAGCCTATTTTCATATGGAGGGATGAGAATGATTTACTTTTCGATGTCGCGAGTGTTGAAGAGACGACCCATGATCATAGCGGGAAGCACTTTAGTCTTCACAACAGGAATCATAGCAGCTGTAGCGGGATCCTCAGGCTCAGGTTCGGGCAAACGAGGATTGCTGAGGTCGAGGCGGACTTCAACGGGCACCTTGGGCTGGCCTACTTTCTGAGCTCGCGAGTATGTCCATCGAACCTGTGTACCGGAAAGGGTGATGACGTTGTTCTTGAACTGACCACCGAGACCCTGCTTGATGAGTTCATCGTAACCATTATCTTCACCAAATGCGAGGTCAGCCTGAGTTGTTACGCTAACGGTACCGTTGAGACGATCCTTGAAGGGAGTAACAGTTGAGCCGAAAAGGACACAATCCTTGTTAGTAGCGTTGACAGTGGTGTAGACGGGGTTTGCGGGATCCTGGGTAACGTATCCGGATTCAGCACCGAAGAGGTTCACTATTCGATAAAGACCCTTGGTGAGATTGCTTGCCTGAACGAAAACTTCATATTTGTGACCGAGATCCTTTGCAAGTTCACCGGCGAAGCCGTCGGTATATTCGCACCAGCCGAGATCAATCCATTCAGGCTCGTCATCGTAACCTGGAATAACAACTTTGAACATACCGTTCGAATTTGCAGCATAGATACTTGGCCAATTGAAATTCTCCATACCGATGAAGAGTGTTCCATTAGGCATACGGATTATACCGTTGGTAACAGTACCTGTATAACCGGCAGAAATTTGCTCTGCAAGTGTCTGGCCGCCAGCCATATTGTTATATGCTCTGGATGTGATATAGACTTCACCATAATCGGCCCAAGCCATACCCGTCCAGAATCCACGGGGAACGACAGCGTTGGGATCGGTACAATCGATAACCCAATAGTCGTCAACATCATTGTAATCTCCGGGCTCATTATAAGGATAAGCTGCTCCGTATGGATCGACAAGACGATAGAGACCGGGGGTAGTCGGGTGTTCCTGGATGGGTACTTCGTAGGTAAGGTTCTCTACATTGAAGAAAGTAGTCATACAGTCTTCACGATAGATAGCCATAGACTTATCGTTGATGGTACCATCTTCTTCCTTGAAAGTGATAGGCTGCCAGGGCACGTAGGTTGCTGTCAGAGTTACATAATTCCTTGTGTACTCTGTAGGCTCAATCTCGGGAAGCGTAAGTGTAATATGATAACCAACATTAACTTCTACTTTCGAAATGTCATATTTCACCTGGAAGCGTGCCGCATTCTCTCCGACAGCGAAAGAAACACTTCCGTCAACAGAGAAAATACCTGCAGGGTCACAATCGAGGGTGACAGGGGTCGTGAATTCAGTCAGTGTGTCGGCACGATATACGGTGACGTTGAAACTGCTGGAATTGTCCGGAATGCTCACGGTAGTAGCCATCGTAGGCGAGAAATAAGCAGGCGGATTACCGACCGCCGGTGCCGGGGTGTACTCGACCTCATCTGTACATGCAAAGCTGCCAATCAGCGCGGCACCCGCAAGGATGGGAAGAAATATCTTATTGAGATTCATATCTTCAAAGTATTAATAGTTAGATTAATTTACACCAAGAGTCTCGTAGCAATCGCTGGGATCCGGGTTGTTCCAACCTTTGACAGCCTTATTATTATTACCTTCCGTCTGAACCATGCAGAAATTCATCCATGCGGGACGGGTTGTGGTATTGAACTGACGATCAGTGGTCCAGTTAGTACCTTCGTAGTGACGGATAACGGGTTTGTCGAGACGCTTGTAGTCGAAGAAGATGATACCTTCCAGGAAGAATTCAACACGTTTCTGAAGGAAAATCTCATCGACAACTTCCTGCTCAGTAGTGCCTTCGCAGACGTAGCTGTCATAACGATATGTCTTCATGAAGGTTTCGATGAGCTGCTTGCCTTCGGCAGGATTCTGGTGAGCAGCCGCTTCAGCCTGAATGAAGTACATTTCTTCGACACGCATAAGGGGCACACCAACGGCACAAGCGATATCGGATGCTGTCATATTGCCCTGACCGGGTTTAATCTTGAGAGAAACATAGGGCTGTTCTGTCATGTCTTCTGGAAGAGCATCCTTGTCGATGAAGTTTTCACGGCCCTCCAGGGAGGAGCCTTTAGGAGCTATGAAAGTAAGCTTGCGGAAATCTTCGTTGCTGATCTGATTATAGAGCGAAGCATCGATCATGAGGTAGGGAGCAGCTGCGGAATAGCCGGTGGTATATTCGTTGGAACTCCAGGAAGTCCAGTTGATAATACCGGTAAGAACGCAGCCATCCTCGGCCACATACTGCATACCAAGCATCCAGGAGGGAGTCGCGATATCGTTGAAACCGGTAGTGGTGCTAAGCCACTGCGATTCGGTCATAGGTGAACCTTTGTGCTCAGCAATAGCCTTGGCCGCATATTCCTGAGCCTTGGCATAGTCTTCATCCCACATATAAGCACGAGCCTTGAGACCATAGACAACGGCGAGGTCGGGAAGGGTCTTGGAAGGACGTGCACCTTCTACAATGTACTTTTCAGCATTGTCGAGGTCTTCAAGGATAAAGGCAAGCATGTCGTCGTGAGTAGCACGGGGATTTTCGCGTGCTTCAGTTTCCGTTGTCTTCTCGGTTACGATAGGCACTGTGAGACCTGTAACGGTGTTGCCATCAGCATTGATGGGGCTTGTACCGTCGGTCGGCAAATATTCGTACATACGGGCCATATCGAGGTATGCCATAGCACGGTAAGCATAGCCTGTACCGAGGTAGTAGAGATCCCCTGCTCTTTCTGTAATTTCGGGATCAATTGCACCGATAGTATTATTGGCTGTCTGAACCAACTTTGTATAGAAATTCCATACCGACTGGTTGTAGATATAGCTCTCGCCCATGAGTTGATTGAGTTCCCAAGCGTTGAACCAGTCATAGCCCGAAGGCAGTACAGCAAGGTCGCCTGTCATGACATCGCGCACATGCATCATCTGTGCATATCCACAGTCAAAATGCCTGTCATCATCGCCGAGGACGAAGACAGTGTTCATAAATGCCGGCATCGCCATAGCAGTGGAGCTTGCAGCGAAGGGTGACTCTGTCACCTGGTCCTGCGTAACGCGATCGGTAGGGATCGTCTCTTCCAGGCAGCCTGTGAGAGTAACCGTCGGCAGGACGAGGGCTGCTGCGATGAAGGGAATATATATTTTTTTCATTGTTTAAGAGACTGATAGATTAGAACTGGATATTGATACCGCCCGAAAGAGCGCGGATGGGCGAATAGTAAGTAGCGTTACCGCCGCCGGTGATAGACAGACGGGGATCGAGACCCTGGCGCTTGCTCCACAGCCATACGTTGTCGGCGTTGAAGTACACGCGAACCTTGCTGAGCTGGAGCTTGTGGGTGATGTTCTCGGGAAGAGTGAAGCCGAATACGATGTTTGCAAGGCTGAGATAGGATGCGCTTGTTAGCCAGCGATCGGTACTACGGGCAACATCGTCGTACTGGAGACGAGGAATATTCGAATTCTTGTTTTCGGGCGTCCATGCATTGAGGATATCGGCGTGGAAGTTGCTGCCGACACCTGTCGAGGTGGGATTACCCATGAGGTTTGCGTAAGTGCTGTCGTACATCTGGCCGCCAAGCTGATAGTCGAAGCTAACAGAGAGGTCGAACCATTTGTAGTTAAGGTCAGTGCCGAAACCGCCATAGACAGGAGCGAGGGCCGTCTTGCAGAGATAGTAGGTTGCACTCTCGTAATCCTTGGTCTTTTCACGATGATCGACAATGGGATTCTTGTTCTCATCCACTATTGTTTCTTCTTTTCCATCGACCATATGAGTCTTGTAGACATCACGCCAGAAAAGGGATTCACCTGTTTCAGGGTCTACGCCGGCATACTGCTTAAGGCGATAAGTGTACATGGACTCACCTTCGCCATAGAAGAAGTTACTGCTGCTGAAACCGGCAACACCGTCACACCACATTGTGCGGCGCTCTTCGGGAAGACGTGTAATCTTGTTCTTGTACCAGGTAAGGTTGGCATTGAGGCTCCATGTGAAGTCCTTAGTGCTGATAACGTCGCCGTGGAGGTCGATTTCGATACCCTGGTTGGCCATATCGCCGATATTGGTATAGTAACCTGTCCAGCCCATGGAAGGAGGCAGCGGGAAGAAGAAGAGCATATCCGATGTCTTGCGGTAGAAATATTCTACACTACCGCCGAGTCGCATGTTGAAGAAGTCGAATTCGGCACCGACGTTGAAGTTACCGGTCTTTTCCCATGTGATATTCTCGTTACCCATCTGGTAGGGGATGATGGAAACCGAATTGTTCGAGTTCTCGACAGTATAGGTATTGGTATAGCGCCAGTCGCCGATACGGTCGTTACCCATCTCACCGTAAGAAGCTTTGAGCTTCAACATGTCAATCCATGTGTATTCGGCCATAAAGTTCTCCTTGTTGATAAGCCATGCTGCGGAAGCCGACCAGAAGTTACCCCAGCGATGCTTGGGATGGAAACGGCTGGAACCGTCGCGACGGAAAGATAAAGAACCGAAGTACTTGCTGTCGTAGTCATACTGGCCACGGAACATATAGCCTTCGTTGTTATAGCTGATAGTGTATGAGTTGGCATCACGCACAGAAATCATGCCTGCGAGTTCCATGTTGGTGGGGTCGAACATGTTCTTACGCGAACCGGAGAGAATGTAGTCGCGATCCCAGTAGTTTTCATGAACGAAGGTAGCACCTACGTTGTGAAGACCGAACTTATGATTCCAGTTCAACTGCTGCTGGAAAGTATACGCCATGTTGCGGTAAGCAGTCTTATAGACTGTACCGCCATCGGATGCATATTGTCCGTAGTAGGGGTTGGTGAACTGAGTGTTGCGGTATTCATTGAAGTACAGTGCGTTGTTCGATGTGAGAGTGAAGTCTTCGAGGAAGCGGACGGTAGCATATCCTGTAGCATTGACCGTGTTACCGCTGCGCTGGTTCTTGTCGAAGAGAGCCGAACCGATGGCGTTCGAATTCGAACCGAGGACAGGACGAAGGAGACCGGTAGCGGCACCTGCACCGTAATCGTACATAGTCAGTCCGTTTTTGTCGGTCATGATGTTGCCCTGACCGTCACGGATGTAGAGAGGATAGATAGGAGCGATGCTGCTTACGAAAGCGAAGGGGTTTGCGGTAGAACCGGAGGCACCTTCTTCAGAACCGTAGATGTCGCGTTCGTAGTAGGTGTAGCTCATATCGCCACCGACCTTGAGCCAGCTTTTGGCCTGGGTGTCGGCAGCCAGACGGCCTGTGAAGCGCTTGAAGCCGGACTGAGGCGTAATACCTGCGTTGTCGAGGTAGCTGGCCGAGAGGAAGAAGTTGCTGTTCTCGCTGCCCTTGGCAATAGAAAGGTTGTATTCCTGACGGAGGCTGTTCTTATAAGCCGCATCAATCCAGCTGTCAGGGATGATGAGGTGATCCTGACCCTGGTAGTTGATTACCTTGCCGAGAGTAGCGTTAGGATTCAGCTTGCCGTTGTAGCCGATGAGGGGCTGCCCGGCAGGAAGGTTAAAGATATTGTAACCAAGGGAGTAGTTGTTGCGATCAGTAGCCACGATGTTGTTGTTAGCCCAACGCATAGCTGCGAGAGGATCCATGTTCTGAGAGTTCATGGCGTAGTTATAGAGGGCTTTGAAGTGGGTCTCGTAGTACATGGCGGGATTCTTGATATAGTCATAATCCTGCTGGGCGCGAGAGTTGGAGCCGAGCTTGATGTCGACAGTGACACGAGCCTCACCGGACTTGGCGCGCTTGGTAGTGATGATGATGACACCGTTTGCACCACGGGCACCGTAGAGAGCGTTGGAAGCGGCATCCTTGAGGACGGTCATGCTCTCGATATCGTTGGTATTGATGGAGTTCATATCGCCCTGGTAGGGAACACCGTCGAGGACGATAAGAGGATCATTTTCCGCATTGATCGAAGAAATACCACGGATACGGATTGTAGGGCTGTCATTACCCGGGGCACCGGAAATATTGCTCATCTGCACACCGGCAACCTTACCCTTGATAGCATTAAGAGGGTTCGATACCTGTGCGTTCTCAAGAGTAGCAGCGTCGACCACCGCGGCCGAACCGGTGAAAGAAGCGCGGGTTGCCGTACCGTAAGCCACGGCGATGACTTCGTCGAGAAGCTCTGTGTCGGAATGAAGGCGGATCTTCAGATTGTCGGAAGTAATCTGGACCGTCTGTGTCTTGTAGCCCACATAGGAAACCTGGAGTGTCTTTGTGGCGGCTGGTACTTTCAAAACGAAATTACCGTCGGCGTCGGTGGCGGCGCCATAGCCGGTTCCCGCCTGAACGGATACGCCGATAAGCGGCTCATCGTTAGCGGCATCTACGACAGTACCTTTGACGGTGCGCGTCTGAGCCGACGCACATACGCTCAAAGTAATCACTGCCACAAGAAATAGAAACAGCTTTTTCATACTTAGAAAAAATTAGACATAAATTGATTGATTCAGTTTGTTCTTTTTAAGCAACAGCTCTACCGCTTTCCCGGCCATCGTCGGGGTGCATGGGTAGGTGTAGGGGCAAAGTTAATATATTTATTTCAAAATAGTAAACATTTGGAAAGAAAAAATCGACGTTTTTAACAATTTGGTATGTTTTTGAGCATAAAAACGCCTCCGGCACCACTTTTGTTCCCGTTTCGGACTCATAAGTACAAAATAGGACCTTGCTTTTTCGTAGTTCAACAAAGGATGCAAGTTAGATAAAAGCCCTTGCACTTCTTAATTATTTCTATTAATTTTGCATCGAATCTAAACCTGACGAATCCATGAAACGCTTTTTGTCCCTCACTTTGTTGCCTTTCATTTTGATTATGCTCCTTACCACAGGATGCCACAGCGATCCAGAAGGGAGCAATGAGCACGAACGTCCCGGACAAGAAGAAACGACGCATATGGTCGCTTTCTCCGCCGGGAATCCCGGCGAAATACTTGTCGGCGAGAACGACGAGGAGATATACCTTATATTATATAGAGAAAGTGCCCGTGGAGCCGAGGAGAGGACCTACGATGTGGCATGCCGAGGCGACGGCTCAGGAATCAAGCCTGAAAGCAAAGTGACTTTCGGCGCCGGGGCGCAGGAGACTAAGCTACGAGTCAGCATCTTTCCTTCCAGGCTGAAGGACAACAGTCGGACGGAAGTTGAGATCTGCCTCGTCGGCACGGAGGCAAGTCACAGGCTGATAGTCGTCAAGCCCGCGAAGTCCCACTGGCAGTATGAAACCGCCAAAGGCTTCTTCATCTGTCCCGACGGATGTCACGAAGTAGAGATAGAAATCGGCATTGACAAAGACAAAAGATGGTACACGGCTACCTCGGATGGTTTCGAACGGCATTTTATGGTCGACAACGACAATAGCGTCGTATTGTTGCCCTATGGGGGCGTTGTAGATGCATCGACTATGGCCGACATGAGGATAGAGCCCTCTTTCGCGGTCTCTTCATTGTATAATAAAGAGGAAGGCTTCTTCGCATTCAATGCAGCGGAGCCGGATATAGCTCCCAACCAGGCCCCGCACCGCGAGTATCTCTGGACGGGCAGCCAGCCGGTCCTCACGGAGGCCATATACACCGACGGCTGGCTTGTAGAACATGTAATGACGGCATGGGGAGGACCATGGGCAGCCAAAGACACGCCGTGGAAGGTACTTGTTCAAGAAAAGGATTCTTCACAGGGTCGGCAGCTGCGCATTCTCGACCCCTACTGCGGCGAATGTCCGCTCGCCATAGCAAATGCTGCTCTGGCAGGCTCGTCTATTTGCATTATAGTCCGCGGAGACGGCACAGCTACAATCGAAGAACAGGACATACCCTTTGTCAACAATGATGTCTGGAATTTCAACTTCAGGATAGCGGCCTACGAGGGAAGAGTCGACGGCAATAAAATCGTCTTCGAGCGTCCGGTGCACAACTGTCTCGGCGACAAGGCTTCGCCATCGGTCGACCAGACATGGAAGACGATAACACCGACTATCGTAGAACTTAATCAGTCGAGCATCAGCGACATATAGGGGCGACGCGTCGGCAGTCCGAAGATTTTGCCTGTCTTCTCGTTGCAGAAAAGGAGAAGCGCGAGGATTTCGATATCTACATCGAGGTCGGGCTTGCTTATATCGGCTGTGCGGCTGCAAGTTCCTTTGTCGATGACGAATACAGCATTATTGTCCGGTATTTCGGGGTCGTGAACGCGTATGGAAGTGCTGACAGTCTTATGATCGGCAGCCATGGCCGAGAGAACGGCACCCGGATCGACGACGCGGAGCATACCGAAGGGATGCAGGAACTCCTTCAGGCCGCTCAGCGGCGGACGCATGACAGTGAACGGCCTCTCCCCTACCCTCTTACGCAGTTCGGCAAGCACGCTGTCGGCCATCATGGACGTATCGGCAAGCAGACAGCGTACGGAGACAGGGCTATCGGCGGCTTTTTTGTCGTAAGTGGCGAAGAGGCAGGCTCTTGCCAGAGTCTCGTCCTCCATGAATATGACTTCATGTCCGGATTCGAAGGCATTGTCACTCATGACAGCCTCGAACTGCGACAGACTATGTACAGGCCCGGCACCGACAGTGTCCTCGAGGGCACGGAAAGCATCGTAGGAGGGCTCGACGACTCGTGCATCACCTTTGGGGAAAGGATGGAGCGAAGTATATCGTTCACGGTCGACATAGAAGACCTTGGCGTATCCGAAACGGCGATAGAAGAAGAAGAGATGCTCATCGGCAGGGATGAGTTCGCAGAATGCATAGCCACGCCTTTTGGCCTCCTGGAGCGACTGTCGCATGAGCTCGGAAGCAAAGCCCCTGGAGCGACATTCGGGACGCGTAGCGACACAGCTCACATAACCGGACCTAAGTTCCGCAGAACTGTAACGGAATGCATAGTCTTCCATAAGGAGTGTCGCGGCGGCACGTCCGCATCCGTCCTTGATGATGAAGATATCGTCTTCATCAATACGCGAGAAAAACCACTCGCACCAGGGAGCGGGATCCTTGAAAACAAGGCGATAGATATCTTTGAATTGATCGAGTTTCATTCGTCCCAGTAAGAGCGTAAGGGGTAACGGTCGGGACGCATGAGCAGACGCAGCCCCGAGGAGAATGTGAAGTAACTCCACATCCAGTTGATAAACACTACAGTCCGATTGCGCATACCAAGAAGCGACATGAGATGGACGAACATCCATGCGAACCATGCCACGCGTCCGCGCAGATGCATCCTGCCCATATCCACAACAGCACGGTTGCGGCCTATCGTGGCCATGGAGCCTTTATTCTTGTATCTGAAGGGTCGCCAGGCATTATTGCTGAGGTTACGAGCCAGACAACGAGCCTGTTGCATGGCAACGGGGGCTACCTGAGGCAGTCCGCGAGGGTAGCCGTCAGCGTTCTGGAGGGCGATGTCGCCGATGGCGTACACATCATCGAGACCTACTACACGGTTATATTCGTCGACGACGAATCGTCCCCCGTGGCCAAGCTCTGCCGGAAATCCTTTGAGTTCGAAAGAGTTGCTTGTGATCCCTGCCGTCCATATGACAGTGTCGCATTCGATTGTCGAGCCGTCGGCAAATGTCACAAGGCCTTTCTCGTAAGATTTCATTGTGCGTCGGAGGCGTACGTCTACCATCAGCTGCCCGAGGGCTTGTCTGGCATCGTCGGAAGACTTTTGGCTCATAGCACCCAAGAGACGGTCAGTGCCTTCTACGAGTACCACCCTGATTTCCGAGGGGTCGATAGCCGGGTATTCGCGACGGATTACATAGCGTTTCATTTCTCCAAGAGCGCCGGCAATCTCGACTCCCGTGGGACCGCCGCCGACAACCACAAAAGTCAGCATGCGGCTTCTTTCCTCGCCTTCAGGCATGAGCGAAGCTCTTTCGAGACGTTCGAGTATCTCGTTGCGTGTGCGTATGGCCTCGGGAGTACTCTTGAGAGTGTATACGCTCTTCTCGAGGTTAGGTATGCCGAAGAAGTTGTTGGTTGTCCCGGCCGCTACGACAAGGGAATCGTAGGATAAGGTTTCGAAGTCGGTGTGTACCTTTTTGCCGGTAAAGTCGATGGTACGCACACGTCCGAAACGATAGCTGACGCCACAGTAGTGGCGGTTACGTATCTCACGACGCAGAGGGAAAGATATGCTTGCAGGCTCCAGGCCGGAAGAGGCGACCTGGTAAAACAACGGCGGGAAGCTATGATAGTTGTTACGGTCGACCAGCACTACATCCCACTGATTCTTATCGACATAGCGAGCGACCGACAGTCCTCCGAAACCGCCGCCTATAATGACGAGACGTTTTCTTTTATACTTATCCATAATGTGCTTTTATAATTTAACACCGTGCTACCTTTTTCGGTTTAGGATCCAACTCGATAATCTCAAGCCCCCATATACGATAAAAAGGAACTCTGTCACAGAGTTCCTTTTTATGGGTTTCCAATAGGTACAATTTCTAAGGTAAAAAAGATTGTTTTAGGTTTGCGGTACAAAGTTGAGGCTTTTTAAACCATTTGCAAAAAAAATTTATATGTTTTTAGACATATTTTTATAGCATCTATTTGGTTTAGATCATTATCCTTAAGACTACAAGCCTTGTAATCAAATACTTACCTTAAAGCTCGAATCGCTAATTATAAAATCGACCTACTGTTAAAGAATGTGAACAACGGCAACTCAGTGTCATAAACTGTCAATATTCGTCCCAACTCTTTATTTCTATAGCGTCGAGCGGTATAGCCGTGAATGCACGAATGAACGCGGATGCAAGGCGCGAATTGGTCAGCAGGGGAATATTGAGGTCGATAGCCGCGCGACGAATCTTGCGGCCGTTGCTCAATTCGGTACCGGTGAAGTTCTTAGGCATGTTCACCACAAGGTCGACCTGACGGTTATGGAGCAGGTCGAGCGCCTGGGGCTGCTGGTCGGGAGTAGAGGGCCAGTAGACGCGGACAGCCGGAATACCGTTTTCGTTGAGGAACTGGCAGGTGCCGCCTGTAGCATAGATTGTGAGACCGGCTTTGTGGAGCAAATGTGCTGCTTCGAGCATATCGGCTTTCTGCTTAGCAGAACCGGTGCTCAGCAATACAGCTTTACGGGGTACACGCAGTCCGACAGCCAGGAGCGATGTCAGGACAGCGGCATCTGTATCGTCGCCAAGACAGCCAACCTCGCCGGTAGAGGCCATGTCGACACCGAGAACCGGGTCGGCACCGCCGAGACGGGAGAAGGAGAACTGCGATGCCTTGACTCCCACGTAGTCGAGATCGAAAGCACTCTTGGCCGGTTTTTCGACAGGTATACCGAGCATGATGCGTGTGGCAAGATCGATAAAGTTGATTTTCAGCACTTTCGACACGAAGGGGAAGCTGCGAGACGCGCGGAGATTACATTCTATAACCTTGATATCGTTGTTTTTGGCAAGATACTGGATGTTGAAGGGACCGGAAATGTTCAGCGACTTGGCAATCTGGGCCGATACCTTCTTTATGCGACGCATTGTCTCGACATAGAGCTTCTGCGGCGGGAACTGAATCGTAGCGTCACCTGAATGGACACCTGCAAATTCGATGTGCTCAGAGATGGCGTAAGCCTTGATTTCTCCGTTCTGGGCCACGGCATCCATCTCAATTTCTTTGGCATACTGGATGAATTCGCTCACCACAACGGGGTGCTTTTTAGAAACGTTGGCAGCGAGCCCGAGGAAGCGGCGCAGTTCGTCGGGGTTCGAGCATACGTTCATCGCGGCACCGGACAGCACGTAGCTCGGACGCACGAGGACAGGGAAGCCGACTTCTTCGACGAATTCGTCGATGTCCTCGAATGAGGTAAGCTCACGCCAGCGTGGCTGGTCTATACCGAGCCTGTCGAGCATGGCAGAGAAACGGTGGCGGTCCTCGGCATTGTCTATGCTTTCGGCGGAAGTACCGAGGATATTGACCTTCATCGCATCAAGGCGCGTGGCGAGGTTGTTGGGTATCTGGCCGCCCACGGATAGGATGACACCATGAGGATTCTCGAGTTCGAGTATATCCATGACACGCTCGAATGTGAGTTCGTCGAAGTAGAGACGGTCGCACATGTCGTAGTCGGTGCTGACGGTTTCGGGATTATAGTTGATCATCACCGAACGCCAGCCTTCCTTGCGTGCGGTCATGAGTGCATTTACCGAACACCAGTCGAACTCTACAGACGAACCGATGCGGTAGGCACCGGAACCGAGGACTACGACGGAACGATGGTCGCCGACATAATCGATATCGTTCTGCGTGCCGTTATAAGTAAGGTATAGGTAGTTTGTTGCGGCCGGATATTCGGCAGCCAGCGTATCTATCTGCTTGACAACCGGGACAATACCAAGCGACTTACGGAAATAGCGTACAGCGAGACAGCAGCCGTCGGTATCTTCGGCGAAGGCAGTCTTGAAGACAGAACGTGCAATCTGGAAATCACTGAAGCCCTGCTGCTTGGCTTTGCGCAGGAGTATCTGAGGTATTTCCTTGAGATCGTTGTATGATTCGAGTTCTTCTGATGTGTCGATGATATTGCGGAGCTTATAGAGGAACCAACGGTCGATTTTTGTAAGCTCATGGATTCTGTCGACGGTATAACCGTTTGCGAAAGCCTTGGCAATAACGAAGATACGGCGGTCGGTAGGAGCTGCAAGAGCTGTCTCGATATCGGGGATATTGATATCCTTGTTTTCGACGAAACCGTGCATGCCCTGGCCTATCATACGGAGACCTTTCTGGATAGCCTCTTCGAATGTACGGCCTATAGCCATCACTTCGCCAACCGACTTCATCGAAGAGCCGATGTGACGGTCGACACCGTGGAATTTGCCGAGGTCCCAGCGTGGAATCTTGACAACTACGTAGTCAAGGGCTGGTTCGAAGAAGGCCGAAGTACTCTGTGTCACATTGTTCTTTAGGTCGAAGAGCCCGTAGCCGAGTGCGAGTTTGGCGGCGACGAAAGCGAGGGGATAGCCGGTTGCTTTCGAAGCAAGGGCCGACGAACGGCTCAAACGGGCGTTGACCTCGATGACGCGGTAGTCCATCGAACTGGGGTCGTAGGCATACTGCACATTGCATTCGCCTACGATGCCGATATGACGTATAATCTTGATAGCCAGAGACCGCAGGTAATGGTAGTCGTCGTTGGAGAGTGTCTGTGAGGGAGCCACTACGATACTTTCGCCGGTGTGTATGCCCAGCGGGTCGAAGTTCTCCATGTTGCATACGGTGATACAGTTGTCGAAACGGTCGCGAACAACCTCGTATTCGACTTCCTTCCAGCCTTTAAGCGATTTTTCGACAAGGACCTGCGGGGAGAATGACAGAGCCTTCTCGACGAGGGCGCGGAGTTCGTCGTCGTTATCGCAGAATCCGCTTCCGAGACCGCCGAGGGCGTAGGCCGCCCGCACTATTACCGGATAGCCGAGCGATCGGGCCACACGGAGAGCGTCGTCGACACTCTCGACAGCCTCGCTGCTAATAGTCTTGATGTCTATTTCGTTAAGCTTCTCGACAAAGAGCTCGCGGTCCTCGGTGTCCATGATAGCCTGGACAGGAGTACCGAGTACACGTACGCCGTAGCGTTCGAGAACGCCCGTACGGTACAGTTCGACACCGCAGTTGAGCGCTGTCTGGCCGCCGAAAGCGAGCAGGATTCCGTCGGGACGTTCCTTTTCGATGACTCGCTCTACAAAGTAAGGTGTCACGGGCAGGAAGTATATCTTGTCGGCCATGCCTTCCGAAGTCTGCACTGTGGCGATGTTCGGGTTGATGAGCACAGTCGAAATGCCTTCTTCACGAAGAGCCTTGAGAGCCTGGGCTCCGGAGTAGTCGAATTCTCCTGCCTCGCCGATTTTCAGGGCACCGCTGCCGAGAATGAGGACTTTGTTGGTCTTGATGTCTTCCATAGTTCGTTAAAGAAGGGCTATAAATTCGTCAAAAAGGAATTCTGTGTCTCTCGGGCCGCTTGAAGCTTCAGGGTGGAACTGGGCCGAGAAGTAGGGCTTACTCTTGTGGCGTATACCTTCGTTTGTACCGTCGTTCATATTCACGAAGAGAGCTTCCCAGTCGTCGGGCAACGTCGATGTATCTACAGCGAAGCCGTGGTTCTGCGACGTAACGTAGCATTTGTTCGTTCCGACACGGCGCACAGGCTGGTTATGGCTGCGGTGGCCATATTTGAGCTTGTAGGTTTTCGCACCGGCTGCCTTGGCCAGAAGCTGGTTGCCCATGCAGATACCGCAGATAGGCTTGCCTGTCTCCATTGCTTTGCGGATGTTGCCGACGGTGATTTCGGCGAAATCCGGATTGCCCGGACCGTTACTAATGAACAGGCCGTCGTAGGGAATATTGCTGAAGTCATAATCCCAGGGCACCCGGATAACCCTGACATTGCGTTTGACGAGGCAGCGTATGATATTGTGCTTGATACCGCAGTCGACAAGGACTACTGTCTTACGCCCTTCTGCATCGTCGGCAAGGGGAAGGGACAGAGGCTCGGGATCCCGGTCGGGAGCATTGTAGACCTCGGGGGTTGTGCAAGATGTCTGTGCAATGAGGTTCTCGGCATTGGGGTCATAGAAATCCGGAGTCTCGCAACCTTCAACTACTATTTTACCGAGCATGGAGCCGTGGTCGCGCAAGTGCTTTGTGAGTGCGCGTGTGTCAATATCGTAAAGCCCGGGTATTTTCTCTTCCTTCAGCCAGTCGGCAAGCGAACGAGCCGCAAGCCAGTGACTGTGATGGAAAGCATAGTCCTGCGCTATGATAGCCTTGCAATGGATTCGCGAACCTTCATAGTACTCTTTCAGAGAATCAGATCCGTCGGACGGAGGAACACCGTAGTTTCCAAGCTGGGGGAAGGTTGTTATAAGAATCTGACCTTCGTAAGAAGGGTCGGTAAGACTTTCGGGGTAGCCGGTCATAGCGGTATTGAACACCACTTCTCCGGCCGTCGATCCTTCGTAACCGAAACAACGGCCACGGAACTCAGTGCCGTCTTCAAGTATAAGAACGGCTGATTTGCTCGCCTGCATAGCTGGGTTAGTTTGAGGTGACATAATTGGTTGGCCCCTCGCTTAATCCGGAAAGACCATGCAAAATTACGCATTTTCCATCAGCCTTACAAATATAATTTTGTATCTTTGTATTAAGTTATACCGTCAAACATTACAATCTATTATGGAAACGCACTGTAATTCAGGATTCCGCATCGAATCGGATCTCATCGGGTCGAAAGAAGTGCCCGATGAAGCCCTTTATGGAGTGCAGACGCTGAGAGGCCTCGAAAACTTCGAAATAAGCAAATTCAAGCTCTACCAGTACCCTCTTTTCATCAAAGGGCTCGCTATTACGAAGATGGGTGCCGCGCTGGCAAACCATAAGCTCGGTCTTCTCGACAAAGACAAAACCGACGCCATCGTTCAGTCCTGCCGGGAAATCATCGACGACAAGCACCACGAGCAGTTCCCCGTCGATATGATACAGGGTGGTGCCGGCACATCTACCAACATGAACGCCAACGAAGTTATCGCCAACCGCGCCCTCGAAATCCTCGGTCACAAACACGGAGAGTACCAGTTCTGTTCGCCAAACGACGACGTTAACCGTTCGCAGTCGACAAACGATGCATACCCTACGGCCATCCACATCGGCATGTACTACTCGCACCTCCGTTTTCTCGACCATTTCAAAAAAATCATCGCTTCCTTCCGTGCCAAAGCGGCAGAGTTCAAGGATATCATTAAGATAGGCCGGACACAGCTCGAAGATGCCGTGCCGATGACTCTCGGACAGACTTTCAACGGCTTCGCCTCTATTCTCAACGACGAAATCAAACATCTCGACGAGGCCGCCGCCGACTTCCTGACAGTCAACATGGGGGCTACTGCCATAGGCACCGGCATATGTGCAGAACCGGGTTATGCCGAGCTGTGCGTCCAGGAACTTGCCAGGATCACAGGGTGGGAAATACGACTTTCCGACGATCTTGTCGGAGCGACATCGGACACATCGTGCCTCGTAGGCTATGCGTCGGCCCTCAAGCGCGTAGCCGTGAAAATGAACAAGATTTGCAATGACCTGCGCCTCCTCGCCAGCGGCCCACGCTGTGGTCTGGGCGAATTCAACCTTCCGGCTATGCAACCGGGGTCGTCCATCATGCCGGGAAAGGTCAACCCCGTCATTCCTGAAGTGATGAACCAGATATGCTACAAGGTGATAGGCAACGAGCTATGTGTCACCATGGCAGGCGAAGCAGCACAGATGGAACTAAATGCAATGGAGCCGGTGATGGCACAATGCGATTTCGAGTCCGTCGACTTGATGATCAACGGTTTCGACACACTGCGCACACGTTGTGTGGACGGCATCTCAGCAAATCCCGGACGCTGCCGCGACTATGTGCACAACAGTATCAGCATCGTCACAGCCCTCAATCCTGTGATCGGATACAAGCACTCTACCAAGATTGCCAAGGAAGCCCTCGAGACCGGTCGCAGCGTCTACGACCTCGTTCTCGAACAAGGAATCCTGACAAAGGAAGACCTCGACACGATACTGGCACCCGAAAACATGATCAAGCCCGTAAAACTCGATATAAAACCGCTTAAATAAATATCAAGAAGGGGCAGACGACGGCTGCCCCTTCTCTTTTTCATATCATCATATCCTACTGATTCCAGCGTGAGAGAAACTCCGGGGTGAAATTCATGACAACATCGGGAGTCAATGTCATCTCTCCGAAGACGACCCTGCTTCCAATGGCATAGAAATCGACACGTACGAATTGTATTCCCTCACTGAGCGTGGCTGCCATCGACAACATTTTTTCGAAAGCCTCCGGGCGCGGAGCGACTTCCGGCGACGGATTCCGGACCGCTCCCTCGATTACGTTCCAGTCCGTATCAAACGCTAAGTTATATGTCTTATGGCTGTTGAGCTTGCGGCCATTATAATAAAGGATAAACTCAGGCTTGCCGTTGAAACAGAAAAACTTATAGTCGTATGGTAGTTCGTCGCTGCCCGGAACCTGCTCAAGATATTCCTCACATAGAATCTTTGGCGCGATTTTGCTGTAATGTGGCTGACCGGACAACTGCCCGTAGGGATAGCGAAGCCATGATTTAAGCTGACGCCGTATCCTTTCGGGATTCATCTCGGCCGACTTGCGTACTATTATATTGGTCCCGCAACCGTTGTTCGTCTTAATGACACACGGTACGGGCAATTTGTCGAAATCGATATCCTCAGGACGCTTCCATACCCCGAATAGTTTTGTCAA
This sequence comes from uncultured Muribaculaceae bacterium, assembly GCA_958436175.1. Lineage (GTDB taxonomy): Bacteria > Bacteroidota > Bacteroidia > Bacteroidales > Muribaculaceae > CAG-873. The sequence continues at coordinate 44,832 of CAUBJF010000014.1, forward strand.
GGAGCCGCCACCGACTTTAGCGGATACATAGTCGCGTACACCGACCTTGTCGGCGAGCATGGCGTAGAACTTCAACTTTCCGGAATCCTTCCTCACAGCCATCATCCCGGCAAGTATGTTTTCCTGCAGGTTGGCCGGATGATTCCAGTCTATAAAACGGCCTGTCCATCGACGATAGCGCAGATTCATTATTGTCTTGGGGAACAAAGAGGCTACAGGCCCTAACAACGACAAAGCGGACTGGACGATTCGTGGAGCATTTATAAGGTTCATAATAACGACTTGTCTACCGTTTAGTAATCAAATTGTCATAAAGCCTGTCGAGCTGCGAGGCTATTTTTTCCGGGAAATGAGCCGATGCAATCAACGTTGCCTCCCGCCCTCGGTCAGCAAGAAGACGAGGGTCGGACGCATATTCCTCTATCGCCGCAGCAAGTGCATCACTGTCGCCGACAGGTATGATTGTTCCACTGATACCGTTATTCACTATTTCGGACACAGCGCCAACATCTGTCGCAACAGAAGGCATCCCGTGGGCCCCGGCTTCGAGAAGGCTGATAGGCATACCTTCTATGTATGAAGGCAATAACATAACATGATGGGTACGCATAAGTTCGTCTTTCTTATGTCCTTCGACCCAACCAACATAACTTATCGCCGTCGAAACGCCGGCTTCCTCTGCTGCGGAGCGCATACCTTCCTCCTCGGGGCCTATGCCTCCGACAGTTAGACTGACAGGTATGTTCCTGTTTCGCAGTACAGCAAGGGCTTCGACAAGCTCGAATATGCCTTTTTCACGGCATATCTTTCCGAGGAACAAAAGCTTCAATGTTTCTCCGGCCTTGAAGGCAGCTTTTTCGGCGATGTCTCCGGGTCGCTCGACGATATTCTCTATCACGACGGCATCTTTACATCCAAGTTTCGTTGAAAAATACTTCCTCCAGCTTTCCGACAGGCAAACAAGAGCATCATAGTCCGAAAGCATACGTCGCATATTTTCCACACCGGTTTCACGACTATAATCCGCGAAACCACCGCCATGACAATGAAAAACGGTCTTGAAGCCGAAAGCCGACGCCCATTTAAGCACTATGCGCTTTCGTACGAAGGACTTTCCGGAACCTCCGTGTGCATGGACTATGTTATAGCCTTTCATTCTGTAGAAAGGTATCAGGGCAAGAGTCTTCAGCAGATTCAGATAACCGGCAACATGTCCGCGGCGGCTGTTGGTAGGAAGGAAAGAGAAGCCCGGGATATGTCGCCTGTAGACCTTCAGGACAGACGATATCCCCCCGCGTCCTTCAATATCGGGACCCACCGTCAGCACCTTGTACTTCTTTCCTGCTTGTGCCATGACAATAACTCGTCGTATATCTTATTTAGTTCACCCAGAACGCGATCAGGCATGAAATCCTCTATTATCGCCGACGCGCCAAAACCATGCCTCGGTATATCGTCAGGAGCATCGAGGTAATGTCTTATCGCTCCCGCTATCGATTCGGGGCTCTCCTTGGCGACAGATATCCCGGATACTCCGTCCTTGAAGTATTCGCCAATCATATCGGGCTGTGAAATAATTACCGGCATGGAATATACCCCGGCCTCAAGAATATTGACCGGGAGAGTCTCCTCGCGCGAGGGAATGACCATCACGTCATTTAGCCGCAGTATACGGTCGCGTTCCTGCCCTTCGACCCAGCCCGTGAAACGCACCATCTTTTCAAGACCTGCATCTTCGACGGCATCGTTGACCGCATCGAACTCTCCGTCGCCGGCAACAGTGAGCTGCAGCTGTGTCTCGTATTCCTTAAAGCCGCGCATGGCTTCTATGAGGTCGAATATTCCTCTTTCCTTGGTCAGAGGGCTCATATAAAGAAGGCGCAGCGGCTCGTCATTACGTCGTTTGGAACGATTGCGGAGCTTGTTGATAGGGTCGGCTATATTCGGCACCATATAGACATTCTTACAGCCGCCTCTTTGCTCAAGGTGTTCCTTAAGCTTGTGTGACGCAGCAATAACGGCATCGAAAGAGTGAAGGATACCGCGTGTCTTACGGGCCTTGCCCGACAGGAAGGCATCGTTCAGCCGGGTATAGTCATGACTGTGATAGATAGATACATATCCGAGCCTTGAGCCCCATTTCCTTATTCTATCGAGATAGTCAAGGTCGACCATGGCATTAACGTGGAAATGCAGTATGCCATAGCCTTTCATGCGATAGACGGGCAGCATGAAAGTCATTCTGATATAGTTCCAGAAAGCCCTGAGCAGCCCGGAACGACGACAGATGGGTATATAGGTGAAATCGTCGGCATACTTGCGGTATGTCTTTACCATTACCGACAGGCCGCTGTGACGGGATTCGTCAGGCCCGAGGGAGAGTACGCGCGTTTTGTGTATATCCTTCTTTCCTGTCATATAATAAGGGAAGCGACGGGCACCGTTTTCGGTGTCCGTCACATCGAAAAAATCCCGTTATGTCTTATTCCTTGCTATAGCGGCTGTTAAGTACTTCTATGATTTCGGCCGTGACATTCAGGGCCGGGTTGAAGTACACGCCGCTTTCACGGAGCAGGATGGCGTCATAGCCTTTTTCGGCATTGTATACCTGGACGGCACTCATGATGGAGTCGTTGAGGCGCTGTTGAGCCTGTGCGATAGTGTTCTGTATCTGGTTCTGCTGGTTTGTGAGATGACGGGCTGCATCGTTCTGCATCTTCTGGAGCTTTTCGACATCGCTCTGGAAGGAAGCTTCGGAAAGATAGACGTTGTTCTGGCGTTTCTGTTCGATAGAGTTGCCGAAAGTCTGTATCTCACGCTGTTTAGCCTGCTCCTGCTGGTTGTAGTTGTTCATCAACCGCTGTCCTTCTTCGGCGATTTCACGAGCCAGGGTATAGGCGCTCATGACGGAATCGGCATCGATATAGGCAATCTTGAGCCCGGCAGCCGCTGTTGTTTCGGCCGAGGGAGCCGCAGCAGGAGCTGCTTCCTGCTTAGAGCACGAGACTGTTGCAAATATCAGTGCACAGGCCGCGAGGGTTTTGACGGTTAAGGTCACTTTTTTCATTATATCTTTGTTAATGTGATTTTGACTTTTTACGATTGGCCGACTGATCGGGATCCGAAGCACAACCGAGACCTTTCGCTCTCAGCTGCGGCGACGAACCCACATGGCCGGAAGGAAATTTTGCCCCTTTAATAAAAAGCACTTTTACGCCCAGAAGAACTACGCATATCAACAGTGCTATTATCGTCAGAACTACTATTTTCATGGCCTGAATGTCGTTTGGCACTGCAAATATAGTGAAAAGACCGCTTTTTTTTCTGTGTGTCGATTATATTTTGTAATTTAGAGCTCGAAACCGAAAGATTTTAACATTCTTTCTAACGACGAAATATTTATCAGAACTTACTAATATAGAATACAAATGACTATCAAAGACCTCAAGCCCGCTTTGGTTTTCTCGATCTTCGACCAAATCAACCAGGTTCCCCGTCCTTCCAAAAAGGAAGAAAAGATCCGTCAGTTCCTGCTCGATTTCGCAGCAAAGAATAACATCGCCGTACGTACCGACGCAATCGGCAACGTCGTGATGAGCAAGCCTGCCACACCCGGCAAAGAAAACGCCCCCACAGTAGTCCTCCAGGCGCATATGGATATGGTCTGCGAATCGAACGACAAGAACTTCGACTTCAACACCCAACCCATCAAGACCATCGTCGACGGTGACTGGCTGCGTGCCGACGGCACCACCCTTGGTGCTGACAACGGAATCGGCATGGCCGCAGCACTCGCTGTGATGGTAGACAAGGATCTCGTTCACGGTCCGGTGGAAGCACTCTTCACCGTCGATGAAGAAACTGGTCTAACCGGTGCCAACAACCTCGGCGACGGCATGCTGAGCGGCTCCATGCTCCTCAACCTCGACTCCGAGGACGATGCAGAAATCTTCGTAGGCTGTGCAGGCGGCGTCGATACCACTTGCATGTTCACATACAAGCGTTCTTTCGCACCTACCGACTTCCAGTACTTCAAATTCGACCTCTCGGGCGGCCTCGGAGGTCACTCCGGCGGCGACATCCACCTCGGCCGTGCCAACGCCAACAAGATTGTGGCACGTTTCCTCTACGGCCTCAGCCTCGAACATGAGATTTCGCTCGTGGAAATAGACGGCGGCAATCTCCGCAACGCAATTCCCCGTGCCGCTCATGCCGTCTTCGGCGTCCACACATCCAACAAGGAAAAAGTACGCGTTTACTTCAACAAATTCGTTGCCGACATCGAGAATGAATACGCCGGTCTGGAAACCACTCTCAAGATGGAACTGGAAAGCACCGAGCATCCCGAATATGCCGTTGACTACGAAACCACAATGCACCTTGTCGAAGCCCTCTACTGCGCTCCTCACGGTGTCATCTCTATGAGCCGTGACATCGAAGGCCTCGTAGAGACCTCCACCAACCTCGCATCCGTCAAGATGAAAGGCGACAACCAGATTCTCGTCACCACCTCTCAGCGCTCGTCGGTAGAATCACGCAAATGGGACATTGCCCGTCAGGTAGAAGCGCTCTTCCGTCTCGCAGGTGCCGAAGTGACGCACGGCGACGGATATCCCGGCTGGGCTCCCAACCTCAACTCACGAATCATGAAGATAGCCTCCGAGGCTTACGAAGAACTCTACGGCATCAAACCGGCCATCAAGGCCATTCACGCCGGTCTTGAATGCGGTCTCTTCCTCCAGAAATATCCTCATCTCGACATGGTGTCCTTCGGTCCGACGCTCCAGGGCGTACATTCACCCTCGGAAAGGATGTATATCCCTGCTGTGGAACGTTTCTGGGGCCAGATCAAACGTACCCTTGAAAAGGTAGCCGACCTGAAGGCATAACGGTCACCTCCTCTATGAGAAGGAGCCGACTGACAGCTATACTTGCCGCCGTTGCAGCCCTCTTCGCGAGGGCTGCCAACGACGAGCATGTCATTACGCCCCATTTTATCGCCGACGATCCGTCGTCCGCCTCCGATTCGCTCGAAGCTGACGTGATCGTCATCGACGGCGATACCCTTCATACCTCTTTCATACCGCCACCGCCGGTGCCAAAGCACACCGGCCCGCTCACCGACGAGGACTTCTACGAAATCGCCGAGGATCTGGACGTAGAACCGGCCGCAATACGCGCCATCGTCGAAATCGAGACCGGCAAGACGCACTCGGGATTCCATGCCGACAGTCTCCCGGTGATAAATTTCGACCTGCCGGTCTTCCGTCGCACAGCGGCCCGACGAAAAATCAATCTTTCGAAATACGCCAAGTCGCATCCCGAAGTCTTCCGCGCACCCAATATCCGCAACTACGGATCCCAGCAGGCAGCGCAGCAGGCACGCCTCGACGCAGCCATGACTATCGACAGCATCGCGGCCATCGAGAGCACTTTCTGGGGCATGTTCCAGATAGGCGGCTTCAACTGGAAACTATGCGGTACCGAGAGCCGCGAAGAATTTCTTCGCCTGATGAAGCGTTCGGAATACGACCAACTCAAGCTCTTTGCCAATTACATACGTAATACAGGCCTTCTAAAATACCTGAAAGCCAAGAACTGGGCCGCATTCTCCAAAATATACAACGGACCGGGCTACGCGGCACGCGGCTATCATACTCGCATGGCCGCTGCCTACCGTCGCTACCGGGAAACAATGAAACCCCGGACGAAACCGGAATAATTAATCAAGCTTTTGAATCGGTATAGGTCTCAAGAGTGAGAGACTTGCCGTCGAAACGGGCATATGTATCCTGCCTTATCCAGTCCCCGAGAATCAGAAGGCGGCAATGGTCATCGACGGCCTCGTCGAGAGCCACATGATAATGTCCTAAAATCACATACCGCAACGCCGGGTTCTCCTTGGAAATCCGACGTGCTTCTGCCATGATATTTTCGAAGCCCTGATCCGAAAGCACGGCCAGCGGAGGTGCGCTCTTGCGGCTGTGAGAACTCCAGCCGTGTGCGAAAGGAATGGTCCAGCGTGGATGTATTCCCGAATAAAGTTTTTGAAGGACAGGGGAATGAAACATAGTCCGCAGGAAACGGTATCCGGCTGGCTGATGGCCGAAATCGTCGCCATGGCCAAGGAAAAAGAGCTGACCGTCGATAGTCTCGAAAATGCCTTCGCCCTTGGCATCAATGACACGTATTCCGAGTTCGTCGCGGAGATAATCGAAGAGCCATATGTCGTGGTTGCCTGTGAACCATGTTATCCTGATACCGCTGTCGGCCATACGGGCAAGCTGTCCGAAAAAGCGGACATAGCCGCGCGGCACCACATTACGGTACTCGAACCAGTAGTCGAGGATATCGCCAAGCAGATAGATACTTTTGGCCGTGCTTTCGATGGACTGCAAAAAGCGCACCACCCTGCCTTCGTGGGCACGATGGTCGGCAATGTAGCGCGCACCGAGATGGATGTCGCTCAAAAAATATGTCTCTGTCCTACCGTTCACAGCAGACCCAGCTCGAGCTTTGCTTCTTCGCTCATCATGTCCTGGGTCCATTCAGGCTCGAACACGATATTGACCGTTACGGACTTCACGCCCTCAATACCTTCAAGCTTAGTGCGCACGTCCTCCATGATAAAATCGGCCATGGGACAGTTCGGTGCTGTCAAGGTCATGTCGACCGAGAGATCACCGCTGTCGGCAAGATCTACTTTGTAGACGAGTCCGAGGCTGTAGATATCGACAGGTATTTCGGGGTCGTAGACCGTTCGCAGCACGGACACAATCTTTTCTTCTATCTTAAGTCGTTCTTCAGGTGTCATATCGGCAAAATTACTAACTTTTTCGAAGCCCGGCTCTCCTTTTTTGATTAAAAATTGTAATTTTGTAGCAAATATGGCTCTACGGGGCCGTCGCGCATCTAACAAACAAAATTCCACAAGTATGAAAGCTATCAAAACATTACTGCTGTCCATCATAGCCATGGTGACAGTCGCAGTACCTGCAACAGCCCAGTTCCGTTTCGGTCCCCGCATCGGTACGGAGGTAAACCGCATGAGCCTTAATACCGACGTATTCAACAACGAGAACCGCGCCGGATTCACAGGCGGCCTCCAGATGGAATTCACAGTTCCAGTCGTCGGCGTTGGCTTCGACGTATCGCTGATGTATGTCCATCGCATCAACAACAATGTCTATACAGGCAACACCGGAAGCTCGTCGGCTGCCGACGACGAAGCCCTCATAAATTCGTCGGCCTACCGCAACCGCGACTATATCGAGATTCCTGTCAACTTCAAATATAAAATCGGGCTGCCCCTGGTAGGCAAAATCGTTACGCCCTATCTCTTCACCGGCCCCAGCTTCGCTTTCCTGACATCCAAAAAAGCCATCACAAACGCCTACAAGAACAAGAGCGTCGACGTGGCATGGAATTTCGGTGTCGGCCTGCAGCTCTTCTCCCACCTTCAGGTTGGAGCGTCCTACGGCCTCGGCATTACCAACAGCTTCAAGAAAATCAGCGGCATAGGAGGCACCGACATCGAAGGCAAGAACAAATACTGGACTATAACAGCGGCATGGATGTTCTGACATCCATCCACCTACGTATATCATTATCACTATGAGACTTATAATAGAAAAAGACTACGGCGAAATGTCGCAGTGGGCAGCCAACTACGTAGCAGCCCGTATCAACGAATACAAGCCGACAGCAGAACGGCCCTTCGTCCTCGGCTGCCCCACCGGCAGTTCGCCCCTTGGCATGTACAAGGCTCTCATCGCACTCAACAAAGCAGGAAAGGTTTCGTTCCGCAACGTCGTGACTTTCAACATGGACGAATATGTCGGCCTTCCGCGTGACCACAAAGAAAGCTATCATTCGTTCATGTGGAACAACTTCTTCAGCCACATCGACATCCCCGAAGAGAATGTCAACATCCTCGACGGTAACGCAGCCGACCCTGTAGCCGAATGCCGTCGCTTCGAAGAAAAGATAGCCTCTTACGGCGGCATCGAGCTGTTCATGGGCGGTGTGGGTCCCGACGGACACATTGCCTTCAACGAACCCGGTTCGTCGCTGAAGTCGCGCACACGTATGAAAACCCTCACCCAGGACACCATCATCGCCAACTCACGCTTCTTCGACGGCGATATCAACCTCGTACCCAAGACAGCCCTCACAGTCGGAGTCGGCACCGTTATGGATGCCCGCAGCGTGCTCCTGCTTGTCAACGGCCACAACAAGGCCCGTGCCCTCCAGCACGGTGTCGAAGGCGGTGTCAGCCAGATGTGGACGATATCCGCCCTCCAGTTCCATCCCAAGGCTATCATCGTCGCCGACGAAGATGCCTGCGTAGAACTCAAGGTAGGCACATACCGCTATTTCAAGGATATCGAGCGTCTTAATCTCGACCCGGCAACACAGATTTAGACGAAAAGACACACAACACGGACGTTCCCCCTGCACAAGGGGGCGCGTCCGTCGCTTTTTAAGAGCCTGTTCTGCAATATCAAGCCTTTCTCGCCGTTTTTCAATATATGAGAATCAGGAATTTTATCATATATACCCTCCTTGCCGCCGTAACGGCAGCCCTGGCTTCATGCCGGGGTCCCAAGCTCTCTGTCGCCGACGAACAGATGGAACGCGGCGAGTACTACGATGCGGCCAAGACCTACCGCAAAATCTACAACAAGCTCACCAAGCGCGAAGACCGTCCCCTGCGTGGCGAAGTGGCATTCAAGATGGCCGAATGCCATATGCGGATGAACCAGTTCGCCCGTGCCGCCGCGGCCTACCAGAACGCACAGCGTTACGGATATGCCGACTCGACCGTATTCCTGTCGCTGGCACGCATGCAGCATGCCCAAGGCCAGTATGCACAGGCGGTCAAGAACTACGAAGATTACCTCACCTGGCATCCCGGAGACAAACTCGCACAGAACGCCCTTGCCGGAGCGCGTATGGCGGCCGAAAAGAAAGGCGCGACACGCTACATTGTCAAAAACGCCAAACTATTCAACTCGCGACGCTCCGACTACTCGCCCATGTTCCTGGACCGCTCGCTCGACCAGATATATTTCACCACCACTAACGAAAAGGTGACCGGCGACCGCCGCAGCGAGATAACAGGCATGAAAAAAGGCGACATATGGTTCTCTGCCAAGAACGAACGCGGCGAATGGAAACGTCCCGAGCCCGTCGAAGGAGAGCTTAACACCGAGGTCGACGAAGGCACACCGGCCTTCACGCCCGACGGCCAGACCATGTACCTGAGCAAGGCTCGTCGCGAACCGAACGCACATACTTCGGTCGAGATCTATACTTCGCAGCGTTCCGACGCTTCGTGGAGTGCTCCCGTGAAGTATGAGATAACGGCCGACACCCTGTCGAGCTACGCCCATCCCGCAGTGTCGCCCGACGGACGCTGGCTTTATTTCAGCAGCGACATGCCCGGAGGACAGGGAGGACGCGACATATGGCGCGTGAACCTCCTCGACCGTCAGGGCTCTCTCGAGAACCTCGGCGAGTGGATCAATACTCCCGGCGACGAGATGTTTCCCACATTCCGCTCCGACTCTGTGCTCTATTTCTCGTCGAACGGCCATCCCGGCTACGGAGGCCTCGATATCTTCAAGGCCGAGATGACAAAATCCGGCGGATGGAACGTCACCAACATGGGGACACCTGTCAACTCGGCATCCGACGATTTCGGCATGACTTTCGGCGAGGGAGAATCGGGCTTCTTCAGCTCGAACCGCAACGATCCACGCGGATATGACCACATCTACTCCTTCGAGCTGCCTGAGCTCAAAATCCTCATATCGGGCTGGGTGCTCGACCGCGACGAAGAACCGGTGCCGAACGCCGTGATACGCATCGTAGGCAACGACGGAAGCAACCAGAAACAGATTGCACGCGACGACGGCTCCTTCTCTTTCCCCCTCGACCGAGGCGTGAGCTACGTAATGCTCGCCGGTGCCAAGGGTTACCTCAACTCGAAACAGGAATTCACCAGCGACACAGCCGAAGAAGATGCCGAGTACAGCGTCGACTTCATACTTGCGTCCATTACCAAGCCCGTAGTGATCGACAATATATTCTACGACTTCGACAAGGCCACGCTGCGTCCCGAATCTAAGACGGCACTCGACGAAATGGCTCAGGTGCTCCGCGATAACCCCAACGTCACCATCGAGATGGCCTCGCACACCGACCGCAAAGGCACCGACGAATACAATATCAACCTCTCGTCGCGTCGCGCCAAGTCGGTGATCGACTATCTCATATCCGTCGGCATCTCGCCCGACCGTCTCCAGAGCCAGGGCTACGGCGAATCACGTCCCAAGACCATTACCAAGAAGCTGGCACGCGAATATCCCCAGTTCCAGGAAGGACAGGTACTTACCGAGGATTTCATTCTCACTCTCGACGAGGCCGACCAGGAAATCGCCGACCAGATAAACCGCCGCACCGAGTTCCTGGTACTTTCTATCGACTATCAAATGTTCTAAAAACCAATGCGTTTCCGTACGGAAATAGAACGCGTCCGACCCCTCGGACTTATGGACCACGGCACTCCGATAGTGCTCCTGGGCTCCTGTTTTACCGATGAGATAGGCCAGCGACTCGAAAACGACGGCTTCGACATAGTGCGCAACCCATTCGGGCCGCTCTACAACCCTATGTCGATATGCCGCTGTCTGGGACGCGCCCTGAAGAGACATAATTACGATGCCGACGACCTCACCACGGGTCCTCGCGGCTTCCACTGCCTCGACTATGCCACACGCTTCAGCGACCCCGATGCCGACGGGCTCGTGGAGCTGCTAAACGGAACTCTCGGCAGTCTGAGCGATGCCCTCGACCGCAAGCCTGTCGTCATCCTGACGCTCGGCTCGGCCTTCATCTACCGCTATGCCCGTACAGGCGAGGTGGTAGGAAACTGCCATAAGTTCCCGGCTTCGGAATTCGACCGTTCGCTGGCCTCCCCCGACGAGATAGTGGCAGTCCTTGCCGAAGCGATGGAACTGCTGAAAGGCAAAGGAATAGGACATGTCATACTCACAGTCAGCCCCATACGTCATCTTGCCGACGGACTTCACGGCAATACGCTGAGCAAGAGCACGCTGATGCTCGCTGTCGACCGTATCACCGCAATGTTCCCAGAGATGACCGAGTACTTCCCATCCTATGAAATCATGCTCGACGACCTTCGCGACTACCGTTTCTATGCCTCCGACATGAAGCATCCCTCGGAAGTCGCCGTCGATTATATCTATGAACGCTTCTCCGAAACATATTTCGGACCGGCTACCAAGCGGGCTGCCGCCGACGCCAAGAGCCGTCGGCTTGCAGCTCTCCATCGACCCATCCTATGAACGCAATAATTCTACCCGACAACATCGAATATCTCTGTACCGACAGCCGCTCGGTGTCAGAACCTTCCGCTACGGTATTCGCAGCCATCCGCACGGATGTAAACGACGGACACCGATACATCCCCGAACTCTATCAACGCGGCGTACGCCACTTCATCGTCGACCGTATGGAAGACGAATACAGCCACTATGACGCATCTTTCTATCAGGTCGACTCAGTCGAGAATGCGATAATGCGGCTCGCGGCTTCGCGTTTCCCGGCCGGTGCACGGCGCATACTCATCACCGGCAGCCATGGCAAGACATCCATGAAGGAACTGCTTTACCGCAGCCTGCTCCCGATGGAGGAAGTCGTACGCAGCCCACGCAGCTGGAATTCGAGTCTCGGTTTCTGTCTATCGGTCTTCGAAATGGGTTCATGTCCCGAGCCAAGGGTAGCCATAGCCGAAGTCGGTATCGACGGCCCCGGCCAGGCAGAAGCCATTTCGCCATTGACACGGCTCTTCGACGACATAGGCATCATAAGCTCCATCTCTGAGGAGCATGACGATGCCTTCGCCTCGCACCGCGATAAGATTCTCGAAAAGCTCAATCTTCTCAAATACTGCCGCGCTGTCATATACGATGCTTCCGACAGCGAACTGTGCGAGCAGATCAGGGATTTCCCCTTCTCTCACAAAGACGTACGCCTCGTCCCCGTGGCTTCCGGCAATCGCCTGACCGGCATTGCAGCCAAAGCCCTCGAAGCCCTCGGGCACGATGCCGACGCGCTTCATCCGGAAACCCTTACACCCGTCAGCACACGTCGCGACATACGCAACAGCTCCAACGAGAACATCATCATCCGCGACAACTTCACCAACGACCTGCGCTCCCTGCGCGATGCCCTCGACTTCATGCGCCGCCAGTCGACCCCGACAAAAGACAGTATCCTCATTGTCGGAGACTTGCTCCACAGGCATGATTCGGGGCGCTCTTACGGCGAAGCCCTGCGCCTGAGCCGTCTCTACGGTATCGGGAAGGTGATAGCCGTAGGAAAGGATTGGGCCGAATATCTCGAAAAGAGCGGAAACAGGGGCTCAATACAATGTTTCAGATCCGCCGACGATTTCACCGACAAGCTCGGGGTCGACAGCTTCGGCAACACCCAGATACTCGTTTTCGGCAGCAATGCCGACGGCTTCGACAAAATCACAAGCTCGCTGCAGAGCGCGTCGCACGACACCACCCTCGATATCGACCTCGATGCCCTGGTTCACAATTACAACTACTATCGTCACCTGCTACCCTCGGGCACAGGCATGGTGGCCATGGTCAAAGCATCGGCCTACGGCCTCGGCGCTGTCGAAATAGGCAAGACATTGCAGGCACAGGGCGCGGCGGCTCTCGCCGTGGCGGTCATCGACGAAGGCATAGCCCTCCGACAGGCCGGTATCACGATGCCCGTCATCGTCCTCAACCCCGTGACCGACCGCTATCCGTCGCTCTTCGACCATAATCTCGAACCGGCCGTGTTCTCATTCGTCGAACTCGACAGACTGATCGAAGAGGCACGCAAATACGGAACCGCTAACTACCCTGTACACATCAAATTCGATACGGGCATGCACCGCGTGGGATTCCTCGAAGATGATATCGAAGGCATAGCCCGCGGGCTGAAAGAAAAGGGTGGCGCCAGCATCCGCGTAGCCTCGGTCTTCTCGCACCTCGCCACTGCCGACTGCCTCGACCTCGACGAGTACACACAAGGACAGATCGACACATTCTACCGCATGAGCGGCAGAATGCATGCAGCCTTGGGCTACGATGTCAAGCGCCATATTCTCAACACGGCAGGCATGATGCGTTTTGCCGACTGCGGCCCCTACGAGATGGCACGTCTCGGAATCGGACTCTACGGCATATCACCCCTACCCCCCGAAATCCGGACCGACCTGCAGACCGTGGCCGCCTTCCGCTCGCATATCATATCGCTCAAGCACTGGCCTGCCGGTACTCCTATCGGATACGGATGCAAGGGACGCACCGGCCGCGACAGCGTAATCGCCACAGTACCTGTCGGATACGCCGACGGTGTCAACCGCCGTCTCGGTAACGGCAAGGCATCGTTCATCGTCCGTGGTGTCGCCTGCCCTACGATAGGCAATATCTGCATGGACCTCTGCATGGTCGATGTCACCGATGCTGTCGGGGCTGCGGTCGGCGATAAGGTCGAGATTTTCGGCCCGCAGATGCCTATACAGACAATAGCTGAGACCCTCGGCACGATACCTTACGAAATCCTCACGTCGGTATCTCCTCGTGTACGACGTGCATACTTCAGAAAATAACCCGTAAAAATCATAGATATGAAACTATTCAAGACTCTCCTGCCTGTGGCTGTCCTCGCCCTGGCTGCCGCTACAATCTCTTGCTCCAAGAAACCGGCCGAAACCGAGGCCGCAGAAATTCCTGCGCCCTATACCGTCGACTCCCTGATGAGCTGCGCACCGAACCTTGTAGGCGACACAGTGACTGTCGAAGGCCTGTGCGCGCATCTCTGCAAGCACGGAGGCACGAAGGCATTCCTCGCAGGATCCGACTCGACCACGATCCTCCTCTGCCAGGCGACAGCCTCCATGGGCGGTGCTTTCTCCCCCGACTGCCCCGGCAAGGACCTCACCATCACCGGTGTCGTATGTGAATTCCGTCCCGTCGAGGAGGACAGCACAGCCGTGGCAGGGCATCATGCCGGCAACGATTCCACAGCTCACGAAGCCTGCGAGACAGGCCGGAAGGCAGCCAAGGCAGTCTACTACCTCGAAGCCCTCTCCTACGCCGTACCCGTGGAATGACAATGCGGAATTGAAATTCCGCCACACCCAACAAAAACGCGCCATGTCCGGTTGCATAAAATGCCGGATGTGGCGCGGCGCTTTGTCAGAGGTATGCCAGGAGCTCGTCGCGGCGGGGGAATGAGGAGGAGGCGATGCGCTCGCGCAGGCGTTTGCGGCGCGTGTAGAAGGTCGACTGATTGAGGCCGAGAGCCGCCATGACCCCTTGCGTGGACATTCCCAAGGCAAGGAGCATGAGCATGTGGTAGTCCCTGTCCTTGATTTCTCCATCGGCAAAGGCCGTGCGCGTATCGGCGATAAGGCCGCCGCTGCGGCTGTCGATATAATCCTCCACAGGCTTCATGAATTCCGGACTCTCTATGCGTCCGACGATATCGTCGATTCGTTTCTGACGCATGGACTGTGAAGAGGTGTCCGCGA
>CAUBJF010000015.1 GCA_958436175.1 uncultured Muribaculaceae bacterium
TAGTGTATGAATCGCTTTGTTCGGCATTCGAAAGTTCCTGGTTGTCAATACGAACACTCGTAAAATGCAATGCAGGAGCCTTGTCCGTATTGGAGAACGGATGATAACCGGTAATTACAGTGAGGCCTTCGACAGTCCCGAAGAGCAAGTTTCCGGCAGCATCGCGCCCACCGGCATTCCAGTAAAAACAGTCGCAGTCGAGTCCATCGGAATTATCAAAAGAAACTACAGTCTTTCTGTCGGTATCGATACGCGCCAGACCCCGGTATGTAGCAATCCAAAGGTTTCCGTCCTTGTCCTCTGTGATACCATGAATAACATCGTTAGGAAGTCCGTCGGCAGAACTCATGACCTCGAAACGTTCTCCGCGATCATCAACGATACGACGGAAAAGACCGTTAACGTTCGTGCCGACCCACATGGTTTTTTCGTGGTCTATATACAGATATGTTATACGCTCATCGGCAACTGCCGTGGGGTCGTCGAGATGGCCCTTGATGAAGCGGAAAGCATCTTTGCCCGGATTTTGGGCGTACTTAAGAAGGTCTATGTCTATAAGCCCGGCGCTTGTGCCCATCCATAGATGGTTATCAGCATCGACGACTGCACCGATGGCACCAAAAATATCCTCGGCGACCCCTGGATATGCCTCGAGTATCTCCCCATCGGGAGTCGCCACAAAAAGGCCCCTGGAAGTACCTATCCAGAGATAACGTAGCACGGGGTCGTAAACAAGGGCTCCTACATAACCCATGGCATGGCGTCCGTCGCTCGTCGAAAGATAATGAGCTATATGGCGACAGCCATTGGATGTATCGAGGACATCTATACCTCCGCCCCATGTACCGGCCCACAGCCAGCCATGAGAGTCTCGCGCAAGAGCACTGACAGAGTTATGCCCAAGATGGCCGCTTGCCACATTATAATGGCTGAAGGAGGAATAGTCCGTGTCGGTATGATGGAGACCACCTTCTATAGATCCGAACCATACGTCGCCATCGTCTTCAGCAAGGATGGAA
Source organism: uncultured Muribaculaceae bacterium (assembly GCA_958436175.1). GTDB lineage: Bacteria > Bacteroidota > Bacteroidia > Bacteroidales > Muribaculaceae > CAG-873. Next base: position 1,020 of record CAUBJF010000015.1, read on the forward strand.
TTGACGGGTGCCACCCTCCCTTCTCTCGCATTATCGACGACTGCAGGGAAAGACTTAGAATATAGTCGCTTAGCCGTAAACCGATTGACGCCGCCACCTTCGGTACCGACCCATACACGGTCACCGTCGACAAATATCTTGTTGACAAAAAGATTGTTGAGACCAGCCCTATGAGGATTCGTACTGCCAAGTCCGATACGCTCGAAACTGTCGCTCATAGGATTATAGACACTGAGACCCTGAAGCGTACCGACAATAAGACGCCCGTCCTTAATCTGGGAAATGGAATTGATATAATTTTGCGACAGCGAACTGTTGTCTGCAGGATTGCTGAAATACGTCTTTGCCTTCCGCTCTGCCGGACTATAGCGTACGAGACCTTGATCCGTAGCTATCCACACCTGATTGCCGTCGAGCAAAAAGTCGCTGACCATAATATCAGGGTCACGGTCGAGACAGCTGTCAACAGTCACCACCGACACCTTTCCGCTTTCGAAATCCGCTGAAAGACGGACTATACGGCCGCTGACACTTGTCCACGGATTGCTGTCCTGATAGATATCACGTATAGCGGGCGTACCGCTCGGCACATGGACTATGGGCATCGTGGCTGTCGCGTCGATATTGCCGTTGTCGTCCAGCCTTATAGCATAGATTCCGCGTCGCGACCTCAGCCAGACACAGCCTGAAGCATCCGTAGAAACGGAAAGTATTCCCTGGTGTAGTATCCGGGCAGCCTCGGCATCGTCAACACAGACAGATGCGCCATTAAGTGTGAGAACTTCGATAATATCGACACCACCCTCGGTCGCTACCCAGAGACGTCCAAAGGAGTCTTCCGCGATTTCTGTCGCGAAGTTACCGTGGAGAGGATGCCGGGCAGAATTGACATTGAAATCGACAAACTTATAGCCGTCGAAACGAGCAAGTCCGCCACCGCCGTAGCCGAACCATATGAATCCGCGACTATCTTTATATATATCGTCGATGTAATTATGACGTAACCCATCGTTCATTGTCAGGCAGCTTACGTCGTAAGCACCAACGAAGGACTTGCTCCCATACATGTTGCTATAGGCAGCCTTAAGGTCAACCCCCATGAAAAAGAGCATAAGAATAGCCGACAAGAAAAACGGTAATTTACAGAGATAGTACGACTGCTGTGATTTCAAGGATAAGGATCAATAATTGATATATTATGAATGTTGATTCATGGATAAAAGCTGACGGCTCGTATAGCGCCTATATCAGGTGACAAATCTAAGATTCGGCAAATTTACGACTTTTTTTGATTTGAGAAACAATCATTCATAAAAAGTTTTAAACAATTGCTACAAAAGCAAATGCGTTTTCTAAAATTTACTTAAACTGAGCTTATGTGGCAAATAATCCTCCCAAAATACGTTTCCGTCCACTACTGCGAAAGCAAATAATCATTACCTTTGAACACGATATTTTCGCCTTATATACCTCCAATGAAAAACACAATCTGTCACATCTTGACTGTAGCATGCATGATTATACTCACCGCATCGTGCAAGACCGCCCCCTATACTCCCGAAGCCGCACCGAACCCCTGGCCCGACGACTACGAACAGCTGTCGGGGATGGAGAATTATTCCTCATGGGGGACATACAATGTTCACGACCCGGCCGTCTGCCGTGTCGGCGATACATTTTATATGTATTCGACAGACGCAATATATAAGGAGAACAAGCGAGAGGCTGAAGAAAAGAATGTACCCCTCGGTTTCATCCAGGTACGCAAATCGAACGACCTTGTAAACTGGGACTTCGTGGGCTGGGCTTTCTCCGAGATACCTACCGAAGCCAAAGAATGGGTCAGATCACTCAACGACGGCCATGGGGCCACCAATATCTGGGCTCCATATATGTTCGACTGCGGCAACGGCAAATACCGCCTCTACTACTGCGTATCGGCTTTCGGACGTAAGACATCCTATATCGGACTGGCTGAGAGCAACTCCCCCGAAGGGCCGTGGAAACAAATTGGAGCAGTAGTGAAAACCGATAATGTTTCACCTATGAACGCCATAGACCCCACAATCATAAATACAGACAACAAGATGTTCATGATTTATGGTTCGTTCTTTGGCGGAATATACTGTGTCGAACTCGACAAGGCTACCGGTCTCCCGGCTGTTGAAGGAGATCAGGGCAAACTTGTTGCCCGACGTGCCAATTACCGTAAGGATAATCTCGAAGCGCCCGAAATAATCGTCAACCCCGAAAATGGCATGTACTATCTCTTCGGTTCTTACGACCCCTTGATGACCACATACAATGTACGTGTCGGACGCTCGGCAAATCCTGACGGTCCCTTCGAAGACTTCTACGGGAAAAACTTGGCCGACACGACCGACAACTACCCTATCCTCACCGCTCCCTATAATTTCAAAGACCATGCAGGGTGGGTTGGCACAGGCCACTGCGGTGTCTTCAGCGACAAAGAAGGCAAGTTCTACATGGCTCACCAGGGTCGTATGGCCTCAAACCCGGGAATGATGGACCTCCATGTGCGCCAGGTATTGTTCACGCCCGACGGATGGCCCGTGGTTTCTCCCGAACGCTATGCCGGAACTCCGGCTCGGACCTTCAGCAAGGACGACCTTGCCGGGGAATGGGAAATCATCAGGATACATGAACCCAGAGCCGAGCGCAATCTCGAAGCCGGCCAGATTCTATGGGGAGAAGGCGCTCTGCTCGAAGGAGAAGCATGTACTCCCGAAACTCTTGTCTTCGACATCGAAGGCAAGATCGGAGAGAATGGATCATGGAACTTCGACGAAGAGAAACAACTCGCAACCATCACTTTAGGAGACGAGACGATTAAAGATATCATCACATTTGCCGGACACGACTGGGAACGCGAACAAAACACTATCCTCATGAGCGGTCTCGATGACACCGGTCGTGCCTTCTGGGCAAAGAGAGTCAAATAACCAAACTAATAACGACTAACTTATACTTCATACTCTTTCACCATGAATACAGGACAAAAGCTGCTAACAGCTATAGGACTGGCAACGGCACTGAGCGTGTCGGCAGCCGACAATGTACTCGACATTCAGGCAAACAAGCTCGGAGCACCTATACAGCCTACGATGTACGGCCTCTTCTTCGAAGACATCAACTACGCTGCCGACGGCGGTCTCTATGCAGAAAAAATCAAAAACCGCTCCTTCGAATTTCCACAGAACCTGATGGGGTGGGTGAGCTACGGCAATGTCACTCTCCAGGACGACGGACCTTTTGAACGCAATCCCCATTATGTACGCCTCGGCTCCGCCGGCCATAACGAGAAACACACAGGTATCGAAAACGAGGGCTTCTTCGGCGTATCGTTCAAAAAAGGCGAAGAATACCGTTTCTCCGTTTGGGCACGCACACCCAAAGGCGAGAAAGCGACCATGCGTGTCGAGCTCGTCGACCCGGCCTCTATGGGAGAAACCCATGTAATGGCACGTAAGGATATCACCGTCGAATCTAAAGACTGGAAACAATACGAGGTTATCCTTACTCCGAGCGAATCTGTCACCAAAGGCAAGCTGCGTGTATTTCTCAACAAACCCGACAACGTGACTCTCGACCTCGAACATCTGTCGCTCTTCCCTGTCAAGACATGGAAAGGACATAAAAACGGTATGCGCGAAGACCTCGCACAAGCCCTGAGCGACCTTCACCCCGGCATCTTCCGCTTCCCCGGAGGCTGTATCGTCGAAGGCACCGACTTGGCGACACGCTACCAGTGGAAAAACACTGTAGGTCCGGTAGAAAACCGTCCCGTCAACGAAAACAGATGGCATTATACCTTCCCCCACCGCTTCTACCCCGATTACTATCAGTCGGGAGGCCTCGGATTCTATGATTACTTCCTCCTTTCTGAAGAAATCGGCTCGGAACCGCTGCCTATTCTCAGCGTAGGGCTTTCCTGCCAGTTTCAGAATCATGACGCAAGTGCACATGTACCCGTCGACGAACTCCAACCCTATATCCAGGATGCCCTGGACCTCATCGAATTTGCCAACGGAAGCACAGACACCAAGTGGGGCGCTCTCCGCGCTGAAATGGGGCATCCGGCACCTTTCAATCTCAAATATATAGGTATAGGCAACGAACAGTGGGGTCCCGAATATCCCGAACACCTCGCACCCTTCGTCACAGCTATACGCAAGGCATATCCCGATATCAAAATAGTAGGTTCGTCCGGTCCCGACAGCGAAGGCAAGCAGTTCGACTATCTCTGGCCCGAGATGGCTCGTCTCGGTGCCGACCTTGTCGACGAGCACTTCTATCGTCCCGAAAAATGGTTCCTTGCCCAGGGCAACCGCTATGACAACTACGACCGCAAGGGTCCTAAGGTTTTTGCCGGAGAATATGCTTGCCACGGAGCTGGCAAGAAGTGGAACCATTTCAATGCCGCACTCCTCGAAGCAGCTTTCATGACAGGACTCGAACGCAACGCCGATATCGTCCATATGGCTACCTATGCCCCGCTCTTCGCCCATGTTGAAGGGTGGCAGTGGCGCCCCGACATGATCTGGTTCGACAACGACAGTTCTTTCCGCACTGCAAGCTACTACGTACAGCAGCTCTACTCGATGAACAAGGGCTCCAACGTAGTGCCTTTGACAATGAACGGCAAGCCCGTCGCCGGCAACGAGGATCAAAACGGTCTCTTCGCCAGCGCAGTCTATGAAAAAGAAGGAAACGAGTATATCGTCAAAGTCATCAATACATCCGACACACCTCAGGAACTTACTCTCAACCTCAACGGACTTAAGAAAAAAGACCAGGCCATCACATCGGGAAGCGTAACCACTCTCGCATCCGAAAACCTCGATGCTGACAACAGTCTTGAAAATCCGGAGCTGATTGTCCCCGTAACCACCACAATACCTGCCGATGCCATAACAGCCGGCAAGAAAGGCACATACACCTACAGTACGACAATCCAGCCCAAGACATTCTGTATCTACAAATTTAAATAAGCCATATCGACATGACTTCAATAAAGAAATTAGGCTTCACGGCATTGCTCGGTGTCTCGACTTGTGCCTTCGCACAGGAGAGCGTCACAATCGAGATGTTCCCCTCCGATGAAGCCCCCATCATCAACAAAGAGATATACGGACAATTCGCCGAACATCTCGGAACCTGCATCTATGGCGGCATCTGGGTCGGCGAAGACTCGCCCATACCCAACACTCAGGGATATCGCAACGATGTCCTCGAAGCTTTCCGTGCGCTCCACATTCCGGTCCTCCGTTGGCCGGGCGGCTGCTTTGCCGACGAATATCACTGGGTCGACGGTATCGGGCCCCGCAGCGAACGTCCCCGTATGGTCAACAACAACTGGGGCGGCACTGTCGAAGACAACAGCTTCGGTACTCATGAGTTCTTCAATCTCTGCGAAATGCTCGGCATCGAGCCCTACCTGAGCGGCAACGTCGGCAGCGGCACTGTCGAGGAACTTGCCAAATGGGTTGAATATATCACAGCCGAGGACGGCCCCCAGGCACAGATTCGTAAGAAAAACGGTCGCGAAAAACCATGGCACCTCAAATATCTCGGCGTAGGCAACGAAAGCTGGGGCTGCGGCGGCTCGTTCACTCCCGAATACTATGCCGACGTATATCGTCGCTACCAGACATACTGCCGCAACTACAACGGCAACCATCTCTACAAGATAGCGTCCGGCGCAAGCGACTACGACTACAACTGGACTGAAGTTATGATGCAGAAAGCACGTAATCAGATGGACGGTATCTCGCTTCATTACTATACAGTTACCGGCTGGAGCGGCTCGAAAGGCTCCGCTACGCAGTACGACAACGAAGACTATTACTGGACTCTTGGCAAGTGCCTCGAAATCGGCGATGTTGTCAAGCAGCACATGCGTATCATGGACAAATACGACCCCAAAAAGCGTATCGGTCTTCTCGTCGACGAATGGGGCACATGGTGGGACGAAGAACCCGGCACAATACGAGGACATCTTTTTCAGCAGAATACTATGCGTGATGCCATGGTGGCAGCCCTGTCGCTCAATACCTTCCATCCGCTTACCGACCGCGTCAAGATGACCAACATAGCCCAGATTGCCAATGTCCTCCAGTCGATGGTACTCACCAAAGAAGACAAAATGGTGCTTACTCCGACTTACTATGTCTTCAAGATGTATGTTCCCCATCAGGATGCCAAACTCATCCCCGTGGCTGTAAATACTCCCTATCGTATGGTACGCGACAACCGTCTTGTGCCGACCATCAGCGCCACAGCATCAACAAAGGACGGCAAAACAACCATTTCGATGACAAATATCGACCTTAACAAACCATGCAAGGTCGAAATCCCGCTCAAGGGCATCAAGGCAACGAAAGTCAACGGCCAAATCCTCACTTCCGCCGATATTCATGACTACAATGACTTCGGGACTGCCGAAAAGGTAAGTCTCAAGGAATTCAAGGATGCAAAAATCCAGAAAGGCTTACTGACACTCACACTCCCGGCAAAATCGATTGTAACACTTTCACTAAACTAACCAAAAACCAGACAGGTATCCAATAGTTAAGGTAAAAAGGCAGAGGCCGCGTCTGTAACGACGCGGCCTCTTGTTAATGCCGGGGAAATCAAAAAAGTAGGCCGAACTATATCGGAAATGCCTCCTAAACGGCCTACTTCACTGGCTCGAACATGTCCTTGCCGACTCCGCATACAGGACATACCCAATCGTCGGGAATGTCTTCGAACTTTGTGCCGGGTGCTATTCCACCATCAGGGTCTCCTATTGCAGGATCGTATACCCAGTCGCATACAGTACAAACGTATTTTTCCATAATCTATCCGTTTACAGGGGTTAGAGATATCTTCTACAACAGTCGTATTTTATATATAACGTTCACCTTGCAGGAAAACATGAGATAAACAACTGTTATGAAGTTTTTGTTTAGCGACAATTTGGCTTAGCGAACGACTTATTCGTATCTTTGCAGACAGATACCGAAGATTTATGTCTGAACAACCAAAGATGAAAATAGCCGTAGCGGGTACAGGCTACGTAGGCTTGTCGATCGCTGTGCTTTTAGCCCAGCACAACAAAGTAACAGCTGTTGATGTCCTCCCTGAAAAAGTCGAACTAATCAACCGTCGCCTTTCCCCTATCCAGGACGAATATATTGAACGCTATCTTACAGAAAGACCTCTCGACCTCACCGCCACGCTCGATGGCGCCAGCGCTTACCGAGATGCCGACTTCGTCATCGTAGCGACTCCGACGAACTATGACCCTGTCCGCAACTACTTCGACACAAGCCATGTCGAAGAGGTAATCGACCTTGTTCTCGAGGTCAACCCCGAGGCCACTATCGTCATCAAATCCACTATTCCAGTGGGATATTGTCGCAGTCTATATGTGCGATACGCACGGCTTTTCCGTGAAAAAGGCTACGACAGCAGCCACAAGCTCCGTCTCCTCTTCTCGCCGGAATTCCTAAGAGAGAGCAAGGCCCTTTACGACAACCTCTATCCTTCCCGCATCATAGTCGGCTATCCGAAGACTATAGGACATGAATGCGAAGAAAACGATGCCATACGAGCCATCGCTGGCAACCACCTTCGCGAAGCCGCCGAATGTTTCGCCGCCTTACTCAGACAAGGTGCCATCAAAGAAGACATCCCTACTCTCTTCATGGGTCTGAAAGAAGCTGAGGCAGTAAAACTCTTCGCCAACACTTATCTTGCGCTCCGTGTCAGTTATTTCAACGAGCTCGACACCTACGCAGAAGTCAAAGGACTCGACAGCAAAGCCATCATCGAAGGCATAGGCCTCGACCCACGTATAGGCATGCACTACAACAACCCATCGTTCGGCTACGGGGGATACTGCCTTCCCAAGGATACTAAACAGCTTCTTGCCAACTATGAGGACGTTCCCCAAAACATGATGAGCGCTATAGTAGAAAGCAACCGCACCCGCAAGGATTTTATAGCGGACCAGGTGCTTAGAAAGGCCGGGTACTATAACTACTCCGAGCACAATACCTACGGGCAGGCTCCGGAGCACGAATGCACCATCGGAGTCTACAGACTTACCATGAAGAGCAACAGCGACAACTTCAGGCAATCGTCAATACAAGGTGTGATGAAACGCATCAAGGCAAAGGGGGCTACAGTGATTATCTACGAACCTACGCTTGCCGACGGTACCACCTTCTTTGGTTCCCGCGTTGTCAACGATCTTGACAAATTCAAACGACTCTCTCAGGCTATCATAACTAACAGAATCAGCGACGACCTTGACGATGTAAGCGACAAGGTATATACCCGCGATTTGTTCCATCGCGACTGATTTTTTTCGAAACATTGTCAATATGGCTTTTCTGAACGTTATTAAAGGTAAGTATCTCTTTAAATAAAGAAAATGAAACCCGAAATATCCCACCGGGGCGTTGAAATGCCCTCCTCGCCTATCCGCAAACTTGCCGGAGCCGCTGTAGAAGCCGAAAAAAGAGGCATTCATGTCTACCGGCTCAATATCGGTCAGCCCGATGTTCCTACTCCGCCGCAGGCGATCCAGGCACTGCATAATATCGACCGAAAGGTACTCGAATATTCCCCGTCAGAGGGCTTGAAATCCCTGCGCGACAAAATGTCGGAATATTACAGCAGGTTCGGCCTAAAAATATCGCCTGACGAGATAATCGTCACCTCTGGGGGCTCGGAGGCCGTGCTTTTCGCTTTCATGGCTTGTCTTGACCCCGGCGACGAAATCATAATTCCCGAACCGGCATACGCCAACTATATGGCCTTCGCGATATCTGCCGGAGCAGTCATAAAAAGCATAAATACAAATATCGACGACGGCTTCCGCCTTCCTCCTGTCGAAGATTTTGAAGCCCTTATAACGCCTCGTACCAAAGGCATACTAATCTGCAACCCGAACAATCCGACAGGCTATATCTACACCAAGGACGAACTGCTGAAAATAGCCGAGATAGTCAAAAGGCACGACCTGTTTCTGTTCTCCGACGAAGTTTATCGCGAGTTCTGCTATACCGACACACCTTTCGTCTCGGCGATGCAGCTTCCGGGTATAGAGGAAAATGTGGTACTCATCGATTCCGTTTCCAAACGATACAACGAATGCGGCATACGTATCGGCGCACTCGTTACGCGGCATAAGGCACTCCGAGCCAACGTCATGAAATTCTGCCAGGCGAGACTCAGCCCTCCCCTTTTGGGGCAGATAGTAGCCGAGGCTTCCATTGACACTTCGGAGGAATACATGAAATATGTCTACAACGAGTATCTTGCACGGCGCAACTTCCTGATAAAAAGGTTGAACGAAATTCCGGGTGTTTATTCTCCGATGCCTATGGGTGCGTTCTATACCGTCGCATCCCTACCTGTCGAAGACGCAGATGATTTCTGCAAATGGACCCTCACCGAATTCAGCTACAGAGGTCACACCGTCTTCATGGCTCCTGCTTCAGGTTTCTATACATCGGCCGACGAGGGACGAAACCAGGTCCGGATAGCCTATGTCCATAACATCGATTATCTCTCCGGAGCCTTAGACACGCTCGAAGCTGCCCTTGAGGCATACAGACAAGTCAAGGGAGCCTCATAAGGTCACGATAGATATCGAGGGCTGCCTTTATGTCTTCCGGACTAACAACCTGGTTTATCTCGGCTATGCCGATATCCCTTAGCAAGGAGAAATTGATGGCATCTGGCGATGAGTTCTTCTTATCCTGACTCATAGCCTCGAGAAGCTCGGGGTAGTCGTCGCACGTTATGGCAAAAGCGCCATAATTCTGATACACAAAATCGGCAGTTTGATGAAGGACAGCTGAAGGGAAGCCAAGTTTTAAATGCGACAAAACAAGTTCAGCAACCATTCCCCAGGCTACCGCATAGCCGTGCGCTATAGGCTTCAAATGGTTGAGGGCATAGCTTTCCAGGGCATGGCCGATGGTATGTCCGAAATTGAGAGTCTTGCGAAGTCCTTTCTCGGTAGGGTCGCTGTCGACCACTTCTTTTTTGACAAGCACACTCTCCCCAAGCAGAGGCATCATCGCCTTCGAATCGAAAACAGGATACACCGGGTTGAAATTCAAAAGTTTAGACAAAGTTTGTCTGCTTTTGAGAAGACCATGCTTGATCATTTCTGCATAGCCCGAAAGGATCTCGCGTCGATCCAGGGTATTAAAATAGATTGTCGATATCACGACAGCCAATGGCTCAGCAAATGTGCCGAGCTGGTTCTTGTAACCATTGAAATTAATACCAGTCTTTCCACCGACGGCAGCATCGACAGCTCCAAGAACAGTCGTAGGGATGTTGACGACCTTCATACCTCGCTTGAATGTCGAGGCTGCAAAACCTCCGAGGTCTGTCACAACACCTCCGCCAACATTAATTACGAGCGACGTACGCGATGCTCCGGCTTCGCTTAACGATTGCCAGACAGATGTCAGGGTTTCGATATTCTTATTCTGCTCACCGGCAGGTATCACAATGCGCTTAGCCCCGGCAACATAACGGGATTCTTGCGCTAACTGAGGCAGGACGTGTTCTTCAGTATTAGTGTCCGCTAAGACAAAGATATCCCGAGCCCCACTATCTGCGACCAGTTCATCGACAGCAGGGCCTACCAGATTGGTGAACACGAGTTTCTGTTCCATCGTCAGCAAAAATGGGTATTCAACAGACCGCGCAGAAAGTTGTCACACTGAGTCATTGAGCCCAATTCGATGTCGGCTCCGGCTTCGAGGAGCGAACCTTTCGGAAGCGGTCCTGTACGGACACCAATTGTCAGTACCCCGGCTCTTGAGGCGGATTCCACTCCGAGAGGAGCATTGTCGATTCCAATACCCTGCCAGGGTTCAGCCCCTGTTTTCTTCAAGCCAGCGAGATATGGCTCAGGATCAGGTTTTCCCTTAGTCACATCGTAAGCAGTGACACGCAAGGTGAAAGCTTTATCATAGTCATCGTCAAGGCGGTCAAGAAGACTGCCCTGTCCTGAACCCGTGACTATGACAGGTATCAAACCGGCATCACGAACAGTCTTTACGGTATCCTGAGCACCCGGCATTACACCCGGCGCCGGATATTCACGGAAAAATTCCGTTTTAAGCTTGTAGTAATGCCTGCATTCTTCATCGGTGGCATCTCGCCCAAACTGACGGTTGAAAAGAAGATTGATTGTCGAAGCCCCCGTACGGCCCTCGTAAGAGAAGAACTCTTCTTCCATGGCATCGATACCGGCTGCCCCGCATACACGCTTCCATGCCTTTGCATGCAAGGGCATAGAATCATAGAGCACCCCGTCCATGTCGAAAAGCACCGTCTTAGGAACGAATTGCACGAAACATGTACGTTGCAGATATTTTTCAATCGTCTTTTCCTCGAGCGTCATTGTTTTCTTTCTTTTGTCTCCCGGATTTCTTTTTCTTATCCTTCTTTGTTGTCTTTTCAGTCTCTACTCCTTCAGAAGTCACAGGGGCTTCTATATATCCTTCACGAATGAGGGCAACCGAGTCATTATGGCTTAATTGTCGCTCGTCCTCCGTCAATATACTCATATCCGGATTCTGAGCAATGTGAAGAGTTGCAAAGCGCGAGTTGCTGATGCCTCGACGGAACACATTCTGTATCTGGCGTACGAGATTGACGCGCACAGTATCGACAAGCGCCATGCTCGTAAAAGTCGAAGAACCGTCCTTGAGCTTCGCGCCTCCGAAACGTACTTTATATTTATCGGGATTGCCCTTGACATTGATGCCGAACTTGAATGGCAGCGGAGACTTCAACACAGAGATATGATAGTTGAAATTGAATGCAAGGTCGTTGTATCCTACTACTCCAAGTTTATAGCGGTCTATATTGAACGTAAAGGGGAAGAGTTCCATCTTGTTGTCTCGGACGATACATTCGACTTCCATGTGCTTGATTTTATTGTCCGCCTTATCTTTGAATCTAAGCCACTTGCCCAGAGTGCGGTATGTTTCCGGGTTGATGAGCGCGAGAGAATCTCCCTTGAGCTTAATAGCCGCATCGAGTGTCGGCAGTTCGAAGTTCATGGTGCTGTCGAGCCGCACCGTAGCAGCGATATCGGCATCTACAGTACCACTGAAATCCCTGATCAGAGGCATGATGGAATCGACAGCCGGAACCAGGCTCAGAAATTTCTCAATCCTGAAATCATCGAGCATCATACCGAAACCGAACTGCATTTCGCGAGTATTCGGAGCGGAATACAGGGCCGACAAAGACATCGAACCCGCATCGGAATTAGCCGCGAGATTATGCAGATTTACAGCCCCGTCATAAACAAGTATATCTCCTTTTAGATTCTTCATCACGAGGTCTGAATAGAGGATATTAGCTGCATTCATGCCAATATTTGCCTCGATATTTGAAGGGATCAGTATAGGTGCTGATGAACTACTTGTATTGACATCGGCATCATCTCCCTCATCTTCAAGATTGGCATCATCGATACTGAAACCTTGAGAATTCTTTTCTTTATCACCGGCATAAGTCGAACCGGAAAATGTGGCGGCGGCAAGTTCGTTGACATCGATAGTGTCGCTGACTATCTCAAAGTTGACCTTCAAAGGCGACGTGACACGTTTCGAGCCAAAACTTTTCTTGATGTTCGTAATCAGGCCGGTCATATCCATATTGGAATTACCGGCACGATAGTTAAGACTCCTTATATTGACAGTGTCTGTCGAAAAACTTATATCAAGACGGTTTACACGGTTTTTTAAGGGAAAATATGGAGTATAGAGTCGTGCGTGACTTGTCGAAATCTCACCGTTGAGAACCCAGTCATTCAGGAAACGTCTCAGGCCTTTGGACGCACCCCAGTCGATGGTCTCGAAATCGTCATTTTTCTCCATCCTGACTCGCTTCTGTTTCCGGCCGGACTCGGCTCTGCGTTTGGCTACAGCCAAAGCAAGCACAGAATCGGGTGACAGTTGCGGATACACGCTACTGAGACTGTCTATCGTTGCCTTCATACGACGCCGACGCTCACCTCGCTCCGGTATCATATGGCCCTTGACATATATACCTGCTTTGGCAAGCATACCGACAGTACCGCCGCCACCGGCTGCAAGACGCTCAGCATCTATATCAAGTATGAATTCAGGTATGTGGGCATTTTTGTTATATCGGCGCATCATCACTTTACCCTCAAGACCTCTCATCCTCAAACCGGCTTTATCGGTAACCGAAACGACACGAAGCGAACCAAGCGAAAGTCCACCCCCCACAGGAATAAGGGCAGTGCTATCTATAGGTCTCGAGGCATTCTGTACACCGGCTCTCAGAGCAAGATCGGCAATATTTATCTCAACACCCCCAAACAACATCGATGCAGTATCTGCAGTTACACCTGCCGACATAAGACGTTTCGCAGAGCTGCCTTCGTGACTTACGCGCCTGTTTGTATCGAAGTCGACACCAAGATGACCGATATTGACCATGTTGGCAGTATCTCCCGACAGCCAATATAAGTCATCTCCGTCCAGCCTACCGGAAACATTCAGCCTGTGATAGCCAGTACCCGAGAACATGGAAGCACTCCCTTTGATTGCAAAGTCGGCATTCAGCCTTCCTGAAATATAACCATCCAATTTATGCAGCACAATCTGTGGCAGAAGAGAAAGATTCACCTGTCCTTTCATACTGCAGTCGAAAGCCGGATCCGAAATAAGCCTTGAAAGAACACCTTCGATATTTAGCTCTGTGGCGGGTCCGGCAAGATTCAGCTTGGAGACGCGCACAAGGGCCTTATCAAGGTCATTCCCCTGCAGATTTCCTTCTATTGCCAAAGCCATATTCTGAAGATGAGTATGCCCGTAGTCAAGAAACGATTCAGGCATCTCGATTCTATAATCAGCATATGGAATGGTATCGACAGACATGTCGAAAGGCTCGTTCAGTGACGCAGAAAGAGAAACTGTTGCATCTGTGCTGAAGAAAGGTTTTTTGAGTCTGTACTTTCGACGAATATCTTCAGGCAGTACAGAAACTACCGACATAATGTCGACAGGGTCTATATCGATCCTGCCGCTCTTTACAACCAGTTTCTTGGCGAAATCGACATCCGCGGTAATATCGGCTTTGAATAGGTCGGATTCTAATCTGAAATCTTCCAGGCCAAGCACAAACGGACTCTCGGTCCTCCACTTGATACTTCCGTCGATGCCGAATGAAAGACCATCCAGCTCTACATAATCCCGAACCATCGGACTTCTGATTATACCGCCTACCCCAAGTTTGTAACTCGGGGCTTTAATGCCTTCAAGAGACGCTTTGTCGAGAAGCACGATAGTAGCGTCGGTAGAATCAAGGGCATTGAAATAACGCAACTCGCGACAATCCTTAATCTCAAAATGATTTATACTGATCGCCGGTATCATGAGTTCATCTGTGTTACCTGATGTTTCGTCGGCAGCGTATCCAGGTGCATATATATCATAATTCGATGAACCTTCCCTGGCGATAACTATATTTGCCGACGGAGACTCAATCAGGACATTATGAAGAGCAATTTCTCCATCAGTCAAAAACTTACCAATATCTACCGTTCCTTCAAAATGACGGACAGACAGCAAAGAATCGCTGTATACCGGCAACTTCTTACGCAAGCTATCGGGCATGGAATCGAACTTATGTGAGATAACATCCAGACCGTCGACACGCAGCCTCAACTTCGGGAATACAGGATGGAAATCAAGAGCGACCCTTTCGATATCTACCCTGGCATCGACAAGACTATTGGAATATTTCACAACCAGGGCAGTAAGGCTCTCGGGCTTAAGAACTTTCACGGTGCAGATAAGTACGGCAGAGACAATGAGTACAAGCGCAAGCGTTACACCACCCAATACCCATGCTATAGGCAAAAGCCTATGTCCTAATTTACGGCTCATATATCTTTGTTGGCTGAGACGGTATCAGTCTCTATAGCTGTTATATGGAAACAAGCCTGGCGGCGTTCGTGTTTTACAACGCAACGGCCTTCGTTACGGAGGTCGAAGACAATCTCCGCAAGGAGATTCTTCAGATCCTCGAAGGTCCTATGTGTCTTTGAGGAATCATCGCATATAAACTTGCTGTGGCTTATGTCGAAAGTAGTAGCGAACTGATGCGCGCTCTCCTGGGTAGCATTGCGGTTTACCCGTTTTAGCTTTCCAACGGTATGGGCTGTACGCAGCACACTTGTGACCTTCGGCCTGTATGCGCCTCCACCTCTTGACTGGAGAGAATCGACAAAGCGACGGCCTATCTCATCGAGCAGAGCGGCGGCATGAGGTTTGAGATATGGATAGGAATGAGTCAGTTCGTCGACATAGTAATACTTGTTAGAGCTAATCTCGACAAGACCTTCGCCCTGCTGCCATGCATCGGAAAGGCTTTCAATAGGCTCTATGCCTCCGTTTGAAGCATACTCGATATGAATATAATTGCTGTCATTGAAGGCACGGCCAATTGGCCCGATGTTGCGCACACGCATACGTATGCAGCCATCGTCGGGCGCGCTGTCGAGATGCTGGTCATAGGGATTAGGAACTACAGTATCAGATAGCAACGCTGTCAGCACCGGCGACACATCGCTGCTTCGCCGGCCACAGCCACACACAACAAGTAAAGCAAATAAAATGATGAACTTACAGATCCTTATCATCTTATAACTGAGGGATATCTTTCAAGGACGCTGACCGTAATGGAGCCTGTACATGAGCGTCGTGAGATTGATGACAGGCAGCGGACGATGCTTTAGGATCGTACCGGCAGTCCTGACGGCTATGATGCCGCGTAGTGCACCGACCGTAATACCGAGCATTGTTGTCATCAGCTTGCTGCCGACAACGACATCTTCACCCCGGCTCTCAACATACTCCTTAAGGTTCTTTACTTCGAAAGTAGACACGGCCGAACAGACGAGCAGACGTTCGCGTATAAGGTTAATCACAGCTATATAGGAGCAGGAGACTACAATGCTGATACGCGAACGGTCAAGGTCTGGTATCACCTTGACGTTCATATCGACCTGAACTTCCCTCGTCCCCAAACTGCGGAGGGCACGACGATTGATTGCGGTTGCTCCCGGCACTTCGTCGATAGATACCAGGCTCACATTTATATCAGTATCTTTCATTCTTTAAGAACGGCCAACATCACTGAATGGTTTACTCGACATAGAGGACAAGCCCTTTCAGGTACTCGCCTTCGGGATGATAAATATTGACTGGATGGTCGGCAGGCTGAGTGAGCTGATGAAGGACACGAACCTTACGACCTGTCTGTGCGGCCGCACTGAAGACCGCAAGACGGAACTGCTCGCGAGTCACGGCCTGGGAACAAGAAAAGGTAAATAGGATGCCCCCGCTCTTGATTTTTTCGAAAGCCTTCGCATTGATGCGTCGATATCCCTGGAGGGCATTGCGCAGTGCGCTTCGATGTTTAGCAAAAGCCGGAGGATCCAGGATGATAAGATCGTAATAATCCGCATCCATGCTGTCAAGAAACTTGAAGGCATCCGTCGCTGCGGAATGGTGGCGTATCTCGCCGGGGAAGTTCAGGGCGACATTGGCATCTGTAAGAGTCACAGCCTTTGCAGAGGAGTCGACTGAGACAACTTCCTGCGCGCCCCCCGAGAGTGCATAGACAGAGAAACCACCCGTGTAGCAGAACATGTTGAGAACACGACGGCCGGCACTGTATTTTTTGAGCAAATTACGGTTGTCGCGCTGGTCGACGAAGAAACCTGTCTTTTGCCCTTTGAGCCAGTCGATTTGGAAACGGAGGCCATTCTCGACGGATGTATCATGGGAGTAAGCCCCTATTATGTAATCATTCTGGGGGTCGAGATGAGCCTTATATGGCAGCGTGGTTTCAGATTTATAATAAACATTCCGAACCCCGAGACCTTCGAGGGCGACGAGTTCTTCAGCTATGGTATTCCGCGCAAAATGCATTCCCGGAGAATGAGCCTGCATCACGGCTGTATCGCCATATATATCGACAACAAGACCCGGCAAAAAATCACCCTCGCCATGAACAAGCCTGAATGCGTCCGTGTCGGGCGAAGGCAGCCCGAGCGCTTTACGGAGATTGAAAGATTCAACCAGACGACGGCGATAGAATTCACGGTCGATAATCTCTCCGGCATCGAACGACAACATGCGGACAGCTATACTACCTATCTGGAAATGGCCCGTACCTATAGTGCGGCCATCGGATGCAGAAATACTTACGAGATCACCCTCCTCGATACCGTCGTCTTCATCGGGCATACGCACAAGAGCACCTGAGAACACCCAGGGATGGAAGCGGTCGAGAGACTCTTCTTTGCCGCGTCGCAGCATCAGGACAGGAAGTCCTGCTTCGTTTTTCAAAATCTTGTTTTTCATTTCACAAAGAGTCTGTAGATATCATTGCCGTTAGCATATAGCAGGAGGGCAAGCAGGAAAAAGAAACCTATTGTATTGGCTATCTCAAGGAAACGGTCGGACGGTTTTCGGCGCGTTATAATCTCGACAAGCAGGAAGAGAGTATATCCACCGTCGAGAGCCGGGATCGGTATGATATTCATAAAAGCGAGAATGATGGAGAGAAATGCCGTCATCTGCCAGAAAACGAACCAGTTCCACGTTGCGGGGAACATGTCGCCGAGGGTGCCGAAACCGCCGAGGCTCTGAGCTCCTTCTTTTGTGAAAATCAGCTTTAGCGAAGACACATAGGTCGAAAGACGTTCCGTACCTATTTCCCAGCCGCGAGGAATGGCTTCGAAGAAAGAATAGTTGACTCTGTGACGGTCGAAAATCTCGAACGGGCTGAGAAGTTTGATGCCGATTTTCCCCCCATCCGTAATTGCAACGGGCACGACACTCTGAGAACCATCGGCATGAAGTATACGGAAATCCCTGGTCGTGCCTTTAAGAGAATCAAGGACCGGGAAGAATTCAGTAAGGGTCGGGACCGTGTCATTGCCCACAGCAAGGATTCTGTCGCGAGGCTGTAGGCCGGCTTCGGCTGCCGGGCCGCCACCCTGTGTTTCGGCAACGATAACAGGGATACGAACAGTCATGGGCATAAAGTCCTTGCCTTTTCCTACTATCTCTCCAAGGAGTTTGTCACTAATAGTTACTTCAGACTCTTTTCCATCGCGAAGCACACCGACTTTGGCTCCGGGCTGAAGCATGCTCCAGGCTATAGAGTAGTCAGTAGGATCGAGTGCTTTGCCATCAAGGCTGACCAGGATATCGCCGTTACGGAAACCTGCTGCCTGAAGTTCCGGGCAGAAGTCGAGACCTTCCGTCATAGCTTCATATGGTATTACATCGTCACCCCAATGGACAGCGATACCGATATAAATCACTATTGCCAGTATAAAATTGAAAACTACGCCGGCAACCATCACGCACAAGCGCTTCCAAGCGGCCTTGCTACGGAACTCCCACTCCTGGGGCTCGGCAGCAAGCTGAGAGCTGTCCTGCGTCTCATCGACCATACCGGCAATCGAGCAATAACCGCCGAGAGGAAGCCAGCCAAGGCCGTAGATAGTATCACGCCATGTCGGTTTTCCATCGGGGCGTGGCTGATGAGGCTTGCCGACATGCCAGGTGGCAACGGGTTTGGGCCACGTTCCATCGGGGCGCTGACCCGGAGCGATGAACTCGAGAGTTCCTTTCATCGGGTCATAGCGGAGTATGGAAAATTTGGGATTGAAGAAGAGATAGAAACGTGTGACCTTTATACCAAAGATACGGGCAAAAATATAATGTCCGAACTCATGGATGGTCACAAGTATGATTAAAGCCAGAATGAGCTGGGCTGCTTTTACAAGAATACTTTCCAATGTTTATAGTTTATTAGGATGGGAAAAGGGGTCAGAGACGGTTGAGCACTTCGGTAGCTTTAGCTCGAGCCTCAGCATTTGTAGCGATATAGTCGTCGAGCGAAGGATTCTCTACAAAAGGCATCGCGGACATAGTGGCCTCGATAATCCTATAGATGTCTCCGAAATCGATTCTACGGTCGAGGAATGCTGCAACAGCAATCTCGTTTGCCGCATTGATTACGCAGGCCGTATTTCCTCCTTTGGAGAGGGCGACACGGGCAAAGCCGAGGCAGGGGAATCGTTTTACATCGGTTGGCTCGAATGTAAGCGTAGCTAAGTCTTCAAGACGAAGCTTGCGGGAAGCATCTTCAAGACGACTCTCGCGACCAAGGGCGTAAGCGATAGGCAGATGCATGTCCGGGCATCCAAGTTGAGCCTTGACAGCACCGTCCTTGAATTCTACCATCGAATGGACAATCGACTGGGGATGGACTACCGCCTCAATCCTCTCCGGTGCTATACCGAAAAGATGATGAGCTTCGATAATCTCGAATGCCTTGTTCATCATGCTGGCAGAGTCAACGGTTATTTTATTACCCATGTGCCATGTAGGATGGCGCAAAGCGTCGTCGCGTGTGGCCTTTGCTATCCTGTCGGCAGTCCAGGTACGGAAGGGTCCCCCTGAGGCAGTGATAAGTAGTCGTTCGACATTATTCTTGTCCTCACCTTTCAGACATTGCGCTATCGCGGAGTGCTCCGAATCTACAGGATAGAGATGACTCTTAGACTTTGCCAACATGGCGTTTACAAGGTTGCCTGCAACGACAAGTGTTTCCTTATTTGCAAGGGCTATATCTTTTCCGGCATTAATAGCGCATATTGTCGGCTCGAGGCCGCTGTAACCAACAGTTGCAGTAACGACTGTGTCCACATAGTCCTCGGTGACACATTCCGACAAAGCCTTGGCTCCGGCACGGGTCTCGATACCAAGAGGACCGAGGGCACTCCGAAGCTTAGGAAGAAGGGTCTCGTTGGCGATAACCGCCAAACGAGGCTTATGCTGTGCGGCGAAGAGGATAAGATCGTCGACTCTGTTGGCAGCGGTGATAACCGTGGCTTTATAGAGTTCCGGATGTGCGGATATGATGTCGAGTGTCTGGCGACCGATCGAGCCGGTTGCTCCAAGCACTGCTATTTTCTTCGGTTCTTTCACTTGATCATGCATTATTGAGATGCAAAATTAGCAAAAAAACTTCATACCACAGCAGTTGCTACTAAGCTATTTTGCAGCTTGTCAAAAGAGAGACAGCTGAGCGTCGTTCTCGGGACGATGAGCCTTCTTCGGGGGCTCGGTATAGCCAAATTCGGAATCATCGGCACGCAGGCCCGGTTCGCCGGGTGCGGGCTCGGATACAAACCAGTCGGGACACTCAAAATCATCGTCAAGGTTGTCGAGAGCTTCCGACTCGCGGATATTTTCTTGCTCCGGTTTATCCTCTGGCAAGGAAAACAGACCGCCGTCGGCAGAACGCTGATGCTCAATAATGGCATGCGCCTGAGCGAGTTCATCTTTAAGATGCTTATTGGACGTTTTAAGCTTCGCTATGCGTTCGTCGCGTTTACGGATAAGGACCTCGACTTCCTGCATCTGCGACTGCATCTTTTCGACAGTGTCGAAGATGCCACGAGCTTCCTGTAGCTCAGTCTCGATAGCTTCACGCTCTTTACGCTCGTCGGCAAGCTTATTCTGGAGGTCGTTGTACATGGTCTGGTTAAGCTCGACCTGTCCTCGCTGTTGGGCTATATCCTCGTTAAGCTTTTTATTTTCGATCTTGAGACGTTCTATTTCAGCAAGAGCTTCCTCGTCAGCCTTCCTGGAAGCGGATTCGTTCTTGAGGCGCTCTATCTCCTTGGACATTTCATCGACGACACCAGGCTGTATGTCAGCCATTTTTATCTTATTAAGAAGACTGAGCTTCTCAAGTTCATACTGTTCCTTCTCCGCCTCCGCAGTTGCAAGCTGCGCTTCGAGGTCTGTCACACGGTCGGCCAAAGCACGGCGCCTCCGGTCGGCGCTAAGTTGTTGTTCGCGTATGCTGGTGCGTTGGTGTTCAAGGCTTTCCATCTCTTTGCGCAAGCGGTCGGTTTCCTTTTTGGCATCGGAAGCTTCAGCCTTCAGGCAGCCTTCGGCATAGTTAGTGGCGACAGCGACCAGGCTGTCGAGGTACTCGTCGAGTGAGGCATCAAGACGTTCACGAATCAAGGCTGCCTGACGCTGTGGGTCAACCGATTTCTGGAGGAAATCGGGAAGTGCTGAATTGAAAATGGCCACCACGCCTTCGAAGACGCGGTCTTTCATTCCGGCATCGACCACAGGAACATCGGGCTTTACGATACCCTCCTGAGCCGCCTCGGTTTCGACATCGTTATTGTCGTTTTCCAGCTGGTCGTAATTATCTTTATCCCCTATCGGTTCCTGTTCGTAGTCGGAGCCGAGGCCGAATGCATTCTTTAGCGCACTGAGAAATGACATGTGTTCTTATTCTAAAGTGTCGGAGAACTCGGGTTTTACAATCGTCCCCAGGCCGCTCCGGCCGTTAATAGTTATGTTCAGCGGTTTGTCGAAACGGACAATCCTGATAAGTTCGTCTTCATAGACTGCGGGTAAAGCATCGAGATAGTCACTGTCATAGTACCCGCTCTCGCTGCGTTCGTCGACTGTAAAATAGCCGACTCCGAAAGATGTCAGATTCTGGAAGAAATGAGTACCCTGGCTCGGCTCGATTCTATAATCGCCGACAGCAGCCTCTACAATGACCCGAGCGCCGCTTATATCCGCCCATTTTACCGGAATGCCGAGAGAAGAGTCCGAGCTGCCCCACCTTCCCGGGCCGACAAGGACATAACCTTCGCCTGTTGCTGACAGATCAGCATTTATGGCCTTGATCTTCTGTGCCAGGGCAGGATTATTCGAAGAGTCGAAATTGCCCGGCCTGACATACACCACGGTCCTGACACCTTCGATCATTCCGTTTCCAAGAGCCGTCTTGGTCCGTAGAATCAGTTCATTGTCCGGGCGAATCAGAACATCATCGGAAATAAGCTGTTTGCGGTCTATTATAGGTCTGATCTGGAGCCAGTAGAGATGTCCTCCGATACCCTGACTGTTCTTCGACGGGGAGATGACCCCGGCAAACTCTATCTCCACGGGACGCTGCATTGCCGTCTGTCCCTGACGAAGCATGAAGTCTATTGCCTGAGCAAGAGGCAGCACATTGTCTCGAAGTATATTGTTGAATGTCACGACACGACGGCCACGTCCTTCTTCATAATCCTTCAGAACACCATCGAGAGCATCGTAAGTCGACACCGTATAGCGCAATGCCCCGGTATTGGCAAAATCCTGCACTGGTATCACAGCCAATGTCGCTCCTTCGTCGACGGCTACAGTAAAATCGAAAGGCTTTTCAGCCGATTTCATTGCATACAGCCTGGTCTGGGTATCGCGAAGAGCGAGGTCGAGAGTCGAAGTCTGGAGTACATGCCCGGGGTGACCTGGCGAGAAACGAAGCCCACGTCCTCCGTCGACAATATATTTACCAAGCCCGACAGCTACCTCAGCAACACCTTCCTCTGGGAGCTCATCGCCAAGAGGATAGTAGTTGAGCGAACGTCCTACGCCCGAGAAAGACGGGAAATAATATTCGCCATGCTGTTCACCGACAACTTCCTGGATAATAACAGCCATTTTCTCCTGGTCGATGACGTTGCTCGTCGCGGTCATATAAACCTTGCTGGCAGCGTAAAACACAGATGCGTATACACCTTTGACAGCGTCCTGAAGCCAAGCGAGACGCAAATCGGCATCCTTGCAGAAAGGTACCATATATGTCGAATAGATGCCTGCAAAGGGCTGGTAATGCGAGTCTTCAAGAAGGCTTGAGCTCCTGACGGCAAAGGGACGGTCGACAACTTCAAGAAGCGCCGTAAAATCCTCCGTGAGGCGTTCGGGAAGCTTAGCCGCAAGGAAGGCCTGCAGAATAGATTCGTCGGAAGCATCGCTAAGCGCCAGAGGATAAAGCTTGTTTGTGGACATGAACTCGTCGAAGATATCTGTACACAAAACAACTGTACGAGGTATCGAGATTGTCAGGCCGTCGAAATTATCGCAGACAGGGTTCTTTTTTATGATGGAATCAACAAAAGCGAGGCCACGGCCTTTTCCGCCAAGGCTCCCCTGCCCTATCCTCGCAAAATTTGAATAATGGTCGAAACGGTCTTTCTCGAATACGGCGACTACGCCTCTGTTTTTCATCTTTCGATACTTCACGATAAGATCGAAGAACAGCTGCTTGACAGCCGGTGCCTCTTCAATGGTACTGAAATGATGGCGTTTTACTACATCGGCAATAGGAAAAAGAGCTCTTGAATATAGCCATCGGGAAATTTCATTGTGGGAGGCATGGTACAACAAGGAGTCCGCCGGGATATCGAAGATGCTCTTCTGCATATCCTTGAGATTCCTTATGACCTTGATAGGATTACCTGTCGACGGGTCGCGAAATACAAAATCGCCGAATCCAAAGGTATTCATTATTGCCTCACCGAGATCGACGGGCAGCTTCTTGGAATTCTTGTCGATGAAAACGCCACCGAACTCGGCCACATACGCCTCGTTCTGCGACTCGCTGGACTCTACGATTATAGGCAGGAATGGGTCATTCTCACGAAGAAAATGAGCAAGTTTTAATCCGGCTGCGCTGTCCTTGACCCCGTTTCGTGCGAAAGAGACATCGCTTATAACACCGAGCATCTTGTTTCCGTAACGATGATATAAGTCTACGGCCTCCTCATAGTTACGGGCAAGCATTACTTTCGGACGACCTCGCATACGGAGCATCTGCTCATGCTGGTTGAGAGCCTCGGTCGAGAAAAGCAGGCTCTGCTTAAGCAAGAACTTATAGATATGTGGAAGGACCGACGAGTAGAAACGCACTGAATCCTCGACGAGCATAATCATCTGTACGCCGACATCGGTGATATCGTCGGCATTAAGCTTGTCTTCAAGGAGTTTGATTATTGCCAGAAGGAGGTCCATGTTTCCCAGCCAGCTGAACACATAGTCGATGTGAGAAAGGTCTTCGTTGGCAAGGCGTCGCGACACTTCCTTCGAGAAAGGAGTCAGCACGACTATCGGTATCGAGGGGAAATCACGTTTGAGCAATGCAGCACCTTCAAATGTCTCAGAAAGATCACCGCCCGGCATTGCGACAATGATGTCGAAGGGCTTGTTGTGCATGGTCTGGAGTGCCTCCTCCATATTGGAGACACGGGTCACACGAGGAGGCGAGCTAAGATTGAGTGCAACATATTCGTTGTAGAGCTGCTCCTCGACACGGCCATCCTCTTCCATAACGAAGGCATCGTATGGTGATGCAATCAGGAGGACGTTGAAAATGCGATGTTGCATCAACGCCTGGAAGGAAGTATCCTTCATCATCATACGGCTCAATGGCTCCTCGTTCATTACTCCGGACTCATATAATTGGCAAACTTACTAATTTTTTTTCAATATTTTATCCTCTAAGCTATATTTTTAGAAATAGCCAGACAATAAAAGCTCTTTTACACCGAATATCCCAGAAAGTCCAAAATCATTGGAGCGAGGAGTGCGGTAAAGAGACCGTTGAGAGTCAAACCTATAGAGGAAAAGGCACCATAGCGTTCGCTACGTTCCATGGCTGCGGAAGTACCCACGGCATGAGCGGCAGTACCGATTGACAATCCTTCCGCAATAGGCGAATGAATATGGCTCATCTTTACTATTTTAAAGCCGGTCATGCCACCAAAAATCCCTGTAGCTACGACTACCGCGGCCGTAAGAGGTGCAATACCTCCCATTGCACTCGATATTTCCATTGCTATAGGTGTCGTGACGGCCTTGGGGGCCAGCGAGATGACAACTTCACGAGTAGCGCCGAACATTTCGGCGAGAAGCACCACGCTCACCACTCCGGCCACACATCCGGCAAGCTCGGACAGCAAAAGAGGTAGAAGCTGCCGTTTAATGGCCGTGAGCTGCTTATACAAGGGTACGCCAAGGGCCACCACCGCAGGCTTTAGCCAGAAGTCTATGTAATCGCCACCCTCCTTATAAATGTCGTAGTCAATATCGCACAGCAGCAGAAAAGAAATCATTGCGGCGATGGCAATCAAAATTGGATTGAGTAACTTGATACCGGTACGACGCTGAAGGATCTGCGCCCCGAGGTAGAAGCAGAAAGTAAGAGCTATTAGGAAAAACTTGTTCTGCA
This sequence comes from uncultured Muribaculaceae bacterium, assembly GCA_958436175.1. GTDB lineage: Bacteria > Bacteroidota > Bacteroidia > Bacteroidales > Muribaculaceae > CAG-873. Next base: position 26,220 of record CAUBJF010000015.1, read on the forward strand.
CGAAATCCATTATTCTGCCTCCTTTGCAATTTTACGTGCCAACTTAGTAGAAGCGGAACGTGTGAGCTGATGAACCCAGCCTGTAACGGCGATGATTATTACCGTACTTATGACAGTGGCGCATACAATGGGCATCCACTGGTCCGCAATAAGGCCGAGACAGTTCATGAGCCCGATACCGGCGGGCACAAAAAAGAAGCCGAGATTATGAACAAGGAAACCTGACAGTTTTTCCACCCATCTGAGTTTCACAATACCAAATTTGAGGGAGGCGCACAAGAGCACCATACCGATAATGCTTGAAGGTACCGGAATACCGGTGAACCTGACCAGAAACTCGCCGACGGCAAGGAATGCAAACAAAACACCGAATTGTACTATCATAATGTCAATTGTGTAATTTCGCTACAAAGTTACTCATAATAGTGAAAATTTCACTGTTTTTTTGTTATAATGAGATATCCGGATTGCTCGCATATCTAAACAATTCCTTTGCCTCGGATGTTATCCAGCCCCGGAGAAGAAGAGCTTGCTTAAAAACAAATGTGAATGAAAAATACCAACGAGAACCTCAGTCACTTACTTTCACAAAACATTCCTTATTTTGCACTATTGGTTACGACTTCGCTGAATTACCGTAGGTTACAAAGTCCATAATGTTCTAATGGCATCCTAATTAGTTGGATAAATCGAAAATGGGAAGTTCAATTTTGGGATTTTTAAGGGGTGTCAGTTATATTAATGCGATTCTTTTTCGGCGAGCCTCCAAAGATTTGAGGCTCTGAATAGCATGGCAATGAGAAAAGATTGCTAAATTTGTAATGAGATATCTAAAGTTCATATGGAATTGATTTTCAATGATTGTTGTTGCTGAAAATCAGCCATATTAGAAAATAACGATACAACTATCCGTTAGGGATTAGAGGGAATGAAAAAGTTGCTTTGAGGGAGTGGAAGGATTAGAAAAGGCGTGGGTTTTGAATGGAAGATTTAACTAAATTTAACGGCTGATAGGATTTTTATAATTTGAGATTAAGACCAAAGAGATACGATATTTCAAGGGAATACACTCGATCTCAGCGATAATGTGTAACTTTGCGTATTGGCATATACTCCATATCTGAAACAATGGCAAAGATTACAGTTCAAAATACCGAAATAGCAGTTGTAAAATACAACGAGGAGGATTATATCAGCCTGACAGACATGGCTCGCAGCCAGATGCAGGAGCATATAATTTTCCGTTGGTTGAGCCTTAAAAGCACCATCGAGTATCTCGGAGAATGGGAAATGCTCTATAATCCCGATTTTAATTGTACCGAATTCGGTACAATTAAAAATGCCGCAGGAAGCAACAGCTTTGTGCTATCGGTAAAAACGTGGCTTGAACGGACAAATGCCATAGGCATACGTTCAAAAGCCGGTCGTTATGGCGGCACATACGCACATCGGGATATAGCTTACCATTTCGGAATGTGGATAAGCCCCAAATTTCAGTTATTGCTCGTCAAAGAGTATCAGAGATTAAAGACAGAGGAACAAAGGTTGTTGGGTTGGTCGGCGAAACGTGAACTGTCGAAAATCAACTACCGCATACACACTGATGCCATAAAGCAGAACCTTGTCCCTGCGGAAGTTACTCCGGCACAGGCAAGTATCATCTACGCCAATGAAGCTGATGTGCTGAATGTTGCGATGTTTGGCGTAACGGCAAAGCAATGGCGCGAAGCCAATCCCGACCTCAAAGGGAACATACGCGACTATGCTACAATCAACGAACTTATCTGCTTGTCAAATATGGAGAACCTCAATGCGGTTTTCATCGAGCAGGGAATGACGCAAGGCGAGCGACTTGTGAAACTGAATCAAATAGCCATTCATCAGATGAGTGTATTGGAAAGTGGCGACAATGATAGAAAACTATTGAAATAAAATAGGTTATGATTCAATTTATTGAAAGAGGTGACATATTCAACATTGTTGGCGTAGACAACTATGCACATGGTTGTAATTGTGCCGGAGCAATGGGAAAAGGAATAGCGTTACAGTTCAAGAATAAATATCCTGAGATGTATTCCGAATATCGTGCCATGTGCAGGGACGGTTTATTCAATCCCGGGGATGTCTTTGACTACAATTATGGTAAAGGCCATATATATAATCTTGGCACGCAGGTGTCATGGAAAACAAAAGCTCGTTTGGAGTATATCGAAAATGCAGTGGGGCGTATGCTTGAATTAGCCGCTTTGGAAAGCGTAAATAAAATAGCCCTTCCTGCAATCGGAGCAGGATTAGGAGGGTTGGATTGGGACGATGTAAAAGAAATTTTGAATAGTGCATCTTCAAATTATCCTGAAATTGAATTGTATGTGGTCGAGGCTTACGGCTGATGATATTTCAGTCTTCAATACTTGTCAAGGTATAGCTGCCTGATAGGACAGAGGTCTACAAAGAATAAGCCGTTTTTATAAACACCTCTGACATAAGAATGAGGAATAAAATAATTAAAAAGACATGAGGTTTATCTACATACTTTCGTTTCTGTTATACACAATCCCGGTTTTTGCGACTCCTGTTACCCCGGATATTGCACTGAAGAGATTGCGAAGTGATAATACTTCCCGAGCTATAGGACCTCTCCAGACACCACATTTCCAAATATCTAAAATTATGACTGACAGTTGCGGCAACAACACTGTTTATCTTTTTGATTCTAAAGACGGTTTTGTTGTTACTCCTGCCGATGATGCATTTCCTGCATTGCTGGGATATGGCGACAGTCAAATATATGATTCTACCGACAATCTCCCAGTAGGATTTATCGAATGGCTGCAATATATGAGCCGATGGATTTCAGACGCCGCCGTTGATGAAAACGAATTTACTGTCGGTTACTCAGTAGGTGAGGCAATCCCCCCACTCTGTATGACTTCATGGGGACAAGGAGAACCATTCAATTTGGAGTGTCCGGAATATAACGGAGAGAGGTGCCTTTCGGGATGCGTGGCAACAGCAATGGCTCAGGTGATGAAATATCACAACTGGCCACCGCAAGGAAAAGGAGAACTGACATACCGTGCTGAGAAAATAGGGACAGATATCCATACCGATTTCTCTCAATATACGCTTGACTGGGAAAATATGCTCGGTGATTACTCCGCATCATCAGCAACCGAACAACAGAGACAAGCAGTGGCCCATCTGCTGCGCGGTGTGGGAGGAAGTGTACGTATGAACTATTCCCCGTCTGCTTCCGGTGCAGATATCAACGATGCTTCTCAAGCTCTGCTGAAATACTGGGATTACAGCGACGATATCAGATATTTGCGTCGTAGTTGGTTCACGCTTCGTGACTGGTCTCAGTTGCTTTACGATGCTTTGAAGAATTATGGCCCGATATTGTACGGAGGCTTTTCGATTTCATCTGCCCATGCGTTCGTATGCGACGGCTATGACGGCGAAGGACTGTTCCACTTCAACTGGGGATGGGACGGCAAGGCTGACGGTTACTTTGCCATTGACTTTCTCAATCCTGTTGTAGAGGATGAACCATGGAAAACTGGCTATAACGGTGGTCAGAGTGCCTTGTTGAACATTCATCCACGTTCACCGGAAAATCCCGGAATACGCTCCTATGCAGTGTGGCTTGATTCATACTATCTCGACCCTGCAACACAATACGGCGATGAAGCGCCACACATCATGCATCCTGGCGACAGCTTCAAGTTGAGAGGTGAATGTGTCAACTACGGTCCGTTTGTAATTCCTGCCGATTCAAAATTCGCTACTTTATTCACTTCCTTTTATGATGGAACCGCAGTTCCATCCAACATAGTGGAACTTAAATCTGATTTGAATATATACGGCAGTTTTGACAGTGAGATAAAGACTGTTCCTGAAGGATTGTCTGACGGGCTTTATTCACTTGAGAACGATTTTTATATCAGCCCTTCAGGCTGGGGGCATAGTATCCTTATGCCCGGTTCAAATCGATACTGCGCTTTGGTTAAAAACGGCGGCTATGATATCAAGTTTATTGAATCCATATTTCCTCCGAAATTTGAGGAATCAGACTTTCCGGATCAATTTGACTTAAACTCATCGAATGTATTTCATGCAACTCTATCCAATTCCATACCTCGAAAACTTGAGCGTCCCGTGCGTATTGAACTTATACAGGACGGAACAGTGAAGGGATGGTCTCCATGGGTTAATGCTTCTTGGGGACCGGAAGAGACAATTGACTTAGAACTGAGAGTAGATAATTGGATATGGAAGGAGAATAACGATTCCCATCTCGGCGAATATGTCTTATGTCTGAGTATCCGCAATACCTATGGAGATATCTGGATTCCAATGGGACAAGGTAAGAAGGTAATAGTCTCAGATTCTTCCGGTATAGACGTGGTCAAAGTAGATGACATTTCAGAAGATGCAATGTATGACTTGTACGGAAGGAAAGTATCGGATGATATCAATGCTCTGTCTTCGGGACTATACATCAGACTGCATAACGGTGTCGTTTCAAAAGTATCTCGCCCAAATTAGCAGATCGGGGACAGCAGGTAAGTATTTCTCAGTGTCAGCCTTATATTCGGCATATTCGTAATCATAGGCGACTGACATTTTGGATGCTTCAAGAGTCGACACTTCCCTTGAGAGTCTTTCTTTCGATGTTTCAAGACATTTGTATTCCTCTATCATTCCAACGAAAGTCTCTTTCAATGTCGAATTATACTCAACAAGCAATCTCTTATCCTTGGCAAGTTTAGCCTTCTCTTAGGCCAAATACTTATTGGCGGCCTTGGTCTCGATGATTCCCTCTTCATCCCAGCGGTTGCCTCGTTCAAGCTCTTTCTTCCTGACCAGCCCGTCCGGTATCCATTCTACCCACTACAAAACATGGATTGCTGTTATCTCTTTTTGGAGGAAGGAGAGGAAGCGGGCGGCATGGGCTCCGTCCATCTGTGTGTGATGAAACTGAAGTGATACAGTCAGGATGGTTTTAAACCAATCCCGGCGATAGCATCCCCATATCATGAAAGGATTGTTGAAGATGCCGCTATACATTCCAATAGCTCCGTCTATATTGTATTCAGGCAGTGCTGATGTCCCGATTACCATGCTGTCTGCGATATCGTGATTCTCGCAGGTTTCAGCAACCTCCCTCGTCAACCTCAGATAATCGGCATTGAATTTCAACATGTCATCACAGAAAGGTACGTCGCATGAGCTAACCTCTCCTTCACGGTTGGCTACAATGGTATTGACAGCGATAGTGTCGTACTGCATCAGTTTGTCGCCGACCGGCAGCATATAGAATTCCTTTACTTGCGATGCGGCTTTGCCTATACACCAGCACATCAGCATATTGAATTTCAGCCCGCGTTTCCGGCTGACACGTCTTAGCCTTGACACATCGAGAGTCTTTATCAGCGTCACCATAGGCATCGGAGCCTTCATCCACATCTCGAAAGCATAGCCCCTGCTCGTATTCTTCGGATTTACTTCCTGTATCATTTTTTTGATGCAAAATTACACCCTCGCTACGATGATGGATAGAAGAAAATGGACATTCTATTTTTTGACTGTAAGCATATATCCTATTCCTCTCTGATTGAGTATGGAGATTGAACTATCGTGGCGCAGGTAGTGACGTAATTTATGTATAAAGCCGTGAAGTGAATTTCGGCTGTATGGATCATCGCGTTGCCAGATCAATTGCATAAGCGCGGAAGCGTCCACAGTGTTGCCGCGATTTATGGCGAGTTTCCTTAGAATTTTGGCTTCGATGATTGTCAGCTGCACAGATTCGCCTTGAGTATGTTCAAGCATCTGTGTCGGCACATCGAGAGTATACTCTCCGACTGCCAGTCGTTCGCTGTCATCGGGTATATTCTTTCGAAGCAACGCCTTGATTCTGACAATCAGTTCAAGCATCTTGAAAGGTTTCTTCAGATAATCGTTGCCACCAAGTTCAAAACCTTCAACAATGTCGTCAATTTCAGATTTGGCGGTCAGAAAAAGAATAGGCACATGGCGGTCAATCTGTCTGATCTGACGTCCCATTTCAAAACCATCCATCCGTGGCATCATCACATCCGCTACAATCAGATCAGCTCCGTAGCGGGTGAATTTATGTAAACCTTCTTCCCCATTGACGGCTGTGTATACTTTAAATCCATCACGCTGCAGTGTTTCCGAAACAATCATCGCGAGAGTTGAGTCATCTTCCACCAGTAATATCCTGTCACTCATTGTCCTTTGAATTTAATTGAGAATGTGCTGCCTTTACCCAGCTTGCTTTCAACACTTATGGACCAGCCGTGTTTCTCGACTATTGTCTTGACATAGTACAGACCGATGCCATAGCCGCGCACTTCGGTTCTGTTGCCATGCGGCACGCGATAAAATTTTGTGAAAACATCCGGCAGAGATTTTTCAGGAATCCCTATACCATTGTCGATGACTGATATACTGCTTCCATCCGCCCGTACTGTAATTACGACTTCGTCTGCGGAATATTTTATGCTGTTCTCAATCAAATTGCCCACAATATTTGAGAAATGCGTCGGATCCGCTTCAATGACGGCATCTTCGGGACATTCGAGCGAGATTTCACACGGTTTATCCGCTCGGAGTTTCTGTTGCTCTATCACTGTAGTAAGAAACGGCCGGAGGCTTATGCTTTCTTTAGACATGCTTAGATTTTTGCGACGCTCCATACTCATCGCGAGAATATTCTCGACCAGTCCGGCAAGTTTGGATAGTTGGTCAAGCGCTGCTGTCAGATATTTCCTTGTCCGTTCCCCATCGTCCGGGTCCGGGAACTGAAGTAATGAATCATTGGCGGCGTAAGCAATGGCGATAGGGGTTTTCAATTCATGGGTCATATTGTTTGTGAAGTCGTCCTTCATCTCCTCTATGGTGCGGAGCCGCCTGATAACATGAAGCAAATACCAGAACCCGAATGTAAGCAACATCGCAATCAATGCGGATGTCGCAATTACCCCGCTCATTTCCCCAAGTATATTTTTAGTCAAGGGAGAAATGTAGGCATAATACACAATATCATCGTTGACCCGGTAAGATATTTTCCATAGGTCGGATGAATATTCCAATATTCCTCCAGGGACAACGACATGCACTTCCTCAGGAAAATAACCAGAGAAACCGAGGTCGCGGCGGAACGCTTCTTCCAGTTTTGAAATGTCAGGTTCTCCTATTTTTTCGGCATAACTGTCATCGTGAATCAAGAGGGCTATCTGGGACATGAGCTGCTTGTCAACACGACGGAATCCCTGTGAATAATCCTTCTCTCGTAATTTATCGGTATCCATCGTGTCGCCGACATCAGATTTCTGTAAGCCCAACTGAATCCAGACCACATCATCTTCTCCGCCAAGCCCGGCATCTATTATCCGGTCAACAGTCTCGATCTGGTCGGCGCGGCTCAGACATTGCTCCACATCATCCATGTATCTGTCCTTTATGGAACCATACAGCTGCACCATGAAATACGCGTTGGCTGCAAGTAGCAATGTGAATATGACGCGAATCAATGTAAGAATCAGCTTAAAGTGTTTCATATCAGTGCAAAAATACTAAAATTCAGTCAATACATCATTGAGCGGAGTGTAAGATTAAGACTAAATAAGGGAAAATAAGAATTGAATAAGACTATCAGTTCTAATTTCGCAACATGAAAAATTATATACTACCATTGATATTGCTCCCTGCATTGGCTCAGGGGCAGACTACAGAACCGGATTCCTTGAAAATCAAGGAACTCGGAGAGATAACGGTTGTAGCAGACGCACAGCGCACAAGTGCGACCAAAACGGTCTATATTCCATCAGAAAGACAGAAGACAACAGCATCAGACGGGGTTTCCCTTCTTTCGAGGATGAACATACCGCAGTTGAGTGTGAATCCTATAAAAGCGACAGTCACGACAGCCGATAATCAGAGCGTGAACCTTTACATCAATTTTCACCCGGCGACTGACGAGGATGTCAGTGGGCTGAATCCGGAGGATATAAAAAGAGTGGAATATCTTGATTTCCCTACTGACCCTCGATTTCAACGCTCACAGCATGTCGTAAACTTCATAACACAATCCTATATTTACGGAGGATATACCAAACTCAATGCAAGAGAACGGTTCTTGGTGCGCAGCGGAGAGGCTTCCGTGTACTCAAAGTTCGCTTACAAAGCCATGGAATATGACGTTATGGTATCGGGTGATTATGACTACAATCCACATATCGGCTCGGTTTCAGACGAGACATACCGACTTGAATCAGGCACAGTCCGTCGTGAAAGCGGCACGGAAACCGCACGGAAGCGCAGGCGGGGCTTATACTCGGCTCTGCGCGCGTCATGGAACAGGAATGATAAATTCACGTTCCGCAATCTTGTGTCATACAGCAGAATCAATACGCCAAAATATCTGACTTCGGGATATGTGAATTTTTCAAGCCAGTACCCTTCAGAGACGTATCATACTGCATCGCCATCGGAGAACAATGCTCTCGGATGGAACAGCGAGCTTTTTGCCTCTCTCGGTCGTGGATGGTCACTAAACGGAACTTTTCAGGCAGAATATGCAGGCAATAAGACAACTTCCAACTATACGACAGAGATTGAGACTATCAAAAACCATGCAGATGAAGGTTCCTGGTTCCTGAGAGGAACGGCCCAGGGAAACAAATCGTTGTCTGACAAGATAACATTGTTTTCAAATGTATCCTCAGGCGGAGGACGCAACAAGATTGACTATTCCGGAACAAGCAATGCCGTCAACCGTTTCCGTCAGACTTTCACCGGCATAACCTTTGGAATAGCGTTGAATTATCAAAAGATAGCAGGAAGCATTGACGGAGGCTATGCGTTTGAATCCAACTACATAAACGGGTATACAATGGATGACAGTTACCCTTTTACCCACATAAACGTGCAGTACGCTCCCAATCAGAAACATTCCATCAGCCTCTGGTTCCAGTATGCCACTTTCTCACCCGACGCGGCAATGAAGAATCCCAATATAATGCGGCAGTCAGAGCTAATGTATATATCAGGTAATCCGGACTTGAGATGTTCACGTAATACCTCTGCCAACATAAGCTATACATGGCTGCCCAAAAATACGTGGCAGTTGTCGGCATACGCCACGATGTTCCGTATCGCAAACCGCCAGATAGCTGTCTATACTCCTGACGGACCCAAGGGGTCTATGCTGAAAAAATATCAAAACGACGGAGATTATAATCACGGACAGATCGGAGCCAGTCTTACCGGAAAGTTTTTAGACGGAAGCTTGTCTTTCTCAGTGGCTCCACGGCTTCTGCTGTATAGGACTACCGGAAGCAACAGCGTATCGCATTTCCCGTTTACGGCGAGCCTAAATGTGGATTATTATCTCGGGAATTTTTATTTCAACGCATATTATGATTCCGGTACGAGTTATGTTGACGGTGAGAACGCGTACCTGCGCAAGATGCCTATGAGCTATTCAGCTGGTGCCGGGTGGTCGTTACATGGCTGGAACATTCAGTTATCATCGGTCAATATTTTCCAGTCTTCATGGAAACTCAGCAAAGACATGCTTACCACAAATTGGTATGATAGCAGCGTGACTCAATTTGGCTCGGATTATCACCGCCGCATATCGCTTTCCGTGACCTATACATTTAATTACGGAAGAAAAGTCAGTCAATCAGGCGAACTCAGCGGTGAAAAGAGTATTTCTACATCAATACTCAGATAATTGTGGATGGGTAAAAAGGTCGGAGTATGGCATCTGGTATTCGACAAGTCGTTTTGGAGTCAGGCTGCTGAATTGGCGGAAGTCGCGGATAAAATGCGACTGGTCGGCGTAGCCGCTGGCATAGGCGATGTCGGCATAATCGCGGAAACCGAGCTGCATCATGCGTAATGCGAGCTGGAACCTCACTATGCGGCCATATTCTTTCGGATTCATGCCGACACATGCGCGGAATACGCGCATGAATTGTTTCTTTCCCAGACAGGCGATTTCCGCGAGCCTACCGACCTGTGTTGACGGATTGAAGAGCATTGCAGAAAGAGCAGCACCGATTCTTCTGTGGTTCAACGAAAGTTTGAGTCGGGCCGTCAGCCATTCCTCAATCAACGATATTGCCGGCTCGGAATCAGAGCAGTCAAAAATTTGGTCAGCAAGTTGGCACAGTTGTCTGTTCTCAATATCGTATCCGGAAATTTCCTGATTATAGAAAGCTGATGGAGGAGTGTCAATGAATAATCCGATAGTGTGAGGATAAAATACGGCGACAACCATTTCAGTATTGCCATCCGAGGCTATATGAGCCGGGAAGTTGACCTGACCGCTGACGGTGAACTTGTCCTGACGGGAGGATAATTCGGGTATATAAAGAGGCGAACCACGATGAAAAACCATCTGTGGACAACCGATTGGAAATGTCAGTACCTTGAAAGGCTCATCGCATTTCAAAGTCCAGTAATAGCGTACATAAGAACGCAATTTTTCCCTCGGTCGGATGACTTTCATTTGTTTAATCCATATAACCGTTTCATTATCCACGCCATATTCTCGCCAAGGTTACTCATATTTGCCATGCCTTCGTCATCGCTGAGTACATCGCCGATGTTCTTGCCGTAAACAATATTCCAATAGGTCGAGCCAACAATAATCATCTCCTTGTTGAGCATGAAGTGGTTCATAGTATCGACGGTTGTCATACCTCCGCCACGACGCACAGCTGCGACCGAAGCCCCGACCTTATGACGCAAAAGCCCGGGATTAGTTGCGACAACAACACCGCCACGTTCCAAAAAGGCTTTCATCCTGGCCGACACATCTGCCGAATATACCGGAGACCCCAGTATTAAACCGTCGGCTCCGACCAGACGGTTGAATATATATGCAAAACCATCTTTAGCAAATACACAGTTACCACGACCTTTGCAGGCGAAACATCCACGGCATGGCTGAATCTCATAATCAGCCAACTGTATCAGCTCGGTTTCGATGCCTTCTTTGTTCAGGACATCAAAGACCTTTTTGATAACTACTGACGTGTTGCCATCCTTACGCGAACTTCCGTTTATACCTATTACCTTCATGGTATCTTTTTATAATCCATTTCTATCGGTTGTTTCATCGGTTCAGCGGTCGGGGTGCCGTTCTCTATCGATATGTAGGGCATTGTAATCCTCTTTAGTCAAATTGTAGAAATGTTCCTTCCGTCTATCACCGAGAGGAGAGACGATTTCGCACTCAGTATGATGATATCTAAACCCACATTTTTCACATACGCGCTTAGACTTTATATTACCATCATAATATCCACACCACACAGTCTTCAGGCTCAAGTCATTGAAGCTCCGCGCCAGCAATGCACAGACAGCCTCCGGTATCAGGCCTTGACCCCAATATGGCTTGCCGATCCAATAGCCAATCTCTGCCTCACCCTGCTTCATTTCCGCAGAATGGAGGCCGTCCGAAAACAATAACCCACACGCTCCGACAGCCTCTCCCGTCTCTTTCAACACTGTAGCATATGTTTCCGGCGCAGAAAAAACAGTCCGTATTATTTCAAGGCTGTTCTCAACCGAAGTATGCGGCAGCCAACCTGCGACGGGCCCTATATCCGGATCGCTTGCATATTTGAACAAAGCCTCCGCGTCGGAATCTATCCACGGACGGAGTAAAAGTCTTTCTGTTTCTATCATTAAATATTCAAATAATCTGTATTATTCCGTCAGGCGCTGATAATCGTCGATTTTCCCATCTACAATTTTAAGACGAGTCTTACCGGGCCATCCCATATCGCAATAAGAAACTGTAAACCAACCATTCCCTACATATTTTATGTCGCATATCACTGACTCACCATCCGAGCCCGGTCTGGAATCTTGTGCCCCGGTTCTCAATGAATAATAAGCATAGCAAGATCCTTCATCGCAGTCGAATTCATAGTCCTCCCGGAGTTTATTCAAAGCATTGACAGTAAAGTAAGTTTTAGGGCTGACGTCGTCTACATCATCTATTGCGAACACCAACTTCTCATATACCGTATTTATTACTTCAATGTCTGTGGAGCTTTCTTTATAAACCTGTTCGGCTTCTAAACCGGGCACTGTCACAAGTTCTGCTGATTCATGGCTCGTGGTTGCGCCATAAGAAGGAATTCCGGCGAGCAATAATATACAATTAATATACTTCAGTAATCTCATTATAGCTTATTGACATATTAATAAGGCATGGATGATCCAATAACCTTCCACAAAGGTATATAAATTTATATGAATTCAAAGGGTCAAGACATAAAACATAGATAATCGTCGTCGCTCTCCCGCCGACCACCATAAGTATACAAGGTGACCGACATGGCATATCCAGAAATTTACGTATTTTTGTATTTGAAATCAAAGTAAACAACTTATGCTTATCACCATCGTCACTCTCGTTCTGGCTGCTGCCGGCTTTGTCTGGGGGCGTATCCGCGGCGATATCGTAGCGCTCATCGCGTTGCTTGTACTCACTCTTTCGGGCATTCTCACAACAGGCGAAGCCCTTTCCGGCTTTTCCAATCCTATTGTCATAATGATGGTAGGACTGTTTGTGGTCGGAGGAGCCATATTTAATACAGGACTGGCCAAGGTAATAGGCGCACGACTGTCGAAGCTTGGCAACGGCAGCCCCACGAAGCTGTTCCTTGTCGTTGTACTTTCTACCGGGCTTATAGGCGGTTTTGTCAGCAACACAGGCACTGTTGCACTTATGCTGCCCATAGTGGTCTCCATGGCGGCAGGAGCAGGCGCGTCAGCTTCGCGCTTTCTTATGCCACTGGCTTTCGCTTCGAGTATCGGGGGCATGCTCACCCTCATCGGCACTCCACCTAACCTGGTAGTGTCTGAAGCATGGGAAGAATTCAGCGGCCAGCCTCTTACCATGTTCTCTTTCCTTCCAACGGGCATCATCTGCCTGGCCGCTGGCACGCTCTTGCTGATACCGCTCAGCAAGCTTCTGTCCGGTAATAAAAAGAAAGGCGCGGCTATCTCGACCAAGAATCGTACGCTTGCCGACATCGTCGAGGAATATAATCTCAACCATGACCTTTGGCGTGTCGACGTACCGTCGTCATCGCCTATCGCCGGACTTGCCCTCGGGGCTCTCGCACTGCGGGCGAACTACGGTCTTGATGTGCTCGAACTCAGGGTAGAAGCCGGCAAAGGACTTCTGAAAAACGTGTCTCAGGAAGCACCGACGGCTTCATCGGTGATTGATGGAGGCGACATACTCTTTATACGCGGCCCTCGCGCCAATGTCGACCGCTTCGTGGCAGACTATGGGTTGCGGGTTGCAGAAGACAACGACGAATCACGCCGTCATCTCGATTTCTATGATATCGGGCTGGCCGAATTAGTAGTCCTTCCCAATTCAGGAATCCTCAAGGAAACTATAGCCGGGCTCGATTTTCGTAACAGATACAATGTCAATATTCTCGGTGTGAGACGCGGTGGGGAATATATTACCGACAACCTCGGAGAACGTAGCGTGGCTAAAGGCGACGTGCTTCTTGTCCAGGGAACCTGGGATGCCATCGAGCGCGTAAGCCGTGACACTCGCGACTGGATCGTGCTCGGCGAGCCTGAGGCACAGGCTTCGAAAGTAACAATAGGTTACCGAGCCCCTATGGCGGCCGCAATAATGCTGGCCATGATAGCAGCTTTAGTTTTCAGCAGCATTCCGGCTGTTTTCATTGTGCTGTCGGCCAGCGTACTGATGATACTGACTGGATGTTTCCGATCCGTGGTCGATGCCTACCGCACCATCAACTGGGAAAGTATCGTGCTGATTGCCGCCATGATGCCGATGAGTTTCGCGCTCGAAAAGACCGGGGTCAGCGAAATGGTGAGCGTCTCGCTTGTTGAAGCCCTCGGCAGCATAGGTCCTCACTGGCTTATGGCCGGAATCTACTTCACCACTTCGCTACTAACCCTTTTTATATCCAACACCGCTACCAGTGTACTCATGGCACCTATCGCAGTGCAGAGCGCCGTAGCTTACGGTGTCAGTCCGCTGCCGATGCTTATAGCAGTGACATTCGGAGCATCGCTGTGCTTCATGTCGCCATTCTCGACACCTCCAAATGCACTTGTAATGCCTGCGGGACAATACACCTTTATGGACTATGTGAAAGTAGGTGCGCCACTCCAACTCGCCCTCGGAATACTGATGATTTTCGTCATCCCCCTCTTCTTTCCCTTTTGAACGCTGCAACGAATAATTAGAGCCTTCCACGAAAGACCACGCGGAAGGCTCTATATTTACATTTCTATATTTGGATTATTCGATGGTTATCAGCACGTATTTCTGAGTACCCATGCCGAGCTGTTCGGCATAATCGAGCAGATGGGTCGCATTACGCGAGGCCATACGCTCTTCAAGGTGGATTTTGCCGTGATCTGGCGATGCTTTCACTGCGTCGACACATGCACGGTCAACGGCGACAGGGTCGAGAGACGCGAATATGCCTATATCGGCCATCCGAACAGGAGCCGGAGTGGCAACGCAGTCGCAATCGACTGAGAGATTATTGGCGACATTGATATAGAGAATCTTATCTCCGGCGTGATCGGTAACAGCCTTTGCTGCTTCCGCCATTGTTTCAAGAAAATCATTCTGTGCCGGCATTCCGTCGCCCCAAAGCTTATTGGGGTCATCATGTTTGCCTCCTGAGTGTACCCAGGCTTTGCCTTCCCTCGACTGTAGACCTATGCCCATGTTCTTGAGGGCACCCCCGAATCCGGCCATAGGATGCCCCTTGAAATGCGAAAGCACGATGGTGTAATTATAGTTTAGCCAGTCCTTGCCTATAAGAGCATGATTAATATGTTTTCCGTGGACGACAGGGAGGGAAACAGATGCGACGCTGTCAAGTAAATGAAATGGAGCAATGGCTGTAAACCCATGCTCACGTGCCACTTCCATGTGTTCTTTATCATTGGTGCGAGCTCCGGGATAAGCAGTATTGCACTCCACGATGTCGGCATGGAGTCCCTGCACAAGGGGCGCTATTAGAGCGGGAGAGAGATGATTCGGGTTACCTTTTTCTCCTGAAGAGAGTTTGACACATATCTTGCCGCTTGCCTTACGGTCGAGAGCATCATAAATTTTCACAAGATTCTCCGGAGTGATGTTTTTAATAAAGTACACTGTGGCGACAGAATCTAACGTTGTCGGTTCGACCTGTTGGGCTGCAGCCTTACCAAAGCCGAGAACAGAAACGGCCACAATCAAAGCTAATTTAGATATCTTCCTTATCATAGTCTTCAGTTATTGACATTGACTGTAATTAATCTGCAAAGATAAACAATTATAACAACAAACGTCTACCCTTAATTATGGTAAAAACTACCAGTTTCACCCGAAAGATTTCATTACAAGCGCTTCATTTCTTCTGCCGAGGCGGAGGTGCCTTTATATTTGCTTTTGCGCGGCTGAAAATTATAGATTATATCGAGGGTTACACCACGGCGGTCATAGCTTTGGCGTTTATCAACGGACACACCGTAGGTATACATAGTCCAGTCGTTGTTTGCCGTGTTGAATATGTCGGTAGCAGACAGTTTAATGGTCAGTGATTTGTTCAGGAACGTCCTTCCGACAGATGCGTCCATAGTAAACCATGAACCCCCAAAACGGTTAGTGTGCATATCGCCCTGGGAACTGCCGCTGATATTGGCTGCTACCGTCCACCCGTAAGGCAATGAGAATGTATTGTCAAGATAATAGGAGAAGACAGGTTTGTCATATCGATGACTGTCAAGGTGTAACCACTGTCGAAACATACCTGTTGTAACATTCGGAGTCCATCGTCGTATTGGCTGACTCCAGACAAGATAGAGACTAAAAGCTGAAACGTCGATATTAACCGGGTGCATGAGCAATTGAAGATTATCGGCTGGATATACCTGCTTGACAAAAGCGTATGTATCAAGAGAACGGATATAATCAGCTTGAAGCATGAAACCATTCCACGTACCGAGTAGCTGAAAGTCGTGCATTCGTTCGTCTCTCAGGGCGGGATTTCCGCCCTCGATTTCATGCATCCCGGTATAACTGAGCGAACCAGTAAGCAGTGAATATGGAGGCTTGACTGTCGCCATTTTATAACTGAGGCTTATCTGCGTTTCGTCGTTAATAGAATATCCAAACGACAGATCCGGAGTCAACAGATGGTCTAAACGACTGACCTCTTCATCGCGTTTGCCGTTGGTCTTGAAGTCGTAATCGACATATTCGTATCTTGCGCCCAACGATAGGGAAAGCCTATCGAACATACGCGACCAGGATGCGAAAATGGCTGCGGAAGCCTGCCTCGCATCCGTGAGCGAAGACGGGATATATTCACCTACGGAGCTGTTAAGCATATGGTAATCGAGAGATGTATGCGTATAGCTATCTTGAGTTCCGATCGTAAAATCTCCATTCCAAAGAGGAAAGTTTAGATATATCTTACCGGCCCAAAGGGTCGAGGTGCTTTCATCAGTAGAGTTCACTGCCGGATTGGTAGATTCTGGATAGGTGGTTGCGACGGAATTCCTCTCGTTTGACCGGCGGAAATCGCCGTCGAAGTGAAGTAGATACCTGTCGGCAAACCTGTTCTCATAATAGAGGGAAGCAAGGAGACTGTGCACCATGATGGCCTTGTTAATCTCACGGCCTATTACCGGATTATCGTCGAGCCATTCACGGCCGGTGTTGTAAAAAACGCCGACCTCAGGATTGTAACGGTAATATGCACCAAACGATTGGGAGCCACTGGCATAATTGAATCCGGCCTTGACAACACCTGTGGTCGTAGGGTATGAATTATACTGGGAGCTGCCAAGGGTCGTCTCCCGGCCATCGTAAACGAGAGTATTGGTAGTCACACCCTTCGCGAGCGAGTTGTTATGATTTATCGTTCCATTGGCAAAGAACTCCCAACTACCGGCTCGATAACTTAAGCTGAGATAATCCATAACTGACCATTTGCGGCGCCCTTGAAGCTGGAATCTGTCTGTAAATGACAGACCTTGCACGAATTTCCTTCGTGTCGTGATTTTAAGCACCGCTCCCGTGGTGCTTTCGTAAGCAGCTCCGGGAGCCATGAGCAATTCTACTTTCTTTATATTGGAGGAAAGTAACTGAGACAACTCCTGCCTGTCGCGCATCGGCCGACCATCGATAAAGATCTCAATGTTGTTCTTGCCGATGACACTGACAGCATCGTCTGTCACCTTAATCATCGGTAACTGTGCGAGCACATCGAGAGCAGTACCGAGAACAGCAAGATTCGAGCCTGAGATTGTTGTCACGAGTGTTGAGCCGACTAATTTTGTTGCCGGTTGTCTGCTTGTGACGATAACTTCTTTTAACTCGCGGACGAGGCTGTCGGTCGTTTCAAGGCTCTGTGCCTTATTGTCCTGGATAAAGAAAAAAAGAGTCAGGATCGATAAGAGTATTTTCGCTTTCATGTGAGCTTTTTTTAACGCGAAGATACTCACATCCGCAATGAGACACCAAACTAAAAGTCTGACACCCGAATTTCCAACGCGCTCATTTTCAAAATTATACTCCAGGTCATTCTAAAAAAGCCTGACCGTCTGCAATACCCGGTTAAAATAAGTCCATAATCTCTGGAATTTCTGTTCCTACAGACTCTCTGAGACGGGATTTCAGCCTCGACTTACGTTTGTATACTACCTCAATAGATTCCCCGAGAAGCAGGCTTATGGTTCTCGTCGAAAGCCCACTTGCGAGATAGACCAAAAGCATATAGTCCTCCGGTTTGATACCTGGCCTGAAGACCTTGACCTTATCAAGGATATTGTCACGGCAATCGTTGACGGCTCGCTCCATTTCGGGAAAAGAATCTGTTCGTACCGATTCTATTTCATCCTTTACTTTGTCGGCAACAGCTTTCCTTTCCGATTTAGTGCCCTGCGTTTCATAATATGTCTGGCAAAGAGAATCAATCAACGAAAAACGATTCTCAAGCAGTCCGTGCAACTTGTTCTCAAGACGGCTTACATCACCACGGCTTGCTTCAATCTGGTTTTTGAGGCCCGATGCCTCTGCTATGAGTATGTCGTTCCTTGCTGCCTGTAACTTCATCCGCTGTCGCATCCAGATTATAATACCGATTGCTGTAAGCAGCAGCACGATCCCTATAACCATAAATAGTTCTCGTTTGGCACGCTCCTTGTAGAGAAAGAACTCCTTCTCTTTCTGGAGATATAAGGCGGTTGCAAGGCTATCATTTTCGGTTGAAGACTGAATCTGCATTTTAAAGTAAGAGGCTTTTTTGAACTCGTCAGTACAGTTATGGCGACCGTAATAGTCGATAGCTATGTCTACTATGGTATCGGATGGTGCCGATAGTTTATTTGCCGCAAGCGCCTCGCAATATAATAATGCCCAACGAGCCATAGTGGCAGAATCATGTATCTCCGAAACATCAACTTTATTGAGCTTTGAGAGAGCAGCCAACGGGTCACTTTTCATCAGGCACTGAGCGTCATCGAGTTCCCTTTGTTGTGCTTCGGAGTAAGCACATCCGGAAATAATAACAAGCAAAACTATATAAAGCAACTTACGCATAGTCCTATCCTTTGATTAAAGATCCTTCAATCCTTTTCTGGGCAAAGTTAATCAAAAACCACGAATAAAGCACCGTGTATGTATATGTACTGGCACAAAAGACGATGCAAGACCCTTACCGTCCTGCATCGTCTTTTTAAGTTTATAGTTTGCCGTCTTTCTTGAATTGAATCTTGAAGATAACAGATTTGCCGCTACGCTTGTAAGTTTCGCCCTTGTATTCAATCTCTTCAAGGGCAATCGAGCCTCCAGCCACCGACGGAGCACGATTCGCGGTATACTTCAGAAAGCAATTCAGTGATGCTTTCTGTTTTCCGAACTTGATGGTCATCTTAGACATACCCGTTGCCTCGCGTCGGTCATTGGACCATCTCATATCGTTCTGGTCGGGAAGATCCGCCTCGAAACAAAGACGATTGTCCCGGACAGAAAACTTGACATTTGCATGGGAGTTCTCACCCTCGATTTTGATTTTGTCGGTGAAGGCTTTGTCGGCGAGAAGATTCTCACCGGAAGCTCCGACACATTCAATCTCGATATTGCAGCTCTTTGAGTCGGTCGGCATAGGAACGTACTCATCCTTACAGGAAGACAAAAGGATGGCTGAGATAAGCGCGACAACGCTTATCCCGAAGAAGGAAATTTTCATTGTTCAGTAAGTTATTTTATTGCTTTATTGAATAATAGGGTTATACTTTTCCGTATATTCGTATGAATTCAAAGTCTGTTGGATGAAATTCTTAAGATTGATCGTACAACATGATAGAGAACGCGCAGCGACAACGCCCGCTCCCGAGGATACATTGCTGTAACCCCAGATAGGATCGGCAAATCCAACTTCATCCCAATCTCCTGTCATGCCCGACCATCTTTGCCATTGATAGATTGACCAATCATAGAAGCTCCGGGAAACGGTCGCAAGGTAGAACTTAACGTTGCAATCATAGAGTTCCGGGTCATATTCCGGTGATTCGACATGGTAGTTGGCCTTATTGAACTGAAGCCGCAGAGTATAGTCTTTCCTCGGAAACTGTCTGTCGGAGAAAATCATCGAACCTACATAGACATCATCGAAAACAGACTCGATTAACCCCATGTGTTCTCGGAAGATAGGTTCTGCGTTATATTCAAAGTCTCCAATAGAGAAGGTTGCATACGGAGGATGCGATGCATCGAAGTCACCGTCACTGTCGTCCACTCCGGTCTGATAAGTCCAGTTATAGGCAAGGTTGAAATAGTCATCAGAACTATTTGTATCCAGAATCTTCATGAAGAACTTCATATTGAATAGAAGATCTTCCGTCATTGGCCGATCGGCATCTTTCCAGACATCCAGTACGGTCGGAGAAAAGACTACAGAATGTATAGGGACTGCTACCGGTACAATAACGAAGGCTTCGGCATTACCCCACTTCCTGCTTTCAGCAACAATACGGATGCTGTCACCTTCCTGCGGTATGTAATCGTCTGACTGAAGCTCGCCGTTGGCATATATCGAGACATTCGCATCCTCAACACGATGATTATTTTCGCCATCTTCATTATTGTAAACCCAGGAGCGTGAAACCTCGACATCAATCGGTTCTCCGGCCGTTATCAATGAATTGATACAAAGAACCGGTTTTGTATCAATTTTGGGCTCAAAGTCCTCATAACACCCTGACAAAAGGATAGAAAGAACAAGAGACAGTATATATCTTAGAATTGCCATGTATATGATATTGAGGGGATTATTGGTAGCATCTTTACTTTTTGGAACACCGGGCGACTATAATCATCATAGCCTCTACGGATAGCTATGGTATTCATGTGGCAATAAGCGTTATAAACACTGAAATTCCAGAAACCACGCCTGTTCCTTACTGTACAGGAGAGGTCGAGACGATGATAGAAGGGCAACTGGTAATTATTAAGCCCGGCCTTCAGCGCGTTGCTGCCGCTATAAATCGTTCCACCAAAATCAGGTGATTCCCACTCTTGAGGTAAAAATGTGAAACGATTGCCGCTGTGCCCCGTCCATGCTGCATTAAGCTGGACCTTATCGCTTATCTTCCAGTTAAGGAGAATGTTTACTGAATGGCGATGGACAAATCGTGCCGGGAAGGTCTTTCCTCCATTTTTATCCCGAAAAGTGCGGTCGCCCCATGCGAGTGAATAGGAGATATGCCCTGAAAGACGCCCTAATAGTTTTTCTATCTTGAAATCCACACCTTTTGCAGTTCCTTTGCCGCTACATAGCTGGGCGTTCCACACCTCCAATGGAGGCCGTAGATAGTACTCGTCGCGATAATCCACCAAGTTGTACATCTTCTTATAGTACCCTTCGGCCGATATGGCATACATACCATTGCCGGTCTGCCAGTAAGCTCCGAGAGAAACCTTGTCGACAGCCTGAGGCTTCAGTTTTCCTGTTATCGGTATCCACTGATCGGTAGGCAGAGAGAGATAAGACTGACAAAGCTGGTGAACGTACTGGTTCGTGCGGCTATAGGCGGCTTTGACGGCCCAGTTATGAGAAGGATTATAACTTACCGACAGGCGAGGGCCAAGGCCAAAATGTGTCTCATCGTTTATGTTGAACAGCGAGCCATGGAATCCTGCATTGAGCCGTACTTTATCCGAGATACAGAAATCATCTTCTATATATAGGTTTGCCTCGTTGGCTGTATATGACTGGGTCGTGTCGCAAGATATCACATCTGATATACCATTTGAATAATTGCGAGAAGTACGTACCGGCAAAAAGGAATGTCGGGTGTAGGCTCCCCCGAAACGTACCCTATGGATGTCGTTCGGTCGCCAGTCAAAATCACACCGTAATATCCAGTCGTTTATATTATTGTCTATTTTGTCTATCGTTCTTGACCCATCTATGTCTGCTGCAACAATATCCCTGAAATAATAATTTCCTTTCATACTGGAAAAGAAACGAGTATATGCTGCCGTAAACTCAGCAGATATCGTGGGGCTTAACCTGTAGTTGAATCCGGTCTGTGCGGCAAAGTTGCCCCAGTGCAATTTATATTTTCCATCCTCATTCCACGTATCTTCACTTCCATTCTTATACTTAAATCCGGAATGGATAAGATCGTCTCCGAAATATACACTGACAAAACCTGTTGCGCGATTATTGAATCGGTGTGTAATCTTCCCGTTGAGATCCATGAAGGCATAACGGAAACGTATCTTTTCATCGTCGGACGACGCATTGACTATCGCCAATATTATACTCGACACAGCATCTAACCATGAGCGCCTCAAGGCCACGGAATAAGTAGTCTTTTTACCGATCGGACCGTCAATATTGAAGGCTCCCGACGTGAGCCCGAGTTTGAAAGATCCATGCCGTCCATCCTGCGAACCGTTCTTAGTACGGACATCGAGATACGACGACAGACGTCCGTCATACTTCGCCGGTATCGAAGATTTGAAAAAGTCGATGTAGCGGATAGCATCGACATTGAATGCAGAGAAGAATCCGGCAAAATGATTCGCCTGATAGAGCGGCACATTGTCGAGCATGACGAGATTTTCGTCCGAATTTCCTCCATGTACGTGCATCTCGGCCATCCCCTCGGTACCGCCGCTGATGCCAGGTTGCATCTGCAAAGCCTTGAGCACATCGCTCTCTCCGAAAATTACAGGGGTATTGACAATCTCGTCCGCAGTAAGTTTCTTGGCTCCTATTTCAGAAGTCTTGACTTCCGGAGCTTCGAGTCGCGACACGACAATTACTTCTTCAAGCATATTCGGCTCGACTACATCGGG
The DNA here is from genome assembly GCA_958436175.1 of uncultured Muribaculaceae bacterium. Classification (GTDB taxonomy): domain Bacteria; phylum Bacteroidota; class Bacteroidia; order Bacteroidales; family Muribaculaceae; genus CAG-873. The sequence goes on from CAUBJF010000015.1 coordinate 48,643, forward strand.
CTTCGGTAATACTGTAGGAGACATTTTGGCAGCAGCTTTGTTCAATTGCTTTTTAGATTTGGGTTTTCTCTTAAGGATGATATTCTTGCCCTTGATATCATATTCGATATCCGAATCTTTGAATATGAGGGATAGGGTATGTTTCAGGGGTTTATCTTTGACATTGACGGACACGCGCATATCTTTAAGCAAATCGGATGAGTAGACGAAATTCTTTCCGGTCTGCTCGATGATGCTCCTGAACACGACTGATGCCGGCTGCTCTTCGGCCTTTATCGTGACTCGCTGTGCCATACACACAGTGCTGAAGCATAGCATCAGGGATAAGACGAACAGTTTCATTTCCCGGTCACAGTCATTTGTGTTCCTAAAATATCGTTGATGACAGAGATGAGGTCGGTCGGTGTACCTTCGTAGTGCAAGGAAAGCACATATTCTTCGGGAGATGACGGAATGCCCTCCACCTTGACTCCATATACCGATTCGATTTTATCGACGACCTCCGATAAGGGGGCGTTTTCAAAGTCTATGACTTTCACTTCAGCCAACGGACTAACAATCTCGACAGGCTGAATCTGCTGCACATCATTAACACTGTATTCCCTGTAGATTACCACCGCCGCAGCTGAAAGGATGACCGTGGCTGCGATAGCAGCTGCAACCCTGTACCTTCTCAATACAGATACAGGAGCTATCCCGAGACGTCGCCAGCCTGCTGCCGGCAAGAATCTGCCCTTTTTATAATGCCGGGCAATGAAATCTATATCGTTCCTTTTCATTATGATGAATGATTCGTTCACTCTTATGACTCATCATCTATGAAAAGGTCCTACGCGTAAAAAAGAAAAAATGAGAAAATTATAGAAATGGCAGAAAAAATGGCTTGTGTCCGTCCGACAATGCCTCGCGAAGTCGGCTGAAGGCCTTTGTCATCTGGTTTTTCACGGTTTTAATCGAGATTCCGAGCTCTTCGGCTATCTCCTCGTTTGTGAGACCGTCACGCTTGCTCAAAAGGAAAACCTCACGACATTTTTCAGGCAGACGGTCGATAGCCGTCCATATCCTTGCGTCCCTTATCGAGGTGTCGATCTCTTCTTCCCCTACCTCGGGTATATTGCTTTCATCAAGCATCTCATGTCTGTCCCGTAGATATGTAAAAGAGATATTTCGGACAGTCCTATACATGAAGGCTGTAAAATTATCAATCTCCCCTCCGTTCTCAATATACTGCCAGGCTTTCAAAAAGGCATCCTGTTCCAAATCCTCGGCAACATCAGCATCCTCGACAATTCGAAGAGCGTACATGCCAAGAGGCAGATACAGCTTTCGGAATGATATTTCAAATTCTCTGGATGTCATTATGATGCAAATATAATACAAATCTCTTATATCATAGCAAAGAGCTTCTAAAAGCACATCTCAATTCCCTACTTATAGAGGCTGTCTTTCACCGAATAACGAGCCCAAAATATTGCGCTTTAGTCATTACCGACCCTATCATATACATTACCTCGATGAGAATGTCCCACAAGGTTATCAGTGCATCACATATACTTTCGAGGCCTCTGCACGCTTAATTGTCAGGAAATAAGTTGCAGTACCCCTCTTTATTAAACTGGTAATACATCTCAATACGTTCCGGCGTGTCGTTTTCAAGCAAAAGAAGAAGCTCTTTTGTGAATTCGAGTGCACCGGATCCATTGGCGGTCACAATGTTTTTGTCGCTGACTGCCTGTGAATGAGTATAGCCGTCCTGATTGGTATAGTTTTCACTCCCCATAATTTCAGTTGCTCCAGACCATTGCCAGTGTGTCTTACATTTCATGGGCTGCAAAATCCGGGAGGAGTATGTACAATATTTCGTTATTCATTAGTATGTTTTCTTTGACGGTTTGACATTATGGTCTCGAAGTTCTCTCGCCCCCAGTTGATGATGGCTACGACGTGCGGCAAAAGTGTCCTGCCGAAGTCCGTTAAGGAATATTCCGTGCGGGGAGGGACATCGGGAAATAACTCACGACAGATAATTCCGTCGGTCGTCAACTGACGGAGTACCTGCGATAGTACCTTCTCCGATACCGAGGGTATGTTGCGGTAAAGCTCATTGAAGCGCACCGGCTCGTTCTCGGAAATCTTCACGAGAACCACCAGCGCCCACTTGTTGCCAAGCCATTCGAGCATCGGGGCAGCCTTACAATATTCGTAGTCTAATTTTTTTGCCATATCCGGTCATGCAGAACAGGCTGATAACGAGTAAAACAAACTTTCAGGTAAGGGTCAAACCTTTCGGTAAGTTGTTGCTTTGCCTCTGACTATCACCTAATTTTGCATCACAAAATTAACAAAAAATATCGAGATATGATATATCCAGAACTACATTTCACCGGGCAGGTATGGCGGCCGCCATACGAAGCCAACTCGCAGTTGCTGCAACTCACTTCGGGCTGTACATGGCACAAGTGCAAGTTTTGCAGCCTTTATCACGGCACCCCTTTCCGTATGTCGCCGCTATCGGAGGTAGAGGAAGACCTGAAGGTGATCAAGCAGTGGCAACCGCGTGCCCGTCGTGTTTATCTCACCGGTGCAAATCCATTCGCATTGAGCTACAACAAACTGATGGACGTGGCTCTGCTGTTGAGAAAATACCTTCCTCACATGGTTTCGTTCGGAATGTTCGCCCGTGTCACAGACATCTCTCCCAAGTCGGTAGAAGAACTAAAGAATCTCCATCATTTGAAACTCGACAGCATAAACATTGGTATCGAGACGGCTCACGATGCGACCCTGGAGCGGATGAACAAAGGCTATCATGCCTCCGACATCCTCGAACAGCTATCAAAACTTGACGAGGCAGGTATTCGCTACAACGTGTTTTACCTGAACGGGCTTGGTGGTAAAGGAAACGGCGAGGCCAGCGCGATAGCCACAGCTGATGTACTGAACCAACTCCATCCTTGTATAATCAACATAGTATCGCTGACGATATTCCCGGAATCCCAATTATATCAGGAGGTGCAGGACGGCACATACATCGAGGAACCGGAGATTGAGCGTCTTGTTGAGATGCGCACACTGGTCGACCGTTTGAACATACGCGTCAATATGCTCGGTCATCATATTTCCAATACGGTACGGATCACAGGAGCGTTGCCGGATGACAAAGTCGCGATACTCCGTGAATTTGATAAAGCGATAGCACAGTTTCCCGAAAAGGAACTGAAAGCCTATCGAAACAGGGTATGGCATCTGTGAAGATGTCGATCCTGCGTTCAGTGGCTTTAATTCTATAATAATGCATCTACTTTGCCGCAGTGTATATCTTGAATAGAGCTTCGGATTTTTTCAATGGGCCAGTTCCACCATTGTATCTCCATAAGTTTCATTATAACTTCAGGTGCAAATCTTTTACGAATCTCTTTTGCCGGAACCCCGCCAACGATTGAATATGGCTCGACATCTTTGGTGACGACAGCTCGTGTTCCGATAATCGCTCCGTCTCCAATGCGGACTCCGGCCATGATTACCGCGTCATAACCAATCCATACATCATTGCCTATCACAATATCGCCCTTGTTGTCCCAGGCTGAGGCAACTTCCGATTTCGGCAAATCCCATTCCTCAAAGAACAAAGGGAATGTGTAGGTAGAAAGTGATTTATGCGTATGATTGGCGCAGTTGAAAATAAACTTTGCGCCGCAGGCTATCGAGCAAAACTTACCGATAATAAGCTTGTCATTGTTTATCGGATAATGGTACAGTACATTGTTTTTCTCGAAATCTCGAGGATCTTTTACAAAATCGTTGTAGATGGTGAAGTCTCCGACTTCGATTGTGGGGCGCGTGATAACCGATTTCAGATACACTGTCTGATTATCATTGGAACGCGGGTATACTTTGTTCTTGTCCATAGTTCAATCCTTTAACTGTTTTATGAGCCAAGCCATATTCTCGCCGAGGTTACGTATATTTGTCATGCCTTCGTCATCGCTGTGTACATCGCCAATGTTCTTGCCGTAAACCATATTCCAGTATGTTGAGCCAACAACAATCATCTCCTTGTTGAGCATAAAATGGTTCATGGTATCGACAGTTGTCATTCCTCCGCCACGGCGCACAGCTGTGACTGAGGCCCCGACCCTACCTTATGACGCAGAAGTCCGGGATTGGTCGCGACAACAACGCCTCCTCGCTCCAGAAAAGCTTTCATCTTTGCCGATACGTCAGCCGAATAGACTGGAGAGCCGAGAATTATGCCGTCAGCCTTGACCATATTGCTGAATATCTCCGCAAAACCATCGTTGGAAAACACACAGTTACCACGACCTTTGCAGGCGAAACATCCCCGACATGGCTGAATCTCATAATCAGCCAACTGTATCAGCTATGTTTCAATCCCTTCTTTGTTCAGTTCATCAAAGACTTTGCCGATAATGATGGCCGTGTTGCCGTCCTTGCATGAGCTTCCGTTAATACCAAATACTTTCGTCATTTTTCAAGTTTTTAACCATCAGATAATCGTGTTCTCTTTCTTCGATTGTTGCGAAACCATACTTGCGGTACATTTTTACTGCATAATTGGTCTTGTCAACAGATAGCGAAACTTTGCCATATCCCTTTTCACTCATGGTTTCCAAAAACGATGACAACAAGCGACTTCCGATGCCTTTATTCCTATATTCAGGGTATAAAGATATTGCCAGTTCCGGTGTGGTATCATCCACTTTCCCATATGAACAGCCATTTCTTGACCAAGCGGCTCCGATAATCACGTCATTCACCAATGCTACAAGGCAAAAATCTTCCGGACGAGTTCCGAACCTATCAACATAGACCCATATCATCGGCTCCTGAAGGACAGTCCTCGGGATTTTCGGTTTGTTGTCCGGTTGAAATATCGCTTCATATAGGAAATCCGTTAGCAATGGTATTTCGTGGGATTTTATTTCCCGTATCACGACATCTAAATATCGTTCCATCTCAATACAGTTCCACGTTTCGCCCAGACATTCGTAACTCTCGGTTATAGGTAGTGAAACTCGATGAAAACCGGCAGCTTCATAGCAATGAATGGCGGACGGATTGTTCTCAAAAACGCCAAGTGACACTTTCATGGCTCCAAGCTCTTCAAAAGCATATTTGACCGCCATTGAGACAAGCGTTTTTCCATAACCGCGACCCCGTTTTGAGTCATCGACAATGACAAAACCTAATCGTTGCTCAATCAGATTGTCTGCTGGAGTGCGCAAGGTTATGTACCCGACAATATCATCACCATCTGTCATTGTCAGGGCGCGAGAGCGTTGTCCGTCAATATTTCTCTCGTGATATGTGTTCATATCTTCGGGCGTAACTGGGTAACGCTCATATCTGTCGGCGCACCATTGGCGCATAAGGTATTCGCTCTTAAGCCACGATGTTATCACAGCCGCATCCGAAGGGCTGATATAGGCGTAATGTCAAGCTCATGGTTTGTAGTCGCGTTTAATTTCGTCAATCGACTTGCCTCCGATACCGAAATTTTCGTCCGGCAGTTCCTTGATGGTGACAGTAAAGAACTGCTCCGGGATACGGGTTATCTCGGAGGCTGTAGCTGTCAGCCGTTCTATGAGCTGCTGTTTCTGTTCAGGGGCCAATCGACCACTTTCTATTGATATATATGACATAATCAAAAAATGGTTTTGAGAATATCATCGCAGAACATTGTCGGAGTAAACTCCACAATCTGATAGTCGGCGATGCTGTTGATGTTGAACGGGTCTTTTGCTATGATGGCATCCACGACAGTACGGTAGTCTGTTTTAATCATAATTACGCCGCCTATGCGAGGTGTCTGTGGACCGGAAACGATGAAGTCACCTGCGGCATAATGCTCAGCGAGATATTCACGGTGCGCCTGGAGGAAGCGGTCAACCTCACTCAACGGTTTCTTATATGTTAGAATTGCGATAAACATGGTTTTATTTTCGTTTAATTGTCTGACATTTACGCTTAGTCATTTCCTCGGCGAAAGCCTGTTCGCCATGCTCTTTAATATAACGGATGCAAGCCGGACGGTCTGACCTGAAAAGAAAAGCGAAAACCTTTCCGATAAAATTAGAATATATTTTGCACTCGCTTACATCCTTGGGGCATTCGGCACAAGTGTGGAAACCTTGGCTCTTCACACATGACCGAATCTTGCACCAGGCCGCTTTCTCATTCGCATGACAACCCGAACATTTGTCCGACAGATACTTACGGCACGCGCCGCAGTAGAGGCCGCACGCCGCTATGAGTTCTTTGTTTGCTTCGATATTTTTCATATATCAAATGCACCACAGTCCAATGATGCAGACTATTAATACAGAAGCGCGGACTGCCAATGCAACATTCTAAATCGAAGGTCGTAGGAAACCTAAATGCACGAATGAAATATAGCAGCCCACGCCGTATGCGTGAGAACCGCTATGCCATCCTTGTGCAGTGTCTTGAATTTCCTACGTTATCGACTTACAAGAGAGCATACCGCTTCTTATTTCTAAAATGTCATGGGCACACTTGTGTCAACCCGACCACAAAATTACGAAATTGATATGAGATTTTAACGGTTAAGCGTGGTGACCCGACGGAAATTTGTCTGAGGTCACCACATTTGACTCTGTCAAGCCTTGTCGAGCTAAGGGTCTTACCCCTTAATGGTTAAGGCCTATTAAAATTCACGGTCGTTTAGAGGTGATGCAGGATTGAATGATGCTGAATGATTTTGAATTAATATGATTTGCGTGCTAATTTTCAATGTACTAGCGTGAGAAAGGGAAAGAAAGTCTGTGCTGACACGCACAACACACAATGTAACAACGTGTTAGCGCGGGTTTGGCGACTTTTGTGCTCACCCGCAGCTGCGTAGATGAATAAAAGACCGCTAACTCATTGAGAATTAGCGGCCTTATGTGGTGCCACCAG
>CAUBJF010000016.1 GCA_958436175.1 uncultured Muribaculaceae bacterium
GAACGCAAGGGCGGTTTCCGCGACCGCAAGGACGAACGTCCCGAACGCAAGGGCGGTTTCCGCGACCGCAAGGACGAACGTCCCGAACGCAAGGGCGCTTTCCGCGACCGAAGGGACGAAGACATCAACGCACCCAGAGAGCACCGTCCGCTGAATCTCAAGCGCCTCGGCAGCATGCCGTCCATACCGGCCGACAAAGAAATCGTTGTAAACCGCCCTATGTGGCGCACACGCAAGAAAAAAGCCGACGAAGACTCCGATGTCACAGAGAAATAAAGAAGGACTCCCGACAAAAGACAACCACAACCCAACAATGGCAAAGAACGAAATATACAATGTGCTGCTTCTTGGCAGCGGAGGCCGTGAGTCGGCCATAGCATGGAAACTCAACCAGAGCCCCCTGATGGGTGAATTCTTCATAGCCCCCGGCAACGCCGGAACAACGGCGTACGGCACGAACCTTCCCCTCAAGCCCACAGACTTCGAAGCTGTCTACCGCGCCGTCGTCGACAACGATATCGACCTTGTCGTGGCCGGCAACGAGGACCCCCTCGTACTCGGCCTGCGCGAATATCTCGAAAGCCATTCCGAGGCCGACGGGCGCCGTATACTCGTGGTTGGGCCCGGCAAGGAGGGAGCCGCCCTGGAAGGGTCCAAGGACTTCGCCAAGCACTTCATGCAGAAATACGGCATCCCGACAGCACGCTATTTCACAGTCACCTCTGCCAATATCCCCGAAGGCGACGCTTTCCTTGACAGTCTCAAGGCTCCCTACGTCCTCAAGGCCGACGGCCTCGCTGCCGGCAAGGGCGTGCTCATCATCGACTCGCTCGGCGAGGCCAAGGCATCCCTGCGCGAGATGCTGGGCGGCAAGTTCGGCTCTGCTTCGGCAAAGGTTGTCATCGAGGAGTTCCTCTCCGGCATCGAATGTTCCGTCTTCGTCCTCACCGACGGCAAGGGCGGCTATATCATCCTGCCCCCGGCAAAGGACTACAAGCGCGTGGGCGAAGGCGACACTGGACTGAACACCGGCGGCATGGGTGCCGTGTGCCCCCCTCCCTTCGTCGACAAGGACTTCATGGATAAAATCGAAAAACGCATCATCATCCCGACGCTCGACGGCATGCGCGAGGAGAGCATCGACTATCGCGGCTTCATCTTCCTCGGTCTCATCAACTGCGGCGGCGACCCGATGGTGATAGAATACAATGTCCGCATGGGCGACCCCGAGACCGAGGCCGTCATGCCCCGCATCGCCTCCGACCTCATGCCTGCCCTCCTCGGGGCCGCACGCGGCGATATCGACGGCATTGAGCTGGCCACCGACCCCCGTACCGCCGTGACCGTCATGGCTGTTTCCGGCGGCTATCCCGGCACCTACCCCAAAGGCAAGCTCATCACCGGCAAGCTGCGCCCAGACTCGTCGGTAGTGTTTCATGCCGGAACGACGACCGACAGCGACGGCCGTACCGTCACTTCGGGCGGCCGCGTCCTCTCGGTGACATCCTATGGCAGCGACATCCTCGACGCGGCGGCACGTTCCTACGAATCACTCAAGGACATACATTTCGACGGTATGTACTTCCGCCGCGACATAGGCCGCGATCTGGCAGCCCTGGAGAAGAAATAAGGCATGAAGTCTATCCTGGCGACGAGGGCTCTCCATTCCCGCGGAGTTGCCATCATCCTTGCCGTCGGCTGTATCATAGCCGAAGCCATATATTTCTTCAAGGGCCTCGGCGAACCTGTCGGCGGCGACCATGGCACGGCGCTACCGTCGGTCAATGATTGGATATCATCGACAACGACGAGTTTTCTATGTGCGGCAGCAGTCTCCGTCCTCGTGCCCCTGCTGATGCTCATATTATGCCGGCGCTACAATGTACTGCGTTCGATGACAACGCTCTACATTACCTTCTTCGCTGTCATGCAGCTCTCGGAGCCCGACCTTTCGGTAACCTTCTACGGAGGCTCGCTGCTCGTTGCCGTGATGCCTCTGTGCCTGATGCTGCTCTTCGGCTGTTACCGTGCCCCGAACCGCACACGTTCCGTCTTCCTCATCTTCATGCTCCTGTCGGGGCTCTCGGCCTTCCAGTACTGTTTCCTGGTCTATCTGCCTGTATTCCTGATAGGTTGCGCCCAGATGAGGATACTGAACGCCCGTACGCTCGTGGCTGCGCTCCTCGGCTGCATCACGCCCTGGTGGATTCTCTTCGGCTTCGGTGTCATCGGCCTTAAGGACATACATCTGCCTTCGCCCGGGAGCCTGACGGCACGCATCGATGCCGGCGACATCGTGTCGCTCGTCTCGGTAGGCCTGACAGTCCTTCTTGTGATACTGAGTTATGTGCTCAATGTCCTCAAAGCTATAGCCTACAATGCGCAGAGCCGCGCCATCAACGGCAGCTTCGCGACCCTCACTCTCTTCACCATCCTTGCCATATTCCTGGATTTCAATAATATCGCGTCGTACATCCCGCTGCTCAACTTCTGTGCCGCCATCCAGCTGGCACATTTCTTCTCAGTCCACCGGGCCGAGAAGTCATGGATAGCGATAGCATCGATCATGGCCGTCTATATCGTACTCTTCATATGTCAAACAGTAATCTGAACATCATAGTCGAGAAAAACGTACCTTTTGTCCGCGGACTCCTCGACCCCTATGCCACAGTGCGCTATCTCGGTGCCGACGAGATCACGCCCGATGCCGCACGCGATGCCGACGCGATGATCATCCGCACACGCACCCGCTGCGACGAAGGGCTGCTCGTACGCTCGCGCTGCAAGCTCATAGCCACCGCCACCATCGGTACCGACCATATCAACCTTGACTACTGCAGCCGACGCGGCATAACGGTTGTCAACGCCCCCGGCTGCAACGCCCCCGCCGTAGCCCAGTACGTCTTCGGCTCTCTGCTGAGCACCGTCAACCGTCCCCTTGCATCGTGCCGTATAGGCATCGTCGGCGTAGGGCACGTAGGCAGCATCGTGGAACGCTGGGCACGGGGCCTCGACATGGAAGTCCTCGTCTGCGACCCTCCGCGCCAGCGTGCCGAGGGAGGCCAGGGATGGAGCGACCTCGACACCATCGCCGCCAAATGCGACATCATAACCTTCCACACCCCCCTGACGCGCACAGGTGAGGATGCCACTTTCCACATGGTCGGCGACGAACTCCTCGCAAAGCTCCGACGCGCTCCTATCCTCATCAATAGTGCCCGCGGCGAGATCTTCGACACAGCCGCCGTCCTCCGTGCCAAGGCCAGGGGCCTCGCGGGGCCCCTGATAGTCGACTGCTGGGAGCACGAGCCGGACATCGACCGCAGACTGCTGAGCATGTGCGCCGTCGCAACGCCCCATATCGCCGGATATTCACGCGAAGGCAAGATACGCGCCTCGCAGACAGTTCTCGATGCCGTAACCACTTTCTACTCTCTGCCTCGCGTCACCATAGACGCTCCCCTGCCTCCGGCCCCTGCACGTACTGTATCCCTGACGGGAGTGAGCAGGAGTTTCGACCCTACAGAGCTGACAGCCAATCTCAAATCCTCGCCGGAGACCTTCGAGGAACAGCGCAACACCTACCCCCTTCGCTCCGAAGCCCCCGAAGGCCGCGAATCGTAGCGATACCGCCCCGGGGCATGAAAGTTTTCAGCCAGCGAAGGCTTTAGGTGAATTTATGTAAAAAAAAGGCATCTAATAGACTGCCGTGGACTTTTTTTCGTATCTTTGCGTTTAATATATACGCTATGCACCGCATGAGAGTGAAAATCCACCATGAGGGCACCAACATCCTGATAGTACTCTCCATAGTGCTTCTGGTCATCAATGTCCCTCTCTGGCTATGGGCGCGTCCCTTGGCCTGGGCTATATCGTGCACGGCAGTGAGCGCTGTTTTCTATCTCCTGGTGGTCAATTTCTTCCGTTCGCCCCGCAGACAGTTCCCTGGCAATCCCGTCAATGCGGTGGTAGCCTCGGCCGACGGCACCGTAGTAGCTCTCGAAGAGACCTACGAGCCCGAATATCTGCGCTGTCGCTGCATACAGCTCTCCGTTTTCATGAGTATCCTCAACGTCCACGCCAACTGGTTCCCGGTCGACGGCGAAGTGATTTTCACCAAGCATCATCCGGGCCGCTTCATGGCTGCATATCTCCCCAAATCGAGCACCGAGAACGAACGTTCGACCGTTGTCATCCGTACTCCCGGCGGTCAGGAAGTGCTCATGCGCCAGGTTGCCGGAGCAATGGCACGCCGCATAGTCACCTACGCCAAGCCCGGTGTCGAGGCTTCCGTAGAGGATCATATGGGATTCATAAAATTCGGCTCGCGGGTTGACCTCTACCTCCCGTTAGGGACTGAAATATACGTCAAAATAGGCGACAAGACCACCGGGGGAATCACCCAGGTCGGGCTGCTAAAACCTAACGCAACAAACGAATGAAGAATAACAGCACCAAAAGACTGCTGTCCGGGATACCGAATACGATAACGTGCCTCAACCTTCTGTCGGGATGCATCGCCATCTATATGTGTTTTCAGGGCAGCCGCCTCATGGGCCCGCTCAGCGGCTTCGAATGGGCCCTGACAGCGATAGGATGCGCGGCCGTCTTCGATTTTCTCGACGGAGCTTCCGCACGCCTCATCCATGCCTATTCGGATGTAGGCAAAGACCTCGACTCGCTGTCCGACCTCGTCAGCTTCGGCATCGCACCGGCAATGCTCATGCTCAATGTCATGCTCCTGTACAGCACCACGCCCTGGCTGTGTTTCGCAACCATGCTGATCCCCGTCTGCGGAGCCATACGACTGGCAAAATTCAACAACGACAGCGAGCAGACAATCTCTTTCCGAGGACTTCCCATACCGGCAAACGCCATATTCTGGATCGGTATGTACGGCTGGATTATGAACTACGGCTATCCCGGTACGGCCATCACCGTCATACTCATCGTCCTGGTATCGCTCGCAATGGTGGCACGGTTCAAGATGTTCTCCCTAAAATTCAAGAACTTCGACTTCAGCGAGAACTTCATACGCTATGTCATCATCGTGGCCGCAATCCTCTTCGTGGCGCTCTACGGACTTGCCGGTCTGGCATGGACGATAGTCCTCTATATACTTCTGTCGCTGCTGCGCCGCAACAGAATATGACAGATATCGAAATCTCTCAATCTATAATATCTCAGGAATGTTGTATTTCCTCCTTTTTCTCTTGATTGTATTCATAGTCATCCCTGTCGGATCGGCTATGCTGAAAATATGGCAGATGCACCGCCGCGTGAACCAGTTCATGCGCGACCCCTTCGGCATGGGTGGTACAACCTCCGGCCGTGACCCCCGGGGGACCCGCCGCCAGGAGCCCCGGCACCCCCGGCGCACTCACAAGAAAATAGATCCCGACGTGGGCGAATACGTGGCCTTCACCGAGGTCGAGACATCATCGAAGACCGACACATATACTTCCGGAAGCACGACAAGCGTCCGCACCGAGCAGCAGATTGTCGATGTCGAATGGGAGGATATCCCCGACAAGAAATAAAGCTACAAGGACCATGAGCGAACTCTTCACATACCTCGACAGTCTCCGTGCCAACAATAACCGCGAGTGGTTCAACGCCCACCGGGCCGAGTTCGACATACTGCGGCAGCAGTACATATCCGATGTCCAGCGCCTCATCAACGCCCTCGGAAAGGTGGAGCCGTCGCTGGCACGTGTCGAGGCCAGGGACTGCGTCTACCGCATCTACCGCGACACGCGCTTTTCGCCCGACAAGACACCATATAAGACCTACTTCTCGGCCCTCATCTCACCGACAGGCCGTCACTGCGACCGCGCCTGCTGGTACCTCCATGTCGGTGCCGACGAGTGCGCCGTCTACGGCGGTGTCTGGATGCCCGAGAGCAAGGTGCTCAAAAAGCTCCGAAAGGCCATCGTCGACAACATCGACGAATTCCGCGAAATAATCGGTACGCCACAGGTCGAGAAGCTCTTCCCGGGGTGGTACGGAGCCACGCTGAAGACCGCCCCCAAGGGCTACGACCGCAATCATCCCGACATCGACCTACTTCGCCTGACGGAGTACGGCAAGATGCATGCCCTCGACCGGGCCTTCTTCGACGACCCTCAGTGGCCCGAGAAAGCCGCCGCGATGATGGCCGTCCTCAAGCCAATGTGCGATTTCCTTAATTATTCCATCGACGAATAGCTTCATACCCATGCATTCCAACCCTCATAGCGATACGGCGGTAATAATACCGATGTACAACGAACGCGAGAACGCTGCCGCCATTATCGATGCCGTGCTGGCCCTCCCGGTCGACTTCGATGTCCTCGTCATAGACGACAATTCACCCGACGGCACGGCGGCAATCGTCAAGGAAAAGATGAAAGAATACCCCGGTCGCGTCGACATAATAGAGCGTCCGGGCAAGCTCGGTCTCGGAACGGCCTATATCACAGGCTTCAAGGAATGTCTCACCCGTGGCTATGAATATATCTGCGAGATGGATGCCGACTTCTCGCACAACCCCGAGGACCTCGTGCGCCTGCGCCACGAAGCCGCCGACAACGGTGCCGACGTAGTCATAGGCTCGCGATATGTCACCGGCGTGAATGTCGTCAACTGGCCCATGGGGCGCGTGCTGATGTCTTTCTACGCCTCCAAGTATGTGCGTCTCGTCACCGGCCTGCCCGTCCACGACACCACCGCCGGATTCGTGTGCTACCGCCGCCGCGTCCTCGAAGCCCTCGAGCTCGACAAGATCAAGTTCAAAGGCTATGCCTTCCAGATCGAGATGAAGTTCACGGCCTTCAAGTTCGGCTTCCGCATCGCCGAAGTGCCTATCATCTTCGTCAACCGCGTACTCGGCACCAGTAAGATGAGCGGCGGCATATTCGGCGAGGCCGTCACGGGCGTGATACGCCTCAAATGGAACAGCCTCTTCAAGAAATATTCCGACTACTCGAAGAAATGAAACTGCTCATCACCAACGCCGCCTTTCCCTTCCGTGGCAGGATGTACCGGGGATGGGTCCTCGTCCAAGACGACCGCATAGGCGGCATGGGCTTCGGCGAAGCCACGGCCGACATAGTCCATCAGGCGCATACAGTCATGACGCTCGACGACAGCGACATACTCATGCCCGGACTCATCGACACCCACGTCCATTTCCGCGAACCGGGACTCGAACACAAGGGCGACATAGCCACGGAGAGTGCCGCCGCCCTGCGCGGAGGCGTGACGAGCTATATCGAGATGCCCAACACCAAACCCGCCACCACCACCGCCGAGGCTCTCGCCGACAAGATGGAACGCGCCTGTGGACGCTCCTACGGCAACTATGCCTTCATGCTCGGCGCTGTCGATGGCGTTACCGGGCAGCTCGACCGAATCCGGCCCGAAAACCTTCCGGCCGTCAAACTCTTCCTCGGCACCACCACCGGGGCGATGAGTATGCCAGGCGACGAGGAACTTGGCCGTATGATGGACTGGTGCGCCACGCACCGCGTCCCCGTCGTAGTCCATGCCGAAGACAACAACATCATCGCCGCCAACACCGCCGCGGCCATCGGGAAATACGGCAGCCGCGAGGCCGTGCCCGTCGGCGAACACAGCGCCATACGCAGCCGCCGCGCCTGTCTGAGCGCCTCGCGTCGCGCCATAGAGCTTGCCCGTAAGCACGGCACCCGTCTCCACATAGCCCACGTCAGCACCGCCGACGAGGCCGACTCGCTCTTCACTGCCGGACCTGTCGACGACAAGCTCATCACCGCCGAGACAACCCCCATGTACCTCGACGAGGTATTCGCCGACCCTGCCAATCGTACGTCGCGCCATAAGATAAACCCTGCTGTCAAAGAACTCTGCGATGCCTCCGCGCTCCGCCGTGCCCTCGCCGACGACCGTATCGACACCATTGCCACCGACCATGCGCCCCATCTGCTCAAAGAAAAGGAGGGAGGTGCTCTCACTGCCGCATCAGGAGCCCCCTCGGTGCAGTTCGCCCTGCCGGTGATGCTCGGCTACCTTGCGCCGGAGCTTATTGCCGAGAAGATGGCGCATGCCCCGGCACAGCTTTTCTCCCTCAAGTACAGGGGCGAGATTCTTCCGGGCAACTATGCCGACCTCGTGCTGCTGCACCGTGAGAGTCATGTCATCAGCGACGCCGAGGTAGAAGGCCGCTGCGGCTGGACGCCTTTCGCCGGCCGCCGGACAGACTACGTGGTCGATACTGTGTGGGTCAACGGCATCAAGACACTCTTCGAAGGCCGTATCGTCGCCAATCCCTCCGGACAGCCCCTCCGCATCTTCCCCCGCCGCTGATACAGGCGTCTTAGGGTCCATACGGCAGCCTGAGGATTTAATCAAAAGTACCCTTGTAATCCTCTCTTCTCTTAGTTGACGGCTCGGTGCCACGACGTCGCCAATATTTGTCATCCTGCTTATTTTCATGGCTTTGCTTTTTATTCTGCGCTGCGACACGGAGACGCAGCAGGTTGATCATGTGGCTTGCGGCATCGCTGTAGCCGCTGTGGACGCGGCCCCCCAGCTTCCATTCGTTGACGATCTGGCGGCCCAGCTTTTCAAGACAGGCCCTTGAGCTGTACAGTGAGGAGGCAAGCTCGTCGAGCATCGGCTCGTTCTCGTCGCTGAAGAATCTCCCCAAAAAATCTTCCTCCGGCTCTTTTTGAGTGAGAGAGAGATTATTTATTTTCTTTATATTCTTTATTTCTTTGGATGTGTAAAGTGGGCTGTCAAGCCGGTTGTCAAAGGGGTTGTCATCACGGCATTGGTATTTCTCATAGTTACAGATAGTTATAACTGGTATTTGCCTGTAAAGAATTTCTCGTTTTATCATACCTTCCTCCTGAAGGAGGTTGAGGAATGCAGCCACTGTAGGTCTCGATCTCTTCCACCTCTTCGCAAGCTTGACCGAGGAGATTATGAGCTGGCCCCTGCGGAGCGTGAAACGGTGTGTATTGTCGATCCATTCGCGGTCCTCCCAGTTTGCCATCATGATCAGGTCTATCCACCACTGCAGGCGCTGCGCGTCGAGCCACAGCCAGTGCCTGACGATCGAGCGGCTTATCTTTATCCATCCTTCTTCCATGTCGTTCATCCTTTTTTTCGCGCAAATATAATCCACGCCCCCTCCTATCAGCTCCTCTTCCGCCCCTCCCGTCATTTTAACATTTCCAGTTCAGTTGATGGTTTGGGTTTAGGGTTTAGATAGTAGCCTTTCCCACGCTCGCAATCCGCTTATCGGCCATTGCCATTATCTAAACCGAAAAGACCATAAACCGCAGCGCCCCGGGGAGGCTTGGAGGCTTCGCCGGGGCGCTGGTGGTGGTTATTATATCGGTTGCAGACAAGACAAAAGCTTCTCAGCTTAAGCCGAAGGCTCCCAACAATGAATCAAACCACGGCGAAACAAGAGATGCCGAGCTTATCCTCGATATTGGCTACACTCTTGAAGCTGAGGTTTTCGGTGCCTGAAAGGAGTTTGCTGACATATTGAGGACTCACTCCCAGGCGAGCGGCGAGGTCGGCTCTTTTGAGACCGTTGTCCTGCATATAGCCTATAAGGGTTACGGCAAGCTGACGCGACCAGCGGAGCCAACCTTCATTTTCCTTTCTCCATGCTGCTTCTTCCGAAAACCGCGAAGGGGTCTCACTCTGATGTTCCTCTAAAAATTTAATTGCCTTGCTTGCCATATTATTCTTCATTAGTAAGTTCAACAAAACTGTCTTGATCAAATACACCGTTGGCTTTAAGGAACGCCTTACAGCGATTGAGCTTCTGCAGTTCGAGCGCTGTATGTTCCCGCTCCTGCATCGTCCTGGTAAGCTTGATAGCTCCGCCGGTAACGATGTAGACATTGGGTTCAAGCCTGATTGCATAGATACGGAGCCAACTTGCATGACGTTCTCGATTCCAGTTTCTGGCTTTCTCACGACTTAATTCACTGGCATTGGCATCCGTGATATCAAGAGGTTTGAAAAGCTCGTCAAGATGTTCCGTATAAGGGATTTCGAGTACAAGTTCCTGCAAAGCCTCGGCATCTTCAAAAGTATCGTTGACGGCTTCATCGAGTCGTTCTATATGGAAATAACTCCTGAGATCTTCCATATTCTCAATGAAGAAATCAAGAAGATATTCACCATTATTCCAGTTACGGAACAAAAGAGTGAGCTCATCTGCCTCTTTATCTTGAGCTTTGACAGCCCAAAGATGGTCGAATCCGTCGAGTATCCGTACAAACTTCATACAATATAAACATCTGTTCGGATGCAAAGTTAATCATAAAAAGCAAAATGTGCAACCTATAGGTTGATTTTTAGCCATCCGGTAAAACCGCAGCGCCCCGGGGAAGTGGGGGGCTTCGACGGGGCGTGTGTGATGGTGTGAGGGTCTTGTTCAGCCGGGCTTGGCGGGTGTGGGAGGACGATCCGAGACGGAGGAATGGCGGTCGGCATCGCGGAAATGAAGGTTGTTCATCTCCATCGGTGTAAGCTTGCGTGCATCGGTGAGTACGGGGTGTGGTATCTTTTTCATGACTCTGTTTCTTCAGGATTCTTATCGAAAGCCGGCATCAGGGCGTTGATACCGAGCAGCGCGGCCACGTATGTGGCTATCAGGACGAAGAACTCTATCTTCCAGGGGAATGCTCCGCGGAACATTCCGAAGCATATATCGACAAAGAGCACTGCCCAGAGACATGCCTGGGTGATGAGGCAGAGCGTGCACCATGTACGGGCTCGGTATTTCTGGTACCAGACACTCCATATCGAAAAAGGACAGCAGCAGGCGTTGATGAAGGCCAGATAGCCCGTGAACTGCGGAAAGACGAGCAGACAGGCGAGGCTGACCCCGAAATAGGCGAAGCCCACTTCCGCCCAGCCGAAGAGCCCGAAGAACTTAGACGCCTTGGTCGACAGCACTGTCCGGCAACCCGTACGGTCGAGGAGGCCGCAGATGCTGTCGCCGGCATGGGTATGTATGTTGAGCGACTTCAGCACGAGCTGGTAGGTGACATAGATGCCGGCGATGTCTATGAGCGTGACCAGAAACGTCGACACACGCGAGTACAAACCGTTGGAAACGAACAGATATAGGAAAACGAATGCCACACAGGCTATCAGCACCCACTTCTTTGCCGCCGTGGCCAGGCCGAGGATACGGTGCCGGCTGTATCCGGGTTCGGTGCTTTTCTCGTCGGGGTATGCCAGAAGCACGACCCCGTTCCACATATCGACGAACTTCCGGCGGTCTGTCTCGGAGCCTACAGTATCGGTGTCGGTCTGGAGGAGACAGGTGTCGTAACCTACCGCCTTGACGATTGCCATACCGTTTTTCGTACAGGCTATGAACGGCGGTGTGAGCTTCGAAAGGTCGGCATCCTTGTCGCCGAGCTGGAGAGTCTCGTTCGGTATCCCGTAGCTCTCGAGAAGCTTGGAGAAGCCGAAGAGCGAGCGGAATGTCATCTTGTCGAACTGCGCGTTGCTGTACTCCCTGGTATGGGGTACCTCGAGGTCGGTCAGGAAATCGTTGAATATAGTCGTCCTTTCCATAGAGCTATCCGTGGTGTCACAGCCGTCAGTTCATGTACTGCTGAATCTTCTGGAGAAGGACGTTGCCGTCGATTTCGCCGCTGTAGCGCCATACGGATTCGCCGTCACGGTAGATGATGAAGGTAGGGGTGGACTCTATGTCCTCGTCGGCGGCTGCTTCGTTGTTTTTGTCGACATCGAGCTGATAGATAGGCACATTATCGCCGAGGAGCTCGCGAATCTGCGAAACCACGGGCATCATACGCTGGCAGTGGGGGCACCATGTGGCATAGAATTCGACAACCACGGTCTTGGCGGAGTTGATAAGTTCGGAGTAGCTTTCCATAACAGTAAGAGAGTTTATGCCCCGGCTTGTTTGCCGGAGTACCTTATCAACGTTTCCGCTAAGCTAATGGTTCGGAGGAGCAGTGTCAGCGGTCGAGCTGGCCGGAGAGGCGCAGATTCAATAGGGGCGCGGCAGGATCATTGGTGATGATGATGCCGCGGGCCATCAGCATGGCACCGGTCACGGCCTTTGGGTCGACAGTGATGGTGACGGTGGCCTTCTTGCCGGGTTTGACTTTATCGGTGTCGACCGTCATAGACACGCCGTTGTCGGCAGAATAGACACGGCGCAGCATCAGCGGTGTCTTGCCCATATTCTGTACCTCCACTGTCCTCACTACAGGTTCCGTACCTCTGAGCGTGCCGAAATCGACAGTGCTGTCGGCAACACGGGCCACCGGAGCTTTGGCCAGCTCCTTGGGTGTCAGCCCGGAGAAGTCCTCGTTGACAATGGCTGTCAGCGGGAGATAGCATAGTGTCGACGACAGGGGGTCTGGGCTGACATAGACAGTGTCCGACACTACTCCGTAGTAAGGACATTTCTTAGAATCGAAGTAGAATACGAAGGATGCCTGCTCGCCGGGGGCCACTTTGCGTGGCTCTATATTGGCCTTGATGTAATCTGGCAAACCGCTGACCGACGGAGATATAGAGTCATGGGCCGCATTGTAGAGCTTGAGAAAAGCAGTCTTGAGGGCACCTTTCTTGATCTCGCCCATGAGCACGCTGCCTCGTTCGAGCTTCATCCACGGCGTACAGTCGGCATGATAGAAACGGCTCAGGCTCTCGCTCGAACCGACGACGGTGCCGCGTATGTCGAGCTTGCGCCGGCTGTCGGGATAGCTGAAATCGACGGCCACGTACTTGTGGAAGCGTCCGGGGCGTCCCGCCGGGTCGTAGCGTACTACAATCTCGGACGTATCGCCCGGAGCGACGGGGTTCTTGTCGTAGCGTGGTGCCGTGCAGCCGCAGGAAGCGCGTGCGGCAGTGATGGCGACGGGCTCGTCGCCGGTATTGACGAAGCGGAAGGTACACTCGACGGGGCCCATGTCCTCGTCGAAAGCTCCGAAATTATGCTCGGTGGATAGCCACTGCACCGCAGGACCGGCGCTGACGGCCGATGCCCCGGAAAGTATAAGCGAGATAAGTGCGCAGACTGTTTTCATGGCTCAAAATTAAGCTTTTTTTCGCTAACATGGAAATGTTAATGCATCGCAGTGTCGCAAAAGCGTCCCCGGCGGCTTCATGACACCCTTAACTTTGCATCGTCATCAACAAAAACATCATACTATGAACCAAACAACCCCACCCCCTATCGACGACGAAACGCCCGTACCTCCCGTCGGGACAACCCAAGCTCCTGTCGGCAGCGAGGCCGGTCCCCTCCTCTACCAGCCCTGTGAAAAGCCCGAAAAACCGGAGCCCTCCCTCCCTTCAACGCCTACATTCCTCGCAAACATCCGCCAGAGCTTCTGGGAAAACTAAAAAATCAACAAAGTTATGTCAGTAACAACCACAAAACTCATCAACGAGGTATCGCCCGAACTTCTACGCAACAGCATCGACGAACGCATCGTCAAAGTACGCCCCATGTCGACACCCATCGACCAGCTCTCGCGCTGCGCCGGGTCGCGACAGGCAAAGTCCATGACCGTGGAATACTACTCTGTCGATACCAAGCCTACCGAGACGACACTCACTACAGCCGTCGAGGGCGGCCAGGGCACCAAGCTCTCCGACAATATGTACGCTTTCTCCCTCAAGACCGCCAACGATGCCATCTTCGACATCTCGGAGACCATCCTCGTACCCGATGTCGAGGGATATGCGCCGGACGGAGAAGTGGCAGGCCCCCTGGTGCTCTACGTCGTCGACCGCGACAAGGACGGTCTCACCGTGGCCCCGGTCAACGGCATACCACGTTCGAGCATGGGCGTGACACGCTATGACATGCCCCCTGTGGACGCCGGGGCGCGCCTGGTACGCATGGGCCGTGCGGCAACAGAGCTCGACGTACAGACGGCACAGTTCTCCGCCCTTCCCAAGAAGGCGAACAACAATTGCCAGATATTCAAGATGCAGGTCGAGCAGAGCACCCTCGCCAAGATCGCCCAGAAAGAAGTGGGATGGAGCTTCTCCGACCAGGAAGAGGCAGCGATCATCGACATGCGCCTGGGCATGGAGAAGAACTTTCTCTTCGGCAACAAGGCACTCCTCTTCGATGTCTCCAAAAACGAGAACGTCTACTTCACAGGAGGAATATGGTCGCAGGCACCCAGAAGTCACAGCCTTAATCTCGACACGCTCGAAGAGAACGACCTCGTCGACCTATGCAGCGCCGCCTTCACAGGCAACAGCGGTTCCAAACGCAAGATCCTCATCGCCGGCACCGGCCTTGTCGAAGCCCTGAGCAAACTTCAATACTCCAAGGTGGTAGCCGCCGGTGATACTTTCGTCAAATGGGGTGTCGAATTCAAGGAAATACGTTCCAACTTCGGCTCGCTATATCTCCTTCACTCCGAAGTCTTCGACCAGTGCGGCCATAGCGACGACGGCTTCGTCCTCGACCCCGACTATATGACCAAGTACGTCCACGTTCCATTCCAGGCCGAGACCCTCGACCTGCGCCGCTCAGGCGTCCGCAACACCGATGCCGTAGTGCTCACGGAAGCATCCTGCCTCGTGCTCCGCTATCCCAACGCCCATATCCGCGTCATAGGCAGACATACCCCCGCTACTGACTAATTCCTATGAAACTGTCCCTGACCCGATCCGAAATGCTCGAGCGCCGCCGTCTTGTCGGCGGCCTCGAGCCTTTGAGAACCGACTGCTCCGTGAGCCACGCCGACGGAATCGACATCGACGCGCTGCTGGAAATACAGCTCAGGGAATGGTACGTCGCCCTGCTCGACACCGCTCCCGTCGGGATGCTGGCCCCCGAGGACATAGCCGGCCAGTGTTCGATAGAGATCGGCAGCGGTCCCTGGGAGGGAGGTGCCCTGATCACGGTGCCCGACTCCTGCCGCCGCCCCTTGTCTGTCTTCCTCCAGGGCTGGATGGTTCCTGCAGCAATACAGCGCACCGACCAGACCGATACAGTCCTGTGCCGACAACTCAACCCCTACACGGCCGCCGACGAAACCAAGCCCGTCGCAATCGTCCTCCACGACGGCAGGATAGCGGCATGGCCCTACGGACGCAGAATCGGCCAACTCACAGCCATTCTCGACAAAGGCCCCGGCATATACTCTTTCGACGAGGCCGCCCTTGCAACAATTCCAAAACAACTCTGACATGGAAATACTATCTTGTGCCTATCAGGCATGGCAGGCCATGGCTCCGCTCCGCACACGCCGCGCCCGTTACAAACGGTACACCTACGGCGACCAGTGGAGCGACCTCATGCCCGACTGCCGGGGCCGTCTCACAACAGAGGAAAACATCATACGCGCCTCCGGCAAACGTCCTATCGTCAACAACCTCATCCGTCAGCTCGTCAAGACTATCGTCGGACGTTACCGTCTCCGTGCCGCCGACGAGAAACTATACGAAGGACCCATCGACGAACTCAGCCGTCGCAACAGCCTCATAGAGCTGGACTGCCGAGAACTCGAAGAGTTCCTCATCTCGGGATGCGCCGTACAGCGCGTGGTTGCCGAACGTCGCTTCAACGGCACAGGGGTATGGATCGACAATGTCGACATGCGGCGATTCTTCGTCAACAAGTTCCGCGACCCCCGCGGCTGGGACATAGAGCTCACAGGCATGCTCCACGACATGACTCAGCCCGAAATCATCAACCGTTTCGGCCACGGAGACCCGGCACGCACGGCTGAATTTGCGAGGCACTTCGCCGCAGACAGCTACGGCTCGTCGCTCGCCGGTATAGGACTGGCGGAATCGGTCGACTTCTTCACAAGCTTCGAAAGCGGCAAGTTCCGTGTCATCGAACTATGGACCTTCGACAGCCGCCCCGTCGACGACGGCACCGGCATGAGCTTCGCCTGGCACTGCCGCTGGCTTGCCCCGGACGGACACGTCCTCGACGAGTACGACTCGCCCTACAGCCACCGCAGCCATCCCTTCGTAGTCCGTTTCTACCCCCTCACCGACGGCGAAGTCCATTCCTTCGTCGAAGATGTCATAGACCAGCAGAAATCTGTCAACTCCCTGCTGGTCATCATCGACCACCTCATGGCTACCTCGGCCAAAGGCGTACTCCTCTTCCCCGTCAACCAGCTCCCGAAAGGTGTAACCCTCGAAGATGTGGCCCTTCGGTGGGCGCAGTCCGACGGCATAATCCCAATCCTCGGGAACGGCCGCGAACTTCCGCAACAGATTGTCACCAACACGGCCAATACTGGCGCATACCAGCTCCTGCAGCTCCAGATGAAGCTGTTCGAAGATGTCTCAGGCGTAGGAAGCGCCCTGACAGGGCGCGATAACGGCGGTGCTACGGGTACCGACATGTACGAAAGTCAGGTACGGAACGCAACCATAGCCCTGGCCGACCTCTTCGATACATTCATAGCCTTCACTGCCGAGCGCAACAGGAAAGCCCGTGACCTCGAAGCTGAGAAAGGGAAAATAAAGCCCTGGGGGAAAAGCTGAGACCCGACAGGGTCAGAAGGAAGCAAGGGCAAGGGGCAAGAGCCCCGAGGGAAGCAAGGGCAAGAGCCGACAGGCTCCGGAAGCGGCCCTCTTTTGTTTCAGTGGCGGAAATTGATTTCCGCTTCTCCCCTCAGCCCCTAAAAGCAGCAAGAGGCTGCGTCGAAAAAAGACGCAGCCTCTTGCTTTGGCGCTTCAAGATGGACTCGAACCAACGACCCTCTGATTAACAGTCAGATGCTCTAACCGACTGAGCTATTGAAGCATATGGCAATCCCGGAAGATTGCCGAATGTGATAATGATAATGAGCGCTTCAAGATGGACTCGAACCAACGACCCTCTGATTAACAGTCAGATGCTCTAACCGACTGAGCTATTGAAGCGGAATGCATCGCCCCTCCGGGCTTTTGCGCTGCAAATTTACGACCATTTTTCGATATGTGCAATAGTTCACGGCTTTTTTTTAAAAAAAGTACGCCCTAACATTCCTTTTACGTTAGCTAATGTCAAAGATTGTTAATTTATGTATAATATAAGCCACTCTGCAAAAATTTACTTAACTTTGTGGCTGGTAAAACAAGACATCCTCTTGCCCATACCATCTAATAAGAATAAGAAGCAAAGCAATCCAATTAGAATAAGTGAATCATAGGTTAGGATGCAATTGCCCGTGACGGGTGGTTGCATTTGTTTTTTATATACCCTCTCACGGTACTCTACAGTAAAATAATGCTAAATAATATTTTATTGTCTTAAATAATCACCTCGTCACCGCCCCCTCTCCTATATATATTTGCAGGGCGCACGGATTTTTATTAATTTTGCACTACATCTTCAAGCGAGGAGGGAGCAAGGAGCTTCCTCCTCTTTATTTGAAGCCTTTTTGATATGATAGACAAGACACTGCTCGCCAGAACTGTCGACGGCATACTCGAAGGGACCGACACATACCTCGTCGACATAACCGTCAGCCCGGCAAATGAAATAGTAGTAGAAATCGACTCCGACAACGGGGTCGACATCGACACATGCGCGGCCATCACACGCCGCATCGAAGAAACCTTCGACCGCGATGCCGAAGACTACGAGCTCGAAGTAGGCTCAGCAGGCATCACAAGCCCATTCAAAGTCCGCCGCCAGTACATCAAGAACATCGGCAACGAAGTCGAGGTGCTGACACGCGACGGCCGCAAGCTCCACGGCGTGCTTGTCGAAGTGGCTCCCGGCGACAGCGACACCGACATAGTGTTCAACGTCGAAGTGCAGCGCAAAGTCAAGGAGCCCGGCATGAAGCGACCCGAGATGCGTGCCGAAGCCCTCACATTCTCCTCGGCCGACTGCAAGTACATACGCTACGACCTGAGGTTCTAATACAAAACAGACTAACGATAAATCAGAAAAAACCAAATATACAAAATGGCAAAGAAAGAGGACACTCCCAATATGGTCGAACAGTTCGCGGAGTTCAAAGAACTCAAGAACATCGACAAGACCACCATGATAAGCGTGCTGGAAGAATCCTTCCGCAACGTTCTCGCCAAAATGTTCGGCACCGACGAAAACCTCGACGTCATCCTCAACCCTGACAAGGGCGACGTACAGATCTTCCAGAACCTCAAAGTCGTACCCGACGGCGAAGTCGAGAACCCCAACCTCCAGATATCGCTTTCCGACGCACGTGCCGACGACGACCCCGAAGCTGAAGTAGGCGAAGAGCATACACGCGAAATCATATTTGAGAAATTCGGCCGCCGTGCCATCCTCAATCTGCGCCAGACCCTCCAGAGCCGTATCCTCGACCTCCAGAAAGAAGCCGTCTACCAGAAGTTCAAGGAACTCGAAGGCGAACTCGTCTCCGGCGAAGTCTACCAGACATGGAGCCGCGAGACACTCCTGCTCGACGACGAGAAGAACGAGCTCCTCCTTCCCAAGAGCGAATCCATCCCAGGCGATTTCTTCCGCAAAGGCGAGACCGTGCGCGCCGTCATCGCCAACGTCGACAACAAGAACAACAACCCAAAAATCACCGTCTCGCGCACAAACGAAGCCTTCCTTCGCCGCCTTTTCGAACTCGAAGTGCCTGAAATACACGACGGACTCATCAACATTCGCGCCGTGGCCCGCATCCCCGGCGAACGCGCCAAAATCGCAGTCGAAAGCTACGACGACCGTATCGACCCCGTAGGGGCATGCGTCGGCGTCAAAGGTTCGCGTATCCACGGAATTGTCCGCGAACTGCGCAACGAGAACATCGATGTCATCAACTATACAACCAATCCCTCTCTCTTCATTCAGCGCGCCCTGTCCCCGGCACGCATATCGACCATACGACTCGACGAAGACGCCAAAAAGGCCGAAGTATTCCTACGCCCCGAAGAAGTTTCGCTCGCAATCGGTAAGAACGGCCACAACATAAAGCTCGCCACAATGCTGACAGGCTACGAAATCGACGTATACCGCGACACAGAGATGGTCTACGAAGACGACATCTTCCTCGACGACTTCCGCGACGAAATCGACGACTGGGTCATCGACACCCTCAAGAACATAGGATGCGTGACAGCAAAGAGCGTCCTCAACACACCGCGCCAGACCCTCATCGACAAATCGGACCTCGAAGAAAACACCATCGACGAGGTCATCAGAATCCTCCAGAAAGAATACGAGGACGACGACAACGAAAGCACCGAAGGATCAGGCGAAGGCAGCGAAGGAACCGACGAATAAGCCTTTTAAGGCCTTCCCCGGTGTCCTGAGACCCTCTCCTCCCCCTAATTAAAGAAAGAACAAACACAATATATGGCGAAAACGAAAATAAGCAAAGTAGCAAAAGACCTTAACGTTTCAGTGCCGACCGTTATCGAGTTTTTGCGCAAAAAAAACATCGAAATCGACGAGAACCCCAATCCGAACACACGAATTGAGGACAGTACCGTCGACCTGCTGATGAGCGCCTTCCAGAGTGACAAAGACTTGAAAACTCGCTCCGCACAAATCAGCCACGAACGCCGCGAGAACCGCACACGTCCCGCCGAGACGCCAGCACCGCACGTTGAGGAAGCAAAGATTTCCGCCGCCGCTCCGCAACAGCCACGTATCCTTGGCAAGCTCGAACTCGATAAAAACGGCAATCCCGTCGTCCGCACCAACAAGCCGGAAGCACCCAGGGAAAAAGCACCCGCGGCAGCCCCGAAGCCCGAG
Organism: uncultured Muribaculaceae bacterium; assembly: GCA_958436175.1. Taxonomy (GTDB): domain Bacteria; phylum Bacteroidota; class Bacteroidia; order Bacteroidales; family Muribaculaceae; genus CAG-873. The sequence goes on from CAUBJF010000016.1 coordinate 19,709, forward strand.
CCCAAGCCCGAAGTCCGACCGGCAGTTACCGAGCGGAAGGCAGAACCGGCACCACAACCCAGACCTCAGCCAAAACCCGACCCCAGGCCCGAGGTGAAGACAGAACCTAAGGCAGAACCCAAGACGGAGGCGAAACCCAAGACGGAGGCAAAACCCGAATCCGCACCGGCTCCCAAGCCCGAGGCAAAGCCGCAGCCAGCCCCCAAACCCAAACCAGCTCCAGCAGCTGAAAAACCCGCACCGGCCCCTGTCGCCAAGCCCATACAGGAACACAAAGAGCCCGTGCAGCAGGAAGAGCCCCAGGTATTCACCCTCGACCGCAAGACGCCGACGCCATCGCTGAATATCGTAGGTAAAATCGACCTCGATGCCATAAACCTTTCCACACGGCCCAAGAAAAAAGGCAAAGAAGAACGCCGCAACGACCGAAACCGCCAGGGCGCAGCCCAGCAGCAAGGAAACGCACCCGAAGGCGACCGCAAGAAGCGCCGCCGCATCACCGGCAAGGAAAAAGTCGATGTCGAGAAGGCAGGTCAGCAGGTGGCCGGCAACCAGGGACGCGGTGACCGCCGCAACGGCGGAGCGAACCAGGGCGGAGGACAACAGCGCCAGCAAGGCAGCGAACGCCGCAACAACGCCCCCCGCCAGGAACGAAACCGCCGCCCGGCACCCACGCCCGAAGTCCACGAAGAAGACGTACAGAAGCAGGTCAAGGAAACCCTCGCACGCCTCACCGCCAAGGACAAGAAGCTCAAGAGCGGCGCAAAATGGCGCAAGGAGAAACGTGAAGCAAACGCCTCGCGCGAACGCGAACACATGCAGGCCGAAATGGCCGAAAGCCGCGTGCTGAAAATCACCGAGTTCGTCACTGCCAACGACCTCGCCATAATGATGGACGTGCCCGTCAACAACGTCATCGCCACATGTATGAACCTCGGTGTCATGGTCAGCATCAACCAGCGCCTCGATGCAGAGACTATCAACATCGTGGCCGACGAGTTCGGCTTCACTACCGAATACGTATCCGCCGAAGTCGCCGACGCAATACATCAGGAAGAAGACAAGGAAGAAGACCTCGTCAACCGACCGCCGATCGTAACCGTCATGGGCCACGTCGACCACGGCAAGACCTCGCTGCTCGACTACATCCGCAACGCCAACGTCATCGCAGGCGAGGCTGGCGGCATCACCCAGCACATCGGCTCCTACAGCGTCAAGCTCGCCGACGGCCGCCATATCACCTTCCTCGACACCCCCGGCCACGAAGCCTTCACCGCCATGCGTGCCCGTGGTGCCAAGGTGACCGACCTTGTCATCATCATCGTCGCCGCCGACGACAACGTGATGCCCCAGACCGTAGAGGCTATCAACCATGCATCCGCCGCCGGCGTGCCCATCGTGTTTGCAATCAACAAGATCGACAAGCCGCATGCAAACCCCGACAAGATCAAGGAAGAGCTCGCGGCGATGAACTACCTCGTCGAAGAATGGGGCGGCAAATACCAGAGCCAGGACATCTCAGCCAAGAAAGGCATCGGTGTCGACGAACTCATGGAAAAAGTACTCCTCGAAGCCGAAATGCTCGAACTGCGCGCCAACCCCAACCGCAAGGCCGTCGGAACAATCATAGAGTCCAGTCTCGACAAGGGCCGAGGCTACGTAGCCAACGTCCTCGTGCAGAACGGCACACTCCATGTTGGCGACATCGTGCTTGCAGGCAACCACTTCGGCAAGGTCAAGGCTATGTTCAACGAACGCAACCAGCGCATCAAGGAAGCAGGACCTTCGACCCCGGCACTCATCCTCGGTCTCAACGGCGCTCCTACCGCAGGCGATACATTCAACGTCCTCGACACCGAACAGGAAGCACGCGACATCGCCAACAAGCGCGAACAGCTCGCCCGCGAACAGGGTCTCCGCACCACCAAGATGCTCACCCTCGAAGATATAGGCCGCCGCCGCGCAATCGGCAACTTCCAGGAACTCAACATCATCGTCAAAGGCGATGTCGACGGTTCCATCGAAGCTCTGTCCGACTCGCTCATCAAGCTGTCGACCGACGAAATCCAGATCAACGTCCTCCACAAGGCCGTCGGCGAGATATCCGAAAGCGACGTCACCCTTGCCGCAGCCTCCGATGCCATCATCATCGGCTTCCAGGTACGCCCGAGCATGGCAGCCCGACGTGCCGCCGAGCGAGATGGTGTCCAGATACGTCTCTACTCCGTCATCTACCAGGCCATCGAGGAAGTCAAGGATGCCATGGCAGGCATGCTCGCTCCCGAAATCAAGGAAGAAATCACCGGTTCGGCCGAAGTCCTCGAGACATTCCACGTCTCGAAGGTCGGCACCATCGCCGGCGCTATAGTCCGCGAAGGCAAAATCAAGCGTTCCAACAAGTGCCGCCTCATACGCGACGGTATTGTACGATACACAGGCGAGCTCGGTTCGCTCAAGCGTTTCAAGGATGATGTCAAGGAAGTTACCTCCGGCTACGACTGCGGTATATCCATCGCGGGATACAACGACATCAAGGTCGGCGATATCATCGAAGGCTTCGAAGAGAAGGAAGTGGCCCGCACTTCGATCGAATGACAAGCAACATCTATCTAAGCATAGGCTCCAACATCGGCGACCGCAGCGCGAACATAGCGCAGGCGGTCGCCGCTTTGCATTCAGCCTTTCCCGGCGGCTGTTTCGCCCTCTCGCGGCCATATGCGAGCCGGGCATGGGGCTATGACTCCGCCAACAGCTTCCTGAACATCGGGCTGCGGATAGCCATTCCACGGACAAGCCCGTGGAATGGGACAAAACTAAAAAAACTATTAGCCGGAGTTTTGAAAGCTCAGGATTCCGTTTCGACGGCACCGCACCGCAACAGCGACGGAAGCTACCGCGACCGCGTCATCGATATCGACATCATCGCCGTCGACGAAATAAGCTACCGCAGCCAGGATCTCGAGCTACCGCACCCCAGGATGCACCTGAGGCCTTTCGTGCTGGTACCGATGGCCGAACTCGCACCGGACTGGCGGCATCCGTCGACGGGTCTCACCTGCGGGGAAATGCTCCGGCTTCAGTAGGGCTTGCGGTACTTGTCGGCATCGCCGTCGGTATCCTCGAGGATGCTGACATACGAATTATAGCGGCTCTGGGCTATGCGATGCTCCTCGACAGCCTTCAGAACGGCACATCCGGGCTCGTGCGTGTGCGTGCAGTTGCCGAAACGGCAGCCTTCAGACTCCCTGAATATCTCGGGAAAGAAATGCCCCACTTCCTCCCGGTCGAACTCCACGGTGCCGAAGCCCCGCACCCCGGGAGTATCGATAATCTCGCCTCCGCCGGGCAGGTCGTACATCTCCGAGAAAGTCGTGGTATGCATTCCCGAGTCGTGAGCCGCCGAAATCTCGCCAGTCCGGAGGTCGAGACCGGGCACGAGGGCATTGATGAGCGTCGTCTTGCCGACACCGGAATTACCAGAGAAGAGAGTCGTCTTGTCGCGCAGCATTTCACGCAGTTCCCCCATGCCCTTTCCCGTCCTGGCCGACACAGCTATGACCGGATAGCCTATCGAGCGATAAAGATACTCGACAGCCTCGAGAAACTCCCTGTCCTCCTCTTCGCCGAGGAGGTCGACTTTGTTGATACAGAGAATCGCCGGGACGGAATAGGCCTGTGCCGTGGCAAGGAAGCGGTCTATGAATGTGAACGAAGTCGTCGGATGTGCAAGGGTGACCACAAGGAGGGCGGCATCGAGATTGGCGGCTATAATATGTGCCTCCTTGGAGAGATTGGTGCTACGGCGGATGATATAGTTGCGCCGTGGAAGAACTTTGGTGACATACGCCACGCCGTCGGGTCCCTGCGGCCCCAGCTCGACATGGTCGCCGACAGCCACAGGGTTCGTAGTCCTGATACCCTTGATACGGAAATTACCTTTCACCTTGCAGTTTATCTCCCGGCCGTCGGCAGTGCGCGCCACATAGGCCGCGCCCGTATTTCGTATGATAGTTGCCTCTTCGTTCATCATTGTTCGTTCTTATGCTGCAAATTTAGCCAAAAACACCCTTATAACCTCACACCACCCCCGAAAATAAATGCACATAAGCCCCCTATAGTTCTCTCCCCTCCTCTTTTGTTTAAGAATCATCAAATTACATCGAATTTATTCTATTGCATACCAGCTGGACATGATCAAGCCCGTAAAGCAATGAATGGCTGTCTATCCCCATCCACATAAAAAGTTTATGCAGGTTCTGGTAGGCATTAAGAATGTAAGCAGTGCCGATTTGAGGCTGTCTCCGGGCAAAACATATTGGTTCATGGTGCGCTATACGATTTCGCAGAATATTGATTCCGTCCAGTTCATTGAATAAATAGGCATTGTTATATTGTATCTCAGCAGATGAACGAGGTTTATTTGGGAATATACGAAGAAGAGTCTGTCCCGTAGCGCGATACTGAGGATTGGCAAACATATATTTCCAGACTCCAAACTCCATTTCGGCAAGAAGCTTGGGGTGAGAATATTCATTATTGTGGGAAAGACGATTATAGGCTTTATAGATAATCCGTGCGCTGTCTTTACAACTGGGTATATCGAATATGCCTCCTGCCAATACCGAATCTCGTAGCCAGTTTTCTCCGAAACGGCTCGTAAGTTCTTTGTCTATAGCATTTCTTAGGGCAACTTCAAAACAGCTCAGTAAGGTAAATACCTCCTGGGAAAGGTGTAGATTCAACCTGTACAGCGACATGGCCTTACGGGTATCGTTGTTACAGGCAGCAACATATCGCTCGAGTCTTTCCGTAGATAATATATTTTGAAAATCGACAAATTTCATATAGTTCGCGACCTTTTATGAACCTGAGTTTGTTTTATTCAAAAGAAAGCACTACTTTTGCAGTGTTGATTCCCGGTAGCCCCTGATTCGTCAAGCTATCGGGTTTAGTTTTTTATAGCTGCGAAGGTAATCATTCTCATTGGATTAGACAACAGCTGACCTGACTCTGGCTCTATCCTGAACATTGCTTCAGCCACCGAGCTTTGATTTGGTGACTCTTCGCCTCTTTTGTTTAAGTGGCCGGGATTTATCCCCGTGGGAAAGCAAGAGAGGCTGCGCCAATTATGACACAGCCTCCCTGCTTTGTATCGGGGCTTGGAATTATTCCTCCATAGATGTTTCCGAGTAGTCGGCCTCGGGCTCGCTGACGGCAGCCTGGCCTTTACTCTTTGCTTTGCGACGACGGCGGCGACGGGCAGAAGAAGATGATGTCTTGACAGCTGCTTCGCCGGCTGCGTCCTCTGTCGTGTTTTCAGATAGCACCTCTTCACCAATCTCCAGATGAGGGGTCGCGATTATTGGAGCCGGAAGCATAGCCTCTATTTCATCCTCAGTAGGGTGCACGGGCGCTGGCAGCGGAGCTTCCTGCGTGGCGGGTTTAGCCGTATCGGCCTTGGCCTGAGTCTTCTTGGGCTGAGGTTTCCTGGGCTGTTCCTTCCTGGCTTGTTCTTTGGGCACTTCGGGAGTCGTGGGCTCTTCGTCCTTTCTTGGAGTCTCGGCCTTCTTAGGCTGTGGCTTTGGCTGCTCTTTCTTCTGGGCAGCTCCCGGATCGTCGGCACCATCGTTGCCACGCTTTGTGGCTCGTTCGGATGTCTTGGCCGCGGATGCGTTGCCGGTGTCCTTCTCGTCGCGCAGTGGTATCTCTTTGCCGTCGCTGTCGACGGCTCTGTACTGCAGGTATGCGAGCGACTGGTCGGGCAGTATCTTGAACGAACGGCCGAGCTGCCGGCGCCACTTGCCGTATAGACTCGTGAAGAACAGGCCTTTCTTGAGGTATGCGTCCACGTAGGGATGGACGTACATCAGCACGCCTTTGAGGCCGAGCTCTCCGGTGATGTATTCGAGCTTCTCGCGGATGGTGTCGGTGAAGAGTATCGAAGGCTGTACGTGGCCCTTGCCGAAACACGACGGACATTCTTCCGTCACGGTGATGTCGAGGGCGGGACGCACACGCTGCCTTGTTATCTGCATGAGACCGAATTTGCTGAGCGGCAGGATGTTGTGCCGGGCGCGGTCGTTGGCCATAATCTCGCGCATATGCTCGTAGAGCTGCTGGCGGTGTTCGGCCTTGGCCATGTCGATGAAGTCGACGACGATGATGCCGCCCATATCGCGCAGACGCAGCTGCCGCGCTATTTCGTCGGCGGCACGCAGATTGACCTCGAGGGCGTTGCTTTCCTGGTCGTTGGCTGCCTTGGAACGGTTGCCGGAGTTTACGTCGATGACATGAAGAGCCTCGGTATGCTCGATGATTATATATGCCCCGCTTTTGAACGACACAGTCTTGCCGAACGACGACTTTATCTGGCGCGTGATGCCGAAGTGGTCGAAAATAGGTTCGGGACGCGAGTACTGCTTGACGATGTCTACACGGTCGGGGGCGATGAGGGTCACGTATTTCAGTATCTTCTGGTATATCTCAGGGTCGTTGACGTGGATATTCTCGAACGAAGGACTGAAAACGTCGCGAAGCATGCCGACAACTCTGTTTTCTTCTTCGAAAACGAGCGCCGGAGCCGTCGATTTCTGTGCTTTGGCACATGCATCCTCGAAAGACTGCACAAGGGTCTTGAGCTCGTGGTTCAGTTCGGCCACGCGCTTTCCTTCCGCCGAGGTGCGGATGATGACTCCGTAGTTCTTGGGCTTGATGCTCTGCACGAGCTGGTACAGGCGCAGCTTCTCTTCCGAGGATTTGATTTTCTGCGATATAGAGATTTTGTCGCAGAAGGGGGTAAGTACGAGGTAGCGGCCCGTGAACGTGACTTCCGTCGTCAGTCGCGGACCTTTCGATGAGATAGGCTCCTTGACTATCTGCACCAGGAGTTCCTGGCCCTGCCTGAGCATGTCGGATACCGAACCGTGCTTGTCGATTTCGGGCAGGAGCTTCATCTGCGACAGCTTGGGGAGCCGCTTTTTGTCGGACATCAGCTGCTCCACGAACTCGCTGTACGACGAGAAATGGGAGCCGAGGTCGAGGTAATGGAGGAATGCATCCTTTTCGTAGCCCACGTTCACAAAGGCGGCGTTCAGGCCCGGCATGAGCTTCTTGACCTTGGCCAGGTAGATGTCGCCGACGGCATAGGCGATGTTGCGGGCCTCTTTCTGGAGGGAGACAAGCCGCCCGTCCTCCAGAAGGGCTATCGACACCTCCGAAGCCTGAACGTCAACAATCAGTTCGCTTTTCATGTGAGTCGTTTGTGGTTGGGAATGTGGGATAAATAAGGATGATGATTAACGACAAAGAACAAACAGGAGGCCGGGCATCAGCAGCCCACGCGCTCAAGCTTGTTCTTTATATGTCGATAGGCATTGTGTCCTGAAAGAATTCGTTGTCGTCACGAATCGCGAGCCGACTTATTTCTTCTTATGACGATTCTTTCTCAGACGTTTTTTGCGCTTGTGTGTAGCCATCTTGTGGCCTTTTCTTTTCTTTCCGCTGGGCATTGTAGTACGACGCTTTTGGAGGTTAATATAATAGTTTCGCTTAGTGACAGGTGAGGAGAGTCGACAAAGTCAGTCTCTCAGGCCTTTACCTCATCCATGAACACACGTGCGGGCTTGAAGGCGGGAATCTTGTGTTCGGGGATGATGATGGTGGTATTCTTGGAGATGTTGCGTGCTGTCTTTTCCGAGCGAGTCTTTACGATAAAGCTACCGAAGCCACGGAGGTAGACGTTCTCGTCATGGGCGAGAGAGTCCTTAACGACTTCCATGAAGCGTTCGATGGTGATAAGAACGGATGTTTTGTCGATGCCAGTCGACTTGTAGATTTCGTTGACGATGTCGGCTTTAGTCATTTTGCTGTGAGTTTATACGATTGGTAATGTTATATACTTAGGCGTAAACAATGGCCTCGCAAGGGGCTTTGGCCGTTTGCGGTTGCAAATATCGTGATTTTTTTTTGATTTACGTGTCAATGGAGAGCCCAAAAATACGATTTTTTCGACCTATTGAGGTGAAATATCGATTTTTGGCCTCTCTCACACTGCCTGATGAAGCCATTCCTACTTTTCCGCGTCCTTCCCGCTTTCCTTCGGCTCATCCTTCGCCTGGGGCGTTACAAGCTCTTTCTTCTCCTCCGTCTTGGCCGTATCCGGCAGGGAGGGAGCCTTGCGCAGCATGCGGTTGCCGGTGCTTATGGCCCCGCCCTCCACCATTGTCATCAGTCCGAAGAACGCGAGACCTACGCCCGTCGAAAGCATGATAGCCGTGTCGGCCTGCCCGGGCTGCTGGAGGAAGACATAGACTGCCAGGCCGCAGAGCACCATAGGTACAAGGAAGAACCACGGGCTCAGCCGCACGGGCTTCGAGCCGAACAAAAGCAACAGGAACTGGAACAAGGCGCAGCACACCAGGATGATGCCGAACATATACGCCACCATTTCCTCGAAGACTGTGCGGAACAGCAACATCACCACACCCAGGACAAGCGCCGCACCGCTGGCTATCCAGCCGAATGTCGTGCCGACGGCACCCATACGGGCATGGCCGTCCTTGTCGCGTGAGCCCAGGAAGATAGTCATGTTGGCCACGGCAGCGAGGATAAAGACAACACCTGCACCGATGACTACATTGTGGCTCCCAAGACTGTTACGGAACAAAATCATCAGGATGCCTGCTGCAAGGGTGATGAGAGCTGTCAGAAGCAAATTTTTTCCTTTCATAGTATATAAATGTATTGTTTCATTCTATATATATCTATAACAGCCAATCTCCTTCCTTGTGCATACGCGAGATGTTTTTTTGTATTTTGTGTCTCCGTTCCTTTGCAGTTCTGTATCTTTATTGTAACTTTGCCGGACTAATAAATTTGTTCATGAGACAAGTAGCTATTTTTCTCTTATGCGCTCTCATAGCCGGCACAAGCACAAGCTCCTGCGGGGGTAACCGCAAAGCCGAAACAGCCAAAGAGACAGACAATCCCACCGCAGCTACAAACCGCCTTGGTTCTTTCAACGCCGACAGCGCCTACCGGTATATCGAAGAGCAGGTTGCATTCGGGCCTCGTATCCCCGGAACGGCAGCCCACGACTCATGCCGCGACTACCTCGTCGATTTCTTCGAGCGCGTAGGTGCCGACTCGGTCTTCGTCCAGAAAGGCGAAGCCGTGGCCTTCAACGGCGACCGACTGCCGATATCCAACATCATAGCAGGCTTCAACACCGACAAACCCCGCCGTGTCGCTCTGGCAGCACACTATGACACACGACCCTGGGCTGATAAAGACAATACCCACGAGCAACGGCAGAAGCCCATTCCCGGAGCCAACGACGGTGCAAGCGGCGTGGGCGTGATCATGGAGATAGCCCGCAACCTGGCCTTGAAGAGGCCGGATGTCGGTGTCGACCTAATCCTCTTCGATGCCGAGGACTACGGAAATGCCGACAGCTTCTCGGACTCCGAAGACACCTGGTGCCTCGGCTCACAATACTGGGCTGCCCACATTGCCCCATACACTGTGGCCAACAAGCCTGTCTACGGCATACTCCTCGACATGGTAGGAGGCCGCAACGCGCGCTTCCACTACGAAGTGTACTCCTGGACAAACGCCCGCCTGCCGTCCATAAAGGTCTGGAGCGAAGCCGAAAGGCTCGGTCTCTCGCACATTTTCATACCCGAATTAGGCGGTGCCGTCGTCGACGACCATATCCAGATGACTGCCGCCGGGATACCCACCACAGACATAATAGAGCTACAGAACACGGAGACACAGACCTTTCCGCCGTACTGGCACACCCTCCGCGACGACATGAGCAACATCGACCGTTCGACTCTCGACGCCGTCGGAAGCACAGTCCTCAATGTAGTTTATAAAGAAAGGAACTGACACGCTATGACCATCGCACAGAGCGAACAGCAGATTGTCGACCAGTTCGCCGACATCGACGACTGGATGGACCGCTACGCATATATAATCGACATGGGCAACGAACTTCCCGCCATGCCCGAAAACCTCAAAACACCCGACCGACTCATCGAAGGATGCCAGAGCCGCGTATGGCTCGACGCCAAGGAGACCCCGGACGGGAAAATCGTATATCAGGCCGATTCCGACGCAATCATCGTGAAAGGCATCATATCCATGCTCGTTGAAGTCCTCTCGGGCCATACACCCGACGAAATCCTCGATGCCGACCTCGGATTCATCAAGACCATAGGCCTCGCGGAGCACCTGTCGCCCACGCGCAGCAACGGCCTTGTCGCAATGATACGCCAGATGAGAGCATATGCCCTGGCCTTCAAGACGCGCGACGGCGTTAATAAATAGAAAAATTCAGAGTCTCGTTGCATTTTGTGGCTACATTTTATTAATTTTGCCGCGCGATGGAGTATAACCTGACTATCGACCGCGGTAACAGCACCGTAAAACTCGCCGCATGGGCACCCGACAACACATGCATCGCCACGGAACGTGGCGATGAGATAAATCATGTCGCCACCCTTGCAGCGCGTCTTGCCGCTCGCCTCGGGATGTCAGTCCCCGAGTTCGCGGCGGCGGCATACTGCACCGTCGTACCCTCGTGGCGTAAGGACGACCTCGCCGAGCTCGGAGACATATCCCCCAAGGTGATCGACGTGACATCTTCCGTCCCACTCCCCTTCCGTCTGGACTACCCCACCCTCGGAGCCGACAGAATCGCGGCCATCGCCGGTGCCCTGTCGCTGCGCACACGTCCCTGCGCCCTTATAGTCGCAGACATAGGCACAGCCGCCACCTACGAGTTCATCAATGCCGAAGGCGAATTCGTCGGGGGCAACATAGCCCCCGGCATAGGCATGCGCTTCGACGCCCTGCACCGCCACACAGCCCTGCTGCCAATGGTAGAATCGTCAGGCGCGACACCCCTCTGGGGCTACTCGACCGACACGGCACTCCGTAGCGGCGTGCTGCGCGGACTGGCGGCAGAACTCGAATACTACCACAATCACGGGCCCGAAGGCAACGAAATATTCATCACCGGCGGCTCGGCGGCACTCCTCGTCGAGGACGGCCTTATCACATTTCCACACAAATACGACCCCCTTCTCGTCCACAGGGGGCTTAACAGCATCATACATCACAATGAAAATCACTAAGTTCATAGCCGCAGCCATCATGCTGATAGCAAGTTTCAGCCTTTCGGCACAGAACGGCACAATGACACCCTACTCGAGCTACGGCTACGGCATACTCGGCGACCATGCCACCTCGGCACAACGCGCTATGGGCGGTGTCGGCTACGCCATGAACTCCGGCCGACAGATCAACGTCATGAACCCGGCCTCCTATGCCGCCATCGACAGCCTCACCTTCCTCTTCGACCTCGGCATGGCCGTGACGAACATGTGGCAGAGCGAGGTCCACGACGGCACACGCAACAGTGACAGCCGCTTCGGCGGAGGCCTCTCGTACTGCACGATGCAATGGCCTCTGGGCAAGTACATGGGTATGTCGGTAGGCGTGCTCCCCTTCTCGTCGGTAGGATATGCCTTCGGAAACAAAATCGAGCACGGCATCGACTCTCGCGAAGGCTACGGAGGCCTCAACGAGCTATACCTCGGCATCGCCGGCCGTCCCTTCGGAGGATTCAGCATAGGTGCCAATGTTTCATACCTGTTCGGCACGACCCTCAACAACACCTACGCCTACGCCACAGCCGGATACACCACCCTCTACCAGAAGCAGATGGAAGTGCGCGACTACCGCTTCGACTTCGGCGCGCAGTACACACTCCCTCTCCCCAACGGCGATGTCCTCACCGCCGGCCTGACATACAGCCCCTCCAAGACTCTCCTGGGACATGCCCGTCTCATCTATTACGACACGCAGGACGAGACCAAGCCAACCATCGAGGACCAGCACAAACTCAAAGGCAACTACTCTCTGCCCGAGACATGGGGCGCAGGCATCAACTACCGTCTGGGCCGCTCCATCATGGTCGAAGCCGACTACACCTACCAGCCCTGGAGCAAGGTGAAATACATGGGCTTCACAAACGAGCAGATCAAGCACAACTACGCCGACCGCACAAAGTACGCCCTCGGCCTGCAGTACACCCCCAATCCCCGTGGCAGCTACTTCAAGCGCGTCCAGTACCGTATAGGAGGCTACTACAGCAAGGACTATCTCGTCATCCGCGACAACCAGCTGCGCGAGTACGGCGTGACAGCCGGTTTCGGCTTCCCCGTACCCACCTTCAAGACCCTGGTCAACGTAAGCTTCGAATGGAAACACCGTCAGGCCAACCCCGACCCTCTCATCAAAGAGAACTACCTGATGATCAATTTCGGCATCAACTTCAACGAAATGTGGTTCCGTCAGAGTAAGATCTACTAACCGGCCGTGGACACCTCCGACGACAAATCTTCCTGTCATCCGGGCGGCCTGCGCGTCCTGCCCGCCGCTGTTGCCGCCCTGGCTATATCCCTGTCGATATTCAGCGCCTGCGCTCCCGAAGAGAAACGCTACGTCCCCAACGCCGTCAACGGCAACGTGACACCGACGATGGCTACCACCGACGTGACAACCCTCATCAGCGACAGCGGCTACACACGCTATAAAATCACCACCCCGCTGTGGCTCATGTTCGAGGATGCCGACGTGCCCTTCTGGAAGTTTCCCGAAGGCCTTATGCTCGACCAGTACGACTACCAGATGCAGCCCGAATCGAACGTCGTCTGCGACTCGGCAGTCTATTTCTCCGCCAAACGCCTGTGGCGGCTCGACGGCAATGTCGTCATGGTCAACACCCTGCGCGACAGCTTCCTCACCCAGCAGCTTTTCTGGGACCAGACACAGCAGAAAATCTACAGCGACTCATTCATCCACATCGTCCGCACCGACCGCACCATCGAGGGCTATGGTTTTGAATCGGACCAGCGCATGATCGAGTACACCGTCCACCGTCCCACCGCAATCCTGCCTGCCGAACGTCCCGGCTCGCGCCGACAGGCTGCCGACAGCACAGCATCCTCCTCCTCCGACAGCACTGCACGGAGGACAGTCCCCGTGCGCTCATCCTCCGCCTCTGCCCCAACGCCCGCTCCGGCGGCAGCCCCGGAGGCCGCCCTGGCTCAGCCAGCCGACAAAGACCGAAGGAACGAACCCGTCAAACCTATGAAGCTAACTCCTCAAAGAAAATAATGGAAACATCCGACAGTACCGTATGGCTCGTCATAGCCATTGTATCCCTTATATTCTCCGCCCTCTTTTCAGGCTGCGAGATGGCTTATGTCACCTCCGACAGGGTGCGCGTGGAGCTTGACGTCAAACGCGGAGGACCCATCGGCAGAATCATCAACCTCTTCTACTCCAAGGCCGAGCTATTCATCTCGACCATCCTTGTGGGCAACAACGTCATGCTCGTCATCTACGGTATGGGCGCGGCCGCCCTCCTGGAGCCCCTGCTGGCACAGCTCTGGCCCAACGAGCTCTTCATCCTCATAGCCCAGACCCTCGTCTCTACCGCCGTCATCCTGCTCACGGGCGAGTTCCTGCCCAAGACCATATTCGGCATCAACCCCAACAACTCGCTGAAAATCTTCGCGCTGCCCGTCTATTTCTTTTATATCGTCCTATACCCGGTCTCCGTCTTCACGGCATGGCTATCACGGATGCTGATGCGCCTTGCCGGCGTTCACGATGCCGACAAGCGACTCCACTATATATCCATGGGCGACCTCAACGACTACATCGAGGAGACCATCGACGACCTCGAGGAGAAGCAGCAGACCATCGGCAACGAGGTGAAAATCTTCCGCAACGCCCTCGACTTCTCGTCGACCCACGTCCGCGACTGCATGATACCGCGTAACGAAATAGTGGCCGTCAACATCGACACCACCACACGCGACGAGCTCGCCGAACGATTCACAAGCACAGGCCGCTCCAAAATCCTCGTCTATCGCGATGATATCGACACCATCCTCGGATATATCCACGTCAGCGAGCTCTTCGACCCCGGCAAGGACTGGAAAAAATACATCAAGCCCGTCCTCTACACCCCCGAAAACCTCCTCGCAAACACCATGATGCGCCGCTTGCTCCAGCAGAAGCGCTCCATCGCCGTCGTAATCGACGAATTCGGCGGAACCGCAGGTATGCTGACCCTCGAGGACCTCATGGAGGAAATCTGCGGGAACATCGAGGACGAACACGACAACTCGCGCCTTACGGCACGCGAAGTGGCACCCGGCGTGTATGAGTTCTCCGGACGCTGTGAAATAGAGGAAATCAACGAACGTTTCGGCCTCGACATACCCGAAAACGACAGCTACCAGACCATCGCCGGATTCATCCTCCACGAGACAGGCACCATACCCGAACAGGGAGAGACACTCATTGTCGAGCCCCTTCGCTTCGAAGTTCTCAAAAAAACGGCCAGCAGGATAGAGCTCGTGCGCCTGAGCAAAAATCCCGGCCGGGAGCAACAGTAGTCCCGTTTTTTTTGTTAATTTTGTGTCTGTATATAAAAAACAGCAATCTATGGACGTACAGCAGTCAATGCGTGAAATACTTGAGGCCGAAAGCCGTGCCATCCTGGCCATACCCGTCAGCGATGCCTACGACAAGGCGGTTGATGCCATTGTCGAACGTGTACACCGTCGCGGAGGCAAGATGGTCACCGCCGGTATGGGCAAAGCCGGGCAGATAGCCATGAACATCGCCACGACATTCTCGTCGACCGGCACCCCGGCAGTCAACATCCACCCCAGCGAGGCACAGCACGGCGACCTTGGCGTAATGCAGCCCGACGACATAGTACTGCTCATATCCAACAGCGGCAAGACACGCGAAATCATAGAGCTCATCCAGCTCCTCCACGGACTATACGCCGATATCCCCGTCATCGTCATCACCGGTGCTCCCGACAGCCCCGTCGCCGCCATGGCCGACATATGCCTCGCCACAGGCAACGCCCCGGAAGTGTGCCCCCTCGGCCTCACGCCGACAACATCCACGACGATGATGACCGTCATCGGCGACATCCTCGTCGTCAACGTAATGCGCGCCATCGGTTTCACAAAAGCAGAATATGCCAAACGCCACCACGGGGGATACCTCGGAGCCGCCGCACGCAACGAAAAGAACTGAAAGACAATCCATCAAGCAGTACGATGAAAAAGATTATATGTATCGGCGAATGTTCGCTCAACATCGTCCTGGGTACCGACGGCACACCCCTCGGCTCCATGCCCGGCGGCCGAATAGCCAACGCCGCTGCCATCCTCGCACGCGACAGATTCAATGTCCTGATGGCCTCTGAGGCATCCTCCGACCCCGTCGGCGACATAGTGGTCAAGCACCTCACCGATGCAGGTGTCGATGTCAACGCCGTCGACCGCTTCACAGAAGGACGCACCCCCGTCAACATCTTTGTCAGCGACGGACAGGAAAACAGCGAGGCACCCCTGACACGTTACGAACAATACCCCGACGACTGCTTCGACATCATATGGCCGCGCATAGACGAAGGCGACATCATCATCTTCGGAGGATACTACGCCCTCGACAAGCGCATGCATCCCCGCCTTATGCGCCTCCTCAACCATGCCGTCGAACGCAAAGCCGTCCTCATCTACCTGCCCGGCTTCCTGCCGCAGCAGGAACCGCGCATCACGCGCATCATGCCAGAGATACTCGAAAATCTCGAAATAGCCAACATCGTGGTCGTACGCAGCAACGACCTCCGTCTCATCTTCGGAGCCGACGACTCGGACACATGCTACCATAAGCACATCGACTTCTACTGCCGCTCGCTGATAGCAATCGAAGGAGCCTGCCGACGAATATCATACTACAGCGGCAGTTCCGTCACTTCCGTCGGGATTCCCGAACGGACTTGCGAAGGGCTGCTCTGGAACGCCGGGGCCGTCGCAGGCATAGCCGCCGCCGTCTTCGACAGCAATCTCGGAATCGACGATTTCGAAAATCCATCCGAAGAGACTCGACGCACCCTCCTCTCGCAGGCCGCCACTTGCGCCAATGCCGTTGCCGGCAGCCTCAGGCAGGCATGGCAGCATATCCATTGACAACAACACAAGATTATGTCCACAAAGAACAACGCCCCCGTACTCACCCCTTTCCAGCGTGCCCGCGACATGCGCGTGGCCGTCGTCCGCACCCTCTGGAACAGCCATATCACCGAAGCCCTGCTCGCCGGGGCAATGGAAGTGTTCAACGGTGCCCTCGACCACGACATGGTCGACACATTCGAAGTGCCAGGTGCCATAGAACTGACTTTCGCAGCTTCCAAGCTCATCGACACAGGCCTCTATGATGTCATCGTCGTCCTCGGATGTGTCATCAAGGGCGGCACGCCCCACTTCGACTACGTATGCCAGAGCGTCACCCAGGGTATCACACATCTCAACGCCGAATGTGACATCCCGACAATCTTCGGCGTCCTCACCGTCGACAATGAGCAGGACGCCCTCGACCGTGCCGGCGGCTGTCTTGGCAACAAAGGTGCCGAAGCTGCACAGACAGCTCTCCTGATGTACGACTTTTCCGACAAAGTGTCCAATCTTTGACAGCGGTGCAAACACAAGCCTGAGCCTGAGCGTTTAAATATAAACGTTAAAATTTAATAGAATCCGACTATGGAAACTCAATCAAAATCCTCAGGCTTCTGGAAATGGCTGATAGTGGCAATCCTTGTCGCCATCCTCGCTGTCGCCACCATATACTATATCGGATGGTTCGACACCAATACCCACGTCGACACCCCGGCCGGGGACAATGTAGAACAGGACTACCAGATCACGGAATCCAATTCCGACGCTCCAGGCGAAGCCGACTGGCAGAACGCCGAAGGCCAGTCGCTGCGCGAGGTGATCACCGAACCGGCGTCCGGGACTGAAGTGCCTCCGACAGAATAAAAAATACATTTGATGAAAAATTTAGTTTGTCTTGTCGCATTACTTTTTACCGTCTGTATGTTCTTTGCCTGCACCGACAACAAGGCCGAGACTGCGGATGCCCACATCGAGAGCGCCGAAGAAGCGTACAGCTACGGACGCATGGCACGCGCACAGTCCCTGTGCGACAGCCTGTTTTTCGGTGACGAGTTCGGCAGACTCGGCATCTGGGAACTCTGCCGCCTGTCGCTCCTTTTCATGCGCCTTGGCGAAGATTCCGGCGAGCCCGAAGCCAATACGGCTTTCGCGGCACGCTGCCTAAAAGCTGCCGTGACACGCGACAGCGACTCCACGATGATATACGTCAAGGCCATGCCCGTCGAGGACCGCGCCCGTCTGCTCTTGCTCCATTCCCTCAACGAAGCATCGCACTCCGCTCCCGAAGAAGATACAATAACGATTGAAGAAATCGTCAATCTATGAAACAGGCAGACAACTGGCAGGACCGGCTGGCGGCGCTGCGCTCTGTCTTGGGCGAGCCCGAAGAAGAAACCGAGGAACAGATGCCCGAAGCCGCCGCACCTTCGACAGAAAGTGCGCGGCTCGACATCGTCCTTGAGAAAAAAGGCAGAGCCGGGAAGGTAGCCACTATAGTGACGGGCTTCACCATGCCCGACAGCGAGATCGACAAACTCGCCTCAGACCTCAAGCGCACACTCGGCACAGGCGGCTCGGCACGCGGTGGCGAAATCCTCATCCAGGGCGACCGCCGCAGCGACGTGCTGCGCGCCCTCAAGGCCAAAGGTCTCAAGGCGCGCATTATCTGAACGGCGCAGACAAGCCTGCGGCTCCGCGACTAAAAGTATTCCTATTTTCCTTTCTCTTCCAGTCTCTTGGCTTCTTCAGAAGTGATGTGGACCACTGCACCGTGCTTGGGAGAGGTGAAATTGGTTGTCTTCATCGGGCCTTCGTTGAAATGGCCGAGGTCGGTGAAGTTGACAAAGTCCTCTGTCTCCATGAATCCGAAGTTGTGTGTCTCGATGCCGTAGCAGTCGTACATCAGCACCCATTTGTCGCCGCGTTTCCACACATTGGGAGCCTCGCAGGCAGCCGGTTCGGGATCCACCCAGTCCGGAATATAGGTATACGGGCCTGTCACTGAGTCGGCCACGGCCTGCTTTATACCCGGCGTACCCTCGTGCGACACGAAAAAGAGATGATATTTGCCGTCGACGGGCGTTATGTCGCCGTCGATAGCAGTCGTCTTGCCGTCGGGATGCTCGAAAAGCAGCTTAGGCTCGGTCAGGAGACTGTCGTAGTCATTGTTTACATAGCAGTAGTAGAGGCGGTTCTGCCCGGTGCCCATGCGCATGGTGAAATATATCATGAGCTGTCCGGTGGCAGGGTCGTAGATGGTTTCCGGAGCCCACATGCAGCCGACTTCGTCGTAGTCCGGCCCCCACTGGTCGACCTGCACGTTTGCACGGCTCCAGTTCACCAGATCTTTCGATTTCATCAGCACCAGGCCGCGGTTGTTTCCCCAGCCGTACTTCTCGCCGTCGCGTTCCCACTCGGTGTCGCGGTAGCCCGCATCCCTGGCAAAGATATGGAGGTCGGTCATGGCAAGATAGAAGGCACTGTCGGGGCCGCGATAGATATGTGGGTCGCGTATACCCTTCTGGTGGGCGATCGTATCACCGGCAAAGACAGGCGCGCCGTCGTTGAGAGCTGTGAACGTATAGCCGCCGTCGTGACTGACAGCCATATGCAGGCCGTGGGTATCGTCCTTGTGGAACACCATCAGGTATGCTCCTTCATCGTCGGCCGCAGTATCGGCCTTCTTCGTCGCCGACGAGCATCCCCACAGTACGGCGACAGCCGCCAGGACGGTAAATAACTTCTTCATAGTATTTGGTTTTGGGTTAGGAGTAAAGGAAACAAAAGCGCCCGGCGGCCCGCATTGTCGGCGGGTCTTCCGGGCGCAAATCGGTTCAGCTTCGAGGCTACGAAGCGATCTGTCAGAAGTACTTTGCGAAGTCGGCGTTGCGCATGTCGCCGGTTTCGTTGAAAGCGTTGTGGAATGCGAAAGCAGCGTTCAGTGTATGGGGTGTCTGGCCCTTTGTACCGCCATGCTTGAGGTAGTCCCAGAGAAGTTCCTTGTACATCGGGTGAGCGCAGTTGGTGATAAGTTCCTCGGCACGCTGGATGGGGTCTTTGTGACGGAGGTCGGCGATACCCTGGTCGGTAACGACGATATCGACGGAGTGCTCGCTGTGGTCGGGATGGGCCACCATAGGCACGATGTTGCTGATAGCGCCCCCCTTAGTGATGGACGGGCAGCTGAAGATGGAGATATATGCGTTGCGGGTGAAGTCGCCGGAACCGCCGATGCCGTTCATCATCTTAGTGCCGAGCACATGGGTCGAGTTGACACTGCCGAAGAGGTCGACTTCGAGGGCGGTGTTCATGGCTATGACACCGAGTCGGCGTATAACCTCGGGATTGTTCGAGATTTCGGCCGGACGCATGAGAATCTTATCGTGGAAGAACTTCATGTCGGCGAAGAGCTTTTCTTCGGTGGCATCTGTGAACGTCATCGAGCAGGTGCTGGCGAAGGTGCATTTACCCTTCTGCAGCAACTCGAGGACAGCATCCTGGATAACCTCGGTGTACATCATGAAGTTAGGGAGCTCCTTGCTCTCGCCCAGGTCATAGAGGACAGCGTTGGCCACATTGCCCACGCCGCTCTGCAGGGGAAGGAATTCCTTAGGCAGACGGCCGGCCTTGTACTCTCCGACCAGGAAGCGGACAACGTTCTTACCTATCTGTGTCGACACTTCGTCGGGGGCCGTGAAGGGCTTCACGCAGTCGTAGCTCTCTGTGTGTACGATGCCGACAACCTTGTCGGGGTCGATTTTGAGGACGGGCGAACCGATGCGGTCGTTGGCTGCATAGATAGGTATTTCGCGACGGTAGGGAGGGTCGAGGGGCAGATAGACATCGTGCATGCCGTAGAGCGATTTCGGCAGCTTGGCGTTGAGTTCGATGATGATATGCTTTGCAAGCTTGGCGTAGGTAGGCACGTTGCCGACGCCGCAGCCCAGAATCACTTCGCCGTCGGGAGTGATGTCGGCAGCTTCGATGATAGCGAAATCGATAGGTCCGTATGTGCCGTAGCGTACTTCCTGAGCCATCTCCGAGAGGTGACGGTCGAAGTAGTGGCAGTCGTGGCTGTTGATACGTTTACGTAGGTCGGGGACGTTCTGATAGGGCGCACGCATATTGTATGCGTTGGCTCGCGACATGACACCGTCGACATGGTCACTGGTGGATGCTCCTGTAAACAGGTTAACCTTGAAGGGACGGCCTGCTTCGTGTTCGCGGACTGCCTTCTTGGCAAGAGCCTCGGTGACAAATTTTGGCGTACCGGGAGCTGTAAAACCCGATGTGCCTATCGTTGCTCCATTAGGGATCATTTCGGCTGCTTCTTCAGCCGTGATTGTATTGAAAGCCATTATGAAAACGTGTGTATGATGGTTGTAGATTCAGTTTCTCTAAAATTTTGTCTTAAGGATTTCGCTCCATATGAAAGCGTTCTGCAGGGCCTTTCTCGATACGGGCGCTTTAACAGGTTCCGGAGCCGACGGCACCGCTTTCTTCTGTAACGGCACCGGGGACAGCGCTGAGGGCGCTGTCCTGACAGTGTTTTCCTCTCTCGCCACTGGCTGCCACACATCCGATGGATGCCGGACGGCAACAGGGGCACGTCGAGGCTGCTGAGCCTTAGCCTTCGTGCTCTTCTTTTTGTCCCTGGAGCCACGCTCCGCAAGGAAGACGAAGAGCCCTATGCCTAATGCTATGAGGACGGAAGATAGGGATGAGTCCACTTTTTTTTGTAATTTTGCACAAAAATAATCAATATCCTCCAACGGAACAAATAATTGCGCAACGTTGATGACAAATAAGCCCCAAGAAAGCACTCAGTCCAAGCGACTTTTCATAGAAACCTACGGCTGCCAGATGAACGTGGCCGACAGCGAAGTTGTCGCCGCCATAATGGAGATGGCAGGCTACACACTCACCACCGTCCTCGACGATGCCGATGCCGTCCTCCTCAACACCTGCTCCATCCGCGACAACGCCGAGCAGAAAATACTCTCGCGCCTCCAGTTCCTCGCCTCCCTGCGCCGCCGCAAGCCGGGTCTTATCATA
Organism: uncultured Muribaculaceae bacterium; assembly: GCA_958436175.1. Classification (GTDB taxonomy): domain Bacteria; phylum Bacteroidota; class Bacteroidia; order Bacteroidales; family Muribaculaceae; genus CAG-873. Next base: position 40,825 of record CAUBJF010000016.1, read on the forward strand.
GGGGTGATAGGATGCATGGCGGAACGCGTACAGGCCGACCTCGTCGAGAACCACGGCGTCGACCTCGTAGCCGGTCCCGACTCGTATCTTGACCTCCCGGCACTCTTCGCCTCAGCCGAAAGCGGCCAGCCTGCCGTCAACGTCGAACTGAGCACCACCGAGACGTACCGCGACATAGTGCCGGCACGTATCCCCGGCCACACCGTGTCGGGATTCGTCAGCATCATGCGCGGATGCAACAACTTCTGCTCCTACTGCATAGTCCCCTACACGCGAGGCCGCGAACGGAGCCGTCCTGTCGACAGCATCCTCCGCGAAGTCGCCGACCTCGAAGCCCGCGGCTTCAAGGAAGTGACCCTCTTAGGCCAGAACGTCAACAGCTACCGCTACGAGGGCACAAGCTTCGCCGATCTCCTGCTCGCCGTGGCGGACGCCGCTCCCGGCATGAGGGTGCGCTTCACTACCTCTCACCCAAAGGACATGGACGATGCCACGATAGCTGCCATTGCATCTCGTCCTAATATCTGCGAACATATACACCTGCCGGTCCAGAGCGGCAGCGACAGCGTACTCAAGGCCATGAACCGCAAATATACACGCGAATGGTACCTCGGCCGCATTGCTGCCATACGCCGCATGATTCCTGACTGCGGAATATCGACCGACCTCTTTACCGGCTTCCACGATGAAAGCGAGGAGGATTTTCAGCAGACCCTCGACCTCATGCGCCAGGTTGGCTTCGATTCCTCCTTCATGTTCAAATACTCCGAGCGTCCCGGCACCCTCGCCTCGCGAACAATGCCCGACAACATCCCGGAGGAGGTCAAAATCGAACGTCTGAACCGCATGATAGCCCTCCAGAACGAGCTCTCCGCCGCATCGAACCGCCGCGACGTGGGCAAGACTTTCGAAGTCCTCGTCGAAGGAGTGTCGAAACGCAGCAAGGAACAGATGGTGGGCCGCACCCGCCAGAACAAGGCCGCCGTCTTCCCACGTGGCGATGCAAAAGTGGGCCAGACAGTGACGGTACGCGTCGTCGGAAGCACCTCGGCCACCCTGCTCTGCGAACTGGTCTGAAACCCGGCACTGGGGCAAACCATAGGACATGGGGAGATGTTATAATTATGTTCATCACCACGATCCTATGCCCCAGTCTCGTCCATATACCGTCGACCGTATTGTCAGGATAGCCGCAGGCCTCATGCTCGCAGCCGCCGTAATATGGATTGTCAACATCCTCCGCAACGTCCTCCTTCCTTTCTGCCTTGCATGCCTCATCGCCTACCTCCTGGAACCATTGGTAGAACTCAACAGGAAATGTCTGAGGCTCAAAGGCCGCGTGATAGCCAGTTTCCTTACCATTCTCGAGGTGACAGTGGTCATCGGCGGTCTTATGTACCTCTTTATGCCGACAATCATAAAGGAAATCCGACAGCTCGAGGATATCGCCGTCCATAACCAGCAGGACAGGGTCTCGATTCCATTCGTACCGGAGGACATCTACGTCCAGGTACGACAGTGGATCCACGACCTGAAAATCAACGAGCTTATCGAGAGTTCATACTTCAAGTCGCTGATTCATTCAGGAACCTCTCTGCTGTCTACCGTTGTATCTTTCCTGCTACACACCGTCGAATGGCTCCTGACATTCATCTATGTCATCTTCATCCTCATCGACTATGACTCTCTGGCAAGCACTTTCAAGATGATGATTCCTCCGAAACACCGGCCACGGGTCTTAGACATATGCAACGACATAGTAGTCAACATGAACCGATACTTCCGCGGCCAGTTCCTCATAGCCTCCTGCGCCGCAGTGTTCTATTCCATCGGTTTCTCGATTGTGGGTATACCTCTTGCCGTCGTCATCGGCATAACGGTCGGGATACTCTACATGATTCCGTATTTCCAGTATGTCACAATCATTCCGGTCATCATCGTATGCCTCATAGACTCCGCCACAGGGAACGCGCATTTCTGGTCCGAGCTGGGAGGTTGCATTCTTGTCTATGTCGTCAGTCAGTGCATCTGCGACTATATCCTCACACCGAAAATCATGGGTAAGGCGATGGGCCTCAATCCGGCCATCATACTTCTTTCGCTGTCCGTGTGGGGCACGCTGATGGGACTCATAGGCATGATTATAGCGCTCCCCCTGACTGCTTTGATCCTTTCATATTACCAGAGATATATCAACGCCCCCGGAAATGATCCGGAGGCGAAGACACTGAAATAATGGGCCTTATTATTTGAATCTCAGGTAATGGATGGTAGCCATCGACTGTTCCCTGACAGGCGATGAGAACACGAAGTAGAGAGGCTGGCGGCCACGTAGCCTATCAATTCCTTCCAGCTCGGCAGTATAAAGTGTCTCCACTCCGGGATCCGTGGCTTTTATCTGCATTTTTCCGACAGCCTCGGGAAGCTTGCCGTCCGCACCTTTCTTCCAGGGTACTGACGTATAGACCTCTATTGTCCCGTCGATGCCCTGCGGAACGAGCGTCAGCTCTATCTGCGGCTTCTTATGCCCCTTGAGGAGGTCGAAATTATAATACTTGTAGCCGAGAGTCGAGCCGTCGGTGCAATGTACCACCGGATTCATGTTCACCGACAGGTCGTAAGGGTCTGCCATCTCCGGATTGTCGGCATAAGCGGCCTCGAAATATGGCCCCTGATAGAAAAAAGTCGGGAACTCCTCCCACGAGAGACGCGGGCCGGTGAAGTGCGACGCAATAGCCGCCGGATACATCCTGAAGGGGTCAAGACCGTTCCTTTCGAAGCCTTCCGAAGTCATCTCGGCCTCGCTGATTCTCACCTTGCCTCCGGGACCTTCCTCGACTTCGACTGTTATAGGCGAGACCATGGCCTGACGGGCAAATTCCTGTGTCCCTGTCTGACGGTGATAGAACACCCACCACTGGCCGTTGATTTCGGCTATGCTGCCGTGCGTATTGCCGTTGGGGGTCGCCGTCGGGATTGCATTCCCCTCTGCGTCGGTATCACGGCCACGGGCATCGATTATGGTACCACCGTAGGTGTACGGTCCGAGAGGATTTTCGCTGTAGGCATACGCAAGGGTATAGTTCGACCGTGGGAGTCCGAACTCCCCTTCGGGAGTCTTACGACTGTAGATGAACACATATTTGTCCTTGATTTTACGGATGGAGGAGGCTTCGAAAAAGTGACCTGGCTGGCTGTCGTCGTCGACAGATCCCATAAGGTCGGTGACTACCTCCGTACCGTCCTTGACTGTCGACATAGTGACAGGGTCGAGCTCGGCGGCATAGGAACGGCCGAAGCCCCAGTAGCCGTAAACACGTCCGTCGTCATCGATGAGAACCGCAGGGTCGAAGCCAAGGACACCCTCGGCCTTACGCGGATCGTCGGCACTCCAGTTCGAGGGCTTGAAAGGCCCGTCGGGACGGTTAGAACGCGCTATAAGGCCGCCACGGCCTTCGGCCTGGACATTGGGATAGAAAAAATATTCCTTAGATCCGTCCGGAAGGACGCGCATGGCCACGTCCGGTGCGAAGAGGACATCGCCCTGTCCGCCGTCGTTGAGATACTTACCGTCCCGGTCGAAAACAGATTCGAAGATAATCCCGTCGTAGCGCCAGCGGTCGAGCGAGTCGACCGGTGCAGACCAGACGACCTGGTCGCGGCCGCAGTAGGAGGTTTTGGAATTGTCGTGCGAGCCGTAGATATAAACTCTGTATTTTCCAGGCTGGTCAGGGTCCTCGAAGACGTAGGGTTCGCCGTCGGGTATATGTTCCCAAAGGGGAAGATAGGGATTGGCAGCCTGCAGCCCCTGGCAAGCCAATGCCAGGGCTACGGTCAGGATGAATGGGTGCAGTTTCATAGGCTTATTTCTTGCTTTTTTCACGCCATAATGCAGTCATATCCTCGAGAGTGCGGCCCTTGGTCTCAGGCACAAGACGATAGACGAACCATGCGGCGACGATACAGATAATGCCGTAGAGGGCATAGGCGAACATATGGCCGAACTTGTCGCCCATCTCGCCGAGGCTCATATTGTACATAGGCACGAATGTGCTGGACACAATGAAATTGAATATCCACTGGAAGGCCACGGCCACAGCTACGGCGGCGCTGCGGATGGTGTTGGGGAAAATCTCGGAGATAAGCACCCAGCAGATGGGTCCCCACGAGAACATGAAGGATGCGGAGTAGACCATGATGCAGACAACGGGGAAGAGAGCCGGAAGAGTAACGACATTGGAGAGCGCCACGCCGAGTGCGCCGACAGCCATACCGATAGAACCACAGATGAGGAGTGGCTTGCGACCGAGTTTCTCGACCGTGAAGACCGCTACAAGGGTGAAGGCGATATTGACCACTCCCATGACGACGGTCTGCACCATCGGGTTGCCCATACCCATCGATTCGAAGATGCGTGGTGCGTAGTAGAGCACGGCATTGATGCCGACGGCCTGCTGGAACACTGAGAGCATCACGCCGACAAAGATGACGAGGAAACCGAATGAGAAAAGCTTCTCGCTCTTGACGGAGACTGTGTTCTTTATCTGCTGGAGAATCTCGGCGGCCTTTGCGCGGCCATTGATATGCGTCAGGATTGAAAGAGCCTTGCTGTCGCGACCGACGAGGGCGAGATAGCGCGGCGATTCAGGCACAAAGCACACAAGAATTGTGAACAATGCGGCCACGTAAGCCTCCGAGCCGAACATATAGCGCCAGCCTGTCGTGATGGTCCAGGGATCTGACTGGGGGTTGACCTGGTAGACGGTAGCACCTATCTTCTCGATGATAGGGTTGGTGTGTTCGCCGAGAATGAGGAAGTTGACGAAGTAAACAACGAGCTGACCGAAAATGATGGCGAACTGGTTCCACGACACGAGCGTGCCACGCAGGTTCGAAGGGGCGACTTCGGCGATGTACATAGGGCATATTGCCGATGCCAGGCCGACACCGACACCACCGAGGATGCGGTAGACGTTGAATGCTATAAGGAGGCTGAGGCTCGGCCTACCATAATCGAAAAAGAAAAATTCGGGGTAATACGAACCCAGCGCCGAGATGAAAAAAAATATACCAGCTACAATAAGGGTGGGCTTACGACCCATCTTGGAAGCCATGAGGCCGGAGATGGCACTGCCTATGATGCATCCGAGCAAGGCACTGCTCGACGTGATACCGTGGATGACATCTGTATAGACAAAGTCTTTGGCTCCTAAGAAAAAAGCCTGAAGGCCTTTTTCTGCACCGGAGATGACAGCTGTGTCGTAGCCGAAGAGCAGACCGCCCAGCACAGCCACCAGGACGATGGAAAAAAGATAGACACGGCTTCCCGTTTCCTGATTTTTCATACTATTAGATTTTACAATAAGGGTATAAGTTACTATGCAAATATAAGGATAATCAGCCTATTATGCAAATCTTTCAACAATAAGGCCATGAGCAAGTAGTCAAGAGCCGGGCATCTAATCAGATCTCTCTTTCATGATCTTACGTATAAAAGCATTACCTTTGCATGTATTATTTAACCTATCTATATGAATAAACTTTTACTTCTTTGCGGGGCAGCCCTTTGCGGCGCTTCGCTCTGCGCTCAGACTACCGATGTCGTGCGCTTCGTAGGCAGTAACCGCCACCTCACTGAGGCTCAGGCCAAGAAACGCACCGAAATCAGGAATACCATACGCCGCGCTACCTCCAACGCTCTCTGGCGCCCCGGCACTATCACTTACTACGACTGGATACAGACAGATGAAACCCACGGCGAATGGTCGGAAGGCCGTCCAACCACTTACACCTACAACAATGCCGGCCTTGTCCTGACTTCGAACAATGATAATGAGTACATAGAATATACCTATGACTCGCTCAACCGCCTGGTCTCGGTTACCACTAAGAGCTTCAACGGCCAAGAAAAGGTGCCCTACTCCAAGGAGGAATATTTCTATGACGACGTGGTGAAAAACCTGATGGTAAAGGAACTGACCTACTATTATGAAAACGGGGAAGCAGTGCTCAGCGACGGCGAGCACTCAGTCATCACCCGCAATAACGACGGATATGTGACCAAGATCTCTGTCTCGCACTACGCCAGCTGGGACGAAAATTGGCGCGAAGAAGAACTGATCGAAATCACTTATGGCGCCGACAAGAAGGCCAACACCATCAAGATCAGCACGGATGACGGTGACGGCACGCTCGAGTTAGATGCTTATCTGACCGACATCGTCTGGGACAGGACCGACGGCCAGATCGTATTCTTCGACCCTTCCGAAATCGATTTCTTCACGGGTGCAAACCGCATCAAGACTGCCAAAGGGCCCAAGGCCTACAACTATCCCTACGCCGGCGATATCTATTACAGCGTCAGCTACAAGGAAAACGACGGCGGATATAACATGACTGCCAACATGAACAACGCGCTGTATATGTCGACCGACTACACCGTCCTCGACCAAAACGGCAGCTTCAAGTCCTTGGAATATGAAATCGACTATGACACGGAAGAGGATGGCACCATAGTGCCCGACGGTCCTCAGCTGTGCGAATACACAGTCACCTATGACGCATACGGACTGAAGACCCTTGACCAAGAGCTGGATTATGCCGACGGCGACATAAACGCCGGTGTCGACTATTGCCAGAAGACTGTCGGAACAGTGGTTTACGACAGCACTTACGGCTATCCGCTGGAGTACAGCGTCGAGTACTCGACCGAATCGTCTGACGGCTACTACTATTCGTCCAAGGGCCAGCGACAGGTATTCTCTAACTATGTGGACGCCGGTGTCAGCGACATCACTGTCGACGACGACGCAAACGCCCCAGTTGAATACTACAATCTCCAGGGCATCCGCGTTGCCAATCCCGAAAGCGGTCTCTACATCCGCCGTCAGGGCCATAGCACAAGCAAGGTAGTGCTTTGACACCGATTTAACTGTCGCAGAGGCTCTCTGTTTTCAATTATTACTGTCCGCTAAAGTTTTTTGAGAAGTTGAAAAATTAGGGCTGGCA
>CAUBJF010000017.1 GCA_958436175.1 uncultured Muribaculaceae bacterium
CCAACGACCCCGAGATTACAAATCACGTGCTCTGGCCAACTGAGCTAAAGAGGCATTTTTCAATTTTCTCTTGCTGCGGGAGCAATGTCTTTTCCCGTTTGCGGTTGCAAAGTTACGCAATGTTTTCTCTCCCACCAAATATTTTTGCATTTTTTTGTTCTAAAAAATCGTCAAGTAATCACATGTCTTTGATTTTCAGCCCCGGCGAGCCCCGGCGCATAGTGCTTTCGCTGTAAAATTGAGTTAATCGCTCTCTCAATTCGATTTTTTAGCTTATCTTTGCGCCTATATTACGTCATGACACAAATATAATGAGAAATATCCGTCTTCTGGCAGTCCTTGCCCTCGCATTCATCCTTGCACCTTCCGCTATGTCCCAGTTCCGCTATGCACCGATTGCGGGCGTCACCTACAACGACCTCAAGTTCCGTCAGGATATAGTCAAAATAGGAAAGCTTGTCGGCATGCAGGCCGGCGTTCAGGGAGAGCTCATGTTCCCGGGTATCGGATTCGGCATCGACATAGGCCTTCTCTACAATCTTACCGGTGCTTCCGTAGACTTGGGCAGCCGTAAGATATGGGCAGCCGACGGCTTCAGAAAGACCAACGTAGAGCTACACAATATCCAGATACCGCTGCATCTACGCTTCAAATGGACCCGCATGAGCGGCATCGAGGACTACATAGCGCCTTTTGTCTATGGCGGTCCGGACTTCTCCTTCACAGTTGCCCACAGCAGCGCCAAAGGCAATCCCGGAACCGGCGATCCCTTCAAATTCTCCGGGGGCGACTTCAGCCTCACGGCAGGCGGCGGCTTCGAGCTGTGGAAACGCTGGCAGCTCTCCGTCCAGTACACATGGGGGATGTCCTACCTTGTCAAGACAGTGAAACTCGACAACTACAGCGCCCGTAACCGCCAGTGGGCTGTCCGTCTCGCTTATTTCTTCTGATTGAGTCTGTCGTAAGCAGGTATATCGGGAAGGAAGCAGTATGAAGCTCCTTCGAAACGGCAGCAGTAATGCGACATGCCGTTGCTGACAATCAGGTAGGGGGCATCCATTACTATATTATAGCGTGCGATCTGGTCGAAAACCTTCTGCGTGACGCGCACCTTAGGAGCTTTATACTCGACCACCACCAAGGGTTTCATCGTCCGGCTGAACACCACAGTGTCGCACCGTCGCGACAGACCGTTGAGCCTGATACCGACCTCATTGCCTATCAGTCCGGCGGGGAATCCTCTCTCCTTTACAAGGAAATTGACGAAATGCTGACGCACCCATTCTTCGGGAGTGAGCGCCACCCATTGTCTCCGGATGGCATCATAAATCTCCAGACCTCCGCGACGCGAATCTGCATCGGGCCGCAGCAGAGCTTCAAAAGACGGAAGATTTAAGCGAGGAAGTGTGTCCATGTCGTAAAATTTTGCGTAAATTTACGCAAATTTATCGAACTGCATGGCTGCATTACCTCCCAATACCTTTGAAGGCATACGCAAATCGCTAAAAGACAAGCAGTACTCGCCGGTATATTTTCTTCACGGCGAGGAAGGCTACTATATCGATGCGTTAGCAAAAGAATTCGAGAACATACTGAGCGAAGACGAGAAAGTCTTCAACCAATACGTGCTTTATGCCCCCGAGACAGAACCGTCGCAGGTCATGGAGCTGTGCCGCCGCATACCTGTCATGGCCGACCATCAGGTTGTCATACTGAAAGAAGCCCAGGGCATACGCGCAGACAAACTTGCCAAACTTGCCCCCTACCTTGAATCGCCTGTACCGTCGACGATACTCGTCGTATGCTGCCGCGGAGCATCCGTAAAAGGCAAAGAGCTGACGGCAGCCTTGAAAAAAGGCAATGCAGTCGTATTCGAGTCAAAAAAAGTCGCCGACTACAACATACCGGCCGTAGCAGGAAGCTACATAAAGGCCAAAGGCATGAGTGCCGACCAGAAAGCGCTCGAAATGCTTCGCGACTTTATCGGTGCGGACCTGAGCCGCATGTTCAACGAAATCGACAAACTCGCAGCCTTGCTGCCCGAACGTGCTGCAATCACTCCCGAAGTAATCGAGCGTCACATCGGAGTAAGCAAGGAATACAACTCATTCGAACTTATCGATGCCGTGGCAGCGCGCGACCCGAAGCGCGTGTTCCGTATCTTAGCATACTTCAAGAGCAATCCGAAAGCGGTACCTCTGGTTATGGCGAGCGCCGGTGTCTTCAATCTTTTCGCCGACCTGCTCATAGCCTACTATGCCACCGACCGCAGCGACAGCGGGCTCATGGCTGAACTGGGACTGAAAAATTCGTTCGGCCTGAGGCGCATCCGCACAGGCATGAGCAACTACACAGCCATGCAAGTCGTCGAAATAATATCGGCTATAAGAGATTTCGATGTCAAGAGTAAAGGTGTCGGGTCTCGTCAGAACGAGCATCTGCTCTTCCACGACCTGATGTACCACATAATCACTGCCCCCGGCCGTCTTTGACAATATCTTCTGGTCGACGGCGAACAAAAGCATCGATAAAACTGCCCGGGGTGGCATTGACGATGGTAACGCCTCGCGAATCGGCATAATCCCTTATCTGCATATAACTTCGGAAAGCGACTGCGAAGCTCTCTACAATTGTATGGAGAGCATAACCTCTGTACTCATGACGGACGCGCTCCTCTTCGCGGCTGTCCTCCTTATAAAAATGCGGCTGAACCGACACGACTTCATTGTCGTCCGTCACCGACAAAGTCTTCATCCATGAATGATCGGCACCGACTATGACAATATCGTCGAATCCTGCCTCCATCGCAAGCATAACCGCCGGAATCAGGACGTTACGAGGGCGTGGCATCCCAAGCCCCTTGCGGTAGGCGAGATGGGAGAAGCACTTGAAACCTTCTACACCAATGCCGTTGAAGCCCTCGACCTGGACTGAAGCGCCGCCAAGCCGTCGGCAAGCGAGCTTGCGGTAACGCACAGGCACATACAGAGTCATAGGCCAGGCGACAGTCCTCAGGACAGACCACAGGCGGTCGACATTGGCATCACTACCTTCTGCAATAAAAAAATGCGGATCGGCCAGGACATAAAAACGAGGTTTCAGCTCGACGAAGACAGGGGCGCCTGCTGCGAAATTGACTGCCATTGTAGGCCACTTCTCCAACAAAGCCCTATGGTTTTCAATAGTATCATTGAGGGAGGGGCCATTGCCCATAACGACAATACGGCCACCAGATACGACCTTTTTGACTGAAGAAGGGCGCGACTGAAGAGCTATCTTGACGAGGCTCTTTCCGCTTGCAAAGAGATTGTCGACAAATGAGGCCATACTATAAACTCGTTTCGTCGTAAACATGAGTGCGAAGATATTCCGTCACCTCATGCGGATGGAATTCAGGGAAAGCGGCACGCAATCTTTCGGAGCTGAAAGTACGCGTAGTTGTGTATTTGACGTAGCGAGGGCCATAGACCTTACGCCCGAACCATTGCTGAGGACGTGTGCTGAGGGTTGACACACGCTTGTTACGCATCCGGTATGCAAGAGCTTCGACAAAATCATGAAGCATAGGATCTGTACCGTCGCTTACATTATATATATAGACTCCTTCTTCCGGCTCTTTGGAAGCAAGGATGCCCACAAGTTCTGCGACATCGGAGGCATGGACGGTCGAGAGCCGTGCTTCATTGCCGGGGAAATGGAAGAAGAGCCCTCTCCATATCGAAGCAGCCAACTCTGCGGGATAGCCTGTCATCCCCGTACCGACTATATTCGGACAACGCAGTATAAATGCGGGAAGGGGAACGACGGCCTTACGGAATTTCTCTTCATCCTTGTACCATACAGAGGAAGTATCTACTGCTGTTTCCTCCCCTACTCCGATATGCTCACCTTCGCCATAAACATCGCAGGACGAAATCATTACAGCCATATCGGCACCGGCGGTATCGTCCAGACCTACAATCTTAGCAGGAGACAGCACACGGTTCAAGTAAGGCATCAGGAATTCCTTTCCGGGAGCATAGATCAATATTTTTTCCATTACGGGGAGGTCTTTTATATACGCAAAAGTACAAAAAAAAGAGATAAAGGCTGTCCGAAACAGATAAAAATGGTAAATTTGCAGTTTAGAACACAAGCATGTCCGTGACAGAGCCCATAAATATTAATGTAGGGTCCGTCCTTTCCGCACGGTTGGGACGTGGAGTCCGATGGATACCGCACTTTGCAGTTCGATGGTTGGAGAATCTTATCCACCAAGACGATATGAACGAGCTCCTGCGAGAAGCCTTTCCTCGTCGGAGCGCAGATTTCTGCCGGTTCGTACTGGACAAGCTCGATATCGAGCTCGACGTACAAGGCGACATGCTACTGCCTTCCGACGGACGATGTGTATTCGTCTGCAACCACCCTCTGGGGGGACTCGACGGTATCGCGCTCATCGATTGGTTCACGCGCCACTACGGTAAGCCCGTTCACTTTGTAGTCAACGACCTTCTGGATGCCGTAGAACCTCTTCGCGGATGTTTCGTCCCCATCAACAAGCACGGCAGCCAGAGCCGTGAGGCTGTCAATATACTCGACGAGGCGTTCCGGAGCGATGACCCTATACTCATGTTCCCTGCCGGGCTTGTGTCGCGCCGCGGCAAAGACGGCAGAATAGCCGACTTGACATGGCACAAAATGTTCGTTCACAAAGCTAAAGAGCACTGCCGCGATATTGTTCCGCTGTATTTCGAAGGCCACAATACCCCGACGTTCTACCGTTTTGCGCAACTTCGCAAGAATCTCGGTATTTCTTTCAATATAGAGATGATCCTGCTTCCTCGCGAAGTATTCCTTGCCAAGGGCTCTCGTTATGTATTGCACTGCGGCAAAGCCATACCCTATACCTCTCTTCCCGACGGCGCCGGGGCGAAAGCCACGGCAGCCGATATACGACAGATTGTTTATTCTCTCCCAAGCAGATAGACTATGACCGAACCAATCATAGACCCGATAGATACAGACCTCATAGAATCGGAGCTCACCCCGGAACGTTTCCTACGCACCACCAACAAGGGGAATAACCATATATACGTTGTCGATGCGTTCAACGCGCCCAATACAATGCGCGAGATAGGGCGGCTGCGTGAGATATCCTTCCGGAGTGCCGGAGGGGGTACAGGAAAAGAATGTGACATCGATGAATTCGACACTATGGAGAAGCCGTGCAGCCAACTCATAGTATGGGATCCTGAAAGTCGTCTGATCCTCGGAGGCTACCGCTTCATCTGCGGACGCGACATAGCGATCGACGGAAACGGAGCTCCCAGGATAGCGACGAGCCACATGTTCGGTTTCTCCGAAAAGTTCCTCAAGGATTATCTACCCTACACTCTCGAATTGGGCCGCTCCTTCGTGCGCCCCGAATACCAGAGCTCACGCGCCGGCGCAAAAGCCATCTATGCCCTCGACAATCTCTGGGACGGCCTGGGAAGCCTCACCGTCGTGAATCCGGAGCTGCGCTACCTCTTCGGCAAGGTGACTATGTACCCGAATTACACGGCCACATGCCGCGACATGATCCTTTACTTTCTCCATCGTTATTTCCCGGACCACGACCACCTCGTATGGCCACTCAAACCGCTGCCTTTCCGCTCCGACATAAAAGAGATGGAGAGAATTTTCAAAGGCAACGACTTCAAAGCCGACTTCAGGACACTCAATGCCGAAGTACGTCGTTACGGCAACACTATCCCTCCGCTCGTCCATGCCTACATGAGCCTGTCGCCGACGATGAGGATGTTCGGCACGGCCATCAACGACGAGTTCGGCGATGTCGAGGAAAGCGGTATCTTCTTCGCAATCGCAGAGATATTCGAAGAAAAGAAACAGAGACACATAAACACATTCCGACCATAATAAACCAGCATCCACATATCTACATATGCAACTTACACCTCTGACGGCCGTATCGCCAGTCGACGGCCGCTACCACTCCAAAAGCGAAGTCCTGGCAGCTTATTTCTCCGAATATGCAACCATACGCTACCGCGTCAAAGTAGAAATAGAATACTTTATAGCCCTAAGCAATACCGGGCTGCCTCAGTTGCCGCCGCTGACTCCTGATACTATCTCAGCCCTGCGCGCCCTCTACTCTCCCGAGAACTTCACCGTCGACGAGGCCCAGAAGGTGAAAACTATCGAACAAACCACGAACCACGATGTCAAGGCCGTCGAATACTACCTCAAGGAACAGTTCGACCGACTCGGCCTCGAAAAGACGAAGGAATTCATCCATTTCGGACTCACATCGCAGGATATCAACAACACCGCCTTCCCTATGATGCTGTCGGACGCACTCAAGGACGAGATGATTCCTGCATACAAAGAAGTTGCGGGCAAACTCGAAGAGCTGGCACACGATTTCGCCAAGGTACCCATGCTCGCCAAGACGCACGGACAGCCTGCCTCCCCTACAACCCTCGGCAAGGAAATCATGGTGTTCGCCTACCGCATGGAGAAGATTATCTCCGAGCTCGAAGGCATGCGCCTGAGTGGCAAATTCGGCGGAGCTACAGGTAATTTCAACGCCCACCGCACAGCATTCCCGGCTATCGACTGGCGCGCCTTCGCAAACGATTTCCTTGTCAATCACCTCGGCATAGACCGCGAACAATGGACCACCCAGATATCGAACTACGACAATCTTGCCGCACACTTCGATGCACTTCGCCGCATCAACACCGTGATGCTGGACCTCGACCGAGATATCTGGAGCTACATTTCGATGAACTATTTCAAGCAGCGCATCAAAGCCGGAGAAGTTGGCTCATCGGCAATGCCGCACAAGGTCAACCCCATCGACTTCGAGAACTCAGAAGGCAACCTCGGCATAGCCGATGCTCTCTTAAGCCATCTGGCAACGAAGCTGCCTGTATCGCGCCTGCAGCGTGATCTCACCGACTCGACCGTCATCCGCAACATAGGTGTGCCTCTGGCTCATTCGCTCATTGCCGTTGCATCGACAATGAAGGGGCTCGGCAAGCTGATTCTCAATGAAGCAGCCATCGAAGCCGACCTCGACGACTGCTGGAGCGTCGTAGCAGAAGGCATACAGACCATCCTCCGACGTGAAGGCTATCCCAAGCCCTACGAAGCCCTCAAAGCCCTCACACGAACTAACTCAAAAGTCGACGGCAAGGCGATCGCCGACTTCATCGACGGTCTTCAGGGCATCAGCGAAGAGGTCCGTGCCGAGCTGCACACTCTCACCCCTGCAAGCTACACAGGCTACACCCTCGACTAATAAAAGAGGATGAAAAAAATTCTAATCCTAATTCTAATCCTAATATGTGCGGCGTTGATGTGTCTGAACATCAACGCCCGCACCCAGAAAGCCGTCTATATCATCGTCGACGGCATTCCGGCTGACATGATAGAGCGGCTTCATACGCCTACTATCTTCGATATCGCGTCGGAAGGGGGCTATGCACGCGCTTTTACAGGCGGCGAAATTGGGGAATACACCGAGACACCCACAATATCGGCAATCGGCTACACCAATCTCCTGACCTCGACATGGCTCAACAAGCACAACGTCGACGGCAACGACAATCTCAAGCCAAATTATAACTACTGGACTATCTTCCGTATCGCAAAAGAACAGGAGCACCCAGCGTCGACCGGGCTCTATTCGGGGTGGACAGACAACCGCACAGTCCTGATAGGCGAAGGCAAAGAAGAAACCGGCAAACTGAAAATCGACTACGTCTATGATGGTTACGACCACGACGAGGCCAGGTTTCCCCATCGCGACAAAGACCTTCATGTCTTCGACTACGACGAACAGGTGTCGAAAGATGCCGCTGAGAGCATCCGCAAAGACGCTCCCGACCTTAGCTGGGTCTACTTATGGTACACCGACGATGCAGGTCATATCGAAGGAAACGGCGAGTACTTCGACGAGTACATCCGCAAAGCCGACGAACAGATCGGCCGGATATGGGATGCTGTGAAATACCGCGAGGCCAATTTCGATGAAGCCTGGATGGTTGTTGTCACAACGGATCATGGCCGCGACGACAGTGGTCACGGCCACGGAGGCCAGACGGAACGCGAACGCACCACATGGATTTCGACCAACGTGCCTGTCAACAAACATTTCGGCGACAGAAACTTAGCCATCATCGATATCGCGCCGTCGATCAGCCGTTATCTCGGCTTCCAGGTACCGACTGATATCCTCTGGGAACAGGATGGTATACCTTTCATCGGCGAAACTGATATCTGCGACCTGAAGGCTCGCCGATATGACGAAGATGTCATGCTTTCGTGGCGTTCATACTTACCGAAAGCTCCGGCTGTGACTATCTATGCCGCTACAACCAACAACTTCAACACAGGCGGCAGAGACAGATATATAGAAGTAGCGAAACTTCCGGCTGGAACTACATCGTACAAAGTCAGTCTCAAAAACCTTCCGGCGTCGGACTTCTACAAGTTTGTAGTGGTTTCACCCAACAACCACCTCAACCGCTGGCTGAAGAAATAGAATTCATACAGGATATTTAAGGAGCAGGCAGAGAATCAACTTCCTTGCCTGCTTTTATTTTCGGTCTACCGAATATACAAAGAGAGGGTGCAACCCGACGGGAAGCACCCTCTGTCTATATCTAAGTCTTTATTTAGTCTTTCTTGGGAGGACGGGGACCGCGGTTCTCGCGACGCTCGCCACCTTCGCGACGAGGACCGCGATTTTCGCGACGTTCGCCACCTTCACGACGGGGAGCACGTTCGCCACGGGGAGCACGCTGGGGCTCTACGTAGCCTTCGGGCTTGGGAAGAAGGGCACGCATCGAGAGACGGTACTTGCCGGTCTTCTTGTCGATTTCGATGAGCTTGACCTGAACCTTATCGCCTTCCTTGAGACCGGAAGCAGCCATGTCGTCGAGACGTTCCCATGCGATCTCGCTGATATGGAGGAGACCATCGCGATGAGGCATGAATTCTACAAATGCGCCGAAGTCCATGATGGAACGTACGGTACCGTCATAGACTTTGCCTTCTTCAGGCAGCTCGACGATAGCGTTGATCATAGCTAGAGCCTTGTCGATAGCGTCGCGGTTGGGAGCAGCAACTTCGATGTAGCCGCCTTCTTCGATTTCGTCGATGGAGACAGTGGCTCCGCTCTCTTCCTGGATACCCTGGATGATCTTTCCGCCCGGGCCAATGACAGCACCAATGAGATCTTTGGGGATGAGCATGGTGACGATGCGCGGTACGTGGGGTTTGTAGTCTTCACGGGGTGCAGGCATAGCCTCGTTGATGAGATTGAGGATGTGGAGACGGCCTTCGCGAGCCTGGTTGAGGGCACGTTCGAGGATTTCGTAGCTGAGGCCGTCGCACTTGATATCCATCTGTGTGGCGGTGATACCTTCGGTGGTACCTGTAACCTTGAAGTCCATATCTCCGAGGTGATCTTCGTCGCCGAGGATATCGGAGAGGATTGCGTACTTGTCGCTTTCGGTATCAGTGATAAGACCCATTGCAATACCGCTGACGGGACGTTTCATCTTGACACCAGCATCGAGAAGCGCAAGAGTACCGGCGCAGACTGTAGCCATAGAAGAGGAACCGTTACTTTCGAGGATATCGCTGACTACGCGGCAGACGTAGGGGAAATCATCGGGGAACATGCGCTTGAGGGCGCGGTGAGCGAGATTACCGTGACCTACTTCGCGACGGCCAACGCCACGCTGAGCCTTGGCTTCGCCTGTGCTGAAGGGAGGGAAGTTATAATGGAGGAGGAAGCGTTCGCGGCCCTGGTTGAGAACATCGTCGAGAATCTTCTCGTCGAGCTTGGTGCCGAGGGTAGCTGTAGCAAGGGCCTGAGTCTCGCCACGGGTGAAGATAGCGGATCCGTGAGGTCCGGGAAGATAGTCTGTCTCAATCCAGATAGGACGGATTTCGGTGGTCTTACGGCCGTCGAGACGGACTCCTTCATCAAGGATGCAACGGCGAACGGCTTCTTTCTCTACATCGTGGTAGTAACGCTTGACGAGAGGAGCTTTTTCTTCGCGTTCTTCTTCAGGAAGCGATTCGATGTATTCGTCGCAGATAGCGTCGAAGCTGTCCTGACGCCAGTGCTTGTCGGCAGAACCGGCCTTGGCGACGGCGTATGCGCGGTCGTAGCACTTGGCCTTTACATCGGCACGGAGCTCTTCGTCGTTTACTTCGTGGCAGTATTCGCGCTTTGCCTTACCAACGGCCTCGGCAAGTTCGATCTGGGCCTTGCACTGCACCTTGATAGCTTCGTGGGCTGCACGGAGGGCATCGAGGAGTTCGGCCTCGCTGACTTCGTTCATCTCGCCTTCGACCATCATGATGTTGTCGTAGGTTGCACCGACCATGAGTTCCATATCGGCTTTCTGGAGTTCCTCGAATGTAGGATCGATCACGAACTTGCCGCCGATACGGGCAACGCGGACTTCGGAAATCGGGCCATTGAAGGGGATATCGCTGACAGCGAGTGCAGCGGAAGCTGCGAGACCGGCGAGGCAGTCGGGTGCATCGACACCGTCGGCGGAGAAAAGAATTATATTGACAAAAGTGTCGGCGTGGTAGTTTTCAGGGAAGAGGGGACGGAGGACGCGGTCGACGAGACGGGCTGTAAGGATCTCGTAGTCGCTGGCACGTCCTTCACGTTTGAGGAAGCCGCCGGGGAAACGCCCTGCGGCGGAAAATTTTTCTTTGTATTCAACCTGCAGAGGCATGAAGTCAACACCTTCGCCAGCTTCCTTCGCGGAAACGACCGTTGCGAGTAGGACGGTGTTACCCATGCGCACTTCAACCGCTCCATCGGCTTGCTTGGCGAGCTTGCCGGTCTCGATAGAAATCGTACGGCCGTCGGGCAGCTCGATGGTTTTCTTGATGGGATTCATAAAGTGGATATATATTTAAGTCTTCAAAAATTCGTGCAAAGATATATAAAATTATGGTAGGAAACAAATTTAAATGCACAATGGCTGCTTGAGGCCGCACAACACCCTGAAGCCGGTTTAACATTTTTTACGGAAGACTAAAAAGTGGGTTTAAGAGCCTCTAAGAGGGTATTGCGTCTGCAAAAAGGATGTAATAGAGGCATAATAGGGCTCGGAAATTTCCATTTTTGAAGAATTTTTACTTACTTTGCACCGCAAAAGTGAAATTACTAATTTTTAAATAGAGCAAAATCATGTCTGAAATAGCAGATCGCGTAAAGAACATCGTTGTTGAGAAGCTCGGTGTAGAGCCTGAAAAAGTAACAGAAGAAGCAGCTTTCATCACCGACCTCGGCGCAGACTCCCTTGATACAGTCGAGCTCATCATGGACTTCGAGAAAGAATTCGGCATCACAATTCCCGACGAAGAAGCAGAAAAGATCAAGACCGTCGGCGATGCAGTAGCTTTCGTAGAAGCACATGCAGAATAAGGCAGAGCCTTTTTCGCCCTCATACGCCGCCGAAAATTTCTTCCGGGAAATGAACGGCGGTTTTTCCCTTTTTATATAGAGCGGGGCAAGCAGTCCCCGAGTGCTCACAAGAAGCAACCTCACCACCATATTCCCAGACATATAAATGGAACTTAAAAGAGTCGTAGTGACAGGCCTTGGCGCCATCACCCCCCTTGGCAACGATGTTGCCACTACATGGGAAAACGCAAAGGCCGGTGTCAGCGGTGCCGGACCTATTACACATTTCGACGCCAGCCTGTTCAAAACGCAGTTCGCCTGCGAGGTCAAAGACTTCAAGGCCGAAGACCATTTCGACAGGAAGAAAGCCCGTCAGCTTGATCTCTATGCCCAGTATGCGCTCGTTGCTGCCCGTCAGGCCGTCGAAGATTCCGGTCTCGAAGCCGACCCGAATCTCAACAAGAACCGCGTCGGCGTCATTGTAGCAGCCGGTATCGGCGGTCTCCACACTTTCGAAGAAGAAGCCGGCTACTATGCACAGAATACTGACAAGGGTCCTAAATACAATCCCTTCTTCATTCCCAAAATGATTGCCGACATAGCATCGGGTCATGTATCTATGGAATACGGCTACCACGGCCCCAATTACGGCGTGGTATCGGCCTGTGCATCCAGCAACAACGCCATCATCGATGCCTTCAACCTTATCCGCCTCGGAAAAGCCGATGCAGTCATCACCGGCGGTGCCGAAGCGGCCATCTATCCTGCCGGTGTCGGCGGCTTCAACTCCATGCACGCCCTCTCGACACGCAACGACAGTCCCTCGACAGCTTCCCGCCCCTTCAGCAAAAGCCGCGACGGCTTCGTAATCGGCGAAGGCTCTGCAATCCTCGTTCTCGAAGAACTTGAACACGCCCTCGCTCGCGGCGCCAAGATATATGCGGAGGTAGCCGGTGGCGGAATGTCGGCTGATGCCTACCATATCACTGCCACACACCCCGAAGGCCTCGGTGCCATCCTCGCCATGACCACGGCGCTCGAAGACGCAGGCATGAAGCCCGAAGACATCGACTATATAAACACTCACGGCACGTCAACCCCTGTCGGCGACATCTCGGAAGTGAAAGCTATCGTAAAGGTATTCGGCGACAGCGCCAAGAACCTTAACATATCGTCGACAAAGTCAATGACAGGCCACCTCCTTGGTGCCACCGGTGCCATGGAGGCCATCTTCAGCATCAAGGCCGTACAGGACGATATCATTCCTCCTACAATCAATCACGAAGAAGGTGACGAAGACGAAGAAATCGACTACTCTCTCAATTTCACCTTCAACAAGGCACAGAAACGCACCGTACGCGCCGCCCTCTCGAACGCTTTCGGCTTCGGCGGCCACAACGCAACTGTGATCGTCAAGAAATTCGTGAAATAATTTCTCGTCTCGAGAAAACTAAGCTAAACAACCTGATTCAGCCGGCCGCCACGCTCCCCACAAGGAACCGGCGGCCGGCTTCAATTTATAATATCCACCGAATGAAAATCGCCATCATAGTTGCCATGGACAAGGAGCTTGCCCTTCTCCGTCCACTACTGAGAGACGAAGCAATCTGCAACATCGAGGGCACGGAATACTACACTGGTACAATCGGAGGCCGCGAAGCCGCACTGTGCAAATGCGGCATAGGAAAGGTCAACGCTGCAATCGGCGCGCTACTCCTGATCGACACATTCCACCCCGACATCGTCATCAACAGCGGTGTGGCCGGAGGCACGGGAGCCGGGGTGAACCCGGCCGGGATTCTCGACGTTGTACTCGCCTCGGAAATAGCATACCACGACGTATGGTGCGGCCCCGGGACAGTACGCGGCCAGATACCTGGCTTCCCGGCTCGTTTCGAATGCCCGCTGCCCTCCTCTCTGCGCAGCCGCCTCGGAGCCAAAGAAGGCCTCATAGCTTCGGGCGATATATTTGTCGATGCGGTCGAAGACCTCAACCGGATACTCGCCCTCTACCCCGACGCCATGGCCGTCGACATGGAATCGGCCGCCATAGCCCAGGTATGTGCAAAGAAAGACGTACCTTTTGTGTGTCTGCGCGTAGTCAGTGACACACCCGGAGGGGAAGGGAATGCGGCGAAATACGACAACTTCTGGGCCGAAGCCCCGGCAAAGAGCTTCCGCTGCATCGAAAAATTGATAAGCCTACTCTGAGCACTGTGCCATGGAGAAAGACCTCAAAGCCATACGCGGTGCCGGACTGCTCCGCAAGATGGTTTCAGAAGGCGAGCACGAACATCAGGATTTCAAATTCGCCATCTCTGATGCCTGCAAGATAGCACGCTCGATTTCAGCCTTCGCCAACAACGATGGAGGACGGCTCCTCATCGGTGTCAAGGACAACGGTACCATAGCCGGTGTACGCAACGAAGAGGACGTCTACGTAGTCGAGCAGGCCGCCGAGCGTTACTGCCGCCCGGGACAGAAGATATCGTTCTCCGCCTACCGAATGGACGCATCGGTGCACGTGATAGTCGCCGAAATACGAAAGGCGCCCGAGCGCCCCGTCTATGCCATCGACACCGACGGCAGTGCCAAGGCCTACTATCGTGTAGCAGACGAGAACATCGCCGCACACCCCCTTATGGTCAAGGCGTGGCAGAGAGGAAACACACCGTTAGCCCTGAGCCAGCGACATGCCGTGATACTCGACCTCATAGCGGCCAGGGGCTGCGATATGGATGCCGCAGAGATTGCCATAGCGCTTCACATCCCTGTAAAATCGGCCGAAGAGACGATAATAGATCTCGCCTCGGCATCGCTGGTCGATTTCAGGCATGCGTCCGGATCCTTCAAGATATGCCTTAAATAAGGCGACAACACTTTCTCCGGCATGCAGCTCTGCTTGTTTACATCAAGCCATAATAAAATGAAAGTGCGCTATTTCACAATAACGCACCTCCCTCATAACCAAAATTCAAGTATATATTTTGAGTCTAACAAAACATTATCAACGAAAGAGATAAACTCTATTATTCCGCTGCAAAGTTAATAACAATTTTCGGAAGAGAAGTCTGAAAGACTGTCAATAAAGCATAATCCGTGTTAACTAAGTTCTGTTGTTTCTCTGTTTGACAAATGTTGAGATTCAAAAGATATCGCATATATTCAACGTTTGCAAAGCTCAAAGGCTGGAAATATGCAGAAGCATCCGAAATCAATATTTCAATGCAAAGATAATAGCAAAACAGAGCAAATGCAAGCTTTTTGCCAGAAAAATTACGCTTACGACAGATTTTTTTCATTTTCACTATAAAGAACAGCCCATAATGAATAAACGACACATAAAATCAATCGAAAAAATCATACACAAAGATAATGTCAACGTGCTCTTCGTCTGCCTGGGCAATATATGCCGTTCGCCGGCCGCCGAAGGTATTCTCCGGAACATTGTCGGGAACACCGACGAGAGCGACCGCTGGCATATCGACTCCGCCGGAACAGGGCGCTACCACATCGGTCAACTGCCCGACAACCGCATGAGGATACACGCCCGAAGGCGAGGTATCGAGCTCACACACATATGCCGTCAGGTGTCTGAGTCGGATTTCGATGATTTCGACCTCATCATCCCTATGGACGGCAGCAACGAAAGCAACCTGATAAAGCTTGCACCAAGTTCCGAGGCGATGGAGAAAATTATACCCATGGCGGAGTTCGTCGACATGGCGACGCGCTACGACTACATCCCTGATCCATACTACGAGGGTTCGGAAGGCTTCGAGCTTGTCCTCGACCTTCTCGAAAACGGATGCTCCCGCCTCTTCCAGTTCCTCAAGCGTTAGGACCGGCTGCCGGAAAGCACGCGGTTTCGAAACTGCCTGCAACTTATTAAGAAACAAGAAACCAACCTATCTGACGCGTACGTGATATTCACATGCGCGTCCTTTTGTCAGCATCTTGAATTGAAGCTTGAAAAAAAATTTGGATGTCACGAAGGATTTTCGTAATTTTGTGGGCTGATTTTCCGCAATAGGCACAGGTAAGAAGGCTCCGCGCTCAAAAGCGCCCCTCGCCTCAGCGGGTTAACTTATTTACTATCAAATAAATGTACGTTATCGTAGAAATCCAGGGACAGCAGTTCAAGGCCGAAAAGGACCGTTTTCTGTATGTACACTACCTTGGTGAGAAAG
This sequence comes from uncultured Muribaculaceae bacterium, assembly GCA_958436175.1. Classification (GTDB taxonomy): domain Bacteria; phylum Bacteroidota; class Bacteroidia; order Bacteroidales; family Muribaculaceae; genus CAG-873. Next base: position 15,622 of record CAUBJF010000017.1, read on the forward strand.
TGCAGGAAGGCGAAAAGGTAGAATTCGACCGCGTTCTTCTTGCCGATGTCGACGGTGCTGTGAAAGTAGGCGCTCCGACAGTTGAAGGCGCGAAAGTTGTATGCGAAGTAGCCACACCCCTCGTAAAAGGCGAAAAAGTCATCGTATTCAAGAAAAAACGCCGCAAAGGCTATCGCCGTAAAAACGGCCACCGCCAGTACTTCACCAAAGTCGTCATCAAAGACATTATTGCTTAACCCCGCAGCTGCGTAAAAACTTCCAAACACTATGGCACATAAAAAAGGCGTCGGTAGTTCTAAGAACGGCCGCGAGTCTGAAAGCAAACGACTCGGCGTCAAGATTTTTGGCGGACAGTTCGCCAAAGCCGGCAACATCATCAAGCGTCAGCGTGGCACCGTACATCATCCCGGCCTCAACGTAGGCATCGGCAAGGACCACACCCTGTACGCCCTCGTGAGCGGCACAGTCCAGTTCACAGAAGGACGCAACGGACGCAAATTCGTCAACGTTACCCCCGTAGCCGAAGCATAAGAGCCACGGATCAATCCAACACATCGACCCTCCGTCCTTCCCTTTTCAATAACGGGGATGCGGAGGGTCGATTGCTATTTATCCACCCTGACATCCAAATCCAGTCATGAAATCGATATTAAAAACCGTCATAGCCCTCGGAGCCGCCATCATCTTAGCCATTCCGGCCTTCGGCTGGGGACAGAAAGGACACGACACTGTGGCCTTCATCGCCGAGAAACACCTTACCGCCGCTGCCGCCGACTCCGTAAGCGCCATCCTCGAGGGTATGTCGCCTGTCTATTGGGCCAACTGGCTCGACAATGCCAGCCACACCCCCGAATACGCCTACACCAAGACGTGGCACTACAAGAATATCGATGCCGGAGTGCCTTACGAAGAAGCCCCTGTCAACGACAAGGGCGATGTCGTCACAGCCATACGCGAGCAGATCGACATCCTGCGCAGTCCCGTATCGACCAAAAGCCAGAAGGCTCTCGCAATGAAGATTCTCATACATACCGTCGGCGACCTCCATCAGCCCATGCACATGGGTCATCTCAGCGATAAAGGCGGCAATACTGTCCAGGTCCGTTTCTTCGACCGCGGCACGAATCTCCATTCCGTATGGGACTCGTCGCTCCTCAACAGCGCACATGCATGGACTTTCACCGAATGGCAGCAACAGCTCGACCGTCTCACTCCCGAGCAGGAAGCCAAAGCCACAGCCGGTAACGTCGATGACTGGGGCAAAGAAGTCTACGAGATAGCCGGACGAGTCTACGACTACTTCCCCAGCGGCTCCAAGATATCCTACGACCAGATTGCTCACTGGACACCTACCGTCGAGAAACAACTTCTTTTAGGCGGCCTGCGCCTGGCACGCATACTCAACTCCATATATACCCCGGGGAGCCCCGACGCGGAATTCAAATTCTGACGGAACGCATTTTAATTGTTTTTAAGGCACGGTCTTACATCGGTACCGTCCTAAATGATTAATTTTGTACTTTAAATACATTATATAACATCAAGCTAAAGAAAAAGACTATGGCTCAGCAAGAGGACGTATTCAAAAAAATCGTTTCCCACGCCAAGGAATACGGTTTCGTCTTTCCTTCAAGCGAAATATACGACGGCCTTTCCGCTGTCTACGACTACGGCCAGAACGGCGTAGAACTAAAGAATAACATCAAGCGTTACTGGTGGGATGCCATGACCCTGCTCCACGAAAACATCGTCGGCATCGATTCCGCCATATTCATGCATCCAACCATATGGAAAGCCTCAGGCCATGTCGACGCTTTCAACGATCCCCTTATCGACAACCGCGACTCAAAAAAACGCTACCGCGCCGATGTCCTCATCGAGGACCATATCGCAAAAACCGACGATAAGATAGCTAAAGAAATAGCCAAAGCCGCCAAGCGTTTCGGCGAAGCTTTCGACGAGGCACAGTTCCGGGCCACCAACGCCCGCGTTCTCGAGCTTCAGGCTAAGCGCGACGCTCTCCACGAACGCTACTCCAAGGCTATGAACGACAACGACCTCGAAGGGCTGCGCCAGATTATTCTCGACGAAGAAATCGTGTGCCCAATTTCCGGCACCAAGAACTGGACTGAAGTCCGTCAGTTCAACCTCATGTTCAAGACAGAGATGGGCTCCACAGCCGACGGCTCGATGACAGTCTATCTGCGACCCGAGACAGCACAGGGCATCTTCGTCAACTACCTCAATGTGCAGAAGACCGGCCGTATGCGTATACCCTTCGGTATCGCACAGATCGGCAAGGCATTCCGTAACGAAATCGTGGCACGCCAGTTCATATTCCGCATGCGCGAGTTCGAGCAGATGGAGATGCAGTTCTTCGTTCGTCCCGGCGAAGAAATCAAGTGGTTCCAGCAGTGGAAGGAATGGCGACTCAAGTGGCACAAGGCTCTCGGCCTCGGCGACGAGAAATATCGCTATCATGACCACGAAAAACTGGCTCACTACGCCAACGCGGCAACCGACATCGAATTCCTTATGCCATTCGGTTTCAAAGAAGTAGAAGGCATCCACAGCCGCACCAACTTCGACCTTTCACAGCACGAGAAGTATTCGGGCAAGAAGATACAATACTTCGACCCCGAACTCAACCAAAGCTACACGCCCTATGTCATCGAAACCTCTATCGGCGTTGACCGCATGTTCCTGAGCGTTCTGTGCTCCAGCTACGAAGAAGAGAAACTCGAAGGCGGCGACACCCGCGTCGTGCTCCATCTCCCGGCACCGCTCGCTCCCGTCAAGTGCGCCGTGCTGCCTCTCGTCCGCAAGGACGGCCTGCCCGAGAAGGCTCGCGAGATTGTCGACGAACTCAAGTTTGACTTCGCCACACACTACGAAGAAAAAGACGCCATCGGCAAACGCTACCGCCGTCAGGATGCCATAGGCACACCTTTCTGCATCACTGTCGACCACCAGACGCTCGAAGACAACACCGTCACCCTGCGCGAACGCGACACCATGGAGCAGATACGCGTCAATATTTCCGAGCTACACCGTCTCATCCACGACCGTGTGAGCCTCGCTTCCCTCCTCCGTAAACTCAGATAATCAATGAAAAAATACATCATCATCGGCATTATAGTCGTCCTTGCCCTGATACTATTCTTCAGCGGCAAGTCGACATACAACTCAATGGTATCGCTTGAGCAGGATGTAGACCAGGCCTGGGCCAAAGTCGAAGTACAGTATCAGCGTCGTATGGACCTCATACCCAATATGGTCGAGACCGTCAAGGGCTATGCCTCCCACGAAAGCGAGACATATGAAAATGTCACGAAAGCACGAGCCGGGCTGTCGGACGCATACAACGCCGCCAAGGGAGCCGAAAACGTCGACCCCAACAACGACGAAAGCTTCCAAAGATTCGCTTCGACGCAGTCTGACCTCAACAAGGCTCTCAGCATATATGTCAACGCTGTCCGCGAAGCATATCCCGACCTCAAAGCCGACACTCAGTTCGCAAACCTTCAGACCGTCCTCGAAGGTACTGAGAACCGTATCGCCACAGAACGAGGCCGCTATACCGACATCGTGCGCGAATACAATGTCGCAGTGAAACGTTTCCCGGCCAATCTATGGGCCGGTATATTCGGCTTCAAGAGCAAACCCCAGTTCCAGGCGGACGAACAAGCCGCCACAGCGCCGACAGTCCAGTTCTAAACGACATTCTAAATGAAGAAACTCCTTTTCATAATAGCATCCATAGCAGCATTATCGGTCGGCTTCGCAAGCTGCAACGACGATGACGACGGCCCTATACCAAAAGACTATATCGATTGGTACAACAGCAACGAAGAGTGGATTAAGGAACAGACCTCCCGCACAAACCCCGATGGAACTCCTTATTTCGAAGTAGTAAAACCGTCATGGAATCCCGGTATCTCTGTCCTGGTTCATTATTTCAACGACAGAGCCGAGACATCCGGGAATCTCGCCCCGATTTCCTCAAGTACGATACGCGTCTACTATAGAGGATATTACTATAACGGCACGCCCTTCGATTCATCGACAGTAAGCAACACGGACCTCACATTCTCGCACACCGACTTCCAGCTCAACGGCACGATTCCGGGTTGGGTGGCGGCTTTCACGACCATGCACTGCGGCGATACTGCCGAAATCATAATCCCCTACACGGCAGCCTACGGCACAAACGGCAACGGCCGGATACCGCCCTACTCCGCTCTGCGTTTCAACGTCAGACTGATTGACATTCCCTATTACGAAGCCCCACCATACGATTAAACAATAAACTTTTAAATCTGGCGAAAATATAATGGCCGGCATCTTGTCGAAGCTGCCGGCCATTATTATATCATCGTACCGGATGCTCACACTTCATCGAATCCCTGAAAAAAAAGCTGACGTTATCTGCCGACATCGCGCAGGAAATCATGTTCGAAAAAAACTTCGAAGTTATAAATGTAGTAACATATGGTTGTCAAATATATAGACCCATTTAATTATCCATAACAATGACTTCGATAAAAGTAAAGTTCAGGCCCTCGACTATCGCCGAGCATGTGGGTTCGATCTACTATCAGATTACCCATGAAAGGAAGGTGCGACAGCTTCAGACCGTCTACAAGGTCTTTCCGTCTGAGTGGAACGGAAACCGCTCCATCGTAAACGCCAGCAAAAATGATGAACGCAGACAGACTATACTCTCTATACGTGACCGCATCCGCAGGGATGTGGAGCGGTTGACAAAGATAGACCGCAGACTTGCTGCAAACAGCCTCATTTACACAGCCGACGATATAATAGACGAATTCAGACGGTATGGTCATGAATACTCGCTCTTCAATTATATGGAGAACATCATTGCCAGGCTGAAGAAGAATGGCAAAATCAGGACTTCCGAAACATACAGATCCTCACTGAACAGTTTCAAGATGTTCAGAAATTATGAGGACATAATGCTCGACAGCATTACATCGGAAACCATGGAAAGTTATGAGGCATGGCATAAAAGCCGGGCTGTCGTCCCCAATACCATTTCTTTCTATACACGGATCCTTCGGGCTGTCTATAACCGTGCCGTCGAAGATGAGATTATCGAGAACCGCAACCCGTTTCGTCATGTATATACAGGAGTGGACAAGACCGTCAAACGCGCGTTGCCTCTAAACATCCTTAAAAAAATCAAAGCATTGGATTTGTCTCTGCGCCCTACACTTGATTATGCCCGAGATATGTTTATCATGAGTTTCTTCCTCAGAGGGATGAGCTTCATAGACATGGCATTCCTGAAAAAGACAGACCTCAGAAAAGGATATATCACATATCGCCGCCGAAAGACAGGGCAACAGCTCATCATCGAATGGACAAAAGAAATGCAGATGATTCTCGATAAATATCCAGAAAACAAGAGCGACTACCTGCTTCCAATAATCCTGAAACCCGGTGTCAACGAACGGTACACATACCGGAATATCGCCTACAACATCAACCACAACCTGAAAAAAATTGCAGACATGGTCGGGGTGGCTATACCCCTGACTCTATATGTCGCACGCCATAGCTGGGCCTCCGCGGCCAAAACCAAAGGAATACCTCTCTCTGTCATCTCGGAAGGAATGGGCCACGACAGCGAGGCAACGACTCAAATCTATCTCGCCAGCCTCAATACTTCGGTTGTCGATAGAGCAAACTCCATAATAATCAAAAGCCTTTGATACAGACCCCAATCTCCATGAGGGAAATTGGGGTCATATTGTTATTCCATATTCCAGCCCTTATGCTTATGTTGTCTCCCCATAGTATCCCTCGGCACACCCCAGAGAATCCTGAAAAAGCAAGGCAATCATTTAGTCCTGTCCTACCACAGTCTCAACATTCCGTGTCAAAGGAATGTTTCTACAATATGGACTGAGGTTTTTGAAAAAGCCTTCGAAAAAAACCGTATTCTCAAACAAACTAATATAATAATGGAAATCGATAATCCCGCACCAAAAGGAATCCAAGGGAACGAAGCCTATATGAGCATTCTATCACGCGTCAGCGTCAGACTTTATACCGCCGAGCCGGTCAGCTCCGGCCAGGTATCAGCCATCCTCGCAGCCGCCATGAGCGCACCAAGTGGTGTCAACAAACAGCCATGGGAATTTATCGTTGTCGATGATCCCGAACTATTAAGGCAGCTTGCCGATGCACTGCCATACGCGAAAATGACAGCGCACGCCCCGGTTGCCATTGTAGTATGCGGCAATAAGGACCGGTTTCTTGACGGGGTCGACGATACTCTATGGGAGCAGGATCTATCTGCGGCATCGGAAAACATTCTTCTTGCCGCACACGCTATCGGTCTTGGAGGTGTGTGGACCTGCATCTATCCCCATGAGGAAAGAATGGCCCCTGTCGGATCAATACTCAATTTGCCCGACAACTTAGTCCCGTTCAATCTTATTCCAATAGGTCATCCCTTGAACGACCACGCACCAATGGACAAATGGCACCCCGAGCGCATACACCAGAACAGTTTCAGGAAGTAGCTTCCATCATGCCGACAAGCATTACCTGCTGCAGACAGCCGAAAAGACTCGCCATCCATGAGAGCAGTCGTGATTATCGTCGCATACAACGGCAACAAGTTCTTTTCCCTATCCATTAGACCCTTACTGACAGCAGGGCATGAAACAGGCTCCTATTTCCTTATGTCGGCAATAAGCTCTTCAGGACTTTGCGGAGAGATGCCGAAGATGTAGGATTGACCTGGCTCATACGGCTCTGTCATCTCGAAATTTTCAAATGCAATGCCTCCTGGAATGGGGTTTTCGCTTGCCCAATATGTGTAGCGACCGTTTACTACACCCCTGAGAGCCTCGCTCGGATTGGCTGTATGCCAGTACTGGGTGCCTCTTATGCCATCGTATTTCCAGTGACCGGCAGTCCCTTCATCATAGGTAGCCTTGGTGGTATCCTCTTCGTCGGAAGCAGCGATCAGCCATACTCCACCCTTGTTGTCTTTCACCATATTCGCGGGCGTCACATGGAAATGATCCGTGAAATTAATGCCTTTATACTCGGGCCAGATATCGGTAGAGGCAAGAATTATACCATTATCGAGATAAAGATTTCTCAGGCGTGGCTTGTTGCACATGGTGGCGGTGAGAACATAGCGGTCGAGATCTGCGGAATTGCCTGTCACGCAAGGAGTAATCTCAAATTGATATGGCTTACCTTCGGTAAACTTGATTTTAACATATACCTCCGCGCCATTTTCGAATTTCTCGCAGAACAGATTGATCGTAAGAGTCTCTACACCTTTCTCCATTTCAATAACGCCAGCAGCCGGTATGTCGAGGTCGAGAGGCAAAACATCGGTGTCTGAGCTCCATATGTGCTTGCCTTGCTTGCCGTCCATAGAGCTATATTCGAGTTCGGAGAAACCTCTCCGGAGGCCGTCTTTCACAATCGGCTCCATAGCAATAAACTGAAGAACGTTCTGCTCCTGGTATTTCAGATATGGAGCATGTATGCTGATAAGACCTCTGGGACCTGGGCATATTGACACCCGGATACCGTCCTTAAATCCCCATACAGGCGCTGCACCTGCAACAGCAGAGGGCCTGATCCATTTATCGCTATGTTCAATCTTGGGAGATTCCTTCTGCTTCATATCTGTCTTTCCCGCAACGCACTGAACGCAAAAAAAGACAGCAAACAGAAGGACAATATTCTTAATACCCATAAGTTTTGTGATATATTTTGAGTGGTAATATAAGTTTCATACCACCCGGTGTTAAAGAAAAAACCTAAAACAATCTTTTTTTACCTTACGGACCTAACACTTCTTACAGAGGTTCATTCCATCAGAACCTCTTAACTTTTCAATTCGAAATCTTGCTCGTTACCATTCACTTTGCAAGATTCGATATCGATTGTACCATATGCAACGTTTATGATAGGCTTTCCTTTCTGGAGTTCAACTGTACCAAACCCACTGTCTGTCGACAAGAATGTTTTGAAGCTATCGCCTATCTTGGAATCTATGTGTAATGTCTTGTCGACTGCATCATAGCGGACTCCTGTAAGTGCCTGAAGCAAGCTATAGCTCGCAAGAGCCCGGGCATACCATGACCCGCATTCATACTCATTGAAAGGATTGCGTTTCTTGCCATCGTAGCGGTTACGTACGGTGCGTACGATATCCAGACCCTTTTCAACTTCGCCTTCAAATATAAGATGGGCGGCTACCTGATACTCAATACCAGTCCATACCTCGTCACTGTATACAAAGGGTATGCTGAGTCTGCCACCCTTGGGCCATGTGCACAGGAGAAGGCCTCCATCGTTACCAAAGCCAAAGGTAGGACGCTGAGGATTTGCATGGTCTGTCATGTCGTGGCGGAGATTGTACTTGTAGACAGAGTTGAGGTGACTCTGGACCTTTTCCTTGTCTATAGGCTCGTCAAGACCGGCAACAAGTGCCATCCAGCAGCCAATTATGCCGTCGGCAAGACAACCTTTGCCATACTGGTATTTGGGACCTTCCTTCTTTAGAAGCTCTTGGGCTTCCGCAGAATAGCTTCCTCCGAAAGTCTGGACCTCCATGGGATTCGGTGCCTCGAGGCCCTCCCACTGAATATTCTGGATAAAATATTCGCCATCATAGAGTTTGTTCTCCATATAGTCGATGCTCTTGGCAAGGAGTTTCTCATAGTCGGACACGTCTTCGCCGAGATATTTACCCATTTCTATATAGCTCTTCAAAGCTGCCGCATAGAAGCTCGTATGCATACCGTCGGCACCCCAGAATTCGATATCGTAGGTGTTATGGTGGGGCTCGGAAACAGCTCCTTCATGATGAGGATCCCAGGTCTTGATGCAGTAATCCATACTTTGCTTCACCTGCGGATACATCATCTTCAGCCAATCGTTGTCGCCGCTGATACGCCAGTCGCGATAAGTCTTGATGATACCGCCGAGCTGTCCGTCGGCTGCCGAGTGGAAATCATGCTTGACCGGACGGATAGGAAGATTGGCGCGGAACACTTGATGGCCATCCTTGTTCTGATCAACAAAGAACTCTGTCTCGCGAAGTGTGCGCTCCATCTCCGGGAACAGATGAGGGATAGCCTGGGCATAGTTCCATACATGTGTGCACGAGCCGTGGCAGGATCCCCATGTGTCGCCCGTACCTTCAAAGTTCCACATACGACCGTCGTGCTGGCGCATCACCGTCGGGGACTTCAGGATGGACAGATTGGAAGCGACCGCATCGATAACCTCGGCGGGAAGAGTGCTGTCGTAGAAGCTGTTTGTGAAAAGTTCAGTCTTGTTTTTGAGATTATCGCAGTTGGCAAGCCAGTAATCGGCGACATCGTTGATGTCTGAGAAACGGGTGCTGTACCATGGACGATATGTTTCCGGCATCTCTGTAACAGGTGTGTTCGGTGACGGTGTCGTCTTGTCTTTCTCATCCACGGCTTCCTGACCGTACCAGAAATTGAGGTTAGATTCAGGAACATACCAGGCCATGTATAGACGGAGAGTATAGGAGTCGCCGGCCTTGACCTTGAAAGGCACATAGAGCGAAGCTCCGGGAGCGTCTTTCTCCACGGGGTCATTCTCCACTATACTGCCGTCGGCAACGGCATTCCATGCCATCGTCAACGGATCCCACCAACCGCCGCGGAACCAGCAATGATTCACACGCGTGTCGTCGTTATCAGTGAAGATTGCAAAGTCGGCCTTCATCTCCCTGTCCTTACCATCACCGGCCTGCGAGAGTATGAATCCGTTCTTCATAGGCTTGATGCTGTTGGGCGCGCCATCCATCGACAGGAAATTGCGCGTGTTATAAGAGAAGACGGCTTCAACATCCTTATCGGAAGTGTTTGTGAAGGTATATTCCAACGCTCCGACGGGAAGGCTGGAATTGTCCTGGTCGGTAGGTATGAACGGATTCCATGCCTTAAGCTCTACGTCGAGGGGGACATCGTTATCGTCGAGATTGACTGTAGCGAAGGGGAAACGGCTGCTGAAGCTGACCGATTCAAAGCGAGGGAGACCCCATGATTTATGCTCTCCGCCTACAGCCGATCTCGGTGAGCCGAAACGTTTGTGGCTGGGCACCGGACCTTCGAGAACCTTCGCACCATTCTCCACGCCCTTGACATTGACTGCGGCGAACATGCATGGTTCGTTGAACACATCGGGATGATGACGGAGCGACATATTTGAGATTGCACCGGTACCTTCGATACAGAACATACCGGTACCCATGCCGCCGATGGGGAATGCTATGCGGTCGAGATTTTCGCCCGTATAGACTTTATCATATTTGCTACTATTCGTGGTCTCGCCCTGATTGCCGCATGAGGTCAATGCCAGCAGGGAAACGAGACCGATGGATAAAACATTTCTCATAAGTGAATTAATGAATTGCTTTGTGACAGGTCTGTTTAAGCTTTGTCCGATATTGCCGGGCAACGGGTCTGGCAAAGCTTAAACAGACATTATAATTATCTGACTATAATTGAATTACTAATGGAAATCCTGTTTACTTGCATATCAATCGTAACCGGGATTCTGCTTCAGGATACCTTTCGAACGCTGGATCTCAAGCAGGGGGATAGGGAATATGACGTCCTTGGATTCCTTGTAGCGGAAATATCCGGGCTGTTCCTGATTCTGCCAGCGGTCTGAGGAATGAAGGATTTCTTCGGCGACACCCCAACGGCGGAGGTCCCAGCCGAACTTACCTTCCATACCGAATTCTACGCGACGTTCGTGGACAATAGCCCAGAACATCTCTTCGTAGCTCAGTGTAGTGGGAATAGGAGCCATTTCGTGAGTGTCTTCCACGTTCACGGTATTGGGGTTAGGAGTGGTTGATGTTCTCTTTCGTACCATGTTGACATAACGGGCGGCAGTACTCTGATCATTGAGCTCATTCATGACCTCGGCATACCAGAGGAGAACCTCTGCATAACGTACGAGAGCAAAGTTGGCAGACGTGTGTCCGAGAATATTATCCGTCTTAACCACGGGGTCTGTAAGGGCTATACACCATTTGCGTGTACCGAGGCCGCAACCGTTCACTTTGTCAACAAACACCTGACCATTGAAGTCATCTTTGCCCTTACGGAACATTGTACATACAAGGCGGGGGTCTCCTTCCTCATATTCTCTTTCGAGGTCTGGTGTAGGACGGGTCCATCCCCAGCCGCCAAAGAGAGCGTAACCTTCAGAGTTGGGAGCGTTAAGAACGGTACCGAAGTTTCCGGTGCCTTTGGTGCTGCTCAGTGTGTACTGGATTTCAAAAACAGATTCTTCATTATTATCGTGACGACCATTGAAGAGATCAGAATAATCGGGAAGAAGGCTATACCCGTAGCTCATGATGTCCTCGAGCTGTTTCTTGGCCTCGCCCCAACGATGTTCGTAGAGATATATCTGAGTAAGATAAGCCTTGACGGCACCTTTGTCGGCACGTCCCATCAGACTGCCGGTGTTTCTGTCGGCAAGTCCCATTTTCAAAGCCTCGAGAAAGTCGGACTCGGCCTGGTCGAACAGTTCGCTCTTAGTGATCTTGTAGTTATTGACCTTCTTGGAGTTGTCTTTGGAAATTTCGCGGACGGAGTTGGGAATATCCAGCTCGGATACTTCCAGAGCCTCCGTCACCAATGGTGCTGTACCGAACATATAGCCCAGACGGAAGAGCCAGAAACCCCTGATGAAGAGCAGCTCACCGAGATAACGGTTCTTGAGTGTCTCGTCCATTTCGATATTAGGAATATTCTCAAGCGCGATATTAGCCAGGAGGAGAGCCTTGTAACAACGCTGATACAGCATGTGGAACTGCTCGGCATTGGAACGAAGAATACTCTGCTGAACCTGATAATAATAAGCAAGGTCAGGATGAGCCTGGGCATCGGCGCACGTCACGTCGCCCATAGGTATATAGCCGGCCTGAGTGTTCCAGTAGTTCTGGCCGTCCATGAATTCAAAGGACTTGTAGGCTGCGGTGACGGCTTTTTCTGCATCCTCCGCACTCTTGTAGAATGTCGAGGTGGAGACAGAGCCGTAGGGCTGCTGGTCAAGCAGGTCGCTGCACGAAGTCAGCCCTATTGCCAATGCTATGATCAAAAATATTCTTTTCATGTTATTTCAGGTTTTAAAGACTAATATTTATACCGGCATAGAATGAACGGGGGATAGGATAGCCGGTGATGAAGTTCTCAGGATCGAATCCGGGATAGGAGTTGATGCAGAAGAGATTCTGTGCGGCAACATAGACACGTAGTTTCTTGATGAAATTGGCGCTGGTCTTCTTCAGCATAGGGGCGAAGTTGTAGCCGATCTGGATATTCTGACAACGCAGATAGTCTGTGGAACGCAGCCAGAAATCTGAACGACGGTTATTGTCGTTGGGGTCGCCGGCTACTACACGTGGAACGTAGTTGGATGTGCCTTCACCGGTCCAGCGCTGGCCGAACATCCATTCCGACATCTGCTCACCGCCACGGAGAGCAGAGAAACCTGGAGCATCGATGCTCTGCTTACCGCCTATCTGGCCCGACAATGTGGCTATTAAGTCAAAATTATTGTATCCAAGCATGATGCTGGCACCGAAGATATGCGGAGCCACTGCATAACCGAGGAATTTCTGGTCTTCGGATGTGATAGCACCGTCACCATCGAGATCCTTGAACTTGATATCGCCGGGAGCGGCATTGGGCTGTGTGGGAGAATTGGCTATCTCTTCCTCATTCTGGAAAATACCATCCTGAACATAACCATACCATTCGTTGATGGAATGTCCTTCCTGGGTACGGTTAAAGGCATTGACTATGGGATCGGGCACATAGGTAACCTTGTTACGGTTATAGGTCCAGTTGACGCTTACGTCATAGAGGAAGGATGAAGATTCCGTCATATTCCCATAAGAGAGTGTGAACTCGACACCTGTATTGCTGCACTTACCGGCATTCTGATAAGGATAAGAATCCACGCCGGATGTACTGAGGAGCGGCACCCGTACAAGGATGTCCTTGGTGTCACGTTTATAGAAGTCGGCTATGAAACGGAGCCTGTCATTTAAGAAGTTGCTTTCCACACCAACACCGTACGTATAAGTCTTCTCCCACATGATATTGGCATTGCCAAGAGATGTTGGGCCTACACCCTGATGGATGGTACCTTCGTTACCGGAACCGAACGGATAGTAAAGACCGGTGGAATTGAGTGTAGTCTGGTAGGGATAGGTACCAATACTTTGGTTTCCTAATACGCCCCAGCTTGCACGGAGTTTGAGGAATGTCAACCATGTATTGTCTCTGAGGAAGCTCTCATTGGAAAGAACCCAACCAGCAGATGCGCCGGGGAATACACCGGTACGATTCTCTTTGGAGATGCGTGAAGTCTTGTCGACACGGAGGCTGGCGCTAAGGAGATATTTGCCTTTGTAATCATAATTGACACGGCCGAGGTAAGATAGGATGGACCACATCGACTTGCCGCCGCTATTGGAGATATTCTCTGAACCGGCGTCAAGCACATGGAAATGTTCATCATTGCTCAGGAAGCTCGTTCTACTGCCGTAGATGTTCTTATATTCGGCTTTCTGGAAGGTAACACCGCCCATTACTGTTAGGTTATGGTCACGGTTGAAGGTACGGTTATAGGTGGCGATGTTATCCCATTCGTAGTTGATGCCCTGATTGTTCCATACGCCAAGTTCTGCATCAGGATGGTCACCGATCATACCGGAGGGGCCGTAAGTATAGGAGGGTACGAATCGATCTTGATCCCAGTTGGTGTATTCTGCGTAGAATGTCGACTTAAAAGTAAGGCCTTTGATGATTTCCCAGTCTAAATAAGTATTGCCTAAGAATTTCTTCCACACTTGTTCGTAACCCCAGAGGTCGACAGCAATCATAGGTTGGAGCATGGTTGTTGGCTCACCGTGGTGAGTACAGGTGGCATAATTGCCGTTTTCATCATAGATGGGAACAGTGGCGGGATAGATGAGCGCACGTGCGATGGCCTGCCCCCAGTCGGTATTCTTCGAGATACTGTAGTTGACATTCATGCTCACGCCTACTTTCAGATTGGGCAGAATCTTCATCTCATCGAAGAGTTTGACATTGCCGCGCTTGAAATCGGTGTTTTTGACGATACCGTCGCCGACATAGAAGTTCATCGTAGCGGCATAGGTGTTGGTCTTGGATCCGCCGGAGATATTGAGTGAGTAGCTCTGCTTGCTACCCGTCTGTGTGATAGCGCCGATCCAGTCTGTCCCTTTGCCGTAGGAATTGAGTTCATCCTGAGAATAAGGAACGGGGAGGTTGCCGTTGGCATAGTATTCATTCACAACAGTGGCATATTCATGAGCGGTAAGCTGTGGAATCTTGTAACGTACATTGTCGACACCCCAGTAGGCCGAGAAGTCGACCTTTGTGGGAGTTTCGTAGCTACCTCTCTTTGTTGTGATGATGACAACGCCATTGGCACCACGGGAACCATAGATAGAAGCCGATGCTGCGTCCTTGAGCACTGTGATAGATTCGACATCGTTGGGGTTGAGGTTGGAGAGTCCGTCGTTGGTGATCATACCGTCGACTACTACGAGAGGGTCAGCGGAAGCACCGAACGAACCTACACCTCGCACGCGGATGGTCGTCCCGGAGTAAGGAGTACCGTCGCCCTGAACAATCTGAACACCGGCGAGCTTACCCTGAAGGTTCTGGCCGATACCCTGGGTGGCATTGTTCTCCATTTTGTTCTGGTTGACCGTCCCGATGGAGCCTGTGAGGTCTTTCTTTCGCTGGACACCATAACCTATGACGACAACTTCATTGAGCTGTTCAGAGTCTTCGCTCATTACCACATTAATAACCTCACGGCCCTGGACTGCGATTTCCTGTGAGTAGTAGCCAACATAGCTGAACACAAGAGTTGCATCAGGAGCAATTTTGATCTGATACTGTCCGTCAGCGTTGGTCACAACACCCTGCTGGGTTGCACGATCGGTGACGCTGACACCGATAAGGGGTTCGCCCGACGAGTCGGTGACGGTACCACTGACGAAGTTGGCGGACTGAGCTACCGCTCCCGTCGTGATGGACAGGAGAAGAGCCAGACACAGAACTTTCAGTGTGCTGTTGATAAAATTAGTTACTTTTTTCATGATATTATAAAAATTGGTTTATAGTTGTCTGTTAATCACCACTTCGGAATCTCAAGTTCATCCTTCGAAGGAAGAGGCGGGAATTTAGCATGGGGTTCTGTCTGGTACCAGAAAGCTGTCGAGGCAATGTCGCTCTTCTGGTTGTTGTATCGGCCGTCATGACGCCAACCGAGGTCCTGGATGGTAACCCGCAGATCCTTGTCAAAGCGGACCGGATCAAGAATGTGCCAGCGGTAGAGGCCGAAAGCCGTCACGGCGCGGTAGAGGCCGTCGGGACGGATCACCTGATGCATTCCGGCGTAGGGAGTAGTGAATTCCTGGTACTGATGGGTCTTCTGGTTCTCGAAATTATAGGAGCCACAAAAATAGTCCTCCGTGCCTGTGCCGCAGATGGTTGGATACTGCTTGTCACCGTCGAGGAAGAACTTGATCTCGCCTTCTCCCCACCAGCAGTTGTCATTGACACGCCATGCCATATAAGTTCCTACATACTGTCCCTTGCCTTTCACCCCGTCGAGAAGAGTATGCTCGGAGTTCTTGGTAGGATTTGAACGTCGGAACTGTGCATGGAAATAAGCCTGGTCGTCGGGGACATCTGTGAGAGTATAGTTGATCTGATAGTAGAGAGTCATCTCCTTTGTGTCGATGTTCTCGAAGGTGATGCGCGCTTTCTTGCGGAAGGGCATCGTCCAGTAGCAGTTGAAAGCACTGCCAGGATTGACGCACACTGCCAGCGACGAAAGCTGCGCGTATTCATTGTAAGCGGAGCAGAAGAAGTCGCCGACAGGACATTCTACGGACGGAGTCGTCTCGTCGTCCCAATACATACGGATGATTGAGAAACGCCAGTTGCCGGTCGGAGTCATCCATATCTGCTGGATGGCGCCCGGCCCTTCGATTTCCGCGATAGTAATAGTCTCGCCCGGATTTATGCGGATATAGGGATTGACTTTCCAGCCCTTGCCCAGGTCGCTGGATGCCCAGTGTGCATTGGCCCGGTTACGAGTATCCTTGTCTTTAACAGGATCTGCCATACCGCCACGGCCTGCTTCACCGGTGAAATTCTCCGGCGAGATGGAACGTGTCTTGGCATTTGAAAGAGTCGGGAGATTCCCCATGTTCATGTCAAGCCCATTGAATGGATAGTTGTTTTGGGCAACCGCGCCCACGGCAACCATAGTCAAGGCGCCTAAAAATAACGATTTCAATCTCATAGTAAAAGGTATAAGGGTTGCTGCCAGGGATGTTAGGCCCAAGCGGAATACAGATGATAAAATATTGGATATTATGTATTTAGGTTAGGATGACAAAGGCTGTTTCTTCATAGTCGCAGCGTGTGTTCAGGAGACTGACTCCTGATGTCGTGCAACGAAGAAACCATAGAAGGCTATCACGGTGAAAGCGACGGCCGGAACCACATAGGCAGTCATGATGCTGCCGGTCTGATCCGAAACGATACCCTGTATCTGGGTAAGGACAGCAGCCCCGGCTATGGCCATAACCATGAATGAGCCGCCGATCTTCGTATCGTCGCCAAGACCTTGCAGGCCGAAGCCGTAAATAGTCGGGAACATAAGCGACATGCAGCCTGAAATACCCATCAGGCAGTAGACTCCGAAACAGCCACGGCCGAACATCGCGCCAAGACAGCACACAACGGCAAGCAAGGCAAGACCGACAAGGAGCTTATATGCCTTGACATATTTCATCGATGCAGTACATACGAAGCGCATCAGGACGAAGAGGATAAGCGACATGATGTAGTAAGTAGCTGCAGCCTGCTCTGCCGTGCGGGGAAGCAAATCGTTGAGGCCGACGAACTGGCATACGTCATAGAACCGTGCTGCCACAGGCTCGACATTGCGGAGCGTATTGACGACTAAATCAGGCGAAGCATTTGCACCGAGCGCCGCAAGGATACCGTCGAAATCAAGTTGCTGCATCGCATAGCGGATAATGAACGACCACACTGCGATCTGTGCGCCGACATAGAAAAACTGAGCAGCCACGCCCCAGACATAATTCTTGTTCCTTCCAAGACGACGGAGCGTTGACCGGAATTCTATTTTCTCGCCTCTCTCACGGAGATTAGGCATCTTTGTAAGCCTGATAGCCAGAAGCAGGGCAATCATCACAAAGCCAAGGATGACATATGTCATGGTCACTGCATGAAGTTCCTGACCCTGGATTTCCGCGAGTTCGGCAGGAGGAAGGGCGGCACGCTGCGAGGCCGTGAGACCATTCAGCTGTGAGAGAATGAAAACCTGACTTATCACGACTCCTGCGATAGCTCCGAAAGGATTGAATGCCTGGGCGAGATTGAGTCGCCGCGTCGCAGTACTCTCGGGCCCGATGGCAAGCACGTAAGAGTTGGCAGAGGTCTCAAGGACCGAAAGACCTGCGAATAACACCAGAATCGCCAGCAGATATGTGAAAAAGCTCAGGTCAATACTCAATTCCGCCACAAGCATAGCCGGATAGAACAGTAATGCGCCGAGGGCATAGAAACCCAGACCGAGCATCACACCGGACTTATACGTATATTTCTTGATGAACAAGGCTCCGGGCACCGCACAGCAGCCATAACCCAACAGATAGCATACTACCTGGATCCAGGCCGTCTTTGAGTCGCTAAGACTCATAATACGCTTGAAGGCAGCGAGCATCGTGTCGGTCAAGTTGTTGGGGAGAGCCCAGGCAAAGAAGAGGGTGACGAGGAGTATAAAAGGGAAGAGGATGCCTTTCGGCACTATTTTATTGGATTCCATAGGATGAGGTTTTTTAAGTCTCGCAAGCACTGGCCCGGTCATTTTTGGGTATAAGAGTAGCCTGAGCGAAGATTCCGGGACATCCGGACGGATGCTTGTCTTCACTCCTCACTCTCCTTCAGGAGAACAAGAACTCGCGAAATTTCAGTTGATTAATTCATGACGGGTCCTTATTAGAACTTCGTCTTGACAGTATTCAGATCTGCTCCGAACAATTTCTTCACAATAGGAGCAAGGTCCTCTTCAGAACCCTGGATATGGACTACTTTCTGCGAGTGGGACAGCGATTCTCCGGGAGCGAGCTCGGCACCGGGCGACGATGTCTCGATTTCGTAGAACGGCCCCATGACAGATCCGTCTTCAACAGGACCATCGTTGTAGGAGTTTATCACATCGCCGTCGAAGGGATTTTCCTGTTCGCCCCATTGACCGTTGACATAGGAAACGTCTCCTTCCGGCTTGGTGTACTGCAAGATTGTCAGTACTCCCTTCGACGAGTCGTAGCTGCCGGCCAATTCGGTCGCACGATCGATCGGAAGACCAAGCTTCGAACGATATTTGCCGTCTATCTTGAAATAGATAATGCCATCCTCTGCCACAAGACGGTCGGAAGGAATCTTGCCAAAATACTCATCGTTGACAATCTTGCCTTCAGCGTTTTCATTGTAGGGTATGAAGACTGTTGTTGTAGGGGTCGGATTGAAGCATCCAAGCATCCAGACAGATACAAGGCCTCCATCCTTTGTCCAGGGTCGATCGCCGATATTGGTTATCTTGTTGTCGCTCTTATATCCCACCATCTTCATGTCGTCGGTGATATTGATATCGAAATCCTCCGACACTTCCTTGGGGTCAAGCAAGGAGACAGTCCGGTCGATGTTCATGTCGAAGGTGGATCCCGATGCATTCGTCAGGTGAGCGTCCTTGACAAAACGTATCTGATCCTTACTCTGCGACACGATATCATAAGCTTCCGTATCGATAACAGCCGGCACTACCCAATTATCGTAGACCTGCTCCTGGCCGCCTTTGAAATACAGCGAGTAGGGGCCGCCTTCGGGGCCAAGCCAGAAACGCTCCTCGCCGCCGACAGGCTGAAACTGCGGGCTGCGTATGCCCTCGTTTATGAACCGGTAATTGATCCAGCCGTAGCTGTCGCCTTCATCTCCGGAAGCTGTTGTTGTCATCACGCGACCCTGCCACGCCGGAATAATCATCACCTTGGACTTACCGTCCTCAGAGATCAGTTCGGTATATTCGACACCATGGTCTTTCAAGAACTTGGCATCATAAGCATAGCTTCCCATCTTCGTTTCTTTATTTCCCCCGCAGGCAGCCATCATGATGGCTGTTCCTGCGAGGAGAATGGTTTTTGCTGTGGTTATTTTCGACATCGCACTATTTATATAGAGGGCCATAATTCTTGCAGGCACGATAGTCGCTGCCTTCGGGATTCTGGCCGAAGGATGCCCAGGCGCTCGGACGGAATATCTTGTCTTCCGGGACATTGTGCATGCACACAGGTATACGTAGCATGGATGCGAGCGTTATGAGGTCGGCACCGATGTGACCATAGCTGATAGCTCCGTGGTTTGCACCCCAGTAGTTCATCACGGAATACACGTCGCGGAAATAACCGTGACCGGTAAGACGGGGAGCAAAGAAAGTGGAGGGCCAGGTACGGTCAGTGCGCTCGTTGATTGCTTCAAATACCTCCTTGTCAAGTTCTACGGTCCAACCTTCGGCGATCTGGAGAACCGGACCTTGACCCTTCACAAGATTAAGACGGCACATGGTCACAGGCATATTGCCACGGGTGACGAACTGCGACGAGTAGCCACCGCCACGCATATATTCGCGGCTTGCGGGATACCATGTTGTGTCTGCAAGAGTGTCCTCGACTTCCTTTTCCGTGATTTCCCAGAAAGGTTTCATCACAGGCTCTCCGTTCTCTGTCATAACGCCGGTCGCATCGAGCGTGCAGGAGCCGGAGTTGATGAGATGGATGAAGCCGTCGGCAGCTTTTCCTTCAAGTTTGTGGCCGGTCACCCTTTCTACAGCCTTGGGGCTCCAGTATGTGCGCACATCGGCAAAAATCTGGGCACGGTTGGTCAGCAGATGGTTAAAGAGCATCGACGCACAGTTGAGCGTATCGTTCTCGGTCGCAAATGTGAAAGCTTCGCGGAAGCCGTTCCAGTCAAACGAAGTATTGAGGATTGCCTCGGAGAAATCGCCGTCGGGTTTATAGTCGGTCCACTGGCGCTGTCCCTGGAAGCCTGCGGCTATCGCGTTGTGACCCATGGATTCTTCCTTGAAGCCGATTTCCGCAAGTTTGGGATTGCCGATCATCAGGTCGCGGAAGATCAGCGTCATCTTTACCACATATTCCCAACGTGCATCCTTCTCATCGCGGTCATATATAAGATGTTCGGGATTATAATCCTTGCCTTCATTGCTCTTGCAGTATTTCTCAACCCATTCCATGGCACGCCTGAACTCGTCGGCATCGAAGATTCCGAGCTGTATACGACGCTCGATCTCACAGGCATCGACATATTCATTGCGCA
Source organism: uncultured Muribaculaceae bacterium (assembly GCA_958436175.1). Taxonomy (GTDB): domain Bacteria; phylum Bacteroidota; class Bacteroidia; order Bacteroidales; family Muribaculaceae; genus CAG-873. The sequence goes on from CAUBJF010000017.1 coordinate 36,153, forward strand.
TGCCGAGATACTCCTGGAAGAATTCAGGATCAGGTATGGAACCGGCAATACCCATGGAGACACTACCTATGGTGAGATATGATTTACCCTTCATAGTGGCAACTGCAATACCCGCACGGGCGAAGCGCAGAAGTTTTTCTTTGACATCTTCCGGAATAACCGTCTCGGTAATATCCTGGACATCACGGCCGTATATACCAAAAGTAGGAAGACCTTTCTGAGTGTGTCCGGCAAGAGCTGATGCAAGATATACAGCACCCGGACGTTCTGTCCCATTGAAACCCCAGATAGCTTTCGGCATCTCGCCATCCATATCTATTGTCTCGAAGCCGTAGCACCAGCACGGTGTCACGGAGAGAATCAGGCCTACGCCTTCTCTGCGGAATTTCTCGGCCGCCATAGCAGCTTCGGCAACACCTCCGATGGTGGTATCGGCAATCACACATTCGACGGGAGTGCCGTCGGCATGTCGTAGAACGGACGTATACAATTCGGCCACTTTCTTTGCCATACCCATGGTCATATCTTCCAAAGACTCACGGATCCCGCCACGGCGGCCGTCAATTATAGGTCGAATGCCAATTTTTGGCTTCTCACCTATTAATCTTGTTTTCATGTTATGCTTTTAGGTGAATATATTGATAATAATTTGGTGGTAGCGGCTAAGAATAGAGAAATATCCCTATCTTAAATTCCCATCCGACAGGAAAAGGGATCGGAATTCTTTTGTAAGAGATTGCAATCAAAGATAGAAAAAGCTTAAACGAAGCCGTCGCGCCGCCAGCACATCGCTGTCCCTAATAGCAATATTTAGATCTAAGGTAATTCAATATGACCGGCCGGCGAACTCTTCCATCTGACTAAGGCCATATGCACGTTAGGAGTAATAATCGAGAAGCATCTTTATACCAAAATTAAAAATTAGATGCTAACCGAATCAGTTCATTCAAAGATTTTAAGGCATTAGCCTTATCCTTTAAACAAGACTAATCGGTTGCAAAGATATATA
>CAUBJF010000018.1 GCA_958436175.1 uncultured Muribaculaceae bacterium
GAGCCGCGAGTGGGACTCGAACCCACGACCTTTTCGTTACGAATGAAATGCTCTACCGACTGAGCTATTGCGGCATTCTACCTTTTGCGAGTGCAAAGGTAGTTATTATTTTTGAGTCTGCAAACTGTAGGTCAATTTAATTTTGGCTTCGTCGAACTTCACCTGTGCCATGCAGGGCGATACTAACAGGGGAAGAACTTCCGAGATGACGGGCTGTGTTGAGCCGTAACCGGTACCCTGTTCGAAGTTGACCTGTACGGGTACGAGGCAGAAGCGGCAGTCTTCGTCGGTTATTTCTTCTTTGTCGAGCATTTCGGCGAAATAGTTGCGCAGGAGGGAGAAATCGTAGGTGCCTTTTGTCGAGTTATATGTCGCATAGAACGAGCTCGTGTTGTCGGGGAGCTTGTTATCTTTGAAGAATGCGTCGCGGTCTTTTTTGAGGACCATCAGGACGTATGGGGGTGCTGCGACTCCGTAGTCGTTGTGAAGAGTGTCAACTGGCAGCGACATTGTAAGGCCGTTGAGAGCCGTGAGGCTGTTGGAGTGGCTGCGGAAGGTGGCAATCACATCGCGTGTCGGGAAGTCGAACTCAACTTCGTAGCCGCCGGGTGTCACCAGCAGCGACTGCCCCTGGTCGACGCGTTCTGTAATCTTGGGGTCGAGCGTGAGCTTGATGTTGTTATTGTTGAGCACTTCGGGAGTCACGAGGTAGTACTGGTGAACTGCAGAAATGGTGTCGAGTTTATCGGTTTCGTCGTTCCATTTTTCACGACGCAGGTGCATGGCCATGAATGTCGAGGATACGAGTGTCATACGGCCAGCTCCGAAGTTGTTCTCTATGTAAAGTCCAGGGAAGACATCGTTGGCGAATATCTGTCCGTTGGCATATAGCGAGGGATTGTCGACGAATTTCTGGAAAAGGTCACGGCCGAGCTGTGTCGGCAGTTTGACAGTTATGTCACGGTATGATTGCTTTGCAAGAGTGTCGTTTCCGAAAGATGACGTGTTGTAGACCTTGGAGCCGAGTGGTGCCGACGGGTCGTAGTAACCTTTGGGATCGAAATCGCTGTCGATATTCTTGGGCAGCTGCTTGTTAAGGGCGAATACTTTGACACCCATGGCTGCTACGGAGTCTCCTATGAAGTTACCTCTGGCGTATCGGAAATATAGGAGTATTGAATCGACATCCTGGGGGCGGTAGTTTGCTGTATCGAGTTCCGTCGAGGGCAGGAACTGCGAGACTACGGAGTTTTCGAGAGTACCGAAGTCGGGTATGGTAATCTTGCCTAAAAGCTGGCTGACGACTTTCGGACGTATAGGGCCCATCTTTACGCTGTGGCCGGTAACGGTGAAAGTAGAATCGATGTGTATGCTGACTTGGTCGGTGATGAGCGAAGAGCCGATGTTGCTTGTTTCGTCGCCGTCGCACGATATCAAAGTTCCGACGAAGAGAAGCGAGGAGAGTATATGGATGAATAGAGTTCTCATAATGAGTTTAAAGCGACTGATAGAACTGATAATAACTATCGACAGGTGTTTCTTCAGTTGGGAAAGGCAGGAATGGCTTGCCTGATTTCTTGGCGTATTCTAATATTTCGGAATCGACTTCCTCGGTACTCTGTACTATGGCGTCGGCAAAATCGATAGCTATCTTGTTAAGTGTTTTATAATCGACTTTTCCTTCGTTTGTCAGGATTTGTTTGAGGTCGTCGTCAGAGAAGCCTTCCTGTCGCAGCTTGTCGAGCATGCCGTCGTTGAGGGTTTCGTCGAGTGTCTGGTCGAAAAGCGAGTAGACAACTTTCGATGCGCGGAAAGAGGGATCCTCGTAGTAAATCGTTTTGAGATAGAGTGGTACGAGAGCAGTAATCCATCCGGTGCAGTGCACAATGGATGGTTCCCATCTAAGCTTTTTGACGGTCTCAATGACTCCGCGGACGAAGAACATGGTGCGCTCGTCGTTGTGCTCTTTGTCGGATTCTGTTTCGAGAAGAGCTTTGGAGGTATGGCGGTTGAAGAAGTCGTCGTTGTCGATGAAGTAGACCTGCATACGAGTAGGCTGCAGGGTTGCTACTTTTATGATGAGGGGATGGTCTGTGTCGTCGATTATTATGTTCATGCCGGAAAGACGAATCACCTCGTGTAGCTGGTTGCGGCGTTCGTTGATAGCTCCGTATCGAGGCATGAAGGTGCGGACTTCCGCGCCTTTTTCCTGTATGCTTTGCGGCAGTGTACGCCCGAATGTCGATAAAGGCGTTGCAGATAGGTAGGGTTCAATCTCTTGCGAGACGTAGAGCACTTTGTTGACGTCCATTCTCAGAAAGAAGAGGAGAGGATATTAATTGTTTTTCTTCTTGCAAAGATAGCTATTTTTTCCCGATTAATGGAGCTCCAGATGGTGTTTTGACGTTTTTTGTGTTTTTTAAGTTTCATTTTAATATGCTATATCGTAACTTTGCAAGGAATTTTAGCCTTTCTCGGCCATGGCTTTGCGCGATGGCTTATCTGTTCTTTTATAAAAACACATAAGCATGAAAATAAGTAGGTTTCTGACTGCTGTCTTTCTATTGATATTTTTTGTACTTGTCGCCTCGGCGGCAGATGTTGTCCCTGTAAGATGGCGTTCATTTGTCAAGATGAACGATGACGGAACAGGAAATCTCGTCTTCCGTGCTCTGGTTTCTCCAGGCTGGCACCTCTATGGGCTCGATATTCCCGAGGATGGTCCAAAAGCCACTTCCTTTGACTTCGAAGGTACTGTGGGCGTGAAATTTACAGGCGATATTGTCCCGGCCCGCAAGCCTTTAGTCTCCGATGATCCATTGTTCGGAATGTCGCTGAGCTGGTGGGATTCCAATATCGAGTTCGTCCGGCCTTTCACGCTCGAAGGTGAAACAGCTACAGTGAAATGCAAGATAACGTACATGGCGTGCGACGGTAGTTCGTGTCGCCCTCCGAAATCGGAAAATATCACCATCCCAGTCAAAAAGAAATAATAAGATATGAAAAGAGTATTGTCTATCCTGTCCCTGCTGCTGACCTTATCCTTTACGATGTCGGCAGCTTTGCCTTCTCATGTGCAATGGACTGCTGAAATAGAAAAAATATCCGAAACAGAAGGTTCCGTCGTGCTGCGTGGAACCGTGGAAGACGGTTGGCATATCTATGGTGTAGAGATGCCAAATGATCCCAGTGGAATCGCGCCCGACCCCACTACCATCGATATCGCCACGGTCAACGGACTTGAAATCGTAGGCCCGACGAAGGCCGACACGCCTCAAAAAGTCGAGCTTGACAATGCATTGATGCTTGAGATTCCCTGGATGATGGGTAACGTTGTGATTCGTCGTGATTTTCGTCTTGTCGATGGTGCCAAAGGAGCCAGCGTAAGAGGTTCGGTCAATTACATGGCTTGCACTGAAGAAAGTTGCACCCCTCCTGCTCATTTCGATTTCTCGCTGACTTTCGGAGATGCATCAGCTGTTTCCGATACGCCTGTAGTTGAAGAAGAGACAGAAACTGTCGAAGAGACAACTCAAGTCTCTTCTGATGTCTCCGAATGGTGGGAACCTGTCGAGGTTACAAGCAGCCATCAGGAGCAGAGCCTGTGGGCTATTCTGATATTCGGTTTCCTTGGCGGCCTCGTCGCATTGCTGACACCGTGTGTCTGGCCGATGATACCGATGACTGTAAGTTTCTTCCTTAAGAAAGGCAAGTCGCGCCGCCGTTCCATTGTCGATGCTGCTATGTACAGCGCGAGTATCATCGTCATCTTCCTTGTGTTAGGAATCTTGCTTACCGTGATTTTCGGGCCGGCCAAACTTAACGAGATTGCTACGGGTGCTGTCTTCAATATTATCTTCTTCCTCCTGCTCGTACTCTTTGCTGTATCGTTCTTCGGGGCTTTCGATATAACTCTTCCTTCGAGCTGGTCGACAGCGATAGATGCCAAGGCCGAGAATACTACCGGCTTTTTGAGTATATTCTTTATGGCCTTCACCCTTGTGCTTGTGTCCTTTTCGTGCACAGGTCCGATTATTGGCACACTGCTTGTAGAGGCTTTCTCTCAGCAGAATCTTCTCGGGCCGCTGCTGGGCATGGGCGGCTTTGCTGTCGGTCTGGCACTGCCTTTCGGACTCTTTGCATTTTTCCCGTCGATGCTGAAGGAGCTTCCACGTTCCGGCAGCTGGCTTAATACGGTCAAGGTTGTCCTCGGTTTCATTGAACTCATTCTCTCGCTCAAGTTTCTGTCTGTTGCCGACCTGGCATACGGATGGCATATCCTCGACCGTGAGGTGTTTATCTCGATCTGGATTGTACTCTTCATCCTTCTTGGTATTTACCTGCTTGGCAAGCTTCGTTTCAGTCATGATGCACCACAGGAACATACTTCTGTGTTCCGTTTCTTCCTTGCAGTCATTTCCCTTTCGTTTGCTGTCTATCTTGTTCCCGGACTCTGGGGCGCGCCGCTCAAAGCGATAAGCGCTTTCGCGCCGCCTCTGTATACTCAGGATTTCAACCTCTATGGCGGCGAGTTCGAAGAATTCGATGACTATGACAAGGGGATGGCGTATGCCGAGAAAGTGGGTAAACCCGTCATTGTCGATTTCTCCGGCTATGCCTGTGTCAATTGCCGCAAGATGGAAGGTGCCGTGTTCGATACGCCGACAGTACGCGGTATCATAGAGAAAGACTATGTCATGATCAAGCTTATGGTCGACGACAAGGCTAAGCTCGCCGAGCCGATGGTAGTAGAGAGTGACGGCGAAACCCTCACGCTCGAGACTGTAGGCGAGAAATGGAGCTACCTCCAGTATCATAAATTCGGGATTTCCTCCCAGCCATACTATATCCTTCTCGACAATAAAGGCAAGCCATTGAACTCGCCAAGAGTCTACGACGAGAACGTCGGTGCTTTTGTGGCATGGCTTGAAGAAGGTATAGAGAAATATAACGCAGACTGATATCAATGCATACACGCAAAGAACATCTTGAAGCCCTCGGGCGTGTACTCGACACGCTCGATATCCTGAGGGTAAAATGTCCCTGGGATGCAAAGCAGACGAATGAAAGTCTGCGCCCCAACACCATAGAGGAGACCTACGAACTTGTACAGGCTCTCATGGACGACAACAGCGACGAAATCCGTAAGGAACTGGGCGATGTGCTCCTGCATATTCTGTTCTATTCCAAGATAGGTTCGGAACAGGGTCGCTTCGATATCGCCGATGTGGCCAATGCCCTCAACGACAAGCTTATCTTCCGTCATCCGCATATTTTTGGCGATGTGAAGGTCAATGACGCGCACCAGGTCGAACTCAACTGGGAGCAGATAAAGCTCAAGGAAAAAGGCGGCAACAAATCTGTTCTCGCAGGCGTTCCTGCCGCACTTCCCGCTCTAGTAAAGGCTTACAGGATCCAGGAAAAGGCTGCCAATGTGGGCTTCGACTGGGAACAGCCTTCACAGGTCTGGGACAAGGTTTCCGAAGAGATGGCAGAGGTTAAAGATGCTCTTGAATCCAACGACCATGAAGCGATTGAGGAGGAATTCGGCGATCTCTTCTTCTCCCTTGTCAATGCTGCAAGACTCTATAGAGTTAATCCAGTCAACGCACTCGAACGTACGAACCGCAAGTTCATCCGTCGTTTCAATTATGTGGAAGCCAAGTCAAAAGATATCGGAAAGGAGCTTAAGGATATGACTCTCGGCGAGATGGACGTGCTTTGGAACGAAGCCAAGCGGCAGGAGGGAGAATCGTAAAGACATGATACTGTGCATAACTGAGAAACCGAGCGTTGCCAAAGATATAGCGGCGATACTCGGAGCCGATTCACGTAGGGATGGTTACTATGAAGGCAAGGGCTATCAGGTCACTTGGACTTACGGCCATCTTTGTTGCCTTTTCGAACCGGACGACTATGACTCGAGATGGAAACGTTGGTCGCTTGGTTTGCTTCCGATGTTGCCCGAAAAGTACGAAATAAAACTTATAAATGATGCCGGAATAAAGCGCCAGTTCAGTGTGATAGAGCATCTTATAAGCCAGGCCGACGAAATCATCAACTGCGGCGATGCCGGTCAAGAAGGCGAGCTGATTCAGCGCTGGGTAATGAAGAAGGCCGGGACAAGATGTCCTGTAAAAAGACTCTGGATATCCTCACTTACTGACGAATCCATCCGTGAAGGTTTTGGACAGCTCAAGCCACAGGCCGAGTATGATTCATTGTTTCAGGCCGGCCTGTCACGTGCCATCGGCGACTGGATTCTCGGGATGAATGCTACACGTCTGTACACTTTGAAATACTCATCGTCGGGCAATGTACTGTCAATAGGCCGCGTGCAGACCCCTACGCTTGCTCTCATTGTGAAAAGGCAGAAGGAAATTGAGGAATTTGTTCCCAAGGATACATGGGAACTTCACACGATGTATCGCGAAGTCAATTTCACATCGACTGCCGAACGCTTCGAGAAAGAAGTCGATGGAGAGGAGATTGTGAAAGAGATAGAGCCGCTGCCGTTGACTATCAAGGGAGTGACCAAGAAAAAAGGCCGAGAGTCGGCACCACGCCTCTTCGACCTTACTTCGCTTCAGGTCGAATGTAACCGACGATTTGCATGGACGGCAGACCAGACACTGAAGCTTATCCAGAGCCTTTACGAGAAGAAACTCACGACGTATCCGCGTGTCGATACGACCTATCTGTCGGAGGATATTTACCCGAAGATTGTTCCGACCTTGAAGAAGATGACACCCTATGCTTCTTTGACGGAGCCGGTACTTGCCACGCCCATTGTCAAGACCAAGAAGATATTCGACAACAGTAAGGTGACAGACCACCATGCCATCATCCCCACGGGCCAGTCCCCGGCCGGGCTCGACGGAGACGAGCGTAAACTTTACCATCTGATAGCACTTCGTTTCATCGGTGCTTTCTACCCCGACTGTATCTTCGAGGCAACAACTGTGCTTGCCGAGGCCGGTAAATATGAGTTCAAGGCTAACGGTAAAGTCATTCTCACTCCCGGTTGGAGAGTGCTGATACCGGCAAAAGGCGCAGAAGATAATGCCGACAACGGTGCCGATACGGTGTTGCCTGAATTTGTCGCCGGTGAGAGTGGTCCTCATGCGCCATTCTTGACCAAAAAAACATCGCAGCCACCCAAGTACTATACCGAAGGAACTCTCCTACGGTCTATGGAAACGGCAGGACGCACTGTCGATGACGAAGAATTGCGTGAGGCGATGAAAGATAACGGAATAGGCCGTCCGTCGACCCGTGCAGCAATCATAGAGACCCTGTTCAAGAGAAAATATATCCGGAGGGAACGGAAGAATATCATAGCTACACAGGCCGGAATAGACCTTATCGCCACAATCAACGAAGAATTGCTCAAATCGGCCAAACTCACGGGGATATGGGAGAACAAACTTCGCCGTATCGAAACCGGCCAGTATTCAGGAGGAGTATTCGTAAGAGAGATAAGCGATCTTATGCGGCAGATTGTCTTCAATGTACTGTCTGACAATTCGAACAGACGTATTGTGACCCAGCAGGAAACTGCTAAAAACGTCACCGATAATAAGACAGAGAAAAAAACTGGCAAACCGCGGGCTCCGAGAACGACACGCCTGGACCAGATTGTCTGTCCTGTATGCGGGAAAGGGCATATCATCAAGGGTCGCAGCGCTTTCGGATGCAGCGCGTATGCCGATGGCTGTAAGTTCCGGCTACCTTTTGAGAAATGTCCCGCTGATTCGACACCTGGAACTGTTCGTAAGGCCGTTGCCAAATTTAAACCATAATAGATTATGATACAGTGGATAATAGTCGGTATTGTCGTCGTGGCCGCTTTGATTCTCATCATCAAGAAACTGACGGGAGAGAACTCGTGTAACTGCTCCGGCTGCCCAGGAGAGAGCCATTGCAAGATAAAAGAGGATGGCAAGAAAAAAAAATGAGGTTTTTTCTTGCATAATATATGTCAACCTTAGTATCTTCGCAACATGAAATCCAACAAGGACAAAACCGTAAACCTATAGCACAAACACTAACTAAAAATGATATTTACATTTCGCATAGTATCCGACGAGGTCGACAACTTCAAGCGCGAAATTAAAATCGACGCTGTTGCTACGTTTCTCGACCTAAAGAACGCAATCTGCGATAGTGTCGGCTACGATAAGAATCAGATGAGCTCTTTCTTCCTTTGTGACCGAAACTGGGAGAAAGAAAAAGAAATTACCTTCGAAGATATGGGCAGTGACGCTGACCAGGATATATGGCTGATGGATGAAAGTGTCCTGAGCGACTTTATCGACGACGAAGGACAGAAGCTGATCTATGTCTTCGACTACATGACCGACCGTGCTTTCTTCTGCGAGATGACCGAGATGACTACCGGAAAGTCGCTTAAAGACCCTGTTTGTTCCCTTTCTCTCGGACAGGCTCCCCCCGAAATCATGGACTTAGATGAATTCGATGCCAAGGTTGATGCAAAGCAGTCGGTTGTCAGTACAGATCTCGACGAGGATTTCTATGGTGACGAATCATTTAACGACGACGAATTCGATGTGGAAGGTTTTGACGAGATGACGTTCGACAGATAGCAGGTATCGATATGGTGGAAACCTTGAGCAGACTGTGGGATTCGGGCTGGCTCGCTTCCGGGTTTGCCTTTGTCTCTGTGGCTTCCACCCTGATTATAATCATAATAATATTGTCGGAGAACCGTAACCCGGTCAAATCATTGGCATGGGTAACGGTTCTTCTTCTCTTGCCCGTCGTCGGAGTGATTCTGTATCTTTTCTTCGGCCGTAATATCAAGAATAAGAGAATGATATCGCGACGTAACCGTCGGATATTACGTCGCCGGGTTAATGTGAGCCATGCAGATCCAAGAAAAGCGTCTCTGTCGGAGAACGTAATTGGACAGATTAATCTCGGACGTTCTGTCTCGGGTTCGCATTACTATGCGCCGAATGAGGTGGATATTTTCACGGACGGAGCGTCAAAGTTCGAGGCTCTTGAAAAGGACCTTTTGAATGCAGAACGTTCGATAAATATGCAGTACTATATCTTCGAAGACGACAAGCTCGGCAACCGCATAGCCGATATCCTGATAGACAAGGTCTCGAAGGGTGTGAAGGTAAGGCTTATTTATGACCATGTAGGTTCGTTCCATGTCCGTTCCAGTTTCTTCAAACGTCTGCAGCTCAACGGTGTGGAGGCATATCCATTTTTCCGTGTATCCTTCCCACAGTTCGGCACGCATGTCAATTGGCGAAATCACAGGAAGATATGTGTGATAGATGATTCTGTGGCTTATCTTGGCGGCATGAATATTGCCGACCGTTATGTAGATGGAGGTAAGTTTCTCCGTTGGCGAGATACGCATGTGCGTGTCATAGGACCTGTAGTGTCAACCATACAGGCTTCCTTCGCTATCGACTGGAGTTTCCTCGGGGGTGGCCTCATAGATTTGGAGGAAATCCCGGGACCGAACCATTTCTGTCCGTCTCCTTTAGCAGTAAGCGATGTAGGCGCTCAGCTGATTACCTCCGGTCCGACTTCTCAGTGGCCTAATATAGCCATGGCATTTCACAAGGCTATAGCGAATGCCAAAAGAAGAGTCTTTATCCAGACTCCTTACTTCCTTCCCACCGAAGGTCTGCTCAGGGCTCTCGAAGCGGCTGCGCTTGCACATGTCGATGTCAGGGTGATGATTCCTGAACACAGCGACTCCGTGATGCTGACAAACGCATCGGCTTCTTATATCGATGAATGTCTTCGTGCCGGTATCAAGATTTATATGTACAAATCCGGCATGCTCCATGCCAAGATGATAATAGTCGACGACGAAATAGCTTCGATAGGCTCTACTAATTTCGATTTCCGCAGTTTTGACTTCAATTTCGAAGCCAATCTGTTCTTCTATAGCCAGACCATGGTGTCGCGGCTACTTGAAATATTCAGACATGACCAGAACGACAGTATCCGTATCAATCCGGTTCAGTGGAAAAAACGGCCTTTCTTCAAGAAGGCTGCTGAATCTATTCTGCGTCTGCTCAGTCCTATCCTCTAGTTTAAATAAATTATGGCAGATAAAAATAAAGAACGATTCTGTTCGATACTCCGTGCTACCGAGCGAGAAAACATCGATTATGTGATAGAAGACCTTGAAGACCTCGGCTTTTTCGAGGCACCGGCATCGGCTCAGGGGCATGGCGCTTACCCTGGTGGTCTTTTGGAACATTCCCTGAACGTATATGATGCCGCCATGGCGACGCGCACGTCTGTGCTTGCCGTTCGTCCGGATCTCGAAAAGGAACTCCTGGAAGATTCTATTGCTATCTCGGCTTTGCTTCATGATGTTTGCAAAGCCGATTTCTACAAGCTCGCGAAGAAGAAGCGTCGCAATGAGATAGGCATGTACGAGGATGTGGAGAGCTATGAGATACACGATGAGAACTTCCCTGTCGGTCACGGAGAGAAGTCCGTAGTCATGCTTCTCCGCTCCGGTCTCGATCTGACGGACGATGAGATTTATGCAATACGTTGGCATATGGGCCCATGGAATCTATCGCGTGACGACGAACGTTTCTACCGCCAGGCAGGGAAGCAGAGTGCACTGCAGGGACTCATACATACGGCCGATACAATCGCGTCGGCCATACTCGAGCGTCCGGCAGCCAAGCTTTGAACTACCAGCTGTCGGTTCGGAAAGGGATCAGCGGGAGGTAGTTCCCGGCATGGAGAGTGCCGGGCAGGAAGTCCCGATAGCCGTAACGCACGGCTACAGGATTCGGCACATCTTTACTTGAGACTACGATTTCGTTTGTCTGCCAGTGCAGCCATGCATTGTCGGCCGGATGAAACACCCTGTCCTCGCCAGCCACTTCGAATCCCCGGATGTCATAGTTACGGCAGATGCCGAAGTTTGGTGAGTCGATTGACACCCATGCTTCTCCATTTTGGAATTTGTGGGACTTGTAGCGTGGACTTCCGGCGAGGAATGTCGTCTTGCCGTAGGTTTTGTTCAGGGCAAGGTCTCCGAGACGTTTTCCGAGAGCGGATTTGTTTCCCGGGTGGATATTGAAACGTTCGTAGGGTTCGACGAGGTCGTTCGTGCATATCATGTCCGAGTTCGGAATCATTTCGATGGCGTTCCATTGTTGTGTGCGTAGTTTCGCTCCGTCGATAGAGTCATCGTTTCCGTACTGGTATGGAGCTATCTCGACAGCATAGAAAGGTATATCGCCGAGGTTTAAGTCGCTACGCCAACGTGCCACCATATCGCGAAGACGTTCGGCATAGGTAGCGTATGTGGGGACGTTAGAACATCCCTGGTACCATATGATTCCTTTGTAAGTATAGTCCTTGACCGGACGGAACATCGCATTGTACATCATCATCGGGCGATGATTGCTTGCTGTGGCTTTTATGTCTTCGGGGTCGAGTTTTATGTCGCTGTAGTTTTCCAGAATGTCTTTGGGAAGCCAGCCTTCTACCTTGGAGCCACCGTATGCGATATTTACAATTCCGACGGGTATGTCGAGAACATCGGCAAGCCTTGAGGCAAAGAACCAGGCCGTGGCACTGAAATCCTTTGCCGTTTCGGGTGAAGGTACTTCCCATCCCGTATCTGTGGTGTCGACAGGTTCATAGCTCTGTCGAAGCGGTGGAGTGAGGAAACGTATCTGGTCGGCGCGTCGGCGTGATGTGGCTATCTCGTCGTAGCCGTCCTTGACGCAGCATCCGGGGAAGCCTTTTAGCGGCATCTCCATGTTCGATTGTCCTGCTGCAAGCCAGACTTCTCCTATCAGGATGTTCTGGGCAGTGTATTGGCTGTCGCCGTCCGCGTATTCTATAGTGTAAGTATCGAAGCTTGCGGACGGAGTGGCTACTGTCAGCATCCATAAGCCATCCTTGTCGACGCTTGTAGTATGAGTCGCTTTGTTCCAGGAACCTGTCACGCTCACTTTGGAACCGGGGGTGGCTTTACCGAAGAGGCGGACTTGGCTGTTTTGTTGAAGGACGGCGTTGTCCGAGCAGATAGGCGAGGGTACTACTTTCGCTTCGATAGCAGAAGCAAAGAGCAAGGCAGCGGCTGCGATTAGGTAAGTTTTCATGGTATGTATATGGGTTAGAAAGGCGTATCGTCTGCACCATGGGATAGGAAGCTTTCGTTCGGTGTGCTCGATGGCGAGCCGAGACCTAAGGCTTCAGCATCCTTGGCTGCATTCTCTGGATTGGCTTGCGGCACTTCGGTTTCGTTGTTGTCGCTGGCAGCGCGCATGCCGTAGGTGGCATCGCCGCTGTTAGGCTCCCAGTTTTCGAATCGGACGAGTTCGTTACGGAAGCGAAGGTCGACCGTACCTGTACCACCGCTACGATGCTTGGCGATGATGAACTCAGCAAGACCACGGATGTCTCTTGTCCCTTCGCTGTTTTCGGAGGCATGACTGTAGTATTCGGGTCGGTGAATGAAGCATACGATGTCGGCATCCTGCTCGATGGCACCGGATTCACGAAGGTCGGACAGCTGAGGACGTTTATCTTTGTTGCCACGGTCCTCGAGCTTGCGGTTTAGCTGCGAGAGAGCCACAATCGGGATGTCGAGCTCTTTTGCGAGCTGTTTGAGGAATCGTGAAATCGTACTTACTTCCTGTTCTCGGGAACCCATTCTGATACCGGCGCTCATAAGCTGGAGGTAGTCGATTACTATCATCTTCACCTGGTGTTCGCGGACGAGGCGGCGTGCCTTACTGCGAAGTTCCATAATGGTAAGGCCTGATGTGTCGTCGACATACAGAGGGAGTCCTTTGAGCTTCTGGAGCCTGTTGAGTAGCTGCTGCCATTCGAGCTGCGACAGGTTGCCGCTCATGATTTTGTCGCCGGGAATTTCGCATACATTGGAGATGAGACGGTTGACAAGCTGAACATTGCTCATCTCAAGAGAGAATACTGCTATCGGGTTATTGTGGAGAGCGATATTCAAAGCCATGGACAGCACGAATGCTGTTTTGCCCATAGCGGGACGTGCGGCAATGATGATAAGGTCGGAATTCTGCCATCCCGAAGTATATCTGTCAAGATCACGGAAACCGCTCGAAAGACCGCTGAGGCCAGAATCGCGGTTGGATGCCAGCTGCATCCTTTCCAGCGCTTTGTTGATGAGAGGGTCAATCTGCGACACTTCCTTCTTGACGTTTCCCTGGGAGATTTCGAAAAGATTTCTTTCGGCTTCCTGAAGGATATCGTCTACGTCATTGCTTTCGTCAAAAGCAGAGTTCTCAACCTTGGAAGCGAACGATATAAGCTCCCTTGCAAGATATTTCTGCGCGACAATGCGGGCGTGAAATTCTACGTGCGCCGCAGAGGCAACATTCTGGGTCAGTCCTACCACGAAAGCTGCTCCTCCAACTTTCTCGAGGGTGCCGTCTTCGCGCATCTGGTTGACGACGGTCATCATGTCGATAGGTTTTTGTTCGAGACCAAGGGTCTGTATTGCCTCAAAGACATGCTGATGACGGGGTTCATAGAAGCTTTCTGGCTTCAGGAGGTCGGCGATGTTGGTGTATGCGTTTTTCTCTATCATCAGCGCGCCGAGGACGGCAGCTTCTACTTCTACGGCTCTCGGCACAAGGCGCCCTACGACATCTTCGGGTACATGCTGCGGTTTCTTGCTATATCGTGGCTTGTTGTCGTTCGATTCCATTGCATTCAGCGTTTTTTCGCTCTTTGGATTGTCTGTTCTGTCGGGATGAAATATATTTCCACACGACGGTTCTTCTGACGGCGCGACAGGCTTGTGTTCGGTGAAAGAGGTTCGTCCTTGCCCAGTCCGTATGGTATTATTCCGCTGTCTTTGCCGTGATTGGCCTTGGAGAAGAACTCGTCGATAGCTTCGGCTCGTTGATCGGTGATCCGGTCGGCATAGGTTTCGTCGCCCGTGTCGTCGGTATGCACGGCGATGACAACTTTGTAGAGGTCGGTGGCTTGTATATAGGGTTCCAGTGGAGTCAGTACGGCTTTAGCTTTGTCAGCAAGTTTCGTATCATTGGCAGCAAAAAGTTCGGAACACGGAATAGTGACCATGATGACTTCGCCGGAACGAACGGCCGAGGTGTTGTATTTGGCTGCTGACAAAGATTTCCTGAGTTCTTTCATCACGGCGACTACGGCCTCGCTTTTCTTAGGACTGACTTTGGGGGTCTGTATGTTTTCCTCTATAGTGGCAGTCAGAGGGTCGAACGGTTGCTCCTTCTGTGCCGAGAGCGTAGTGACGCAGGAGAACAGACAGCAGGCGACTATGATGCGGAGAAAGGGATATACATTCATAATCGTTTAGAGAAGAGAGTCTTCGTAGTCTATTTCAGCCTTTATCATAGAACGTATCTGCTCGGGAGTAAAAGCTTCGGGGGCACCGTTCTTCCTGAGATATTTTTCGACATAGAGCGCAATATCTTCTGTGTCAATTTCTTCATCACCTTCTGCATCTATGTCGAGCTCACCGTTTTCTTCGTAATAATCGAATATGAGGTCGAGAACTTCGCACACATCGTTTTCATTGACTGTGGCCGGTTCGCAGCTTTCCATCATTTTGGTGACTGCTTCGTTTTCATCGAATTCTTTCATGATAATGTTTTTAGTTGTTATTCAAGACGGTATGTACTATAAGTCGACAAGGCCTTGCGGCAGATTCATGACTATGACATGTTCCACAGTATCGATTTTTTCAATCATGTCCTCCGAGGCTGGGGCGAGTAGAGAGGAGCCGTCGGGACGGTCGATGACGAATAGTACGTTAGCGGTACTGTCGTCGATATCGCTGACAGTGCCGAGCAAGGTGCCGTCGTCGTAGACACTGTAACCCTTCATGTCCTGAAGATAGACGATATCGTCGTCTTCTTCTGCGATATACTCTTTTTCGGCGTAGAACTCTTTCCTTGAGAATGCCAGTGCATCTTTTTCGTTGTCGATGCCGTCGATGCTGATAAGTATAGTCTCTTTACCTTTTGGGCGTATGCTGCTGATGAAAAAGGGCACTTTCAGACCGTCGAAGTCAACAAAGATACATGGCAGCTCTTTCAGCGACTTTTCGTCGAGGTCTGTCTCTGCGGAAAGTTCGCCATGGATACCATGAGGTTTGCTGAATTGCCCGATGACGGTCAGCTCTTCGGCCTTTTTCATTTTTTCTTCTTCTTTTTGCCCGAAGGTGTGGGTGCCTGACGATAGTCGTTCAGCCTCACAGTCTCAGGGTCAATGATGATCTGGCCGTGAGAAAGATTCCTGATTTCGTTGAAAATACGGGCATCGTCGACATTCTCATGATAGTTGGAAAGCAGCGTCTTCTTCATCTGGTTGGCGATGAGGTAGATGATTGCGTCCTGCTCAGGGCCTGGACCCATGTCGACAGCTCTATCTATCATACGGGGTATGTATACACCGTAGTGTCGGATCTGCATGTCATTTGGCATCTGGAGGGGAAGTGGAGCCGGGGGTTCGGAGAATGATGACATGTCTGCATGCTCATAGGGATAATCTATGTCGAGATTGAACCCGCTCATAATCCAGAGATGATCCCAGAGCTTACGGTGATATTCGTTGGTATCGCCCGTCGGGGGAACGATTATCTGCATGGCATCTATGATGGTCTGTGCGCACTGCTGCCGCTCTTCGCGATTTTCTATGGTCAGGCAGTAGTCAACCATGTCCTGTATGTTTCGCCCGTATTCGGGTAAGATTAGTTTTCTTAAGTGGTTAGTATATGTCAGCATTATTCAGCTTTTCGTATTTCAGTCTCAAAGTTACTCCAAAAAACGCGAATATGCAACTTGCAGGGCTCGTACTTGTATTAAATGATTTTAACAGCTGTCTTCCGCACAGCTAATCGTAAGTCATGAAAGACATGTTTTAGCCCTTGTTTTACCACTTTGGTGGTATAATATTGTGAACTGCGGAAGGCTTTTGGTTTCAAACTCGTGGCATATGAATTTAGAAATACTTGGGATTGACCTTTGAGTTAAAGAACGTTAAGAAAGTCCTGTGGCTTTATGAAGGGCTTCTAAAGCGAAAAATCGAGCCTGTGAGAGCTTGGAGAGGCTAAAATTATTGAAAAACAAGCTGAATTTAGCAATTATTAACACAACATGCCTTTTTCTGTCGAATATTGAATATTTTTGGCTTTCCAATATAGACCTTATTGCCTAACTTCGCACCCTTGTAGTGCACCATGAACGCACTTCTCTTAATTAAGTAAAATGACGAAACCGGCTTTAGTAAAGAAAGAGTATATTATACCGTTCATCCTCATCACTTCCCTTTTCTTCATGTGGGGTTTTTCGAGGTCGGTATTAGATGTGCTGAACAAGCATTTTCAGGAGTCCCTGTCAATATCGATAACGCGCTCTACACTTATACAGGCCACCACCTACTTGGGCTATTTCCTGATGGCTCTTCCGGCCGGTATCTTCATCACCCGTCATGGTTACCGCAAGGGTGTCGTTCTCGGGCTCTCGCTTTTCGCCATAGGCTCTTTTCTCTTCATACCCGGCGAAAGGATCATGTCCTTCGAGATGTTCCTTATGGCTCTGTTCGTCATCGGGTGCGGTCTTGTTGTCCTTGAGACGGCAGCAAATCCATATGCAACAGAGCTTGGCGACCCGTCGACAGCGGCAAGTCGCCTTAATCTCGCACAGTCATTCAACGGTCTGGGCTGTATACTTGCCCCTGTCATCGTCGGGGGATTCTTATTCTCCGATGCCTCAAACAGCGTGGCTGTCCCTTATACCATAATGGGAGCTGTTGTGCTTCTCGTCGCCCTTGTTTTCTGCAAGGTAAAACTGCCGGAGATAACAGATGCCGATTCTTCGAAGGAAGCAGAAAAGAAGAAAACTATAGGAGAAAGTATAAAATGGCTGTGGTCGCAACGCCGTTTCCGTCTTGGAATTATCGCGTTGCTTTGCTACGAGATTGCTGAGATTTCGATCAACAGTCTTTTTATCAATTATGCCACGTCCGACGGGTGGATGGATAAGACAGAAGCCTCCCTAGTCCTTTCCTTTGGAGCTTTAGGGCTTTTCATGCTTGCCCGTGTGTTCGGCAGCTGGATCATGAGCCATATTCCGGCAGCCAGGGTGCTGATGGCCTGTGGTATAATGACGGTTCTCGGCGCTCTTCTTGTGGCAGTCGATGCAGGCGCGGTGTCGAAAGCAGGCATCTTCTGTTGCTACGCTTTCGAGGCCATAATGTTTCCGACCATTTTCGCCGTGACCGTAAGCGGACTCGGCTCATCTACTAAAATAGCATCCTCTTTCCTGATGATGACACCTATCGGTGGCGCTATCGGTACTTTCCTGATGGGGTATGTTGCCGATCTTACCTCGATGTCTACAGCTTTCATCGTCCCGGCTGCCGGTTACCTGTGTGTCCTGATTTACGCTGTAGGTCTCGTAAAAGGCCGTCTTCAGCTCGACAAATGAAAAAATAGATTATGAAGAAATCAAATAACAGACCAAACCTTTGCTGTATCGGTCATATAACTCTCGATAAGATAGTCACACCGCGTATGAGTGTTCATATGCCGGGAGGCACCGCATTCTATTTCGCACATGCACTGCGTCATCTAAGTCATCCTTCTTTCAGTCTCGTCACGTCGCTTGGCGAGACCGAGATGTCGGCTGTCGACGAGCTTCGTGCAAATGGTGTCGATGTTACTGTCGTTCCGAGTCATCGCTCTGTCTACTTTGAGAACAGATACGGGGAGAACCAGAACAGCAGGACCCAGCGTGTCCTCGCTCTTGCCGACCCTTTCTCTGTCGAGAAGCTGCGTGGTGTCGAGGCCGATATCTACCATCTCGGGACCCTCCTTGCCGAGGATTTCTCTCTCGATGTCATAAAGTATCTGTCCACAAAGGGTGCGGTCTCTGTCGATGCACAGGGTTATCTCCGCAAAGTAGTTGGTGAGACTGTGATACCAGTCGACTGGACGTGGAAGAAGGAAGCTATGCCCTATATCTCCTTTATCAAGGCTAACGAGACGGAGATGGAAGTTCTCACCGGTAAGGTCAATCCTCATGAAGCGGCACGTGTCCTTGCCGGCTGGGGGTGTAAAGAAGTGCTCCTGACCCTGGGCGACAAAGGCTCCTGCATATACAGCAAAGGTGTGTTCTACGATATCCCTGCATTTCCTCCGGCAGATGTAGTCGATGCTACCGGTTGCGGAGATACATATATGGCCGGTTACCTCTATCGCCGAAGTCTTGGCGAATCCTGTTACGATGCCGGTGTGTTTGCGGCTGCGATGTGTACCATCAAGCTCAGTGCTTCAGGACCTTTCTCCGCCACAGAGGACGATGTGCTGTCTATCATGCAGTCGGTCTGCCTTGAAAATGTATGCTGATAATCGTCCAAATATAGAAACGAAGCGTCCGGAGTGTCAGTCGATGCTCCGGACGTTTCGTTATAGGATGGCTCTATTATTCGACGGTGACGGATTTGGCGAGGTTGCGCGGCATGTCGACATTCTGGCCTTTGATGACGGCTATATGATATGCCATTAACTGAAGAGGTATGGCCGCAAGTATCGGTGAGAGGCATTCGGGAACAGCCGGGATTTCGAGGACGCTGTCGGCGATATTGACGATTTCCTTGTCGCCCTCGGTGACGATAGCCACCACATAGCCTCCTCGGGCCTTGACCTGCTGGATATTCGATATGATCTTCTCGTACATGTCGTCGTGTGGCGCTATAACCACTGTCGGCATAGATTCGTCGATGAGGGCAATAGGACCGTGCTTCATCTCTGCAGCGGGATAGCCTTCTGCATGGATGTAGCTGATTTCTTTGAGTTTGAGTGCTCCTTCAAGTGCCGACGGGAAGTTGTAGCCACGTCCGAGATAGAGGAAGTTGTGTGCGAACTTAAACATTCTGGAGAGTTCCTGAACCTTGTCGTTGAGCGTCAGGGTGTGCTCAATCAAAGCAGGGAGAGAGAAGATAGCCTGGGCTATTTCGCTCACGCTCTCCTGCGAGACAGTTCCGCGCAGTTGCCCAACGGCCAGAGCAAGCATTGTCAGTACAGATACTTGTCCCGTGAAGGCCTTTGTTGAAGCCACGCCGATTTCCGGGCCTACGTGTATGTAAGTACCAGTGTCAGCCTCTCTGGATATCGAGGAGCCGATGACATTGCAGATGCCGTAGACAAAGGCTCCACATTCATGTGCCTTCTTGATAGCTGCAAGGGTGTCGGCAGTTTCGCCAGACTGTGACACAGCCACTACAATGTCGTTCTTATTGAGAAGCACTTTCCCGTAGCGAAATTCACTCGCATACTCCACCGACACAGGGATGCAGGCGAGTTCCTGGAAGAGTCGTTTGCCTATGAGGCTCGCATGCCATGAGGTGCCGCAGGCGACGATGACGATACGGCCTACGTTTAGCCATTTGTCCTTGAAATGACTTACTCCGCTGAGGAATATCTTATGTCCGTCCTCATATATGCGGCCACGGATGCAGTCGCGTAGAGTAGAGGGCTGCTCCATGATTTCCTTGAGCATGAAGTGAGGAAAGCCTCCTTTTTCAAGCTGTGAAAGAGTCATCTCGAGCTTGCTGACAGAGACTTTGCTCGGCTTGTTGTCGATATTTATCACCTTTAGCTTCTCACCCGGGCGTATGATGGCGATTTCATCGTCGTTGAGATAGACAACCTTGTTTGTATATTCTATGATAGGAGATGCATCCGAGCCAAGAAAAAATTCTCCGTCGCCTATGCCGATGGCAAGAGGAGAGCTTTTGCGTGCAGCTATGATAGTGTCGGGAGTGTCAGTGTCGACGACTGCTATGGCATAGGCTCCGACCACCTGCTGCAGAGCGAGACGTACGGCTTCCTGAAGGGAGCAGCCGTTGGTCTCTTTCATGTATTCGATCAGGACGGCGAGGACTTCTGTATCGGTCTCGCTTTTGAAGGTACGGCCATGTTCTTTGAGAGCATTGCGGAGGAGGGCGTAGTTTTCGATCGTCCCGTTGTGTACGATAGCTATTCTGCCGTGGTTGCCGATGTGGGGATGGGCGTTGGTGTCGTTTGGTTCGCCGTGTGTGGCCCAGCGAGTATGCGCTATGCCGGAGTTCCCATCGGTTTGTCGCGAGCTGCAATATTGTTCAAGGACGCTCACTTTGCCGCGAGTCTTGTAGATATTGATCTTGTCTTTGTCGAGAAGTGCTACTCCCGCACTGTCGTATCCGCGATATTCAAGACGTTGAAGTCCCTTTATAAGGATAGGAAACGCGTCGCGATGTCCTATATAACCTACAATTCCACACATATCTTTCTTTGTTTAGACTAATAAATACCTGAAAACCAATGCTTAAAGCATGATGAATAGACTTTGGTTTGAAAAATGATGCGCAAAGTTATGCAAAAATCTTCAAAATAGAGCCGATATAAAGACAAAATGATTACAAAAAATGTTCAGGAGCATACTTATTCAGGCCTGGTTCAGCTGGGTACATAAAAAAATTGATTGTCTCCCGACAACCAATCCAGTTAACCTTAAATCTATACCATGAAAAACACATTGCAAAGGTATGGACTTTCTAAATACTGCGCAAGTTTTTCGGAGCAAAATGCGACATATTTAACAAAATTTAAAACAAGTCATGGGCTTTGTGGTGATTTAGCTTGCTTATTGCTCTTCAAAATGACAATTTGCTATCTTTTTGTATCTGAATAGGCCTTTTTGAGGGCCGTATATAGCAATCTGTCAAATCACCGTATGAACTACTATTTGTTGTAAGGGATTGAATGCTAAGTTTTAAATACTGTTATAGCCTTTGACGCTATATTGCCAGCAATTCCTTTTGCTAAATAATTATTAGCAAAATGTCAATCAAAGGGTGTCTATGTAAGCAATCTAAGAGAACCGGAGTTTTCAGTTCCTTTTGCAATATGAGGTGGCGGCAAAGGCACAGAGTATAGCTGCCGTGACGGCAAGGGCGATAAACTGCTTCCATAGGTCGGCTATGGTGGCACCTTTTAGGTAGATGGCACGCATTATTTCATTGAAATAGCGCGGAGGAACTCCATAGGTGATTATCTGAGCCCACTGGGGCATAGAGTTTATCGGTGTGAACAGTCCACCCATTAGTTGGAAAATTATTACGAAGGCGAACATCATGAAAATACTTTGTAACAGCGTGGCCGAGCGGTTGGCTATAGTCACGCCAAGCCCCGACATTACAAGACTGAAGAGGAATGTGGCAAGGTATATAGCCCCGATATTCCCGAGAGGTCGGAGTCCGTAGACAAGCCAACCGATAATCATGCCGACTGTGACGACAAGTATGCCGACAAGCCAGAAAGGTATTAGTTTCGAGAGCACAAAAGTGAACCGTCCTACCGGGGTGACGTTCATGGCATCGATGGTGCCCCATTCTTTTTCACTTACAAGGCTGAGTGTGGGCACAAATCCGCAAAGTATTATCAGTAGGATTATCATCAGGGCTGGAATCATGAAATTACGGAAGTTGAGGGTTGGATTATAGCGGTCGGAGACTGTAGGGACATCGCCTTGAGTCCCGATGCCACTCTCTTTCTGCCATTGCGAGAGTGAACCGGCTATCGAGCCTGACACATATCGGCTTCCGAGCATTCCTTTCATCGCGTTGACACCGTTGGTCTCGATATCAAGCTTCGACATGTCACGCGACCAGTGGGGCGGAAAGGTAACGATTACGTCAGTCTCGTCCCTCTCCAGAGACAGCATCGCAGCCGAATGTGAATCGTAGACTCCGGCTATGGAAAGTTCGTCGGTAGCATCCATGTCGGCAGTGACACGCCTTGAAAGCTGGCTGTGGTCATTGTCGACAACCGCGACACGGACGTTCTTTACATCCATCGTGGCAACGAGAGGAAGCACAAGCATCACCATAATCGGCATTAAGATAATAATTTTCGGGATAATAGGATTGCGGCTGAGGAGTCTCACTTCTTTTCGAAGCAGTGCGCCCAAAATTCTAATATTCATACGTAAGGACATGGGACATCATTATTTTGAGTTGAACTTACGGATAGCAAGGGCTAACAGGGCGACCGTCATTCCGCATAGTATCATAAATTCCTTCTGGATATAGCCGAACGGTAATTCCTGAATCATGAGTTTGCGCATTGCGGATATATACCATCGTGCGGGTACTACGGAAGAAATCCACTGTAGTATTTCGGGCATATTTTCGATTGGGAATATCATGCCCGACAGCATTATCACCGGCAGCATGAATATTGCTGCCGACACTATAAGCGCCGCCACCTGGCTGTCAACCACTGCCGATACAAGAAGTCCTACCGACAGAGACAGAACAACATAGAGCAAGGATACGAACACAACATTGAAAATAGTTGACGACACGGGCAGTCCGAGCACCGTGTATGCTATCAGAATCATGACAGCAAGGATAATGCACGAAAGACAGAAGTATGGAATCAGCTTGCCGAATATCACAGTGCCCGATTTTACAGGAGATACGGTGAGCAAGTCAAGTGTGCCGTTTTCTTTCTCGCTCACAATCGATACTGAGGTCATGATAGCACATATAAGTATAAAAATCATACCCATGATGCCAGGTACGAAGTTGTAGGCGCTTTTCATCTGTGGATTATACAGAGTATTGGTGATGACGGGTCCGTCGGACTTTTCTTCAACCAGATTTAACAGGTAGGCCGAAGCCGCCTGCCCCATTGTCGGGTTGGATGCGTCCACTTCGATGTGGGTTGTAATCCTGCCGCCGTCTTGCCGTAGATAGAGAGCGGCATCGGTTTCGCCAAGGCGCAACATCCTGTCGACATCGCATGCTGCCACATACCCAACAAAAGTGAAATATTCGTTGGCACGCAGATTCTCGACAATCTTCCGTGTTTCGGGAGTATGACGGTCGACGACCGTCACAACACGCACATCGTTCACTTCGGTGGAGATCGCAAAACCGAAGAGTAGCAGTAGTACAAGCGGCATCACCAATGTTATTATCATGGTACGCCGGTCGCGCACTATGTGGAGAGCTTCCTTTTTTATAAGAGAAAGAAGTACACTCATGGTTATAAGTCCGTTCGTGTGGCATTTTTGGCCACGATTCTAAACACTTCGTCCATTGTCGAGACACCGTATCTACTTTTTAGTGTCTTTGGGGTATCGAGTGCCGCTATGCGTCCGTCGACCATGATGGACACGCGATTGCAATACTCGGCTTCATCAAGATAATGGGTTGTAACAAAAACTGTCATGCCGGATGAAGAAGCGCCGTAGATAAGTTCCCAGAACTTGCGTCGTGTCACCGGGTCCACGCCACCGGTCGGTTCGTCGAGAAAGACGATTTCTGGATTGTGGATTGTCGCCGATGCGAATGCGAGTTTCTGCTTCCAGCCTATGGGCAGATCCCTGACGAGAGTGCGACGCATTGCGCCCATATCCAGAGCGTTGAAAATCCTCTCCGACTCATCTTTGATACGGCTGTCGGTCAAGCCGTAGATAGTGGCGAACAAGCGAAGGTTTTCTTCGACGGTCAGTTCTTCGTACAAGGAAAATTTTTGGCTCATATATCCGATACGTCGTTTGATTTGCTCGTACTGAGTGTTTATGTCGCATCCGGCGACGAAGCCGTCGCCTGCAGTGGGACGGCTCAGGCCGCAGAGCATACGCATAGCTGTGGTCTTACCAGCGCCGTTGGCTCCGAGAAAACCAAATATCTCTCCCCGACATACGTCGAACGAGATATGATCCACAGCCGTAAAGCTCCCGAACCGTTTGGTAAGACCCTTTATGATGATGGCCTTTTCATTCAGAGTATCCATTTCGCGTCAGTTTTATGAATAAATCCTCTATATCACCCGTGGCGGGATAGATTTTTGCATCATACAGGCCCCGGGCTGCGAGGTCTTTCATGGCCTTGTCTGCTTCAAAGTTATCACTGCATACAGCGTGTAGCGTAGCTCCGAATGTATAACAGTCGATGACATCGGGCATACGCCGTAAGGCCGACAACAGCGAGAACATGTCTTTGGCGCTGGCGTTGAAAAGATTTTCGTTCAGTCCTGCCATGAGCTGAGGCAAGGTGCCTGTTTCGAGAATATGCCCATGGTCTATGATGGCAATCCGACCGCATCGAGATGCCTCGTCCATATACGAGGTAGACACCAAAATAGTGATATCCTGTTCTCGCAATTTGTCGAGCATATCCCAGAACTCGCTGCGAGAAACGGCATCCACACCAGTAGTCGGTTCGTCGAGCAGAAGTATTTCAGGGCGGTGGACGAGGGCGCAGCTCAGAGCAAGTTTCTGTTTCATACCTCCGGACAGTTTACCCGCCATACGGTCCGGAAATTTCTCAAGCTGGCCGAAAACAGGAGCAATGAGGGGGTAGCTGTCTTCGAGGTGTACGCCGAAGAGCGACGCGAAGAATCTCAGATTCTCCATCACCGTCAGGTCCTGGTAGAGAGAGAAGCGTTCGGGCATGTATCCTATGCGTCGGCGAAGTTCGCGGAAATCTTTTCCTATATCAAGACCAAGTACTTCCGCGCTGCCTGAATCGGGGGAGAGGAGGGTAGCCAGGATGCGGTAGATCGTGCTCTTGCCTGCGCCGTCAGGACCGATAAGGCCGAACATCTCGCCCCGTTCAACCTGCATGCTCACCCTTTCGAGCGCTGTCAGATTTCCGTACTTTTTTGTCAGGTCCTTGATATCTATTGCGGCGTTCATAGCCTTACCTCTCCGTACTGACCAAGTTTTAGACGGCCGTCGTTGACAACGGATATTTTGACTGCATACACGAGATTTGCACGCGAATCATGAGTCTGGATAGATTTTGGTGTGAACTCGCTCTCCTGGGCTATCCATGCCACTCTTCCGGGATATTCGTACTGCTCAGTTCCACCGAAATCAGCTATGACCGTCACCGGCTGGCCCAGACTGATATTGGCCAACTGATTGGCGGTGAAATAGCTTCGGAGGTATATATCCCCGAGATTTGCGACTTTGAATAGCGGTTTGCCCGGGACGGCAAACTCTCCGGCTTCGGCATACTTAGTGAGGACGGTACCGCTAAGAGGCGATTTGACAAAACTTTTCTCTATCTGCCGGTCGATCTGTTCTCGTTGGTATTGAAGTGCGGCCGCATTGTCCGATATCGAACTACGGCTCTTGCCGAGGGTTGAAAGCTGGGCATCAAGCTGGGCGCGGAGTGTTCGTAGCCGTGCTTCGGCATCGTCATATCGCTGTTGTGTGGTTGCTCCGTCGGCCAGGAGTCGGCGCTGGCGCTCACATTCCGTCTTCTGGTGCTCTATCTGTGAGCGCAGTGTCGAAACTTGCGCAGCAATGTCCGGAGATGATGATTCAGCCGAATTCTGCTGGCTCATAATCTGTTTCCGTTGCAATACAAGCATAGTCGTGTCGATTATGGCAACTTGTTGACCGTCTGTCACGGTATCGCCTTCGGAAATGACGAAGTTAAGAATTTTGCCGGTCGTCTCAGCCGAGACTGTGACCGTGGTGGCTTCAAAGATACCTGTGGCATCGAAGTCCGGAGTAGAATTGCAAGCGGCGAGACCGAGCGTCATGGCAGCGGCAAAATATATGGTTTTCATTGGTTTAAAGTGTATTTAAGCTTATGGATATTTTCTAATAATTCTATTTCATGATAACTTGCGGCGAGCTTTGCCTGATTCTCGTCTGTGATTTTAGAGAGTAGGGCATTTGCGTCAATCACGCCGTTTTTTAGTTGCGATTCGGCAGCACGCCGTACGTTTTCTCGCAGGCGTACGATGCTTTCATCGTCTTTCATAACTTTCCTGAGCCTCTCTATGTCGTCTGTCTGCGACTGCATCTTTAGATTTGTATTGAAGAGGAATACATCGCGGTCATTTTCGATACATTCGTCTGCCAGTGCCAGTCGGCGCTGAGTATTCTTTTTCGTGTAGAAAGAATCGATATTCCAGCTTACTTTTATGCCACCGACTATATTGAACGACAAGTCGCGATTCATCATGCTTTTGAAATAATTGATACCCGGATAGCCATAGTATGCCTGTGCGAAGAATCCTATTCGAGGCATGACGGAAGCGTCTACAGCTGCATTATGGGTCGAATTGGTATGCATACGGGCATCGAAAAGCTTGAGTTCCGGACGGTTCGATTGTAGTTCAGACGGCATTGTCGCAGAGGGTTTCTCCAGTTTCTTACCGTCGAGATTTTCACCTACATAAAGTGCAAGCAGGCGACGGTAACTGTTGGATGTAGCACGAGCCGATGTCAGCTGCTGTTCAGCAGTGAGTAGTTGCGCCGCGATCATATCAACGTCGCTCTGCATTGCTGTCCCGTTAAGGCACATCGACTCCATAAGCTTATAATTTGCTTCCAGAAGCACTATATTGTTTTCGGTCTGCTCAATCTGCTTGTCAATGAGCAGAACTCCGAAGAATAGATTCATCACCTTTTCCCGGACGGCATACATCTGTACATCGAGAGATGCCTGCGATTCATTGGCAGATGCTCGTTCGATTTCGCGTGAGGCTTTCGAGGTTCCTCCATCCCAGACGGTCTGAGTAAGGTCGATGCCGGCTTTATACTGAAAGTGTCCGAGTCCTTCGATGTAGTATCCATTCTGAGAAAGCATTTTCTGCAGTGTCTCGGGAAGATCAGGGACTATGTTCTGTAAAGAAGCCTGACCATAGATACCTATGCGCGGAAGCCAGCTTTTGTTGATATCAGAGAGTCGTAGGTCGGAGGTATGCTCGACCAGCTCATATTTTTTGATGAGGGGGTAATTTCGGTCCGCTCTATCGAGACAGTATTCAAGAGTGACCTCGGCACCGGCTGACAGCGATGATGTTAAAGCTGTCGCCAAGATGACAAGCAGTTTATTCATGGCTTTAGTTTTCTCATTATAGTTTCGACATTCTCTTCTTTTCGGCGTTCTACAAAGACATCCATATCACTCATCATGCTTCCCAACAGGGTATTCACCACCGGTGCTGCTATGAAGGAGAACATATTGAGCGACACTATGTCGAGAACCAGCATAGCGGCATCGACGCGTCGGCATAGTCCTGCTGCCGCGTTTTTATCGATTTGTGCCTGAAGCTTTTTGACGGCTTCCGGAGCTGCCGATGCTATTCGCTCCGTAACCTTGGGTAGCCGTTCGGGATTGCCGAAAACTTCGCATACCATGAATTTCGGCAGTCCGGGATTCGCTGCCAGGAAGTCGATGTGGCGTTCGATGGCCGTTTTCAGTTTGTCGAAGAGCGGTGTCGAAGGGTCGTCGACCGATGTAAGCATGATGTCGCGGATAGTGCCTATCTTGTTTTCGATGATTTTATCGAAAAGATGCTCCTTGGTCCGGAAATAATAATGGAGCATGGCATGCGTCACACCGGCACCATCGGCTATATTCATCGTCCTCGCCCCAGCATAACCTTTAAGGAAGAATTCTTTCTCTGCTGCGGCAAGTATCTTATCCTGAGTGCTTTGTTCGTAATATTTATCATCCATATTGCGCTAACATTGTTGTTTAACAAATTTGTTAATGCAAAGATATGACAAATAATCGCACACAGCAAGAATTCACGGGATATTTTTCTCGCCCCTGCGTCTATTCCATGATTTTTAAAGGTCTCAAGGTTGTTTCAATGTCGTTGCAGTAATGCAGAGAATCCGAGTATAGGTATACCACGACTCAGTAGCCTAACAGCTCCGCGACAGGTTTAATCATCGAAAGATAAGTCTGGTCGGGATTTACCGGGACGATAGTGATGTAACGTCGCTGCAACCAGTATTCGTCGGTATCTTCGGCATCTGGTTCTCCATTGACAAAGCGACCTGTCAACCAATAAAAGGGTTGGCCGTTAGGGTCGAGATAGCGTTTGTACTCTTCGCTCCAGTGTCCGTGTGCTGCGCGGCACACGCGGATTCCTTCAGGTACGACTTTTGCAGGGATGTTGACGTTTAGACAGACGCCTTCGGGCAGACCTTTCGCGGTTACCTGCCTGATTATCTGTGAAACGTATTCGGCAGAGAGTCTGAAATCAGCTTTCATCGAATGATGCAGTAGAGAAAAGCCGACCGACGGTATGCCTTCCATACATCCTTCGAGGACAGCCCCCATGGTGCCGGAGTATGTTACGGCCGTACCTGAGTTCGAACCGTGGTTGATGCCCGAAAACAGGAAATCTGGTTTGCGAGGGACAATGGCATCTAAAGCGAGCTTCACACAATCGACCGGCGTGCCGTCGACAATGAAATGGCGGACACCGTCGGGTGCGCCAGGTTTCTCTTTTATGCGTAGTGGCGCTCCTACGGTTAGGGCAGCAGACTGTCCGGACCGGGGATGGGAAGGTGCGACAACCCATACTTCGCCAAAGGGACGCAGGCATTCGACAAGCTGATGAATGCCCGGTGCATCGATGCTGTCATCGTTGGTGACCAGAAAAAGAGGCCGTTGGTTTTCCATATATCTTAGAAGCAGTTATTATCTTGATGTTTTTTATCTCTAAAACAAGTTTGAGCGCTACAAAGTTAGTAAAATTAGCTGAATTTTAGGTGTATGCGTAATATTATCTACATTTGTCCCCTTTTTCGTGGAACAAAGCTTTTTTGTTTCACGAATAATTATTTACTTTGCACCCAGAATATCACACATAGATTCTCATATGGGAAAAATCATTGCAGTTGCCAATCAGAAAGGCGGAGTAGGCAAGACTACCACAACTATCAATCTTGCTGCTTCTCTGGCTGCTGAGGGCAAAAAAGTCCTGATTATAGATGCGGACCCACAAGCCAATGCCACTTCAGGCTATGGTATCGATCCTCGGTCCATGAGCTCCTCCATCTATGAATGTATGGTTGACTCCTATCCTCTCGACGGCTCCGAAGTGCCCACGTGCATGGAAGGGCTTTACCTCATAGGTTCTCGCATCGACCTCGCGGGTGCCGAAATAGAACTTATCAGCAAACCGGATCGCGAACGTGTGCTTCGCAAACTTCTCGAGCCGGTACGTTCGAAATACGACTTCATCCTAATAGACTGCTCTCCGTCACTCGGTCTTATCACAGTCAATGCCTTGACCGCTGCCGACTCTGTCATCATACCTGTCCAGGCGGAATACTTCGCTCTCGAAGGTATCAGCAAACTCCTTAATACCATCCGAATAATCAAAGGACGACTTAATCCCTCTCTTGAAATCGAAGGCTTCCTGCTGACGATGTACGATGCGCGTCTCCGTCTGGCCAACCAGATTTACGAGGAGCTCAAGGGGCACTTTGCCGAGATGGTGTTCGATACGGTAATACCTCGCAATATACGACTCAGCGAGGCACCCAGTCATGGTCTGCCCGCCTTGCTCTATGACTCTGAAAGTCGTGGAGCCACAAGCCATATACTGCTTGCCAAGGAACTTATAGCGAAAAACTCCAAGAAAGAAAAAGCATGAGCGTGAAACGTAATGCCCTCGGCCGAGGTCTTGACAGCCTCATACCAATGGACGACGTGCCTGCCAAGGGATCATCGGCCATCAACGATATACCTCTGGACTATATATCGCCCAATCCAGAACAACCGCGTACTACTTTCGATGACGACGCGCTGGAGGAACTTGCCGCCTCGATACGCCAGCTTGGTATCATTCAGCCGCTTTCGCTGCGAAAGACAGGCCCCGACTCGTACCAGATCATCGCCGGTGAGCGTCGTTACCGTGCCGCGCTGATGGCGGGGCTGAAATCTGTCCCTGCATATATCCGAAGCGCCAACGAAGCTGAGCTTACAGAGATGGCACTTATTGAAAATATCCAGCGTGAGGACTTGAACGCTATAGAAATAGCTCTTACTTTCAAGAAACTTATCGACCAATATCAGCTCACACAGGAACGTCTCAGCGAGCGCATCGGCAAAAAACGTGCTACCGTGGCGAACTTCCTGCGTCTGCTTAAGCTTCCGGCAGAAGTGCAGCTCGGTCTCCGAGACAAACGCGTCGATATGGGTCATGCGCGCGCCCTGCTGACAATATCTGACCCGGCATTGCAGCTCAAGCTCTATAACGAGATCTTGAAACAGGGACTGTCCGTGCGCCGCGTCGAAGAGCTTGCCAAGGAATATGAAAACAACGCCAACAAGTCCGGTCAGCCAAAGCAATCGCGTATTGCTGCCGACGACTATGACGTGCTCAAGCGCCATCTTTCTACGGTGTTCCATACTCCAGTCCAGTTC
The DNA here is from genome assembly GCA_958436175.1 of uncultured Muribaculaceae bacterium. Taxonomy (GTDB): domain Bacteria; phylum Bacteroidota; class Bacteroidia; order Bacteroidales; family Muribaculaceae; genus CAG-873. Next base: position 30,244 of record CAUBJF010000018.1, read on the forward strand.
GCATGCAACGACCAGGGCCGCGGACGAATTACATTTCCTTTTAAAGACGAAAGTGAGCTGGAACGTCTCATAACGCTCTTCGACTCTCTTAAGATACAGGATGACTGACAAACTCTCCATATTATTTAGCAGAGCGATATGCGCACTCTCGCTGCTCATCGCAGCACTGGCTACTTCGGCTCAGGAGCTTACTGCGACAGACAGTATCGAAGCCACGCTGGCTGCAGCACCCGACAGCGTACGTGTTGTCCTTGGCGACATCAACCTGGCTGATGGAAGGTCCCAGGGGTCTTCCGCCGTAGACAGCATACGTGCATTGCTGGATGAATCTCCGTACGACCGCTGGGAAGAACGCGATACCGAGTTCAACCCCGACCCAACTCGTGCGGTCTGGATGTCTGCTCTTCTGCCTGGCCTCGGACAAATATACAATCGCCGGTACTGGAAACTTCCTGTCATCATCGGAGGTTATATGGGCCTTGCATATGCAACATCGTGGAACAACAATATGCTCGATGACTATACCCGTGCCTACCGCGATATAATGGACAACGACCCGGATACAAAGTCCTATATGGACTTCTTTCCGCCCAACACACAGGAGTCAGACCTTGACCGTACGTGGCTGACAAACGTCCTTCAGTCACGAAAAAACTATTACCGACGCAACCGCGACCTTTGTATAATCGCAATGGTAGGTGTCTATCTCCTTGCCATGGTCGATGCCTACGTCGATGCTTCTCTCTCTCATTTCGATATATCCCCCGACCTGTCGATGGATGTCGTGCCGAACGTCATCCAGGACAACAGGGGTTTCAAACCTGCCATAGGTATGACATGGTCCCTAAACTTCTGAACAATCCATATCCCGAACATATATTGCTATGAAATACCTTCTACGATACTTACTCCCTACACTTGCAATAGCAGCCGGCGCGCACTGCGCCGACGCACAGAATATTCTCAATGTCTCCGACGCTTCGCTCGGCACCAAGCTCATTCTTCCCGAAAGCTGCGAAACAGATACCAAAGCAATGCTTGAGGACTGGTATCTTAAGAATTATGCAATCTTAGACTACGAACCCTCACAGGAAGGCTCTGACGACCTTTCTGATGATGTCATCGTCAGCCGACTCGGCGCATTGCCTACGGTCATCGAGATGCCTTTCAACTCCGTTGTCAAGGGGGCGATCCGTTTCTATGCGTCCAGACCCCAGCTCGTCGAGAACCTCCTGGGGCTCAGTCTCTACTACATGCCTATCTTTGTCGAGGCTCTGGAGCGTTATCAGATGCCTTTGGAACTCAAATATCTCCCTGTCATAGAATCTGCCCTTAACCCTTCGGCTGTGTCACGTGCGGGCGCAGCCGGACTTTGGCAGTTCATGACCCCGACAGCCGGAGGTATGGGTCTCGAAATCAATTCTTTGATAGACCAGCGTCGTGACCCCTATCTGTCTTCCGATGCTGCTGCAAGATATCTCAAGGAGTTATACCAGACATTCGATGACTGGTCGCTCGCAATTGCCGCATACAATTGCGGCCCCGGAAATGTCAATAAAGCACTACGTCGAGCAGGAGAAGGCAAGCACGATTTTTGGGAAATATATCCCTTCCTTCCAGCCGAGACCCGCGGCTACGTCCCGACATTCATCGCCGCTGTATATATAATGAACTATCATAAGGATCACAGAATTTCACCTGCTCTTGCGCGACGTCCCCTGATAACCGATACGGTGCATGTTTCGCGACGTGTTCATTTCGACCAAATCTCACAAGTGCTTGATATCCCGGTTGCCGAGCTGAGGGCACTCAATCCTCAGTTCCGAAAAGATATAATACCTGGCGATATAAGGCCTTATTCCCTCGTTCTCCCTTCGTTGCAGACATACGCATATATTGTCAATGAGGACTCAATCGTCAATCACAATGCCGAAAAGTATGCGCGTCGAGGCATCGTAGAACCCGCCACAGGTGCCTCTGTAGGCCGAGACGCAAAAGGGGAGTACTATGATGAAGAGACGACTCAATGGCACACTGTACGCCGTGGTGAGACACTCGCGAGCATTGCGCGCAAATACGGAATCTCGACTGCGCAGATACGCAAATACAACAAAGTAGGTAAAAAAGTCAAATCCGGTAAGAAACTCAAGATCGTAACAGTCACTCGTCGATATAAGGAACAGGCACCCCAGATCGAACTGGATGAAACAATATCGACAGACACTGCCAGCACGGTGACAACGATGCCTACCGACAGTGTAGTTCCCATGGAAAACGTGACAACCGCTGCCGACTCTACCAAATCAGCCGAAGTTGCAAAAGCATTTTCCGCTCCCGCACCCGAGCAGAAGGTCGAAGCAGGTCCTGCGTCCGCCAAAGACAAAACAACAGCAGCCAAACCTACCAAAAAGAAGAAAGAGGGAACGGATGCTAATTCCAAGCCTAAAATTACGTACCATAAAGTGCGCAAAGGCGAGAATCTCTCCAAAATTGCCAAACGTTATGGCGTGACTGTCCAGCAGATAAAGGATGCCAACAATCTCAAAGGCGACGGTCTCCAGGCAGGACAGAGAATCAAGATACCTCAAAAATAATCCTATACAACCAGATTTCACATGAAACAACAAGCCAATCAGACAGATCTGCCACCGGCAGATGTCGATCCTATCGAGCTTCCCGACAATGCGTTCAGGGAACTGGCGGCCGACGAGGAGTACAGGCCTCTGATGCATCCGGCCCGTAAATATGCCGAAGTGACTCCCTATTCCGTCATTACTGGCCTTATCCTTGCAGTCATTTTCAGTGCTGCGGCAGCATATCTCGGCCTCAAGGTTGGGCAGGTTTTCGAAGCCGCCATACCTATTGCCATCATTGCTGTCGGACTCTCGGGCTGGTTAAAAAAGAAAGACCCACTGGGTCAGAATGTTATCATTCAGTCGATAGGCGCCTGTTCCGGCGTTATAGTTGCAGGCACGATTTTCACTCTGCCGGCCCTGTACATCCTTCAGGCCTCACACCCTGAAATAACTGTCAACTTCCTCGAAGTGTTCCTGAGCTCTCTCTTCGGCGGCGTACTCGGCATCCTCTTTTTCATTCCCTTCCGTAAGTACTTCGTAAAGGACATGCACGGGAAATATCCTTTCCCGGAAGCTACGGCTACGACTCAGGTACTGGTTAGCGGACAAGGCAACAAAGAAAAGAGCGATGGCTCTCAAGCAGCTATTCTCGTCGTGGCTTCCTTAGTAGGCGGTATCTACGACTATATTGTCGCAACTTTCGGTTGGTGGTCGGAAGTCGTAACCACGACGGCGTATACCTGGGGGCAGACACTTGCCGACAAGACCAAGTTCGTATTCTCGTGCAACACAGGAGCAGCCGTTCTCGGTCTGGGCTATATAGTCGGTCTCAAATATGCATTCGTAATCTTTGCAGGTTCTATTTTCGTATGGTGGTTCGTCATACCCCTTATGGGTGCTTATGGCTCACCCGAAATTGCGGCAATGTCTCCTGCTGCAATCTTCAGTGAATATGCCCGTATGATAGGTATCGGAGGTATTGCCATGGCAGGCATCATCGGCATCGTCAAGAGCCGCAGCATTATCGGACAGGCTGTCGGTCTTGCCGCACGCGAACTTAAAGGTGCTGATACGAAGACCAAGACCGTTCGCTGGCAGACGGATATTTCGATGAAGCATATAGCTTATTTCACAGCCATAGCGTTGTTCGGCGTACTTCTTTTCTTTTGGTTCGGAGTGATACATACGTTCTGGCAGGCATTGGTAGCATGGCTCGTCGTTACGATTATTGCTTTCTTGTTCACTACCGTGGCAGCCAACGCCATAGCAATTGTAGGAAGTAACCCTGTCAGTGGCATGACACTCATGACACTTATCATCGCTTCCGGTGTATTCGTTGCTATAGGTCTAAACGGCACTTCGGGGATCGTAGCCTCCATGGTGCTCGGAGGTGTCGTCTGTACGGCGCTATCCATGGCAGGGGGCTTCGTCACAGATCTCAAAATCGGTTACTGGCTTGGCTCTACACCCCGGAAACAGGAAACATGGAAATTCCTCGGAACTCTCGTTTCGGCAGCCACTGTCGGGGGCGTGATGCTTATGCTGAACAAAGTCTATGGCTTCACTGGCCCGGATGCCCTCGCTGCCCCGCAGGCCAACGCGATGGCCAAGGTTATCGAACCTATGATGATGGGTGGCTCGACTCCTTGGACTCTATATATCATCGGTGCTATCCTTGCCCTGATTCTCAACTGGCTCGGTGTTCCTGCTCTCGCTTTCTGCCTTGGTATGTTCCTGCCGCTGCAGCTGAACACACCGATGCTCGTGGGTGGTCTTGTTTCCTGGTTTGTATCGCACAGTTCGAAGAATCCTGAAGTTTGCAGGGCACGCGCAGACCGAGGTACTCTTGTATCGTCGGGACTTATAGCCGGTGGGGCACTCTTCGGTGTTTTTGCTGCAATCACGATATTCTTGGGAGCCAAGGTTCCGGACACCGGGGGTGAGTTCTTACCCCAGATTCTTGGGCTAATAGCATATGCGGCCATAATACTCTATCTCTACCGCTCTTCTGTCAGTGCGAAGAAAGGATGACACTGCGGCATGAAATACTCGCGATAGCTGTCCCGGCTATAATATCAAATATCACGACACCCCTACTCGGCCTCGCCGATGTGACCATTACAGGGCACATCGGCGACCCTGTGTATATTGGTGCCATTGCCGTGGGAGGGACGATGTTCAATATCCTTTATTGGCTGTTCAATTTCCTACGTATGGGCACAAGCGGCCCAACCGCGCAGGCCTACGGTGCCGGGGACAATATGGCTTGCCATGTGATATTCTGGCGAGGTCTTTATGTCGCTTTCATAATGTCGGCTATGCTCCTGGCTCTGTCGGGACCGCTATCTAAGCTCATCCTGGGATTTATGGATGCCGACGATGCCACAGAGGCTCTTGCCAGGAAATATTTTCAAATATGTATCTGGGGCTGTCCGGCGGTACTTGTCACTTATGCACTGTCGGGGTGGTCGCTCGGAATGCAGAACTCCAGGATTCCGATGTGGATGTCAATAGTCACCAATGTCGTCAACATCCCAATAAGCGTCTACCTCGTATTTGGCCGAGGAATGAAAATTGAAGGTGTAGCCATCGGGACGATGACGGCGCAATGGATCGGATTTCTTGTCGGCCTGATTGCCATCTTAGGTCATTATAGACCGAAGGCCGTGGCACTCAGGATAATATTCAAACCTAAGGAAATACTGTCCTTCTTCCGTATCAATACCGACATTTTTCTCCGCACGGCCTGTCTCGTCTGTGTGACATTGTGGTTCACACATGCCGGTGCCCTCCAGGGTGTCAGGATTCTGGCTGCCAATGCCCTCTTGCTACAACTCTTTATGCTGTTTTCTTTCTTCATGGATGGCTTTGCCTATGCTGCAGAAGCTCTTGCAGGCAAATATCATGGCATGAACGACCGTCCCGGACTCCTCAGCCTCGTAAAAGCACTTAGACGTGTCGGCTTAAGCTTCGCAATAGTTTTCTGCGCTGCATATCTCCTTGGCGGCGACTTTTTGCTTCGAATGATAGCTGAGGACAAGGATGTCGTCAGCCTCGCAGCCAACTTCCTGCCATGGGCGGCCGCTGTCCCCATATGCGGCTATCTCGCTTTTATCTACGATGGTGTATTCGTCGGCCTTGTCAGGACCAGAGCCATGCTTATGGCAATGTTCACGGCCTTGACAGTTTTCTTTATCTTCTATTTCAGCCTGATACATAAATATGGAAACGATGCTCTCTGGCTGGCTTTCTGTTCATATCTGTTTGCGAGGGGAATAGTAGAAAATTTTATCTTTAGAATAAAAATCGTTAAAGAACTTTGATCGGCGACTATCCTCGTCTCGGGTTCTCGAAATCCTGGAGTGACATATAAGAAGGATAAAAAACAAGTTACTAAAATAAAATATACTAAAACTCTTGCATAGTTCAAAAAAAAGCCTTACCTTTGCACTGCTTTTAGAAAATAAGAGAACGATGATTCGCTAGCTCAGCTGGTAGAGCACAACACTTTTAATGTTGGGGTCCTGGGTTCGAGCCCCAGGCGGATC
>CAUBJF010000019.1 GCA_958436175.1 uncultured Muribaculaceae bacterium
ACTGGATCGGGGCCATCTTCGAGACCGAGGCTTTCCGCAAGGCCCTCGCCGAGGAGTGGCAGGCATTCTATGCCAAGCTCCCGGCCATCTATCCCTACGTCGAAGAGCTTGCCGAACGCTGCGCCGCAGCCGACGAGGCCAACCACCTTCGCTGGTCCGAATCGAGCAAGAACAACACCCCCGGCAAGCTACGCTATCTGCGCCAGGGTCTCGAAAACAACTCGCTATGGATGAACGAGCGCATTATGCAGATGAGTGGCATCGACGGTGTCGTAGCCGATGATAATGAAACCACTGAAATCCGCCGCTACTATAATCTTCAAGACATGTCTGAACCGGAAGAAAACATGTCGCATGGACCATACATCCGCGTCGACGGCAAAGGAGCCAAGAAAATCATCCGCTAAGGTACTTCTAACCAAAAAAAACCGTGTACACCACTCCGATTCCGGTGTACACGGTTTTGATATGTTCTTTATCGAAGAACCTACCTTATTCCAATCCGAAATGATTTCTTCCGGAGAGATTATAAGGTACATATCTAAAATATTCCTTTAGTACGTTGTTACGGTTCACATAATAAGTCTCGCCACAACCGTTGATCTGTATCTGGTCCGGAGTGAAGGAGATAAATGACCAATAAATGCCACCGTCAGGACTGAAAGTACAAGTGCCGGGTTGGAATTTACTATTGTCGATAGAAAGATTTTCACGCGTAAACCTCGCATTGTCCGGGGCGAAATAGCATGTCATCTCGCCGGTATTTTCATTGCGCATCATTCTTATATTTTGGAAGAAGAGCGTCCCGTTATTATTGTTTGCTGTTGCAGCTGCACGTATGTATGTCATAAACGGCGTCACCATATAGACAAACATATGTCGATTGGTGTTCACTTCACAAGCTACGCCCTGCTCCATTCTTCCAAAGTCAGAGCCAAGTCTCCATTCCTGAAGGCAACGTCCAATGTCGTCTGATGAAGCAGGAATAGATCTCTCGTAAGAATCACATGTAGTAAGCGCCTCAACTTGTTCCATCAGTTTATTGCCGATACGCAATAAAGACTTCTCACCTGTTTTTTCCATAGAAAGAACAATGGGAGATGAAGTTTCAGTCACAAATACCGAATCCTTAAGAGCCGTCTTACTGTGGATGTTCTGCGACGGGATATCGAGGTAGGCTCTCAGGCCAGTAGGACTTTTCTCAAAGAAAATACACACACTGTCGGTCACAACGGCTTCGGCATCATCCGATGCCCATACACCGCGATACTCCGAAAAACCTCCGGCATAACTGAAGGCAAACGCCATCAGGATGAATACCGAAACAAAAAGAGTTCTTTTCATGACAAAATAAATGTTTGGTTTAGCTTAAATTATTTTTCCTTGAGCCATGAAAGTATCACTTCGAGAGTCTCCTGCGAGATATCGCCCGGCAGCTTCTCGTATTCGTCGGTCATACCGCTTGTACACGGCTGAAAGAGATGGTTGTGACCCTCGATAAGTTTTGTGACGGCCTTTGGGTTGAGATCTTTGATCGTCTGAAGGTTGAACGGAAGTACCTGCATATCCTTTGAACCGTTCAGGGCCAGCCACGGCTTATCGACCCTGGAAATAGCGTCTGATGGATCTAAACGCAGCATAGAGCGATACCAAGGCGACAAGAGTGGAGCTATTCTCTGCTGTACGGTTTCCTGTACCTGTGGCAGCGAGGCAGCCTCACCTATACTCTCGTTGAAAGCCTGCGTTAGGAAAATACGGGCCGTCATGTCGGGTAGATCCGATTTAGCAATATCGAGAAGGCGGCGCTGCAAGGGTTCTGCTTCCCATGCCCCGGTCAGTGCAACAGCCAGAGCACGGCTCTGCGACATGACAAGGGAATCGCCGCTACATGCCGGAGCGGCAAGCGTAATGATGAAGTCGAGAGCCGGATTGTTTGCAGCACTGACTATGACGCACTCCCCTCCGCTCGAATGGCCGATAGCCCCGACAGGGATGTCCGGAAAGATAGAATCGGCAAGCGCTATGGCGGCATCGGCATCCTGGATGTCGGTCTGCATCGTCTTCCTGGCAGCCAGCTCAGGTTTGTCGAATCCACGGTCGTCGACCCTGAGGACAGCATAACCGGCATCCGAAAGGAAATCGGAAATAGTCTTGAACGGTTTCTTGCCCATGATCTCTTCGTCGCGGTTCTGTGTGCCGCTGCCTGAGACAAGGACAATGGCAGCCTTAGGCTTCCCCGATTCGGGCACAGCGAGCGTGGCACCCATGCGGCAGCCGCCCGGAGCCGTAACTGTTAGTTCCTTCTCCGAGAAGCCTTTTGCATTCATAAAAGGTATGCCAGCCAGTAAAGCAAGGAAGCATATCAGTTTCTTTATGGCTATTGTTCTGTTCTTTCGCATATACAGATGAATAATGTACAGGCAAAGATACAAATTTTGACTCTAAAACAAAGCAAAGGCCAACGAATACGCCGGCCTTTGTTATAGAGTGTCATGTTTATGCTTAATTGTGCAGCTGGTGGAAGACAGGCTTCATGATGAAAGTGAAGCTGTAGTCGCCGTAAGGCAGCATATACTCCGGCAGTGCAGTGGCGCCCCAGCTGTTGACGCAGCCGAGACCAATCTGAGCCTTGTCGATCAGGAGGTTTGTATATCCGACCTTCTTCACTTCTGGAGAGTGCCGCTGGTCCTTATTGTCACCGTCGTCGAGGCTTTCGACAGAGTAATCCAGAGCGGACGCAGAGAAAGGATGTTCGGCCATAAATTCAAGACCGTTACCGGCATTATTGAGCTGTTTCCAATAGCGGATATCAGTCTTTGTGCCGGTCTCCTGCGGACGGATGTATGGATAGAACTGCTCGTCGACAGTCTGGTGATAGATACCCAATTCTGTCGAATGGTTGCGGTCGGCATAGTTTTCGATAGGTCCACGGCCATAGTATTCGATATTGGAGAATTCGAGCGGCATCTGCAGCTGCATGCCGAAACGGAAGAATCCGGAGACATCGGCACCCTTGGTGGCTGCAAGATTTTCGTTGACCATCACCTGGCCGTCGCCGTTGATAGTATATGTCAGGGTAAGGGTCGATTTCACTTCCGGCATGTCGTATTTGGCTGTTACGACTGCAAGCTCACCGCGCATCGTCGATTCGAGCGATGTAAGTTTCATTTCGGGATTTCGCCATGCCTGGTACTTGCGCTGGAGGTTTGCACCGAAATCGTTGTCGGTCGGAGCACGCCAGAAATTAGGGGTCAGCTCGCCATCGTTCATAATCATGTTCGTGCCGTTGACGGTATACTTGCACATGAAGCCGTTGCTGCGGTTGAAGTCGATAGTGAAACGGTCGCTTTCCACGGTCAGGAAAACGTGGTGGTTGTCTTTGATAGTTATCTGGGGCATCGTGTAAGTCGGGAGGTCGGCAGGATTGATGGCCCACTTCGGACTTGCCGATTCATGAAGCACAATCTGGTCTCGGGCGACTTCGTGACCGGCCGGAAGAAGGTCGGATGCTTCCTTGAGCGCATAGCGCACATTGAGAAGCCATTCTCCGTCGTCGCTTATCTTGCCGTAGGGGATATTTATAACTGTGGTCGAACCGGGAGCCACGTCGAGAGTCTCAATACTGCCCTCACGCACGGCAACGCCATCATGAAGAAGAGTCCAGCGAAGCTCTACATCGGAAAGGTCCTTGAAGAAATTCTCGTTGTAGACATTGAACTTGCCGGAAGCGAGGTCTACAGGGGTTGTCCAGATGTTCTGGTAATAGTAACGGACTTCATCGGCGTGAGGGTTAGGCACGCGGTCGGGGCTTACAAGGCCGTTGTCGCAGAAATTGTTGTCGCTGGGATCGGCAGTGCTCCAGTCACCGCCGTAAGCGTAGATTTCGACACCGTCCTTGCCTTTCTTGCGAAGGCTCTGGTCGACGAAGTCCCAGATGAAACCGCCCTGGAGATTGGGATATTTGCGGATGATATCCCAATATTCCTTGAAACCGCCCATGGAGTTGCCCATCGCATGGGCATATTCGCACTGGATGAGAGGTTTGTCGACGGGAGGATTCTGTCCGTATTTCTCCATGCCTTCGTAGCCATAGTACATCGGGCAGAAGATATCTGTCATACCTTTCTTGCCTGCCTGCTCGTACTGCACGGCGCGGCTCGGATCCTCGGCCTTAATCCATTTGTATGCTTCCTCGAAATTGGGACCGTAGCCGGCCTCGTTGCCGAGCGACCAGAAGATTATGGCGGGATGGTTGAAGTTGCCCTGCACATTGCGCTGATTGCGTTCCATGTGAGCTTTGAGATAGGAAGGCTCCTTGGCAAGAGTCTTATCTCCGTAGCCCATACCGTGACTTTCGATATTAGCCTCTGCCACCATGTAGATACCGTAGCGGTCGCACAGGTCGTACCAAAGTTCGTCGTCGGGATAGTGGCATGTACGCACGGCGTTGATATTCAATTTCTTCATCAGCTGGATATCCTGCATCATGCGTTCGGGGGAAACGACATATCCTCCGTCAGGGTCGAGCTCGTGACGGTCCGCGCCTTTGAAAAGGACGGGCTTGCCGTTGACAAGTATTTGTCCGCCCTTAAGCTCAACCTTACGGAAACCTACCTTGACGGGCACTATTTCGTCGTTGCCGTTCATAGAGGCGGTAAGAGTATAGAGATACGGAGTCTCAGCCGACCATTTCTGGGGATTTGCGAGTCGCATCTGAGTGCGACCGCTCTTGCTTGCAATCGTTCGTGCCACTTCCTTACCGTCGGCATCATTGAGTACAAGTTCAACAGGAGCGTTGCCTGTAAGTGTGAGGTCGATGTTGAGCACACCGTCGGCATAGCCGTTCTCAAGGTCTGGTGTAACGCGCATGTCGGCAACACGCTTCTTGTCGCGGGCGAAGAGATAGCTGTCGCGGGCCACACCGCTGAGACGGAAGAAGTCCTGGTCCTCAAGATAGGAACCGTCGCACCAGCGGAATACCTGGAATGCTATCAAGTTCTCCTTGCCGGGAACGACATAAGGGGTCAGATCGAATTCTGCCTGTAGCTTGCTGTCCTCGCTGTAGCCGACGAAACGGCCATTGACCCAAAGATAGATATTGGAGGTCACAGAACCGAAATGAGCGAATATCTCCTTGCCTTTCCAGTCGGCAGGCACAACTATTTCGCGGCGGTATGTGCCGACATGATTGTCCTCGTCAGGAACGATTGGCGGTGTGAGAGGTGCATGGTTGCGCCAGGGATAGCTTGTATTGACATATACAGGGTCGCCGTAACCATTGAGTTCCCAAATTCCTGGAATCTGGATGTTGTCCCATCCCTTGTCGTTGAAATCTTTTTTCCAGAAATCGACAGGGCGCTGGCTCGCGTCGTTGACCCAGTTGAATTTCCATGTACCATTTAGACTAAGGTAATTAGATGACTGCTTGCGGTCCATGATCTTAGCCGCGTCCTCGCCTTTGCGATAGGCGAATTTTGCAGCACGCATAGGTGCCCTGTTGACGGCATTGACTTCCGGATTCTTCCATTCCGTGAACGTCTGCGCAAAGGCAGGTCCCACAGCAAGAAGTCCCATCAATGCCGAAATAAGAGTTTTATTCATGAGAACGATTTATGTTAGGTTAGTTGTGTACAAATATAGCACCAAAAATCCGTTTAAAAAATAAATACGACTTAGAATTTCCATTCGAAACCGGCCATTACGGTTGCTCGTGGCATGGGGAACCCGTAGCTGACCTCATATTTTGTAGCTGTCAGGTTCTCTCCCTTGACAAAGAGCTGCAGTGGCATTTCGAAGTCAAAAGTATAGGCCGCCCTTGCATTAAGAAGCGCGTAGCTTTCTTCTGATTCTTCTGTATACAGTCCCCAGATGCTCTGAATGTCGACAGAGAACTGCCACTCCCCGACATTGTATTCTACTTCTCCAAAAAGCTTGTTTTTGGGAGCTCCTACTATGCGTTTGTCAGTGTGCAGATAGGCATAGTTTGCAGCAAGAGACCAATTTTGATTGATCCGATAGCTTGCATCGAGTTCGAAGCCCTTGTTGATAAACTTACCAGTGTTGATGTTCCTTTGAGAGCCATTGACCATCACTGTCTGTATCATATTGTCGCCATTGATATAGTAAAGCGACAGACCGGCATCGATCTTCCCTCCCAAAAACCATTTGCGTAGCTCTACTTCGTAGTTCTCCATCGATTCCGGGAGCAGTTCAGGGTTTCGCGGTCCATACATATAGAGCTCGCGAATATTCGGAGAGCGGAAACCTCGTCCATAGCTGAATTTCATACGGCCGGAATGCATAGGACGAAGGATGAAACCGGCCTGGGGTACCCATTTGTTGCCGAACTGGGAGGAATGTTCGATACGTGCTCCGGCGTTGAGGCTGAGCACATCGGAAAAGAGAGCCTGCTGCATCATAGCATAGGCTGCAACCTCGTTGACATGGCGGTCGACAATCGGTGATTCCTTTCCGTCGGTCTTATCGGTATTGTAAGCCCGGCCTCCCCAGTGTTTGAAGTCGACACCGACACTGAGATCATTGTCAGTCCACGGCTTTACTGTCTGGTATATGGTGATACCCATATTATAGTCCTTGGAATGGAATAGATATGTGCGTGGCTTGTTGGCTCGGTCGAGACCGTCGTCGATATCGTGTTTGCCCCAGTTATAGTAAGCCTGGAGGCCGCCGGATGAGATATCATAGTGGTTCTTGACAAAAAGCGAAGCGGTGGTGCGCAGCTGCTTGGTCCACATGTCTAGAGGAAGCTCGCGATGAACCGACCCGGGGTTGTCGGCCTTTGTCGTCGTAACCATACCGTTGACTCCTACTTCCCAGTGCTGTGAGAAATCATAGCTTACCGACGCATACTGGTTCGTGAGCCAGTAGTCCATACCTTTACGGTTGCCGTTGCTCGACTCGTAGCTTGCTGCTGCGAAAGCCCTGAGAGAACCATGACGATATGAGAATTTGGCTCCGTATTTCTGTGTGGCATAACTACCTCCCAAGGCACGTACCGAACCTTCGAAACCATCGGTGTCCGCACGGCGCGTAATAAGGTTGACAGAGCCACCCATAGCTCCCGATCCATAGAGCAGGGACGACGGCCCGCTCACTACTTCGACCCGCTGGATATCGTTGGTAACATAGGTGTCGGGCAGTGAATGACCGAAAACCCCGGCCCACTGGGGCTGCCCGTCGATGAGAAAGAGGACTTTATTTCCGCCACCGACACCGCGTATCGATACCGCCCCGGCAGCTCCGCCGCTGACACCGTAACCGGCAAGTCCTCGCTCTGTCACAAACATTCCGGGTATCCGGTTCTGCAGCACAGGAAGTATATTCGACTCTGTACTTCTATCAATAATACCGGAAGTTATCACCTTGACATCAAGTGGCAACAGAGGCACAGGAGCTTTAGCTGCGGATTCGATAACGACGATTTCATCGAGTACCCTTGCGGTATCGGCAGAAGCTGTGTTCGAGGCATATAGGGATATCGAGGAAAAGGCAGAGAGGGCAAATACAAGTTCTTTTTTCATCTACTGGATTAGAAATATGAAAAAACGAGGTGTATCAACAAAAGACACACCTCGTTCTGTAGCTTATAACAGGCGAATATTATTTCTGCTCTGGTTCTTCTTCGGCAGCTACGGAAGCTCCGGAAGCATTGTTGAGGGTGTCGACAAGAGCGCGGAATTCGTCAAGGGTGACGGTCTTCTCGTTGAGTTTGACGGCATTGTGGATAGCCATCATGAGCTTGGAGGTGAAAGCCTGCTGCACTATGCGCTGGTGCTGGTCCTTGTCCTTGAGAAGGTTCTCAGCATAGTAGTCGGCCATCTGTTCTGCCATCTGAGCGAGACCGTACTGGTAGAGCTGTTCCATAGCCACCGACTTGGCTATAGCCTTTACATCTTCTTCGGTAACCTTGATTCCGAGGAGATGAGCTGCGCGGTTCTCGATGATTTCCCACTTCATGCCGGGAATGGAAGCCTTGAGATAGTTGTCGACGTCTTCATCCTTGATTTCAGGATTGACCTTCATCATGAATTTGCGGAGGAAGCCCATCGGAAGTTCCATCTTCGTGCCGTAAGTTTCCATGAGATAATCCTCGGTGGTGCGCACAAAGAGGTTGCGGCTGTTAGGCTGGAGACCCTGTGCGATGATGTCCTTGACACGAGCGAAGTATTCTTCTTCGTTGTGAACGGTATCGGGACCGAAAACCTTGTCGTAATATTCCTGACCGAGTTCGGCAGGCTTGTTGACAACGAATTCGGCGATATTGATTTCGAAGTTGCCACGGGCTTCCTCTACTTTGTCGCGGTCTATATGGAGCATGGAGCTGATTTCAGCCTCATTGCCCTCGCATGTAGCAAAAGCGTCGAAAACGACCTTGTCGCCGACCTTTGTGCCTTCGAATTTCTTAGCCTCTTCCTGGCTCTTGAAGAGGAAGGGGGCAAGAATACCGTCGTTGACCTGAATGCCGTCGGGCTTAACCTGACCGTCTTCGCCAAGCTGCATGATGGTGCCCTTCACGAGAGCGCGTTCGCCGAATTCCTGCGAGGGAACCTGCTCGCCGGCCTGCTGGCGCATATTTTCGTCCTGCTTCTTCACCATGTCGTCGCTGACGGCGATGTTATAGAAATTCAGAGTGGTGTTCTGGTCGAAGCTCATGTTGAGCTCTGGCATGAAGCCGATTTCGTAGGAGAAAGTGAAATCCTTGTTGTCGAGATTCATTTCCTGACCTACCACGGGGATGGGCTGGCCGAGGATGTCGAGTTTGTTGTCGTCGATATATTTGAGGGCAGCGTCAGAAGCAACGTCGTTGAGGACTTCTGCTTTTACCTGCTTGCCGAAACGTTTCTGGAGCTGTGCCAATTCGATATGGCCTTTGCGGAATCCGGGAATCTGGCGTTTCTGGCCGATTTCCTTAAGTTCTTTCTTAACGCGGTCGGCGTAATCAGCCTCGTCGATTTTCACTACAATGCGTCCTTCGAGGTCGGCCGTCTTTTCAAGTGTTACGTCCATTATGTATGTTTTTTCTATTTATTGAGTGTTCGAGGGTGTTGAAAATGGTATTTCCGTTTTCAAGGTGCAAATTTAATACTTAATCTTTTATCAAACAAATACGGTACGCCGTTTGTTGCCGTTTGTTCGGACTATCGGGCGCGGAGAACCCAGAAAGCGACTGCCGAGGCGGCGGCGACGTTAAGCGAGTCGACCTGGTGGCTCATCGGTATCCGTGCCGTATAGTCGGACCCGTCAATGACCGCTTGCGGCAGTCCGTCGCCTTCAGTGCCGAGAATGATGGCAAGGCGAGGCTCGGCGACAAGCTTTTCGTCGTCGACCGGCACAGAACGTTCTGTCAGGGCCATCGCGACGGTCTTGAAGCCATACTGCCGCAAAAGCGAAGCATCGCTCCCTTCCGGCAGCCATGTCCATGGGACGAGGAACACAGAACCCATCGACACTCGCACAGAGCGTCGCGTCAAGGGGTCGCAGGAATTCGAAGTAAGCACAACAGCATCTATCCCGAGGGCGGCAGCAGATCGGAATATCGCTCCTACATTCGTCGAATCAACAACACCGTCGATCACAGCGATACGCTTCGCCCCACTGCAAATCTCCTCAACCGTCGGCAAAGACGGGCGACGCATGGCGCACAGCACTCCACGGGTCAGTGTGTAACCCGTGAGCTTAGCGAGCAGTTCCCTGCTTCCCGTATAGACTGACACATCGGGACTCATGGCAAGAAGCGACGCGGCATCGCCTTCTATGTGGCGGCGTTCACACAGGTAACTGACAGGCTCATAGCCCATCCTAAGGGCCACACCTATCACTTTGGGACTCTCGGCTATGAAGATGCCCTCCGCCTGATTGATTCTTTTGCGAAGCTGCGCTTCCGTCAGAGAGCTGTAAAGCTCTACGCCGGGTGTATGGAGGTCTTGTATTTCTATGATATTCATATTCTTTGCAAAATTAACTCTTTCTCAGTGCCAAAACAATAGCTTTCATTGCAAAATATAGAGCAACAAGCATGGCGAAGCCATAATACATATAGTCCATCAGGCTTTTCCTGCCTATGGTCTCTTCCTTTACTTCTTTGCGGGCTGAAATGCTGCTATGCAGACTGTCGGCCTCTACCCTCCCGGCCTCCACGCTCGTGACAGATGCCGTCCGTTCTGCAGCACGGACACCATAGGCTTTTATATCCGGATTATCGCCGGTACAGGCTACGACCGAGTCTGCTTCAATCTTGCAATGCCTGAGATATGTCCTCAGGGCAAGCAAGGAGTCGGAACGATGAACTACACGTATGCTGTCGCGGTCTTCCCTTGCGGTTTCGAGAGTATGCTTCTTAGCCGAACATGAACAGAGCGCGAGCAGGAAGGCAACTGTAAGAATCACATAAACCTTTCTCATAGCTTCAGTTTCTGGCAGCGGAGATCCGCAGGGTCGTACGAAATGTGAATCCACAAGAAATCTTTCTCGTCGATAAGCTGGGTGTACTTCAATCCTTCGCTGTCTACAAGAGCAAAGAGCCGGCGATTGTCCGATTTTGATCCGGCGCTTATGTCAGCCGCCATACCTCGTACATGGTGCGAATGCGGCGCACCTCCGACGGCCTTGTTGAGTTCCGGGCTCCGGAATCCGCTATTTACCCTTATCGGTTTCCCCCAGGCACACCTGAGAGGATCGAGGACTTTCTCGACCAATGTTTCGAGAGCCCTCAGTTCTGCCGGCCCCGCTATGTTCCTGATATTATGCCTGTCTGCATAGTCGCTGTGACAAAGCTCTGTGATGGTGAAGTATTGCATAGTCTTCAAAGATTGATGAACTATGCAAAGATAGCCTGTCGCCTGAAGCGCCTACGCCCTTTCCTGCGTCGCTTTTCCTTTTAACTAATTCAGTGCAGAACTAACTTTTTGCCGTTCCGTATATATATTTGCCCGGGAATGGGATTGACGATACGTCGGCCCATGAGGTCGTAGACAGGCACTTCTGCGTCATCGCCCTCGACGGTGACATCCCCGATGCCTGTCTCGATAGACTCTATTTTGCCAAATTTATTCCATGGAGAAGCTGCCAGGTAGTCTTCCAATGCTTCGGCAGGGACATAGAGAGTTGCAGCGGCATAGACTTCCTCCTCAAAATCACCTTCGAAATTCGGTGGAGTCATGCTCCGGCAGGTAACATCCTTAAGAGCCTTGCAGCGGAAAAAAGCATTGAAGCTGATTTCTTCTACCGACTGTCCGAGAGTCAGATTTTCAAGGCTTCGACAGTATCCGAAAACCATGTTATTAATATAACGGACAGAGTCGGGTACTACTATAGAGGGGAGATTATAACATTCGTTAAAAAAAAAGGAGTCTAATTGATAAATGGTATTCGGTAACCTTATCTCTAAAAGCCTAGCACATAGACTGAATGGAGAAAACATGTACCTTACAGAATCTGGTATATAGATTTTCCTCAGGCTGCTCCCATCAAACGCTCCTGTATCGATAAACAACAATGTTTCAGGAAGAGTAATCTCCTCTATCCCGCTATTGCAGAACGCTAACTTGCCTATCTTTACTATCGAATTCCTAAGATTTACATTTTTTAGCTTCTTGCACAAATAGAATGTCGAATCTTTGATTTCTATAATGCCATCAGGTATGCTTATTGAAGTCAGTTCTTCGCAACCGTAGAAAGCATCCTCTCCTATTTCTTCAAGGCTTTGCGGCAGATAGATACTTTGCAGATTTGTACAACAACTAAAAGCGCTCTCGCCTATTACAGTGACTGATTCCGGCAGCGTGACACTTTCAAGAGACTTGTGGCTATAAAATGCCTTTCGACCTATCTCTGCTACTTTGTAAGTTTCAGCCTCATATGTCACTTCCTGCGGCACGATAAGGTCTATTATATCGTCTTCACACCCAACCAGCACACAACATTCCTGATTATCTGCTGCCACCCTGTAGTACACCCCGTCGACAGCAAAGTCGTATGTCACCGGTGCCCCTTGAGCCGCCATAGAGACTGTATTCAGCATGATACCGATGATTCCGAGTATCATGCATATTATGTAATTGTATGTCTTCATTTCACTAAGATTTTTTTAATATAAACTATTTCTGTATTTTTCCTTATACTGACGCAAAACATATCACCATTATTCAATCTCGGCAGATCAAACACTGCGGGACTCGACAAGAGTTTACTTTGAATCAGGGAAGTTGGTTGGGAACCATTGATTTTGAAAACATCAATGTTGAGCTGACCGATTTTAAGCGAATAGTCTTCATATTCGATTCTCAATTGCCCCTTGCCATATTCGCACGACTTGACGTAGAAATCACTTCCGATGGTATTAATTATATCGTCATACCACCCCATCAGTGGAGTAGCCCCTGCCATACTGATAGAAATAAAAACGTTCTCAGGCGTAGAGGTTTCAAAAGAAGCATCGTTGCTAAATCTACGATCATGATTACCAGTCACTTTATCGTAGAATGTTATGATTGCCGGTTTATCTTTGGTTTTGACCAATATTTCAAATTCGTCATATAGGAGAGATGTCTTCGAAGCTACATCGGTCTGAGTATCCCAAAAACAATGCAAGGATGGATCCCCTAGTATGGCGAATATTTCCAATTGATCCCTTATGTTAGAATTACCTACAGGACTACCACCAATAGAATGTAGTTTTTTATTAGCCTCAATAAGACATTCTCCAAAAGAAGACGAATAGCTCTCGTTTGGAGTCCAATCCGGTTTAGAATAATCCATATCTTTACTTTGTGCTAAATTTAAAGACGGCCATATTGCATTGCAAATTTCAACCATCATTAGCTCACTAAAATCAACATATGAATTGGCAGTCGGTGCTAATATAGAAGAGCAGCCACCTTTATCAAGAAATAGAAGATGACTGGCAAGACAACCATCCTGTAGAAAATTACCGGTACTACACGCAGGACTGAAGATTATGGGATATGTTGTATTTTTCAAAAAACAGAGATCCAAAATTGATGTTTCAGGATATAGTAATCTATCGGTTTGTCCATGAGTATTGAAAAATATCAAATTGGTATTGGCTTCAAATAAATTTCTTACATCAGCAGAATTTGTATTCCAATTAAATAATGGCTTCTTCAAATAGTCTGGCAATGAAGTGCCATTATTCCAATATAAAGGATTGACTTTCTCTTCACAATAATATACTCTTTTGGTTCGACCAAAGGCACTTCCTATAGAATTAATTACATTCTCTGTATTAAAGACAAAACTGTTTTGGTGTTCATATTCTTTATCTGTAACCCCTGTTTCGAAATAAGAAACTGCAGCAAAGGAAGACATACCATTAGTAGGATTTGGATTCTTTTCGTACGCAATAATTTTTCTTATAGCTGCATCGGCTTCTTCTTTAAATGAAGCAGGGATTCGCCCCCATATTAGATCTGACTCATAGTCATATTCCCCATCCAAACATGAGTAGTAGAAGTCGCTTTGTTTCCCCAATATATACGTCGTGTCATTGGGCTGAACGGGCACTTGACATCCAGGTGTATCCATGATGGGATAACCTGTTCTCATTGGAATAAAGGAACGATCACCAATAATTAGGAGATATTTGGCCTTCTCATTCTCATCATTCCATGTCTTAACGGTTTCGAAGACCTCATCTTCTTGCCACTCGGGTTTATACTGAAGATTAACCTCATAGCCAAGCATCTTCTTCCATTCCGCCAATTCTTTAGCTGATGACAGCAATGAATCAGTCGTTATTATTAAATATCCTTCTCGCTTGTCTTTCAGTCCCGTGTATTTGTCAGAAAAGTTTGAAACATTAACAGCATTGGCACCCGATATGGAAATTGGCAGCCGAGGTGTTTCCTCGTCTTCCGATAAAGTCATAAGTCCATTATCCTCATTCTCAAGGAGTTCAAATGAAATCCTCGATGCAATATTAGTTTTGCCTTTGACAGAGTCATACAAGACTGGATAGACCGTATAATATTGGAAATAGTTCCCTCTGTAAATCTGGATATCATTCAATACTACAAAGTTTTCAGGGAACAACCCATTCTTAGCGTCATCTTTGATTCCGGAGCCTGAATCAAAGCTACCATCCGACATGAGCAGTTCCTTTGCATCGACTATATGCAGGTCGTAAGTTTTAAAATTAAAACTTAGATTTTTGATGGAATAGCTTGTCCTATATGGCATTAGTATCCGGTCATTCTTGACAGGAACTTCAGGTAGTCCTGGTATCATATTATAGCCAAAGCCTTCTATATTACAGCCATAGGCTTCAGTAGAATCAAAGCGTTCACTTAACGCCAATCCACTAAAAGTGTATGTTAGACGGAATCCAGAGTCGATTGTATCGCATCGAACCTCATAAGTCGGTATTTTTGCAGCATCTTCGATGTCTCCCGTTACAAGATTTAAGACCTTGTAACCCTTGGCTACTGTAAAGCAGAAGAGGAGCAATATTAACAGCAGTTGTTTCTTCATAGTGCTTTGGGTATTAGATTTTTGCAAAAATAAAAAAACATTCGAAATTTAAATGTTAATAAATTTTAAATCATCCTTCTACCTCGCATAAATGAATAGTTTATCGACCGTATGCAATATTTTCAGTATCTTCGCATCATGAAATCGATATCCACAATTCTGCTGTCGCTGATTTTCTGTTTTCTTCAGGCCTATGCGGTCTCGCCCAAATACGAGTTCCGCGGTGCCTGGATCCAGACAGTATATCAGGACCAATATCGCCGCAATACAACTGAGCAGAACAAAAAATACCTCTCCGCCCAGCTCGACAGCCTCCGGGCTATGGGCATAAACGCCATCATCTTCCAGGTACGTCCACAATCCGATGCCTTCTACGACAGCAAGATAGAGCCTTGGAGCCGCTTCCTTACCGACGGCGGCAAAGCTCCTAAGCCCTATTGGGACCCACTCGAGTTCATGATAGAGGAATGTCACCGCAGAGGCATGGAACTCCATGCTTGGCTCAACCCTTACCGCGTCACATCTTCCGCAAAGCAGACCCTTCCGGCCAAACATATCTACCACAAGCATCCCGAACGCTTCCTCCGCTACGGAGGCAAGCTCTACTTCGACCCGGGTCTGCCGGAGAACCGCGAATATATCGCGAGGGTCGTGGAAGATATAGTGCGTCGTTATGATGTCGATGCCATCCACTTCGACGACTATTTCTATCCCTATCCAATCGCGAAGAAGGAGTTTCCGGACGGCAAATCTTTCGCACGCTACGGCAAGGGCATGAAAAAAGCCGAATGGAGGCGACACAACGTCGACATCCTCATCGAGGACCTGTCGAAACGCATCAAGGCCATCAAACCATGGGTACGTTTTGGTATAAGCCCCTTCGGGATATGGCGCAACAAGAAGAACGATCCACGCGGCAGCGACACTTCCGGCCTCCAGAACTACGACGCACTATATGCCGACGTGCTGCTCTGGGAAGAAAAAGGATGGATAGACTATCTGCTGCCACAGCTCTACTGGGAACTCGACCACAAATCGGCATCGTACCGCATACTTGTCGACTGGTGGAACCATAACGCAGGCAAAAAGCGTCACCTGTACATAGGGCAGGATGTCGAAAGGACAATGACGAAAAACGAACTTGACGTCAAGACCGACATGGCCCGGAAAGCAGAGAACATCTGCGGCAACTGCTGGTGGCCGGCCGGATCGCTGACAAAGAATTTCGGAGGGTCGGCAAAGAGTCTTCGTGAAAAAATACAGGCTGTCCCGGCTCTTGTACCTCCTTCGTCGTGGTTGAAAGCCAACGACAAGGTCAAAGAAGTCGACGGTATCAGAATTGAAAGCGGCAAAGTCATATCGTGGCAGAAAGACGAGCCCAAAGGTAAGATCGAAGATATCGTGAAATACATTGTCTATCGCTTCGACAGTCTCGACGATATCGACACCGACAATCCTTCTGCAATCGTCTCGATCAGTCCGGAAAACAGCTACAAGGCCAAGAGTAAGGGCGTTTACGTCGTCACCGCTGTCGACAGGATCAACAACGAATCAGCGCCATCCAATCCGGTGGTAATCAAATAGGAAGCAATGCCGAGTATCAGCGTCATAGTTCCGGTGTACAATGCCCGGTCGTTCCTCCGGCCTTGTCTCGACAGCATAATGTCCCAGACTTTCAAGGAATGGGAGCTTATTCTCGTCGACGATGCCTCGACCGACGAGACTCCGGCAATATGCCGCCAATATATCGAAATGGAGCCCGACAAGATAAAATACGTCAGGCTTGATGCCAACCATGGCTTGTCGCATGCACGGAACACTGGCGTAGCCATGGCTAAAAGCCCATATGTCGTCTTTCTCGACGATGACGACTGCTACGCACCTTTCGCGCTCGAAACCTTATATAAACTTGCCAAAGGCAATGATGCCGAGATCGCGGTCGGTCAATTCGTCAATGTGACAGACAATCCGTTCAAGGGAAACAGCAAACTGCCGGATAAACCGAATGTCAGGATTGTCGACGGCATCACAGCCCTAAAGGAAATCCTGTACCAGACTACCAACCTTCATGCCAGTGCCTGCGCAAAGATATTTCGTACCGAGCTACTCCTCCTAACGCCTTTCGCCGAAGGAATGTGGTACGAGGACCTCGAACTCTGCTCGCGCCTTCTTCCGGGACGGCGGTGTATAGCTGTAACCGGCACTCCCCTATATTTCTATCGCCGAAATCCATCCAGTTTCATAAATACCTGGTCGCCACGGCGTCTCCACGCCCTCACGGCTACCGACCGCATCCTCGAGACAGTGTCGAAGAACTGTCCCGAATGTATCGCTGCCGCCGAGAGCCGCCGCTTCAGCGCAAATTTCAATATATTTCTGCTTGCCTCCCTTAACGGAGACACGGGCACTGCCGACAGATGTTGGGAAACAATTGTCGCACAAAGAAAAAACTGCCTCATGGACAGCAATGTCAGGTTAAAAAACAGAATAGGAGCCCTGCTAAGCTATTTAGGACGGCGAGCCTGCCTTGCGGCCTTCAGACTTAAGTGATTTAAGAAGCTTACGATTGAACGAACGACGTTCCGGATCGATGAACCAGCCCCACTTGTTGAAATAGCGCATCAAGTTGCGGATGTGTACTCCGAGCATCTTTTTGCTGTGATAGGAAGCAGCACGGTGGTCGTGCACTATACTGATTTCAGGCCAATAGAGCGTACGGAATCGGGCATGTATGCGCCGCGACATATCGATATCCTCTGCGTACATGAAGAACCGCTCGTCGAACAGCCCGACTTCTTCAAGAGCCGAACAGCGCAGGAACATGAAGCTGCCCTGGTGATAGGGAATGTCGTAGACCTTCGAACGGTCCATTTTCGCCAAAGTATAGTGCTTGTTGCGCGGAGCAAAAAGCTTGTTAGGCAGGAAACGGCGGCCAAAAACATCCAGGGGGGTCGGAATGAGCCTGACTGTGTACTGCACCTCGCCGTTGGGATAATAGACGGCAGGATGAAGCTGACCGACATCCGGATGACTGTCCATAAATTCGACAGCCTTATCAAGTATCGAGGGGTCGAAGCGGACATCGCTGTTGAGCACAAGGTGATAATTGCTGCCGAGAGCCATAGCCTTGCGCATGGCGAAATTATGCCCCGCTCCATATCCGAGATTGGGGCGCGGATAATACTCGACATTTTTGCGTCCTTTGCAGAATTCCTCGATGCGCTTCTCGCTGGCATTGTCTATGACATAAATCCTCCCGACACTCTTGGCACCGAGAGAATCCATGCAGAGCTCGAGCTCCGACAGGTCTGTCTTATATGTAACAATCGATACAGTCAGCATGACAGTCTGCAAAATTAACGTAAAAAGAGGGCCGATATTATCATCGGCCCTCAAAGCTTACGAACATTTGCAGTTCTTAAGGGGTATTTTCTCGATACGGCGCTCATGCCTCCCTCCGTCGAAAGGTGTCGACAGGTATACATCGAGGATTTCCTTGGCGAGTTCTGTGGAAATGAAGCGTGCCGGAAGGACGAGGAAGTTGGCATTGTTGTGAGCACGCGCCAGACGGGCCAGTTCGGGTGTCCAGCACAGAGCCGCACGAATGCCCTGATGCTTGTTGAGGGTAATGCCTATGCCATTGCCGCTTCCGCACATGGCGATGCCGGGATAGCACCTGCCGCTTTCGACGGCTTCTGCTGCCGGATGGGCGTAGTCGGCATAATCGCAGCTTTCGGAGCTGTATGTGCCGAAGTCCTCGACTTCTATACCCTTATCCTTAAGATATTCTATCAGAATACCTTTGAGTTCGAATCCTGCATGATCGCTGCAGATGGCCGGTCTAAGCCCCGCTTTTAGTATAGTCATGTCTTATGTAGTTTGTTTGGTCGGTTAGTAATTCCTTATGGAACAAAGATACGACATTTTGTCAACATTCAAAAGCTTCTGTTTGTTTAAAACATATCACACCAACGAATGCTAAAACTTGGACTATGAGAAAATACTACGTCTGCGACAAAGGCTACAACGAGCAAGCGGAATGGGATCCGGGTTGCTGGATTGATGTGGAATGTCCGGATAACAATGACTTCGATTTTCTCACCGGCGAAGTCGGCATCCCCGAAGACTTCCTGACCGATTCAGCCGATATAGACGAGCGGCCCCGTATCGACCGCGAAGACAAATGGACTCTTACAATACTGCGTATACCCGTCCAGACTCCGGAGGGCGATACGCCATATACTACTGTCCCCATCGCCGTCATTACCGATGAGAGCCTCATAGTGACGATATGCTATCATAAGAACGACATAATATCGAATTTCATAGCCCATACACGCCATAAAGCCATCACGACCCCGAACCGCCCAGATTTCATCCTGATGATAATCTACTGGGCATGTTCTCTCTTCCTCAAATATCTGAAAGAGATAAACGACGAAGTTACCCGAAACGAAAAGACCCTCGAGGTGAGTGTCAGGGACCGCGAGCTCCTGCGAATGATGCAACTTGAAAAATCGCTCGTCTTCTTCAACACCTCGCTCGAGGGCAACGAAGTTCTGATGATGCGTCTCAAGCACGCCTATCCCGACAATTTCGATTTCGACCTCTACGAGGATGTGGAGATTGAGATGAAACAGGCTCTATCGACTGTCAAAATATATTCCGATATCCTGACAGCCTCGATGGATGCCTTCGCCTCCATAATCTCGAACAATGTCAATCAGGTGATGAAACGCATGACAGGAGTCACTATTGTGCTGATGATACCGACCCTTATCGCCAGCTTCTACGGCATGAACGTCGATATCGGTATCGGTCAACTTAGTTACGCCTTCTTCATCATCATCGGCGCCTCAGCCCTCCTGACAGCCGCCACATACTTCCTGCTCCGTCGAATCCGCTGGTTCTGAAAGCAAGAAAAAAACAGGGACAAGCTCTCTTTCGCGAGCCTGTCCCTGTCCTATCATTCAACGTATAATACTATCAGAGTCGTTTGCCCCAGAATGTAGTATGTCCGGAGATACCGGCGCATACGATAGTGGCATTGCGTTTTGCTGATTCCCAATCACATTCGCGGGCCAGGTAAAGCTCGACATTGCCAACCTTGAGGATGCGGTTCTCGGCATCGAAGCTCCAGATAGCGCCGTCCCAGACACCACCGGAAACGGTATGGTCGGCAGCGAAGACCGTGCTGGTCGATTCTTTCTGCACACCGTACTGGTAAGAAAGGTCGATGATTTCCCATGTGCCGGCGATTTCTGCCTCTGCGATTGCCACCTGAGGCACCTTGCCGTAGCGTTCCGGCATTACCAGAGGCCAGCCTTCTTTGGTCCAGATGATGGAGCGTACATGACCCATCATAAGGGCGTTGCTTGCCTCATTGCCGCCCCAGTTTGCAGGGAAACGGGCCTGCGAAGCATAGAACCAGTTGTCCTCACCGTCGTCGAATACGGCACAGTGGGAGAAACCGACCCAGCCGTGGTTGCCCTGGAAGGCATAGGGATGAGTAACGACGGGGAATGCCTCGCCACCTTCGGTGACATTGGTTCCGTCAATACCCACATAGGGTCCTGTGATATTTTGCGAACGTACCACACGGGTATTATAGGCCACGTCGAGAGCATCGTATGCAAGGAAAAGGTAATAGTATCCGTTACGGTAGACGATTTCGGGACCTTCCGAAGCCTGCCAGCGGTTTCCTGCTGTACGGGTAGCGATGAGCGAACCGTAGTTGGGGTTGCTGTTCCAGGGTTCGCCGAGTTCTGTTGCAGGCTTGCCTGTCGCGGGGTCGAGCTTGACAGCTGCTATGCCGCTGTGCCATGAGCCGTAGAAGAGCCAGTGTTCGCCGGCCTCGGTGACGATATAGGTAGGATCGATAGCGTTGAAACGATAGAGAGCGTTGCCCCAGTCGTTAGCTACGCCATACTCGTCCTTGCCCTTATCTGTGGAGTTTGTGATTACGAAGCCTTTGTCTTCCCATCCGTCGTTATTGGCGGGATTCGGATTCTCCATAAGGCCGATGAATGCACGTTCTCCCCATGTCCCGTCGCCGTTGACACTGCCGGGACACACAATCGAATAATACATGCGGTAGGTATTACCGACCTTACGTACGACGGGAGCCCAGTAGCCGAAGTCTTTCTTAGCCGGGTCGACGGGTTCGAGACCTTGCTGGGCACGAATCTCGTTCAGTTTGGGGACAACCCACTCGGGAAGGAACTGCATGGTACCTCCGAGGTATTCCCAGTTGACGAGGTCCTTGGAGCGACGGCCGTGGAAGTGTCCGCCTGCCAGGTGGGCGTTGCCATAGGATGCATCGGTCTGGTACATGTAGTAGTAACCGTCGTCGGCCTTCACTACGGAAGGATCGTGGACGTTTGCGAGATTCCAGAGACTGCGCTTGTCCCATCCGGAGATATTCGAATAGTCGTCGGCATACTGAGGGCCTACGTAGCTTGCCAGAGCCTCGTCGAGGTTGCCGTCGACAGTTGTGACGACACATTCCGGAGAATAGAGGATATCGCCCTGGTAGATGGTGACATATGCACGGACATGGTACTCCGTCTTGGGCTGGAGCGCCGGGATCGTCGTTGTGATGTATCCGTCGTGGACTGTGCCTGCAAAGCCCATGCCGTCGGAGACGTCGGCTTTGTAGACAGCGTTGTGGATAGTCGGGTTTTCCGAAGTGCTGACGCAGTAACCGGCAGATGTCCACTGTGTTTCCGAATTGATATGGAACGGTGTCTGCATCTTCAGGTAGGTAGCACCGGCTTCGAGAGCCACCGGCGCATCAAGGGCTGCATTGGTACCTTCGACAAAGACCACTTTGTCGTCATCGTCACAGGCACCCAGAGTCAGGACCGCTGCTGCAACAGCGCCGAGAAGATATTTCTTGGTTTTCATATTGCCTTACTGTTTAATTACATTTCCCAACCGGGAGTCTGAGTGTAGCCCGTCTTGCGGATTTCGGTAAGAGGTATGGGCACGAAGTAGTTCTTCGGAGCGTGGAAGGTCACGTAGGGGAATTTCTCGTTGACACCGTAATTGAACTTACGTGCAGTATTCTCGCGGATGGAAACACCGTAGATTGTGCCGAGCTGGCGGTAGCGGGGAAGATTAGCCTCTGCTGAGCGGCTGAATGTCGAAGCATCGCCAAAGAGTTTCCAGCGTCGTACGTCGAAGAAGCGATGGTCTTCGAAGCAGAGTTCGATACGACGTTCGTTCTGGATACGTTCGCGGAGCTGTGCCTGGTTCATACCTGAATATGCCGGCATACCGACGCGAGCACGGACCTGGTTGACATACTGATAAGCCTGGGCTGTCTGTCCGGCCTCGTTGAAGGCTTCGGCAGCGTTGAGGAGAATTTCGGCATAACGGAAGATGGGGCAAGCCTTGTCGGTTCCGCTGACTGTGCCGTCCCAGGGAATATTCGTGGTGTATTTCTTGAGGTAATAGCCAGTACATGTACCGCCGTTCGAGCGGGCATAGTCGGGACCGACTTCGCCTTCGTCGTTATTGACGTTGACGGGTCGCTGTTCTTCGCCCACACCCCAGATAGTGCCGTGATGGATGATGGTCTGTTCCATACGGGGGTCACGGTTGACATAAGGATTCTGTTCGTCGTAATCGGGATCCTGGTCGATAGGGAGGCCTTTGAGAGTCTCATAGGCATCCACGAGGTTCTGCGAGGGATTCATGTAGCCGGTTGCCGAGCGCCTGCCGGTGAAGCCGCAAGGACTATTGAATTCTTCGATAGCAGTCTGTCCGCGCCATACGGAACGTGAAAGGATATACTCGTTGTTATGGACAGGGTTGGTGATGAAACAGTCGTAGTAGTTCTCTTCTGGATCGTTGGAGGGAGCTGTATGAAGGCGGTAGGGGTTCCAGCAGGCATTGTTGGCAGTGATGAAATCTGTAGCAGCCTTTGCAGCCTCGTTCCAGCGCGATGTTTCGTTGCCCTTGTTGTAGAGAGGCGAAGCACGGTAGAGAAGAGCGCGCGACTTGAGAGCGTAGGCTGCGGCACCGTTGATTCGGCCCCAGTTTTCTTCCTCGTTGGTATAACGGAAGGGAAGGTCGTTCTTATATTTCTCACATTCGTTTGCAACCCAGAGGAGCACTTCGTCGGCCGGAGTACGTTCGGGAAGCACGGACGATGGTTCGAGCACTATAGCCTCGCCGTTCTCGTCGTCGCCGATGATAGGCACATCGCCGAACCACTGCACCATCTCCATATGAAGGATGGCACGGAGCACACGGGCCTCGGCAATAAACCGGTCGTAGAGTCGGTTGTCGTCACCGTTGCGTTCTGCATTGCCGACCACGCTCGGACGGGCGTTCTTGATGAACTGGTTGCAGGCACGGATACCGGCGGTGCAGCTATTCCAGAAGTTATTGGCATACCAGTGGTTGCTGGCATCATAACTGTCGTCCATGACGGAGTGCGTGTAACCGCGCCAGTAGCATACGGCATTGTCGGTCATACAGTCCTTGTTGAGACGCGAGTTGGCATCGCTGTAATCGCCGAAGGCATCGGGCAGATAGGTATAGCAGTTGGCGAGGAAGCCGCGTGTCATGTCGTAGTCGCCGAAGACACGGTCGACCTGGAGTGTAAGGTCGACTTCCTTGTCGAGATAGGAATCGCCACAGGATGTGAGGCCTGCAGAGCATCCGACAACAAGAGCGGCAATCGCTGTTTTATATAGTTTCATAACTTTTTCCTGTATTAGAATGAAAGGTTAAGGCCGAAATTGAAGATACGTGTTTTCGGGTACCACCAGCAGTAGCCCATAGGACGTTCGGGATCCATACCCTTGGGCAGATGGCTCCAGGTAGCGACGTTGTATGCGCTGAAGTAGACACGGCAGCGGGTCATGTATAGCTTCGAGATGAGCTTCTCGGGAAGCGAGTAGCCGACTTCGATGTTGCGCAGCGAGAAATAGTCGCCGTTGACAATCCATTTGTCGTTCTGATAGGAACCGTTCTCACGGCTGGAATCCTCGGAGTTGAAGGTATAGCTGATACGGGGGTACTTGGCGTTGATGTTGCGGGGATCGTTGGGATCGTCCGTGAAATAACCCCATGCATCGACAACAGCATGAGTAGAGTTGTTATGACCCCACTGCGAGAAGGTCATGGACGGACTCATGAAGACGGAACGGTTGAGGTAGGCAGTGCCTACGACACGGATATCGAAGCCCATGTATCTTGCAGACAACGAGATCGACGGTGTCCAGTCGGGGAGCATTGTATATCCGTAGGGTTCCATATCGCGGGAGTCGATCTGACGGTCGCCGTTAAGGTCGCGGAACACTGCGGTACCGAGTTTCTGGTTGCCGCCCGAGAAGGTGTTGTAGGGATACTTTTCGGGATGAGCCTGGGCATCGGCCTGGGACGAGGCAATAAGGTCGGGATTCGAAGCCCACTGTACGAATCGATAGGCGTTCCAGCCACCTACGGCATCGCGGTTCTCGCTTTCGTAGAGGCTCTGTACGCTCTCGTACTGGCGGATACGGCCCCCTGTACGACGCTGCCAGGGCACTGCGGGTTCGACTTCGTCCATTTCGGTAATCTTATTGGTATTGTAGGAGAGAAGGCCTTCGATGGTGTACTCAACATTTCCGATTTTGTTAGTATGGCCGAGAGTAAGCTCGAAGCCTTTGGATTCAACCTTGCCGTAGGAGTCCTGGGCATAGCTTATACCGAGCATTGAAGGAATCGTCGAACGGGAAACGAGCATGTTGCTGCGCCATTCCTTCCAGAAATCGACGTTACCATAGATGCGGTTGTCGAAGAAGCCCCAGTCGAGACCGACATTCGCCATCTTGGATATTTCCCACTTGCTGTTGATATTGCCGGCACGCTGTTCGCGGTAACCCGGAACGTTAGTTGCATTGAAACCGAAGCTGTAGCTGTTGCCTGCCTCGTAGATGGACTGATAAGGATAACGGCCTGCACCCGTATCGCTCATACCTGTCTTACCATAGCTTGCACGAAGCTTGAGCAGGTTGATGTTGTGGTTCTGCAGCCATTTTTCCTGCGACAGTACCCAACCGGCACCGACACTCCAGAATGTACCCCAGCGGTTGTGGGGGGCGAAATTGTCGTTACCCATATAGGAAAGGCTGCCGTTGAGGATATAGCGTCCGTCGAAGATATAGTTGAGGATGCCGTTGTAGCTCAGGTAGCGGTCGGAAGAAAGGTTGTACCATACTGCGGAGTGAGGGCCCTTGTTGTTACGCTTCTGGTAGGAACGTACGAAGGCACGGGCCTCTACGCCGTGCTTGCCGAAGTCGCGCTTGTAGCTCAGACCGCCGCGGAGGTTGAGGGTCCATGAGTTGTCGCGTTCATTGGCATTAGGATTGGTGAGTTCCTGATATGTGTACGTACGGTTGTATGTGAAGTCCGAAGGATCTGTAACCGACATGTTCGTGTAGTCGTAAGTATAAGCGTTCAGGCTATTGGTCTGTGTCGACTCGAAACCGTCGTAAGCATCGAAGGATACAACGATTTCGGCACCGAGACCCTTGGTGATGGGACTGAGGTCGCCATTGAGAGTAAGAGTCGAATAGAGAGAACGACGGCGGTTCTTCTCCTGACCGGAAGCACCGAGCTGGAGAAGAGGATTGACAGTACCTGTACCGGATTCGGAGTACAGTTCGCCGTTGGGGCAGTAGACAGGGTGCATAGGGTCGGCCTCGACAGCGCCGAAGGTGGTCAGGTTGAACACCGATGCGGTAGGCTGGATGATGTTGTCTATACGGCCGCCGAGGTCGAGACCTACGCGGAGGTATTTGTTGACGTTGATGTCGAGGTTGCTTCGGAGGTTCCAGCGGTTGAGTTTGTGCTGGGAGTCGAAGTTCTTGTTGATGGATGTACCTTCGCTACTCCACATACCTTCCTGACGGAGATAGGAGAACGACACATAGTAGCGGGCACGGTTGTTACCGCCGGAAATCTGGAAGTTTGTCTTGATCACAGGAGCTGTGTCACGATAGAGGACATCGAACCAGTTTGTATTGAAGTAACGGTAACGGTCCATGCCGTCGAGAGTCTCGCCGTTGCAGACGCGACGGTATTTCTCAATTTGTTCTTCGGAGTAAAGAGGCTCGTTGCCGTCGAGATAGCGGGCACGGTTACGTGTCAGGGCGATGTTATAGGAGTTCTGGTTCTCGACGGTGTTGGTCAGAGTCTGCCAGCCTATTTCCTGGGTGAAGTCGATATTTGTCTTACCGGCCTTGCCACGCTTGGTTGTCACGAGAACGACACCGTTGGCACCGCGCATACCGTAGATGGCTGTAGCGGCGGCATCCTTGAGGATGGTGACAGACTCGATAGGGAATGCGTCGAGGAAGGATATGTCGCGCTCTACATCGTCGACGATGTAGATAGGGTTACGGGCCGAACCATTGAGGGTATGGAGACCACGGATATAGAGCTTGGTCTCGCCCCAGCCGGGTTCTGTCGAAGCCTCATAGGTCTGGACGCCTGTTAGGGTCGAGTTGAATGCATTCTGGAGAACGGTGATAGGATAGCGCTGAAGCTCGCTGCCGGTGACGATGGATGTTGCCTCCGTCGAATACTTGATCGGCTTCGAACCGAAAGCGACGCTCATCTCATGGCTGTAGGGGTCATTGTCGGGTTCCAGGGTGATGAAAAGGAATTCGTTGACATCCGTCAGAGGGATGACCGAAGTCTTGTAGCCCAGACAGGAAGCGTTGATTTCATCCTCGGGCATAGCGTTGATGGTAAAGGCACCTTCGGCATCTGTCAGGACTATACGGCTCTGCTCAGCCACATTGACCACAGCACCGGGGATAGGATCGCCGTCGGGATCGACAACCCGGCCCTTTACTTCGCGCCCGTCGGCAGCCCACATGTTGAGCGAGCATGCCAGTAACGTTGCCGCCAAAATGCGTCGGCCCGTTGCTTTGAAATGTTTTATGATGGTGTTCATAAGAGATTTAAGAAGTTAACGGCAAGAATTACCAGCCGGGGTTGTTTTGAATGTCTGTCTTCCATTCTTCTGTCTCGGGAATGGGATAGAGATACATCTTATTGTCGAATACACGCTGCTGAGCCACTTTACGTGTCACTGTACCGTCCATGGCGACATTGACACCGTAGATAGGACGCGAAAGGGCTTCGACGGCGCAGTTCCAGCGGCGCACATCCCACGAACGGTGTTCCTCGAAGGCGAATTCGACGGTGCGTTCCTTGTGGATGAAGTTGCGCATGGCATCCTTGGAAGCGAGGTCGCGGCGGTCGGCAACATTACCGGTGATACCGGCACGATGGCGTACGCGGTCGAGCATCTGGTAGACTTCTTCGCAGGGACCCTGAAGCTCATTCATGGCTTCGGCATAGTTCATGAGGATCTCGGCGTAGCGGATGATAGTCCACAGACGGTAGGCCGTGCCGGAATGGTTCGAAGCGAGGATTGATGCAGGTATGTATTTGCGCATATAGTAGCCTGTCGGGGTTGCGTTTGCATTACCGGTAGGATTATCGGCCATGCCGGGGCGTACGTCGATTGTGGCACCTACGCGCATCGTGCCCCAGGGCTGTCCCTGATAGAGGACTGTTGCATCAAGACGGGGGTCGCGGTTCGCCCACATGTCGGCATCGCTGTAACCGCTGGCGCTGTTGACGCTCGGACGTCCGTTGGTATATACGGGAGCGCCCGTTACATCATAAGCTGTGAAAGGTGACGAACCATCGATCATGTCGTACATGTCGACAAGGTTCTGCGATGGGCAATTACCGCCGCTGCCACCCTCACCGACGGGAGTATCCTGGCTGATACGGTCCCAGCCGATTGTAACGTCGTTTCGGAAGAAGATCACCTCATTATTGTTGCCTGTGTACTGTGTACGGAGGACGGCGTTGCCATAGTTCTCGGCCGGCGAGATGTTGTCTTCTGCGAAGAGGCCGAAATTATTGCCATAGGTATCCATGAAAGCCTTGGCTGCATCGGCAGCTTCACGCCAGGTGACACCCGATTCGGAGGCATAACGGGGAGATGCCATATATAGCAATATGCGGCTCTGGAGGGCCATCGACATAGGCTTCGAAAGACGGCCTATGCGGTTTGAACTCCATGCGTCGGCGTAGTCGAGGAGGTCGTTGCAGCTTTCCTTGAGTTCCTTGAGGATGAAGTCGACTACATATTCCTTAGTTGTCGGACGCTCCTTGTAGGGAGTGATCATATCTTGTTCGGGATCAAGCACTTCAGTAATGATAGGCAGGGGGCCGAAACGCAGGAAGAGTTCCCAGTAGAACCAGGCACGGAATGTACGGGCTTCTGCACGGTATGTGGAACGCTGACGGGCATTTTCCTCTGCGTTCATAGTGATGTCGAGAGGCACACGGTCCATATCGTTGAGGACGCGGTTGCATTTGCGGATGGCGCGATAGCGCGATTCCCAGATGCTCGAAAGCTCGGAAGCACCGCCGTCACCATAGTAGTTACCGATGTTGAAGGTAGTACGTGTACCGCCGGTGGCAAACGAAGTCTCGGCAAGGTCGGTAGCTGCATCGAGCCACGAACCGTTGATACGGTTTGCGCCATGGAGGAGGAAGTTGTAGGTATCCACATGGAATGCCTCGAACATCTTCCAGTCGGCGTAAGTCTTGTTTTCGTCGAGCTCGTTGGAGGGCTGTTTGTCGAGGAAGTCGCTACAGCCTGTCAAAGCCAACGCCGCGCCGAACAAGGCGGCCGAAATAGTATGCTGAATAAATTTCATGATAGTAGCGAGGTTTTAGAATTGAATGTTGACACCAACGTTGACCGTCTTGCAGATCGGGTACTTGTTCGAGCCGTTGTTTTCGGGGTCGGTAAGTCCGTCGAGATGGTCCCAGGTGATAAGGTTGTTGGCATTGACATAGAGACGGCACTGCGACATCCATACATGCTTGATCCATTTTTCGGGGAGCATATAGCTGATTTCGACGTTTTTGAGACGGCAGAACGAACCATTCTTAAGGAAGAAGGAGTTCACGCGCTGGTTGTGGTTGCCGTAGCTGTCGTAGTGGAGCAAGGGATACTTCGCGTTAGCGAGGTTCTGCTGCTCGGAAAGAGCCGGATTCCAGCGGTCGAGGTGGTGTTCTTTGACCTTGCCGCCGGCAACGAAGGCGTACATTGCCTCTGCGTCATAGTAGCGGCTCACATGGTCGACACCCTGGAACATCACGCTGAGACCAATGCCCTTCCAGTTCCCGGAGAGGGTGAAGGCATAGGTGTTTTCGGGAAGGTCGCTGAGACCGATAAAAGTCTCGTCGCGATTGTCGATAAAACCGTCGTTGTTCATGTCGCGGTACTTGAGGTCGCCGACTTTGACATCGCCGAAAGTCGATTTCGGTAGATCGGGGTCGGCAAGGTCTGCGGAGGTGATGAATCCGTCGGAGAGGAGACCGAAATACTGGCCGATGGGATGTCCTTCGCGTTTGCGGTAGGAAGTCTTGCTTGCCGGTTCGTCCATAGCCGTGATTTTGTTCTTGGCATGGGAGAACATACCTGTGACGGTGTAGCTGAAGTCTTTGTTTATACGGCCATTATAGTTGAGTTCGATTTCGAAACCTTTGTTGGTAGTCTTACCGAGGTTACCGGCTGCGGAGGTCACACCGAACCAGAGAGGACGAGTCTGGAACTCGGTGAGAATGTTGTTACGGCTCTCATAGAAGAGGTCGATATTACCTGTCAGACTGCTGTTGAGGAAACCGAGTTCGAGACCGACATTGTACTTATGGGCACGTTCCCAGGTAATACCGTAGTTAGGATATTGTTCCTCGAAGATACCGGGCTGACCGTTGATACCGAAGTAGTAATCGTTGGTAAGCTGTGTCCATTTCTGCTCATAGAGGAATCGCTGGTCGACACCGTTGATACGGTATATGTCGTTACCGACCTGACCGTAAGAAGCACGGATCTTGAGATTGGAAAGCCATCCGCGTGTGGCCTGCATGAATCCTTCTTCCGAAAGGCGCCAGCCCAGAGAGAAAGAGGGGAAGAAGCCGAAGCGCTTGCCTTTCTGGAAGTTCTCGGAACCGTTGTAACCGGCGTTGAACTCAGCGAGATATTTGCCGGCATAGCCGTAGGTGACACGTCCTACAACACCCTGATAGCGCTTGGCGAGATCGGAGTTGTGTCGGTAGTCGTTCTGCATGTAGAGGAGCATCGCTGTGACATCGTTTTCGCCGAAAGTCCTCGCATAATTCAACTGAGCTTCCATGTACAGCTTGTAGACTGTGAAGTTCTCGGCTGCAGCAGCGAGAGTACCGTCGGTATTGAACTTATTGTAAGCGTCGATCGACATGTAGTTGTCGCGGTCGTTGAGTTCGTAGGTCGCAAACGACTTTGTATAGTTGTTGCGATGATAGTTCTCATAGTCGAATGAAGCCATAGCACGTGCGGAAAGACCGGGGGTCAGCCAATCCATCTTGTAGTCGGCGATGAGGTTCGTTTCGTTGACTGTGTTGGTACCTTTATAGTAACCGCCCTCGGCAAGGGTGCCGTAGATGTTGGCCTGATACTGCGACGAACCGCCGTAGAGGGTCTTCATCTCGTCGCCGTTCTCAACTTCGTAAGCAACGGGGAAGAGCCAGCCGGGTGTATGGTTGAGCTGATAGAAGGTATTGGAATAGTTAGCCTCTTCGCGAGAGTTCGGGCCCTGACGCTGTTCGAAGCGTGTACCGAAGTTGACCGACACGGTGAGGTCCTTTGTCAGGAAGAAGTCGGCGTTGGCACGGAAGCCGTAACGCTTGTAGGACTGCGACGAGGAGTTGCCGTAGGGGTCGTTCGAGAGATTTTTGAAGAGTGATTCCTGGTTGTAGTATTCGAGTGATGCGTAGTAGCGCATACGCTTTGTACCGCCGCGCACGTTTGCATTGTAACGCTGTGCGGGTGCTGACGAACGGAGGATTTCGTCGTACCAGTCCACGTTGGGATAGAGAAGAGCTTCGACACCGCTGAGCTGACCGAGTGTCGACTTGCGATACATCTCGATGTCATTGGCGGAATACTGCGAGGGCAGCCCGTCATTCGCGAGAGCTTCTTCGAGAAGTGTGACACTGTTGTAGGAGTCAAGATAGGAATCCTTGCGGGTCGGAGCCTGCCACTGCCAGTTGGCGGTGAGCGAAACGACAGGCTTCTGCTCTTTACCGCGCTTTGTGGTGATAAGCATTACGCCGTTTGCACCGCGCACACCGTAGACTGCTGTCGCGGAAGCATCCTTGAGGACGGAGATTGTCTCGATATCATCGGGTGCGATCTGCGAGAAGCTACGTTCGATACCGTCGACCAGGACGAGTGGCTGGGCATCACCGGCAAAAGTGGCACGGCCACGGATGTAGATAGAGGCATCGTCGGCACCGGGAGCACCGGAAGTCTGCGAAGTGATAACACCGGAAATCTTACCTGTCAGAGCCTGTGAAAGGTTGGCGGAAGGAGTCTCCAGAAGGTCATCGGCCCCGATCTGGGATATAGCTCCGACAACGGATTCTTTCTTCTGCTGGCCATAACCTACGACGACCACCTGTTCGAGCATTTCGCTGGCCTCGGAGAGGACAACGTTGATCACCTTGCGGCCATTGACTTTCTCTGTCTTGGACTCATAGCCCACATAGGAGAATGAGAGGACGGCCGAGGAGCCGTTGCTGACGGTGATGACATAGTTACCGTCGATATCAGTGATAGTGCCCGTCTTGGAACCTTCTTCGGTGACACTGGCACCTATGAGGGGTTCGCCGGTATTATCGGTCACCGTACCTGTCACTTGCAACGACTGAGCATGCATCCCAAACGAGAACGTCAGGAGCATCAGCGCCGTCAGCAGGCGTAGTGGCGACGAGCACCGGCATTGCAGGGTACTGCGTTTATTGTTCATGATTGGTATTATAGGTTTTTAAGGTTTACTATTTGAAAACACACTTGTATGTATAGCAGTCGGTGGTGTTGAATTCGAAGTGCGACCCGTCGCAGATGAGGAATGCACGAACAATCTGGCTTCCGTCGCCGCAGTTGCCCCATATGCTTTCCTTATATATATTACCGTTGCCATTGCCGGAGACAGCTACTGCCGTAGCAGTAATCACATCATTGGCGCGTACTACGTCGAGGTCCACATAAGCATTGTCCATATCGATACGGAACTGATCCCAGTCGCCATAGCCTGTGCTGGTCCAATTATCACCGTTGTAGGAAGCACCCCAGCCATAGAGGTCGGAACGGACGACGAAGTATTCTTCGTAACCGGCTTCGCCACGGTCGGCATCTGTAGCGACACAGAGGTTCCAGTTGTTCCAGTTGCCGCCGCCGCTTGTAAAGTTGTTGAAGCCGAGATGGAGGGCAAGATTAGGCTGGATTGTGAAGTAGTCGGAGAATACGCTCCACCATGCAGTCGAGTTGTCGAGAGCGCCGACAATAGCATTTTCTACCGGAGCATCCCAGTAAGCACGGCACATGTCGCCGTCGAGTTCAAGGTAAGAACCGTCGACAATAAGGAAAGCACGGACAATCTGGTCGCCTTCGCCGCATGTTGCGTGGAAGTTCTCGACGTAAACAGTACCGTTGAGAGCCGTTGCGGTTGCTTTGACTAAGATTTCGGCACCTTCACGGCGGATATCGAGGACGACATCGGCACCTTCCATATCGAGGCGGAACTGATCCCAGTTGCCATAGCCTTCGTTGGTCCAGTTGTCGCCGTTGTAAGCTGCGCCCCAGCCATAGAGGTCGGAACGGATGACGAAATACTCTTCGTAACCGTCGGCACCTCGGTCGGCATCAGTTGCAAGACAGAGGTTCCAGTTGTTCCAGTTACCGCCACCGCTTGTATGGTTGATGAAGGACAGCTTCAGGTTTGTAGCGGCGGGAAGACGGAAATAGTTCGAGAACTCTGACCACCAGCCTGTCGAGCAGTCGGGACTACCGATATTGAGTTTCGGGCTGTCCTGAACATAGTCGAAGGTAGCGAAGTCGAAACCGGTCTGGCCACCTTCTCCGGGGAGGCGAGGACGTGTGATTTCTTTAGCTGTCAGGGCGTTTCTGTAGAGTTTGAGGTCGTCGATCATCCAGTGGCCAGTATTCTCCGAGGATCCGAGGGAAACGGTCTCCACCTTGTTCATAAACGCGACAAGCTTGGAGCAGTCGAAGTTATCGACATCACGTTTCACCTTGCGTTCGCCGTTGACATAGAGGTCATAACCGTCGTTACGAACCGTAAGAGCGACGTAGTTCCACTGGTTTTGCGGCATATAGCCGGTGGCATACTCGTCGGGGTTGTTCTCACTCCACTGGCCGTCGGCAGCATCGTACTCAATACCGCCGTTTGCGGAGAAAGCCAGAGACGCGCTCCTGTTGGCATTTGTGAAGGAGATGATGGGCGACTTCAAGTCCTGAGGTTCCAGACTTTCGTTGCCTTCCTCGTCGACAATTGTTGCCGGAATCTGCTTGAACCAGAAAGTAAGAGAAGCTGCTTCCTGGCAAGTCACCAAAGGCATAGGGTTGTTTATTTCGACCCATCCGTTATTGAATTCAAGCACATTTCCCTTCTTCTCGTCTTCGACAATCTGAGGGATCTGGCCAGACTCACCGGCATAAGCCTTGAACAGAAGCGGATCGAGATGTTCTTCTTCGAACTCGTAAGTTGCGACGTTTTCCAGCTTCGGGAATGTCTGAACGCCGGCCGGGGGATCGACTTTACCCCAGTCGGAGGAACAAGATGTCCCTAACAGGAAGGCAACCAAAATGCTCGATGCAAACATCCATCTTTTGGTTTTCATAGCTGTGTTTGGTTTATTATTAAGGTTTAGGTTATTTAAGGTGTTAATATAGTTTTCAGGTATCTGAAGTTGTTTTGTTCCGGATTCGGCACCACTGCTGGTCAGTCGAATTTTAGGTTCGCAAAAATAGGATTTTTTAGCATTTATTATGGTGGACGATTTGATAATGTTGGAGGATATTTCGCCAATTCACTGATTTACGGCATCATAAAGTATCGATGACGGAGTTACGCCGAAGTGCTTGGTGAAACAGCGAGTGAAATACTTCGAATCATTGAATCCAACTTCGTAGGCTATCTCCGATATGTTCATAGCCTTGGTTCGTCGGTTACGCTCGAGCAGTTCGCGGGCCGTGTTAAGGCGATAGCTTCGCAGGAGCTGACCGGCTGGCTGCCCTGCTATGCTCTGGAGCTTCTTGTTGAGAAGCGACCGGCTGACACCAAGAGCCTCGGCGAAATCGCCAATCTCGAAGTATGAGTTACGATAGTTGTCTTTGATAACTGACATCACTTGATCCATAAATTTCTTATCTCGCGAATCCTCGTCGATGTTTAGTGTTTCCACTTCGAGATGTCCGGCAAAACGCTGCTGATATCTGCGCTTGTTGTCCAGGATGTTGTCGATACGGGCCAGGAGGAGTTCCTCGTCGAAAGGTTTGAGGATATACTCGTCGACACCTATTCGGAAGCTCTCGAGTCTTGATTCGCGGGCAGCTTTGGCCGTGAGCATCAGGAACGGTATATGGCTAATCTCAAAAGTCTCCTTGACCCTGCGCGACAGCTCTATGCCGTCCATCACAGGCATCATGAGGTCGGAAATGATAAGATCTATTTCCTTAGAGAAGAGCACTTTCAATGCATCTTCGCCGTTACGAGCCTCGGCTACATAGAAACGGTCTGTCAGGATACTGCGTATGAACGAGCGCATATCGTCATTATCTTCAACGACAAGAATCGTAGGACTGGAATCTTTGGACTCGACATTTTCGTGCGCCGCCACAACAGCAGGAGTTGATACGACACCTTTCGACGTATCCTCGACAGCCACCTCGGGAACATCGTCGCTGTCGAGAGGCAGAAGGACTCGGAAAGTACATCCGCGGCCCGAATGGTTGTTGTGGAAACTGATGCTACCTCCATATATCTCTATAAGGCTGCGGCAAAGATAGAGACCAATGCCACTGCCAGCCTGGCCGGAGACAGGATAGCTCATCGAGCTCTTGCCCTGATAGAAACGGTCGAATATGCGCTCCACATCGTCGGGAGCTATGCCTTTACCGCTATCGCTGACACTCAGAAAGATAGCGCGGCTGCCCTTGAAGCAGCCCATGGGCAGGATTGTTGCGTAGACACTTATATGACCTCTCTCGGGCGAGAACTTGACGGCATTGCCAAGAAGGTTGATAAGGACCTTCTGAATGGCCTCGACATCGAACCTGACGATGGGCCGTGGCAGATGAGTCACAAGCT
Organism: uncultured Muribaculaceae bacterium; assembly: GCA_958436175.1. Classification (GTDB taxonomy): domain Bacteria; phylum Bacteroidota; class Bacteroidia; order Bacteroidales; family Muribaculaceae; genus CAG-873. Next base: position 34,755 of record CAUBJF010000019.1, read on the forward strand.
TCAGATCAATATTGCGGTCGTCGGTAGTGGGCTTGAACGAGCCTATGAGGTTGTCGAGGAAGAGTTTCAGATCAGCCTTGGTCAGCGATATTTCCATTTTCCCCGATTCAAGCTTGCGGAAATCCATGAGCTGGTTGACAAGCGAAAGGAGATATTTGGAATTCCGTTCTACGAAATGGAGCTGTTCGATAACCTGTGGGTTATAGCTTAGTTTAAGAGCGCGTTCTATAGGACCGATGATGAGTGTTATCGGCGTACGGAATTCGTGCGTGATATTGGTAAAGAAGGCAATACGGTCCATCGTGAGCTGCTGGACCTGGCGCTTGTGCTCCTCTATCTCGCTTGTCCGTTGAGCCACAGTCTCTTCCAACACTTTTTGCTGATTTTTGAGCGAAAGAACTCTCCGCTTGTATATGAAATAGGCCAAGCTCACGGCTATAATGACTGTCAGAATGATAAACCACCAGCGTTTATAAAAATATGGTGTAATTGTCAAAGGTACAGAAGCGGTCAGGAGCTCTGATTCCTTGATGCCAGGAGGACGGTACGCCACTTCCATAGTATAGTCACCGGGTGAGAGGTTAGTATAACTCACATATCTGCGGCCGTCGGGAAGCACAATCCAGGACGGATCGAAACCCTTCAGCCGATATGAATACACACCTCCTTTATGATTGTCGTAGTCGAGAGACGAAAATTCGAACGACACGGAGCGAAAGCCTTCATGAATGGAAAGGCGGCCGTCGGGGCCGATAGTGTATGAATCGCTTTGTTCGGCATTCGAAAGTTCCTGGTTGTCAATACGAAC
>CAUBJF010000020.1 GCA_958436175.1 uncultured Muribaculaceae bacterium
GAGCAAAAGCCAGACCCGCACGGGCACGCAGGAAATCGGGATGGGTGAGATCTTCTTCATTACCTTCTTTCATAACCAAAGAGACAACAGAATCTGCTTTCTCTATCCAACCAAGATTGGTGTAAACACAAGTTTCCATACTCCTGTTATCTACGCTTTTTTTAATAATAGTATCGGTGATCAAACTTTGTCGATAAAAAGCTTCCAATGGCTGTTTTTCTCTCCAGTATAGGACTGAATATATTTCGTTGACAACATTCTCTACATTCTTATTGAAATATTGCTGTCGTGAAAATACACTGTCGAGCAATTTAAAACATTTGTCTGTCTCTCCTGTATTGCCGTAGTGCTGAGCTATACTTAATATTGCATATTGGTAATGATGGATAGAATCGATAGCAGCAAATGCATCAGCAGCTTCTTTCGAAAAAGAAATCGACTCCTGATAATTATAAGTCTCTTCCGCAATATCACCAAGGAGGGTACAGATTCTCCCGGTCCACAGATGAAGGCCGTTCTCTTTCGAAATTTCTTTTGCAATCAGGGCATAGTTCATAGCATCTTCCACATCTCCATTCTGGTAGGCATAGAGGGCTCTGTAGAAAGCACCCCTGGCAATATCCTTTGGGTGCTTTAAGAGTCGGCTGTCCGCATAGTCATAGCAGAACTGTATAAGGGTAGAGTCAACATTCGGAATCTTTAGGGCATGGAGCGTCTCGCTAAGAGTTAGCCCAAAGGAAAGCTTGTCGTCTTTGGAAAGCTTGTCGGGGTCTATATTCTCAAGGATTTCAAGAGCCTTTTTGGGGTTGGTCACGGCCAATTCCTCTGCTTCGTCAAGTGTGGAATATGAATTCCGGCATGAGGAAATAGCAAAGAGAAAGATAAAAATAATCCATGTGTATTTCATAGGGAGAGTCGGATTTTTTAAGGTGATTTTTATTGGAGAATAGGCCTCAAAAGAGGGTAAAAAAAGCAGTGAATAACGTCTATTCGAAAGTGAATAATAAAAATATTTTTAAGCGATTATCTGCCTGTTATTTACAAATCGTTTGAATAACAGATTTATTTGCTTCGCAATGGTTTTGTTTATTACTTTTGCAACAACAAAAAAACAAGATTTCAATATGAAAAGAAAAAACTTTTTGATGCTATTGACGATTGTCTTTATTCTAATGGCTACGCCTTTATGCTATGCATATAAAGTACAAGTTATGTATAAACAACACAAACACACACGGCCTTCTGCTCCTTATGAGCAAGTAAACAATGTGACTGTAGAGATAGACAATGGAGAAATGTATATAACATTTGAAAAGGCGGAAGGCATGGCGAATATCGAGGTGACTAATGTTGACAATTCTTTGGAAATGTCCCTCGTCTCCACTACCACTGATGTCATAAACTTTCCTCTCTCCGACTATTTAGAGACAGGAAACTGTACGATAACAATAGAAACAGATGCCGGGAACATCTATGAAGGCCAATTCTATCTTGAATGATAGGATTGTCATACAAAAGTACAAATTAATAATTAAATTCAATCACAAATAGATATATTTATTATCAGAGCCACATTGCTTTCATAGCTTGTTGGCAAAAAAACCATAAGAATAGACGGCCATCTATAACATAATAAACTAATCTATCAACAAAGACAAAGAAGACAATGAACAAAGTCTTTTATCCCTTAAACGACAATGAACGAATATGAATTAACTTGAATGATAATCAGTGGATTAGGTGTTCTATTCGGTTTCTTCTTTTTCTATGTTTTTGCCTCTTTTTTCGCTGTTAGTACATCTTTTGTACGTTTCGGTTGTTAATAGATGTTGAGGGTCGTTTTTACGTTTCAGCCCCTCTAATTACCTTTGCGTTCAACAAAGATAATCATTTATGGCTAAAATAGAAAGCAAGAACAAACAAAACCCAAAACTGCAACAGTCCGAGCTTAAAGACGGACGCGCGAGCCTCTATCTGGAATTCTATCTCGGTCGTTCCGAAACTCCCGTACTTGACGAAGAGGGAAATCAAGTGTTCTACACATCGGGGGCTATGGCAGGAAAGCCGAAATACCAGATAAAGCATATCCGCAAACGGGAGAATCTCAACCTCTACATCTGGCTGCACCCTCGCAACCAGCAGGAACGAATACAGAACAGAAACACACTCGCCCTCGCCGAGAAAATCAGATTTGAGCGGGAGCAGGAGTTTCTTGAAAACCGTGAGGGCTATCGGCTCAAAAAGGAGCGTCAGCGTGATTTCCTGCAATTCTACCGTGATTTCTTCGGCGAGGAGGCAAACCTCACTCCGGCTATGAAAAGTTCAATCCGTCTATCGTATAACCGATTCGTCAACTTCCTGCGTGAATCTCCGAAATATAGCCTCTATGACACCGTTCTACGCATGGAACAGCTCACGCCCGATATGGTGCTTGCATATACTGATTATCTCAAAAGCCACGGCAGGGGAATCGGGCCGCAGGGACTTTACGGACGGTTCAAGAAAGTGGTAACAGCCGCCTTTGACGACGGTCTTATCAAGAAGAACCCATGCAAGGGCATAAGCATCAAATGGGATAAAAACTCATTCGAGAAAGAGATATTGAGTCCCGATGAAATAAAACAGCTTATCGCCACACGCTACGAGGGAGAAAATACTGAGGTGCAGCGGGCATTCATCTTCTGTCTTTTCACCGGTATGCGGTGGTGCGATGTCAGGTCGTTGACCTATGCCAATATCGACCCGATGACAAAGACACTCCGCTTTCAGCAGCAGAAAGTCCGTGATGTCAGCAGCCGCAGTTGGGTTACAACCCCACTCACTGACGATATGCTTGCACTGGTGGGAGAACCGAAGACTGAAAACCGTGCCAACGAGCCAATATTCAAACTTGTCAATTATTCCAACTGCAATATACATCTCAAACGGTGGGTTGCGGAGGCTGGAATAAAGAAAAAAATCACATGGCATTGCAGCCGACATTCGTTTGCTGTCAACCTCCTCTCCAACGGAGCCAACATAAAGACGGTTTCCGACCTTCTGGGGCATTCAAGCATTGTCATAACGGAGAAATATCTCCATGTCATCGACAGTCTCAAACAGGACGCAATCCGTTCTCTCGGCTCAATCAACTATGCCATGCCGTAATATTTGCCCTCTGGCATTTTTGACATTTTGGCATTATGGGAACTCTCCGACCGACATCGGAGGGTTCTTCTTTTTGGGGAGGTTATCATCTATGAATTTTGGTTTGGTTCAGTATGGGGTGCATATATTATGCTGAACGAACCAAGATTGAATGTGGCGGCGAAAAGAAAAATCAATGGAATCACTCGCATTTTCTGCATTATCCGCATTTTCAATACTCCAAAGTGCAGAAAATGCAGAAAGTGCAGCGGGGTCAGCCATATTTCAATAATTACTCCCATGCACACCTTGCACTCTTGCACACATTCAAAATGCCAAAGTGTCAATAATGCCAAGGGTAATGTTTCGGAACAGCAGCAAAAGACAAAATCAGACCGTGCAAGAATGCAAGGAATGCATAGGGTCAATAATGGGAAAATGATATGGGGGCAATGAGAAAAAACATCGTAAATCCGATATTGGGCAAGATACCTTCCGAGTATCCCGAAAGGCGTTATCCTCTCCCGACGGTCGATAGATGTCATTATAATGACTACGGTCACTACAACGAAGAAAGGCAATGAGAAAAAAAGGAAGGCAAGGATATGTTTCGGGATTTCCTTTTTTCCGAAAAAGTCATCGCCTCAAGACGCAACCACTGCCATGAACGCTTTTTGTTTTTCTCATTGCCCAAAGAGTCGGGTTAAGGATGGAGCGAGTTTATGTTTAGGTATTACCCGTAATCCCAAAACTCGCCACCCATAACCGACTACAATCATTGCACCCGGTACAATGGTAAACCATTATACCGAGTGCAACAGAATTATCATCTCCGAGGCATCAAGGAAATTACATCGTCAGGAAATTCCTTAGCATATTAGGGAATTTTCCGAGCCGCATTGACAAGTCAACACTGAAAATATCCCGAATATGCCAAAGGTCAACCTTTGGAATCCGAAACATGAAGACTTAATAAATTCTTCTGATCCACCGTTTCGCATCCTCCATTCCCCATTGGACATGCCATGCTCTGCCATTGGTTTTGTCCAAAAGTAAAAACTGATACATATTCTGCGTAGGATATAACTCAAACAAGCTTCCAGACATCCAAGAAAGATCTTCGTTATTTATCGAAACAGACCCTTCCTTATTGGTGTCAAGAGACCATTGAACCTGTTCAATTCTTCCTGTATGAGTATCAAGTTTAAGGAAGTTGTAGATATTTTCTGTGGGATAGAATTTGTAACGATCTCTTGTTATTTCTGTGTGAAACCTCATGTCTATATCTTCGACCAGTGTTGCTATATACGAAGACACAGAATCATTGTTAATTTTTGACGATGCTTCATCTTGAGCTATCGAACTAAATGCACAAGACAGCACAAATAGTAGTATTATACCACGCATAAAAATATTGTTATTGTTATATATCATCTTCGATTCTCGCATTTCTATGATACCCATGTCGGACAAAAGAATCAACAAAAATTAGTTCCTTGTACCACTCTCCAAACTCGTTCTTTTTGTTTTGCATACGGAAGAAGCCGCGTACATAGATGTCGTTGTTGTTTATGATTTTGCGAAACCATTTGGAATCCATGACAATGACTTCTTGACCAGTCTGATTGAGGACTTTCTTCTTCTCTATATATTCAAGTGGTGTTCCCTCAATGGCGGTGAACTTCCCTTGTGGGATTATGACTGTTTCGACCTTTACGTAACGTTTAACAGCAACATAAGTGGCAACAAAGCCGGCAATAAAAGCTAATTTCCGCTGCCGCTCTTGTAATGAACCTGAGAATAACATATTATCAGCTATTACAGTATTTGCAATTCCTACACCTATGTTATCAATAGAACTAACATTGCAAGTGTAAAAATTGAAAACGCTGTTGCCGTTTTGTTCGGTAAAATGCCATATATGTAACTGATTACCTCCGAACCCATATACTATGGTAACATTACCACGACATAGTAGTATGCCACATTCCTCTTTTTCGCAAAAATCCTCAAACAACTGCGGCATAATCTTGTCGAATGACTGGTGGCTCTTATACATTACTTCTTCAAAAGATGGCATTAGGAGTTCCGGCAAACCCCAATCGGGTGCTTGTTTTCGGATGTTATCCAACTCGATAAGACTGTTTCCGAGGATAGATTGATTTATAGGAAGTGACACAGGCGCAATCACCAAGTTCTTTGGCGCAAGCTTCATGTCGGGATCGAGCAGCCAAGAGATAATGGAGCGTTCTTTTATTAACATTACTCACTCTTAATTTTAAAATATGACTTCTTGCAATTTTTCTCCAAGTTCAGGTAACTCAGTCGATTCTGAGATTGCCACCATGATTTTATTAATGGCTTCAAAATCTTCTTTTGAGTATGCGGATTCCACATTAAAATCATTATCGCAGAAGAATACGTATTCTCCAAATAAATCAAGTGTTCCTGCCCCATTTAGGCTTTTGAATTTGTGATATACTCTCCAACCATTGAAATCCCCAACCTTCAGCAGCGCCTCTGTTTCCAAATAAGATTGTCTGCTTTTAATCTTGGAGAATTGATTTTGAATTCTGTCTTTTGTCTTATCCAGAAGTTGTTGATTGTTATCTCGTTCTTCTTTTGCCCTGCGGTATTCTCCCTTGCTATATGCCGATGAATATCCACTTGGATACCAAATTTCCATAGAACTTTCAGCACTTTCGATTTTATCCCCATATTCCTGTGCCAATTGAAAAAGTTTCAACATATCCAATGTGAGTTCGATTGCTTCCTTATCTGTTGATAACGCAACAAAAGAACTATCGACTTTTGTTTGCAATGGTTCATAGCTATCAAAATGATATAGAACTCCTTTAAGGTAATTCGCCGCCATTTCTTGTGCCTTATCTTCTTTGGATTTTCCACAGGAGCATAATCCTAAGAGAGCTACAAGAGTTATAATCAAGATTTTCGTATCCATATCGCTGGTTTTCGATTGGTTGATATTGTGTTCTACTTGCAACTCCTTAAGCAGACTGGTTAAAAACACGAAGCGTGGAACTGCAATGCCACGTCTTAGAATGGAGGCCCTGAGAAAGCCTGTGAGCAGATGTAACAATAGCAGCCCACGCCGTAGCGTGAGAACCACTATGCCACTCTTGCTCTGTCGAAGTTTCTCAGGTTTCCACTCTCAAGAGATAAGCATAACGCTTCTTATTTTTCAAAATGTCATGACGGGACTTCTCCCAATCAACTGCAAAGATACGACTTTTTGCCGTTCATGTCAATAGGCTATGCAAAAATAAGTTTGGTTCAGTCATAGATATATACATCTATTCTGAACCAAACCAATAAATATATGCTGGGCAAAAGAGAAAGACCCGTATCAGTTTTTCTTTTCACCAGCTCCTACCTCTATCTTCATACCGACCACCGTATGAAGAAAAACGAGGCAAAAGAATAGAATTAAAAATAACTAACGCCTGCGAATTAAGCTTAAATTACTATTTGTGATTGTACTTAAACTGCTCATTCAGTACATTATTAGTACAATATAAAAGATGTATATTATTGATATATATAGTGTTACACTCTGACAGTCTAAACGAAAAAAATCCTTACTGTCATAATGTATACCATTATGATAATAGCTGTAAGCTCTTGTTCCGGTGACGAACCGGCTCAGACCGGACCTGCACAGGAGCTGCTATCCAGATCAACCGACGATGAGCCCATAGGAAAGGACAAAGGCGATTCGGTCTTTAATCTCGTAAGAACACCTAACGCTCCTATGCTCGAGTTCGAGACCGAAAAAGAATATGAGGTTCTTCTCGAGGAAATCGAGGAAGCCATGGATTACGAAGCGAAGAAAGCGATAGTGAATAGCTACTTTCCTAACTTCAAATCACTGCAGGATTCATATTCCGATTTGATCGACAAGCTCGACAAACTACCTTCCGAAAACTCAGATAGTACCAGAGTATCAGCGTATAGCGGAGAAACTATCGAGGGTGTACAGCAACAGATCCGCGAACAGCATGGATCGTTCTACTTCCCGTTCATAGACGGAGACGCAGGGCCGTATTTGATGGTCTCGGATACGGACAAAGCTTATCTCGCAAACATTAATGGCGATGTGAAAATCGCTGGCGAAGTTGTGAACTGCATGGATCTTAAGACATATAACGATCTTACAGAGCTTGGACGAAGTATAGCTGTAGTAGCAATGCCTCAGGCTGCTCCTGCAGGTGCAAGCTGGTTCGATTGCAGAAAAGGCAAGCAGATAGAAAAACCTAAGGCATCTCCTTGGAATTATTTCGTCCTAAATAACAAATGTTATAAATCTATGATTGACATCCGCCGTCAGATAAGCAAAAAATGGAAAATGAGGACAAGGTACGAAGTAACTTTCCGTAAAAGCACATGTTTCCTCTGTTTCAGTGGTTGGACCAATACTAAGTTAGAATCCTATTTCAATGTCGTCGAAATTGACAAGTATAATTCATACTCAAAAACAACACGTACCTCGTACTATCACAAAAGAGGCCGTTCATCACATGATTTCGAAACATTATGCTATGTGCTTCATGATGGGAAAGCTCCTATGATAAGATGGAACAGAATACTTCCAATGAAGAAAGCGACTGTAACCATGACTTACAGAGACGACAAGCAGACTTTTACTGATACGTATACATTCACACTTCCAGCTCGATATAACGATAGGGATGAAAGTAAACGTTTAGACCCATACGTTATACTATGAAAAAGCTGATAACCCTCGCAGTGATGGTGATATGCATGTTTGCCTCAAATTATGCCATTGCTCAGAACTGTCGCTTCGGTGTTGAAGTCGGCATCATAAACAACGACGCGGTTGACAATGCATTCAGTTCTGATTACATCAGCCCGTCGATAGGCGGACGCGTGGAATTCACCCCCGGCGAATACCAGCGTGGTCTCTATCTTGCTAGCGGACTTACGCTTATTGCTAAAGGATGGGAAAAGGCAATGGTCACCAAAGGATGGAATGGCGGTCAGGGTATGGTCTCGGGAGTAGTAGGAAAGCCAGTGGTCGGCCACAGATACCTCGGAACGGCCAACCCTGTATATCTTGAGCTGCCAGTACGGATAGGATACAAGCACAGGATAACAGACAAATTCGCCATTCAAGCTGAATTAGGCCCATGGATAGGTGTCGGCGTTTTCGATCACTCGAAATACTATGTATATAACAACGAGACCAGTGATCCTGAAACAGTTCATGCAAGCTGCTTCAACCGGGACAATTACCGACGCTTTGAAATTGGTATAGGAGGCCGTGTGGGGGTTGAAATCAAAGGACATTGGCAGATAATGCTCGGCTACGACTACCAGCTCAACAAACTCATCAAGGGCTTGAACAACCGTAACCAGACATTTGGAATATCGGGAGCTTATATGTTCTAAGCTCCGAAAGGCAAATACACAAATCTTACGTTAAGGAGCCGGTATCGCGAATGATGCCGGCTCCTTTTGTTAAAGGGATTATTTCAAGTCTGTTTATTCTGCGCCGGGGCCGCGAAGCTGTTCGACGGTGCCGTCGTTACCACAGACGCGGTACATGTACAGCGGCGTGGTAGCCTCGCCATCGTAGCCGAAAATGAAGACAATATAATCTTTGAAATCGCCCGTGCTCCAGTTCTGGCTTATCGACATCTTGCGTGTCACTTCGCCCTGACGAAGAGTGAGATACTGGCCCTGTACGCTGACATAGTTGCTGATAAATTCCTCGTCGGTCTGGCTGAGGTCGGCATAGGCATTGTCGGTGGGGAGATATTCGAAAACATACTTGGCTTCGGGGTCGGAAGGAGTAACAGTGATTGTCTGATAGTGCGACCACTGGCTTGAGGCGTCGAATTCACCGAAATTGACACCGAAGGAAAGTGTTTCCTGTGGCTGGGGGCCGCGGAGCTGTTCCATCTCGCCGGTCTCGCCACTGACGCGGTACATATACAGCGGAGAGGTAGTCTCGCCATCGTAGCCGAAGACAAAGAGGATGTAGTCTTTGAAAGCACCGGTGCTCCAGTTCTGGCCTATCGACATCTTGCGTGTCACCTCGCCCTGACGAAGGGTGAGATACTGACCCTGCAGGCCTACATAGTTGCTGATAAATTCCTCGTCGGTCTGGCTGAGGTCGGCAGAAGCGTTATCGGCAGGGAGATATTCGAAGACATATTTGGCTTCGGGGTCGGAGGGCTTGACGGTGACAGTGAGATAGCGTGTCCACGAACTCGAGGTGTCGAATTCACCGGGAATGATTTCGAAGCTGAGGTCGTCGGCAGCCTGCGAAGTTGGAACGATATCGACAGCCTTGACAGCGGTGGTTCGGGTCTGCAATTCGTCGAGACCGAAGATAAGTACGTAGTATTCCTCGCCGATGTTGAGGTACTTGGCGTTGAGGGTATTGTCGTAGGTGTTGATGGTTACATCGCCGTTATAGAGGAGGTCGGTCTCATCCCACTTGATAGTGTTGGTGTTGTTGAGGTACTGGATATGCTTGCCGATAATCTTTGATATGGTATTTGTCTCGGTCACGTCGGCTTTGTTGACGAGCATCGCGGCATATCGGGTATCAGGATTCGATGGCTTGATATTCAGCTCGAAAACTGCGGGAGTTTTCTGGGTAGCGACGACATCGAATGTGCAGTCGTCGGTAACTTCGGGTTCCGGAACTGTGAATACTGCATATTTAGGATTTGAGTCGACAATACCATAGTCGCAGCCGAAAGCAACGCCGTAGTACACATCGCCTTCGCAGAGGTTGGTGAAAGTATTTTCGCCATGACCCTTGAATGTCACTTCGTCCCATGTCTTGGATTCCCCGTAGGAATTGTAGACGAGGTTTTCAAGATCTGCCGCAGCGAGAGCCACAAGCTCGTCGAGACCGCTCTGCTCGACTTTCCAGTCGGGGAAGAGAGTAACATGCGAGGGATGTTCTTCGTACCCTTCGGGTGCGTCGGCCTTGACAGTGATGCGATTGGACTTGAGATCGGCGGTGATATTGTAGTCGATATCCTCTATCACAAGTTCTTTTGTTGTGAACCGGTACAGTACGGGGTCGCATGTCGGAACAACCTCATCGCCTTCGAGCTTGCAGGTATAGAGGACGAGGGCGATAGGTGTGCCGGGAGTAATCATCGTACTCGGGAACCAGTCGCGCAGCTGTGTGCCCTTCTCAAATATGTCGTCGGGCGAGAAATAGGACAGTGGCTGCCCATAGTAGTCGGCCACAGAGTGTATATAGGCTATATCATTGTCCATCAGGAGTTCGGCCCATATGCTCTCATCAAAACCGTAAGCCTCGAGCTCGGCAACAGGAATGCCGGAGATACGATAATATGTATCTTCGAATTCGGGGTAGATATCGAGCTGGGCACTCTCATAGTGGGGTATGATGACGAGTCCGACGTTGCTGGTACCTCTGGACTGGTCGTAGACAAGAGCATCGATATCGCGAATAGTGATTTCTGTCGATGTATCGTCCTTGAAACTCAGCTTCATAGTAGAGAAATCGGGCGATGTCTCCTGGTCCTTGGCATATGTTATTTTGTCGATTTCCTCAACCTTGAACATCTTGACAAGTTCTCCGCCCTGATAGAGCGACAGATGGTCGGATGCATAGAGGAAAAGTCCGCATCCTGCGGCAGCGACAAGGCAGCTTGCAATAAATTTTTTCATAGTGCTTAACGGATGTGGATTTTGTAGGACATAGTGTTGACATTCACGATATATGTTCCGGCAGCAAATCCGTCGAGCGACAGATCGTACTCTCCGGAGGCTTTCTCATCCATCATCAGGACACCGGCCACGTTAAATACACGGACCGAGCTTCCTTCGGGAAGATGCTTGAAGGATAGGACATTGCCGTTCTGCACAGGAGCTTCGCCAACAACATCGAGATCTCCTACTGAAGCCTCTTCGTCGTATACATGGGTGAAATGGGAGATTTTGTCGCGCGGTATCTTTACATCGACCTTGTCGCTGACGGCAACGAGTTCGTAGAGATTGAAGGAGACCTGAAGGTCGCCTGTGATAAGGACATCGACATGGCTGCCGTCGGTAAGGTTGACCACAAGGGTATTGTAGTCCCTGGCCTCGGCAAACCCTGCTGAGGCGGCGAACAGTGTAGCCGTCATCATTAGTTTTTTCAAAGAGTACTTGTTTACCATGATGAAATGTAATGGTTTAGGATATATAAATAGTCAGATATCTGATTTTCTATTAGACATATAACTCCGGAATAGCGTGATGTTCCACTATCTGTCACACAAAAAAATAATTAGATAGACCATATAATCGAAAGTTTTGTGTAACTTTAGGGCAAAGTTATATGTTATCATCCTAAAAAACATTGTAGCAGTACTATTTTTCCATGGCTGAAATTTCTCAAGAGTTTAAAACCATCCTCATGAACGAGGGCAATTTCAACCCGTCGGCTGAACTTGTCGACCTCCTCCTGTCGCGTATGGACGAGGTGAAACTTAAGCCATGCGAACGTCTCATCTCATATGACGAGACGGACTCCAACCTCTATATAGTCAAAGAGGGCATCATCCTTATGGTATACATCGAAGGCGGCAACGATATAACTGTCGGTATGGGCTTTCCCGGCACTTTCATCTGCTCCCCCCAGTCTTTCTATGACGGCAAACCGGCACTGATGCAGTTCGAATCATGCAAAAAGCCTTCAACTCTTCTGCGTATCAGCAAACATGGATTCGATGCCCTGATGAAAGAGTCGCATGAGTTGGCACGCTGGATGTTCAATATCGCCATGGGCCAGATATACACCACCGAACTCAAAGCTTCCGTACTGAACGGTTCTGCAGAGGAACGCTACCGCAATATCTTGAAAATAAGGCCGGATATCGTCGATGCCATTCCTGCGAACAGGATGGCTTCGTACCTTAGAATCACACCTTCGTGGTTCTGCAAGATACGCAAGAAGCTTTTGTACGAATAGACCCAAAAAGACATCAAGGCCGTGCAGACTCCACACTGTCCGCACGGCCTTGTTATTTGTCTATGTACCTGTAGGTCTCCCTGGTAATAACTTATTCCTTCGCCAGGGGCACACGGAGCACTGTCACAGAATTTGGGGCGCAGACAATCGGTGACTTGCGGCTGCCGATGTTCACTGTCGATTCACGTGCCACGATTTTTTCGGGCTCGTCGAAGGAATTCTCGGCATTTATATCCGGCGAGGATATCTCATAGCGCACGGCACGACCGAACACGGGATGTCCGCCCTTGAGGTCAAGGGATGTCTCCCAAGGCTCGTTGCGAGCATTTACCATCTTGACAATGAGATCATTGCTGTCCTTGTCGATACCGGCGACGGCATAATGCTTGTTGACAACGTTATAGTCGTATTCGTAGGCAAGTTTGCCGTCGAGATAGCACTTCCATTTGTTGCCACGGATGTCGATGCGTACGTCGTACCACTTGTCCTTCAATATCGGCATCTGATTGCGGTAGTCGAAGAGCGAAACAGAGCCTTTTTCGGGACATACCTCGCGGAAAAGGACGGATTCGTTGCTGTGGCTGCCCATATCGGCCATGAAATAGCGGTCGCGGTCGGTCATGCCGAAGATGACGCGGAAACCTTCGCCGCCGTTGGTCTTACGGGCTTTCAGGGTGATTGTGCAGTCGCCAAGATCGAGATTGTCGAGGCGCAGGACGGCATCCGAGACCTTGGGCTGCCGGAGCATACCGTCCTCGACCTTCCATTCGCCCTTGATTTTGGACCAGCGGCTGTCGAGGTCGCTGAAATCGGAGGAGTAGACGGTCTTTCCGCCCGACACTACCTTGATGTCCTTGAAATCGGCGGCGCTGTTCTGCGTTGCAAGGCCGATGGAGCCTTTCGGCGAGAAAGGCACGGCAGTCCGCTCGCCACGGATGCGTGTACGCACGTTGTAGTCGGGACGGTTGTCGTTGAAGAGCTTGACGATATGGTAGTTGGTGCGACCGTAGGTCTGCTTATTGTCGAACACGATGAGATGACCGCGGCCATAATGTGAATGCTGGAGGAGTGGCGCGTAGGAAACGAGCTGCACCTTGTCGGCATTACGCTCCACGCCCGTGAGGAAGGCAGCCTCGGCAAGCGAGGAATAGAGGTTCGAACGGCCGGTAGCGGCATACTCGCCGATGTAAATCTTATAGGGGAGGCGCGAAGGCAGCTTGTCGTAGACATCGGCGTTGTTGTAGAACCAGTCGGCAGTCTCGTAGTAGTGAGGGTCGATGATGTCGATATCGTCGAGGCGTTCGAGGTCTTTGCTGAACATGAGGGCCGTGACGAGCTCTATCTGCGGATAGCGGGCCTTGATGGCCTTGTGGAAGCGGTTGTAGTTCTCGGCATAGCGCCAGAAAACGTTCTCGTTGCCGACCTCTACATAGCGGAGGGGGAAGGGTTCGGGATGGCCGTTGCGGGCACGTTCGGCACCCCACTTCGTGGTCTCGGCATCGCCGACAGCGTATTCTATAGCGTCGAGAGCCTCCTGGATGAGGGGTTCGAGCTCTTCACCCTGTACATAGTCGCCGTTGCGGAAGAGGCAGGACATACCGGCATTGCAAACGAACATACCGTCGGCCCCGATATCCTCGCAGAACTGGAGGAATTCATGGTAGCCGAAGCCGTAGGTGCTTCGATAGCCCCACAGGTCGTACTCGCCGGGGCGTTCGACGGGCTTACCTATCGTCTCCTTCCACTTGACGCGGTTGTCGAGGGTCAGGCCTTCGACGATACAGCCGCCGGGCCAGCGCACAAAGGCAGGATGCAGGCCTTCGATAGTCTCGGCAACGTCTTTGCGAAGGCCGTTGGGTCGACCCTTATATGTATCTTCGGGGAAGAGGGACACGTAGTCGAGCCACACGGTACCCTGGGTGGGGAAGGAGATGTCGAGGGTGCAGCCGTCGGCACTTTCGGACGGCACGAGGGTGGCGGTATAGTGGTTCCAATTACCGTCTGAGACAAGACGGTAATTTTCGGAGGCTATCCTTCGGCCTTCGCGGTCAATGATAGCCGCACGGCAACGTGGTGTCTTCTCGGAACGGACATAGAACTCGAGCTTGTATTTCTTGTCTTTAGCCACCGACATGCCCCAGTAGCCGGTATTTACAGCGCTGACATCGCGGAAGGCGGAGTCGAGGTCGATGCGGAGAGCGTTCGGGGTGGCAGCGTTGAGAGGATACTCGTCGGTAACACGGGAGCGTGCCTGCGAACCATCGGCATATTGCGTTCGCCAGCCGGTCATGGCCTTGTCGGGGCTCCAGCGTACACGGAAGCGGTTGATAGAGTCGTTGGAATAGCAATGCTTGTGCGGAGCGGCGGCGAAACCCTGCTCGTCGAGTGTACAGCCCGAAGGCATACGGCCTTCTTCGAAGCCACGGTTGCGTACCATCTCGGCATAGAGGCCGCCGTCGCCGGAGCCTGAAATCTCTTCGAAGAACACGCCGTAGAGCGACGAAGGAACATCAGCACCACGGCTGCCAAGGTCTATCTCTATGCGCGAATCTTCGGCGGCACACACGGCCGAGCCTAACAGCAGAGTCGCGGAAAGACACAAAAATCTTTTCAATCTGTGCATCATAGGTGGTTTAAATTGTTATAAATAAGAAATGTGATTTTATTCCTGCTGCAAAATTAGATATAATCTCGCATATTTTCGGTACCTTTGCAGACATAAAAAAAGGCCTTATTCAGGCAAGGACTTAAAGCCCAAACAGATACAACTGAAAACATATGTTTCCCAATAGATCCAATTTCTTCGCCTCGATGCCTCCGGTGGTCAAGAACCTGCTCATAATCAATGTTCTTGTATGGCTCGCCATGGCGCTCGTACCGGCCATCGACCATAGCTTCACCAAACTGCTGGCGCTCTACTATTTCAGCTCGCCGGGATTCCAGCCCTACCAGCTATTCACCTACATGTTCGTCCACGGCAGCTTCATGCACCTGTTCTTCAACATGTTCGCCCTGGTGATGTTCGGCATGACGATAGAAAGGGCCATGGGCTCGGGCCGATTCTTGTTCTACTATATCACCTGCGGTATCGGAGCCGCCCTGATACAGCTCGGGGTTTTCGCCATCTATATCCATAACCTTGAAGGTCTCTTCAACGGTGCCGAGGTCAACGAGATAATCACACGCGGCTGGCACCTAATCCGCGAAGGCTACAACTTCACCGACCCTGACGCTTCCAAGCTCAACGCTTTCGTCAATACACCTATGGTAGGCGCCTCGGGAGCGATATACGGTGTCCTGCTCGCCTTCGGGTTCCTCTTCCCCAACGTGCCTATCTATATCTTCTTCATCCCAATACCCATCAAGGCCAAATACCTCATCATCGGCTACTTCGTTCTCGAGCTGTTCTACGGTATCGGCGGCTCGGCCGACGGCGTTGCCCACTTCGCCCATGTCGGCGGCATGGTCCTCGGATTCCTGCTGCTGCTCTACTGGAAACGCAAGGGCGTGTTCAACAACCGCTGGTTCTTCTGAAATAGGATGAAACAGGACTCCAAAAAGAAACGCTCGCCATTCATGCGCCTCCTGCGAGGCTTATTTATGTTCCTGAGCATCTTGGCTATACTGGCCATGCTTGTATCGGCATATGCAGGGAACGTGTCGCCGCTAAAGAACGGAGGTACATGGGGGATACTGCCCTTGTGCCTTGAACCATGCATGGCTATATGTCTGCTGCTGATGATAGTACAGCTCGGATGGCACTGGCGTGGCGTGGTTGCCATAGCCATAGGGTATCTCGCATGCGCCGGCCCATGTCTCGACGTCTGTCCCCTCAACGTCCATATCGGCGAGCGTAAAGCTCCTGAGGGGGGTACCGAACTGACGCTGATGACCTACAATGTGCTTGGGTTCCACGACCAGCGCGAGGGGGTTGAAACCGAGGAGAATGCCGTCATCGACTATATCCTCGCCTCGGATGCTGACATCGTATGTCTTCAGGAAAGCGGCAATCTCGCGATCAGCAAAGGGAACAAAATCACGGCAAAACAGATGGAGAAGCTACATGCCAAATACAAGGAAATAGTCATGGGAGGCTCCTCGCAGACCGTATTCTCGAAATACCCGATTACACCTATCCATATCGTGACGACACGCGAGGAATTCAACGACGCTGATGTCAACGCCTTTCGCGTAGGGCTGCCCGGAGGGAAAACTGTTACGGTTTTCAACGTACATCTCCAGTCGTTCATGCTCACCCAGGACGACCGCCGCATCTACCGCGAGATAACCACCCTCAAGGAACAGCCTATCCGCGATGTCAAGACCCAGTTGTTCGACAAGCTTCGATTCGCCAACGTCGAACGTGCCCGCCAGGCACAAGCTCTTTTGCGCTTCATACGACACTACGGAGGACCGAATGTGATTGTATGCGGGGACTTCAACGATGTATCGACCAGCTACGCTATACGCACTCTCGAAGATGCCGGTCTCCGCGAAGTCTATCCCGAATTAGGATTCGGCCCGATAATCACCTACAATGCCTCCCGCCTCTACTTCGGCATAGACCATGTCCTCTACAAGGGTGACATAGTCCCCCTTGCCATCAGCCGCGGCAACATCAAAGCCTCCGACCACTACCCGGTAACAGTTAAATTGGCAGTGGAGTAAGCGCTACAGAGCAGAGAAATATGGCAAGCCATATTAACTGGTACAAATACTAAGAGAAGATATGATAGCACACAAAAGGCGGACTTTCCTCGCGAAAAGTCCGCCTTTTGTGACTCCTACAGGATTCAAACCTGTAACCTTCTGATCCGTAGTCAGATGCTCTA